>DATJLF010000010.1:0-65284 GCA_035490715.1 Cellvibrio sp.
CCCCGCACTCGCGCAGTAAGAAAGCTACGAGGATCGCTTTCTACCATTTTGGGTTGGTTATCCAATAAGGCCTGGTAGTAATTTTCAAGCTTTTGACGCATTGCGACCGCGCGATGCAGATCACGTGCTTTGCGTTGTTCTGCATCATCCGGGCTAAAAAATACATCTAACACAGGTAAGTCTTTATTGGTAAAGAGTGCCGATAATTCGCTGGTATCCAATAGTTCCTGGGATTGCAAATTGGTAATGACTACTGCTTGCAGTGGTCCATCAATAGTTTCCGGATCTCCCGGGTTTTGCCTGATTTGCGGTAGTAGCTGTTGCAGAACTGGAGGAGCTGAACTGTTGTCCACTAATAACACAGCATTGAATTGGCCTTTATCTTGTAAGAACTTGAACGTGGCATCGACATAAGCCTGGATTAGTGTCGTTCTGGCTACTGCTGAGGAGGATGATTGATTGGGAGTACTATTGTCCGTTGAAGAAGCTGAACCCGTGTCAGGTTTAGTCTGGGTTGTTTCGGGCTCTGCTTCTTCTTGATTATTCAAGGTGCTGGTACTGGAAGAGCTATGACGGATCGGTACTGGCAAAGGATATTGTTGCGGGAGTGTCATGGCCAATGTTTCCCAGCCATAACGGGGTAAGTTAGCGCGTAGGTTTTCAAGTATAGGAGGCCAAAACTCGGGATCTTCAGCAGCATGAAATAAAACCAGTACTCCTTCGGTCTTTTTAGCTTCTGTCGGTCGATAAAGCGCCAGAACCTTGCCGTATTCGGTATCCAGCCATTGTGCTTGATCGCCAATCGCCCGGGCGTAGAGTGTCCTATCACGCATATCCCGTGAAGGGTGAAGAGGCGTTTCAGAGGATAATGAACTGGATTCAATTGTTACAGTGGGTACTGGTGGGGCTTCAGTAGCGGGCTCCTGGGCATACACACCGGGCGTAGCAATACCCCATAACAAGATTAAACTCGCGAGAATATGGAGGGGTTTTATTGGTGTGGAACGTTGGATCGGCTGCATTCTGGCATCTTATCGGGTTTTGGTTACGAACCTTATCACGTAAAATGATCTGATAAATGGACGCTTGACCTTATAGCCTAGCGCCAACTACTACAAATATCGGGATATCCACAAAGAACTTTAATTTATGCAGAACTTTAAACGGGATTACAAAATTGCACCTTCCATACTCTCTGCTGACTTCGCCCGCCTGGGAGCTGAGGTAGACGCTGTGTTAGAGGCAGGCGCTGATATTATTCATTTCGATGTAATGGACAATCATTATGTCCCCAATCTGACACTGGGGCCTATGGTGTGTAAAGCGTTACGCAGTTATGGAGTAACTGCCCCCATGGATGTTCATTTAATGGTTGAACCTGTAGATGACCTTATTGTTCAGTTTGCTGATGCAGGGGCTACTTATATTACCTTTCACCCTGAAGCTACACGGCATCTTGACCGCTCATTGCAATTGATTAAAGACAAAGGCTGTAAAGCCGGTTTGGTGCTTAACCCGGCCAGTTCACTCGACAAAATTAAATATGTCATGGACAAGATGGACATGTTGCTATTGATGTCTGTAAACCCCGGTTTTGGCGGACAGAAATTTATTCCGTATGTGTTAGATAAACTCCGTGAGGCGCGCACCTTAATAGATGCCAGTGGTTTACCTATTCGCCTTGAAGTGGATGGTGGCGTTGGGGTGGGGAACATCCGGGCTGTTGCCGAAGCAGGTGCGGATACGTTTGTTTGCGGTTCAGCAATATTCAATGCACCCGATTACAAAGCAGTTATTGCCGAGATGCATGCCCAGTTAGCCTTGGTTGATTAACCAGGGTGAGGGTAGGCAGTCGTTGAATAATTCAGTACACTGGCTTTAGCTTAATCAGGAAAATTCCTCGTGAGACACGCAACCTTAATTATTACAGAGTGTACTGCCTACCTCATCGCCCGATGGCGTCGCTAGTTCCTATTGTCTTGCCTGTCCAGCAGTTCTGTGCAAGACCCGCCCTTTCTCTGTTGCGCTATGGATATCAGTCAGCTGTGCGTGCAACGAGAACCTGAACCGATTTCAATAATACGAAGCAGCTTGCCACTTCTTGTACAAAGAACTTGAGCGGGCCAAAGGTAATGCCATGAATTCTGAACAATTTATCGAATTAGCCGCGCAAGGCTTCAACCGCATTCCGGTCATGCGTGAAGTCTTGGCCGATCTTGATACTCCATTGTCTTCCTATCTCAAATTGGCCGCCGGTCCATACTCTTATTTATTTGAATCAGTACAAGGCGGAGAAAAGTGGGGGCGCTACTCCATGATTGGCTTACCTGCCCGCACAGTGCTCAAAGCATTCGGCGAAAAGGTGACGGTAGAGCGGGATGGCGCCGTCATAGAATCTCATCAATGCGCTGACGCATTAGCCTTTGTTGAAGAATTTAAAGAACGCTATCGAGCACCGGAGTTACCAGGATTGCCGCGTTTTACGGGTGGCTTGGTTGGCTATTTTGGTTATGACTGTGTGCGCTACGTTGAGCCGCATCTGAAAGTCACAACACCGGCAGATGTAGTTGGCACCCCGGATATTTTATTAAGTGTTTCTGATGAAGTATTGGTGTTTGATAACCTTGCCGGTAAGTTGATATTTGTTATTCATGCTAATCCGGAAATTGAAAATGCATTTGCCAAAGCCAATGCGCGTCTTGATGAGCTTGAGAAAAAACTGCGTGGTGAAATTCCTGCAACACCTAAATTATCTTTAGGCAATAACGGTGATAGCGAGCGGCTGTTTAAATCCAATTGCGGCGAAGAAAGCTTCCATCGTTATGTAGATAAAATTAAAGACTACATCCTTGCGGGCGACATCATGCAAGTCGTTGTCGCACAACGCATGGCGATTGATTTTACGGGTGAGCCTATTAATGTTTATCGCGCATTACGCAATCTTAATCCATCACCTTACATGTATTTTATGGATTTGGATGATCACCATGTTGTCGGCTCCAGCCCTGAAATTCTTGCGCGATTGGAAGATGGTGAGGTAACGGTTCGCCCAATCGCCGGTACACGCCGGCGTGGACGAACTCTGGAAGAAGACAAAGCATTGGAAATTGAATTGGTTAATGATCCCAAGGAAATCGCAGAGCATTTGATGTTGATTGATTTAGGGCGAAATGATGTTGGAAGGGTCGCCAAAGTTGGCAGCGTTAAACTGACCGATAAAATGGTAGTAGAACGCTACTCCCATGTAATGCACATTACCTCTAATGTCACGGGAACGTTAAATGAGGGATTGCGTGCTATGGATGTTCTGCGTGCTGCGTTGCCGGCGGGAACATTGAGTGGTGCTCCCAAAATTCGAGCAATGGAAATTATCGATGAATTGGAACCTGAAAAACGTGGCATTTATGGCGGAGCTGTGGGTTACATTTCATGGAACGGTAATATGGACACCGCTATTGCGATTCGTACTGCCGTTATAAAAAATAAGAAATTGTACGTGCAAGCTGGTGCCGGTGTAGTAGCGGACTCTATTCCTGAATTGGAATGGAAAGAAACCATGAATAAAGCGCGCGCAATTTTTAAAGCGGTTGATATGGTTGGTGAGGTAGCGGTAAAAGGTGGTGCAAAATGATTCTGATGATTGATAACTACGATTCTTTCACTTACAACCTGGTGCAATATTTTGGTGAGCTTGGCGCTGACATCAAAGTAGTGCGCAATGATGAGATAACGGTTGCAGAGATTGCTACACTCGCACCGCAAAAAATTGTTATCTCTCCCGGGCCCTGTACACCTAATGAAGCGGGAGTATCTGTTGAAACCATTAAAACATTTGCGGGCAAAATTCCGCTACTGGGTGTTTGTTTAGGGCATCAGAGTATTGGGCAAGCATTTGGCGGAAAGGTGATACGCGCACCTTTTGTCATGCATGGAAAGACCTCTCCGGTGTATCACAAAAACGTCGGAGTATTTGAAGGGTTAAAAAATCCCTTCCAGGCAACTCGTTATCATTCATTGGTGATTGAAAAGGAGAGCATTCCTGATTGCCTGGAAATTACTGCCTGGACTCAAAATGAAGACGGTAGTATGGCCGAGATTATGGGAGTGAAACATAAAACCCTTGCTGTAGAAGGGGTGCAGTTTCATCCTGAATCCATTTTGACTGAGCATGGACACGATATGCTGCGCAATTTTTTAACTGCCTATTAAATTAACTATCAACCTGACACAAAGCTCCATAAACCGGCACAGCAATGTGCCGGTATAACCAGACAAAAAAGGTAGCGGGCAATGGACATTAAACAAGCATTAACAAAATTGGTTGCTCAAATCGATTTAAGTACTGAAGAAATGATTTCAGTAATGCGCACCGTTATGACTGGCGGCGCGACTCCGGCGCAAATTGGTGGTTTCCTGGTAGCCTTGCGCATGAAGAGTGAAACCCTGGATGAAATTGCTGGCGCGGCTATGGTAATGCGTGAACTGGCTACTCCGGTCAATATTGAGGTTGATTACCTGGTGGATACGTGCGGCACCGGAGGTGACGGCGCTAATCTATTCAATGTATCCACAGCGAGTGCATTTGTGGTCGCAGCCGCTGGTGGTCGAGTTGCAAAACATGGAAATCGTTCTGTATCAAGTTCAACAGGTAGTGCTGATGTATTAGAAGCAGCGGGAATAAAATTGGATATTTCTGCTGAACAAGTTGCGCGTTGTGTGAGAGAAATTGGTGTAGGTTTTATGTTTGCCCCAGCTCATCACAGCGCTATGCGTCATGCGATTGGACCAAGAAAAGAATTAGGAATGCGCACCATTTTTAATATGCTTGGGCCTATGACTAATCCTGCCAATGTAAAGCGTCAGGTAATTGGTGTATTTAATGGCGAGCTTTGCAAACCTATGGCTGAAGTGCTTGCGCGTTTGGGTAGCGAGCATGTGATGGTGGTTCATGCAAAAGATGGCCTTGATGAAATTAGCCTTGCTACCGAAACTCAGGTTGCTGAATTAAAAAATGGCGAGATTCGCGAATATGTAATCAAACCGGAAGATTTTGGAATGCAATCAAAAAGTCTGATTGGTCTGAGTGTGAGTAATGCTGAAGATTCTCTACTATTAATTCGGGATGCATTGGGTAACCGACGTGGTCAGTATGCCGAAAAAGCAGCAGATATTATCGCTCTCAACGCTGGTGCCGCGATTTATGTCAGTGGTGTTGCCGGCAGTTTGTCGGATGGCGTTGAGATGGCCCGTGATGCTATCGGGAGTAGTCTTGCCGGCGAAAAAATTCGTGAACTGGCAGCGTTCACCCAATATCTCGAATGATTAAATAAATATTAATTGGAAAACTTCATGTCTGATACACCAACCGTATTGCGTAAAATAATCGCGCGCAAATGGGAAGAAATCGCTGAGCGAAAAACACGTGTTGTGCTTGATGAATTAAAAATCCGCGCAGCAGCCCAGCCGCCAGCGCGTGGCTTTGTTAAAGCAATTGAAAGTAAACTTGCCCAAGGTAAAGCTGGAGTCATTGCTGAGATTAAAAAGGCATCGCCCAGTAAAGGCGTTATTCGTGAGCATTTTGTGCCAGATGAAATTGCACGTTCCTACGAAAAAGGTGGTGCGGCGTGTTTATCAGTATTAACAGATGTAGATTTTTTTCAAGGCGCTGATGTTTATTTACAGCAAGCTCGTGCCGCTGTGAATTTGCCTGTAATCCGCAAAGATTTTCTGGTGGATGAATATCATATTTACGAAGCGCGTGCGCTGGGCGCAGATTGTGTGCTGTTAATTGTGTCTGCATTGCAAACTGAAAAATTGAAAGAGTTAAATGCGCTTGCCCATGATATTGGTCTGGATGTACTCGTAGAGGTCCATGATGAACGTGAATTGGATATCGCATTGCAATTGCCTAACAAGTTAATCGGCATTAACAACCGTAACCTTCACACGTTTGATGTAACGCTGGATACAACTTACCAATTGCTGGACAAAATTGGTAATGATCGAATCGTGGTTACTGAAAGCGGTATCCTCGCTCCGGCAGATGTAAAAGCGATGCGTGATAAAAATGTCCATGCATTTTTGGTGGGTGAAGCGTTTATGCGTGCAGAAGATCCTGGGCAAGCGTTAGCAGAGTTTTTTTCCTGAGTTTTTATTAAAAAAATAAAGCCCGCTAATGCGGGCTTTATTTTTTTAATCTGATCAAGTGGTTAACGTGTACCGTAAACCACCATCGTTTTACCTTTCACCAGCACCAAACCTTGATCTTCCAAAGTCTTAAGTACACGACCAACCATCTCACGTGAGCAACCAACAATACGGCCAATTTCCTGGCGGGTAATCTTGATTTGCATTCCGTCCGGGTGAGTCATCGCATCTGGCTCTTTGCAAAGCTCCAGGAGTGTACGAGCAACACGGCCTGTTACATCAAGGAAGGCGAGGTCACCTACCTTGCGAGTGGTCGCGCGCAACCTGCGAGCCATCTGGCTGCCAAGGGCAAACAGGAACTCCGGGTGGGTTTCGGAAATTTCCTGGAACTTGGCATAGCTGATTTCGGCCACTTCGCATTCAGATTTGGCTCGAACCCAAGCACTACGGGAGTCTTTTTCGTCGAATAGGCCCATTTCCCCAAAGAAATCGCCATCGTTCAGGTAGGCAACGATCATCTCATGACCTTCGTCATCCTCAATCAGTACAGTTACTGATCCTTTAACGATGTAGTACAGAGAATCACTCTTATCGCCAGCGTAAATAATGGTGCTTTTGGCGGGATAACGGCGACGGTGACAATGAACTAGAAATTCTTCCACATTCTTAATGTGCGGCGTTAGCGAGACAGCGACCAAGGTGTGGCTCCTGATTTTTGTAATGGTTGAGAGGATTTTTATATGATTTTATTCACATATGAAATTTATTATGACGACAAGCCTGCTCGGCGGCTAGATACCAGCCATAGCATCCTGAAAATTTGTGATGCAGTTATAAGCCTAGTTATTTGAATTGTCTAGAAAAAATGACTTTCTTAACACTAAATGTTGAATAATGCGACATTTCGGCTTTCTACTTTTTATATGCTAGGCTACGCGCCTTTCTAATAATCGGCTAATACCGGGTGGATAAATTATGCAAGCAGTAGTGAAGTGGGTAGATGGTGCCCAATTCCTTGGTGAGTCAGGTAGTGGCCATGCTGTATTGATGGATGGCCCCCCGGATCATGGTGGGCGTAACACCGGTGTGCGTCCGATGGAAATGTTGTTGTTGGGACTGGGAGGTTGTTCATCGTTTGATGTGATGAGTATTTTGACCAAAGCCCGTCAACAAGTAACTGATTGCCGTTGTGAATTGGATGCGGAGCGCGCTGAAGGCGTGCCATCGCCATTTACCAAAATCCATATGAAATTTTTGGTAACGGGTAAAGAATTGAAGGAAGCCCAGGTTAAACGTGCTGTTGAATTGTCGGCGACCAAATACTGCTCAGCATCAATTATGCTGGAAGCGGGAGGGGTTGAGATTACTCATTCATATGAGATTCGTGAGGCCTGATTATTTGTATTTTTATAATAGGTTTTGCAGTATTGGAGTTGTTATAAAGCAACTCCAATAACAGTAATCGGTAATATCAGCACAATAAGTTTTCAAATGTAATAACTGGTTTGCGTCATCGCTTTCGAAACCAGTGTCATTATTCCCTTCACCGGTGTTGGAAAGTTATAACCACCCGCGCTCAATGCCATATCCGCATGGCGTGCTTCATCCTCCAGCATTTGTTCAACCACAGCGCGACTGCGCAAATCGGTAACCGGTAGTTGCTCCAGATGACTTTGCAGGTGTTTGCATACTTGATCTTCAGTGGCCGCCACAAATCCCAGGCTGACTTTATCACTTATCAGGCCTGCGCCAGCGCCAATAGCAAAAGATAATCCATACCAAACCGGATTGAGATAACTGGTATGGCTTCCCAGCGCGTCGATGCGTTCCTGGCACCACACCAAGTGATCAATTTCTTCTTCAGCGGCGTGCTCCATTTCGCTTCGTACTTGTGGCAGTTTCGCCGTAAGTGCCTGTCCTTGATAAAGCGCTTGCGCGCAGACTTCGCCTGTGTGATTAACACGCATCAGCGCGGCCGCTTGTTTGCGCTCGCTATCATTTAGATCGGCTTCATCTAATGGGCGGGCAGGTGAGGGGCGTTCGCATGTCATATCGCTACCTGCTGTCAGGGTACGTAATGCGCGATCAGCATTGATGATGAAATTATCGATAAGGCTGAGGTGCCGGGACATAATCGGTTCTCCATAGAAGACACGTTATTAAAACAGAAATCCAGCGCGGGCTTAACCCTAATTTACTTGTATACAAGATGCTCCATGACTATAGTCAAAAAATAATAAATTTTTCTAGCCAGTGGGATTCAGCTTTATGTCGTTCTCTTTTTTTTCCCGATTTTTTTCACTAACGTTTGTAGTGATGAGTTCGTCGTTGTCCGTTAATGCTCAACAAGTATCGGTTCCAGCCCAAAACGTTATTTATAAGGACACTTCACGTACATTTGAAATGCGCGCAGCTGATCTTGTGTCACGTATGTCTCTGGAAGAAAAAGTTGCACAAATGCTCAATGATGCTCCTGCAATCCCACGCTTGGGAGTACCCAAATATGAATGGTGGAACGAAGCTTTGCACGGTGTGGCACGCGCCGGTGATGCCACTGTATTTCCGCAGGCGATTGGTTTGGCGGCGACGTTTAATCCAGCGTTAATTGGTGAAGTCGCGCGCGTTATCAGTGACGAAGGGCGGGCAAAGTACCACGAATTCGCCCGGCGCGACCAGCGGTTGCGTTATCAAGGGCTCACATTCTGGTCGCCAAACATTAATATTTTTCGCGATCCTCGCTGGGGGCGTGGCCAAGAGACCTATGGCGAAGACCCTTATCTTACCAGTCGCATGGGTGTGGAATTTGTCAAAGGTTTGCAGGGCGATTACGCCGGTGCGCCAACAACCAAATATCGCAAAACGGATGCAACGGCCAAACATTTTGCGGTGCATTCCGGGCCTGAGGCAGAGCGTCATCATTTCGATGTTTCTCCGAGTGAACGTGATTTATATGAAACGTATCTGCCTGCGTTTAAAGCATTGGTACAGGAAGGAAAAGTAGCCTCGGTGATGGGTGCATATAATCGTGTTGGTGGTGAGTCAGCATCTGCCAGTCAACGATTGTTAATTGATATTTTGCGTAAGGATTGGGGGTTTACCGGTTATGTCGTTTCCGATTGCGATTCCATCGAAGATATTTTCTTGCATCACAAAATTACTGATACCGCTGAAGAAGCTGCGGCACTCGGTGTTAAAAAAGGCACTGAATTAAACTGCGGAAAAACTTATCACGCGCTGGTGAATGCCGTTAAGCAAGGTTTGGTCAGTGAAGCGGAACTTGATGATTCATTGCGTCGTTTGTTTTTAACACGTTTCCGTCTGGGAATGTTTGACCCCATCGCTGATGTACCCTGGGCACAAATTCCCTATTCGGTTAATCAATCTGCCGCGCATGATCAGCTTGCACGCAAAGCAGCGCAACAATCGATTGTACTGTTAAAAAATAATGGCATTTTGCCGCTGAAAAAATCGGTGAAAAATATTGCGGTTATCGGCCCGACAGCAGATGAAGTCATGTCGTTACTTGGTAATTATTACGGCACCCCCGCTGCGCCGGTGACTATTTTGCAAGGTATCCGCGCTGCGGTTGCTCCTGCTACAAAAGTTATTTATGCGCGTGGAGTTGATTTGGTTGATGGGCGGGAAGATCCTCGAGCAGCGGCAGTGATTGATCCCGCTTATTTACGACCTTCAGAAAATTCGACCGAGCAGGGTTTACGTGGCGAATATTTTAAGGGGGTTGAACCCGTAGGAACTCCTATATTCACGCGTGTTGATTCACGTATCGCATTTCGGTGGGACCGTGGAGCACCCACAGATTCATTAGTTGCACGCGGTGAAATTGCTGCGGGCGCAGGCTTGGCAGGCGATAATTTCAGCGTGCGTTGGACCGGCCAATTATTACCACCCATCTCCGGAGTTTATGAATTAAATGTCAGCGCCAATGACGGTGTGCGTTTAAAAGTTGATGGCAAAACAATAATCGATTCCTGGCAATTGGCCGAACGTTTGCGCAGCCACAGCGTGCAAATTGAATTGCAAGCGGACAAAGCCTACAACATCACCCTGGAGTATTTTGAAGATATCCGCGATGCTGAAGTGCGTCTCGCCTGGCGTTTGCCGGGTGCCAAATCACCTTTTGATGAAGCTATCGCGGCTGCAACAAATGCGGACGTAATTGTTTTTGTGGGTGGTTTAACGGGGGATGTGGAAGGCGAAGAAATGAAAGTGAATTATCCCGGTTTTGCCGGTGGTGATCGTACCGATATTCGCTTGCCCGCCATACAACAAAAATTACTGGAACAGTTACATAAAACCGGTAAACCCATCGTGATGGTGTTGACCGGTGGTTCAGCAATGGCAATTGATTGGGCAGATAAAAACCTGCCAGCAATTTTAATGAGTTGGTATCCCGGCCAGCGCGGGGGTAATGCTGTGGCGGATGTCTTGTTTGGTGATTTCAATCCCGCCGGGCGCTTGCCAATTACTTTCTATAAAGCGGATGAAAATTTGCCAGCATTCGATGATTACTCCATGGTGAACCGTACTTACCGTTATTTTAATGGCGAAGCGCTTTACCCGTTTGGTTATGGATTGTCCTATACCCGTTTTAACTATTCGGGATTAACACTGGATCAAACCCGTATCACCGCGCAGCAAAAATTGAATCTGCAAGTGCAAGTAAAAAATACCGGGAAATTGGCAGGCGATGAGGTGGTGCAGGTCTATATCAAACCACAGCAGTCTATACGAACCCGTGCGTTAAAAGAGTTGCGCGCAGTGCAGCGAGTATCCTTGCGTAAAGGGGAATCACGTACACTACATTTTGCGTTGCAGCCGGATAAGGATATGTTGATTTATGATGAACAGAAAAAATCCTACACCGTTGATCCCGGCCGCTATGAAATTGAGGTAGGTACTTCCAGTCGTGATATCCGCTTGCGGAGGATGGTTGAAGTCATCGCGCCTTAACAGTTTGTGTAGAAAGCTATTGCAAGGAGTGGGTCGTCACTGCATGCTTGTTCCCTACCACTTAACGGCTGTTGGACAAACAGCTTGGTTGTATAGAACAAAGAACTGTCGGATCGAAAGGAGACAAGCGTGCACGATGTTGATGAAATCAAACTGTTGCTGGATTCCCGCATTCCCTTGCTGGTGATCGAAACCTATGAAGAAAAGAAAGCACTGGATGTGCTGCTTAAAGTAGCGAACAAACACAGCAAGGATTTACATCGCTGGTCCGTCACTGACGGTTTGTCGCGACTGAATTTTGGGCCGCAACTGGTTCCGAAAGGTTCGGAATTAAATGAAGCAGAGGAAATGCTTCGCCATATCAAACAACAACTGCAACCGGGTATGTATGCATTGTGCGATATACATCCGTTTCTGATTGATCAACCACAAATTGTTCGCTTGTTAAAAGACATCGCACTTAATCATTTTGCCGTTCCCCATACCTTGGTCTTTCTGAGTCATCAATTGCGCTTGCCTGCCGAATTATCCCGCTACAGTGGGAGCTACGCGCTTACGTTGCCGGATGAAGATAAAATCATGGAAATTATTCGTGAGGAAGCGAAGGATTGGTCTGATCGCCATGCTGGCGCGCGCGTAAAAACAGACAACATCACGCTGAAAAAACTCGTTAATAATTTGCAGGGTATGAATGCTAGTGATGTACGGCGTTTGGTACGCGGTGCCATCTGGAATGATGGCTCATTAAATGAAGATGATTTGCCACGCATCAATAAAGCAAAATTTGCCTTGCTGGATATGGAAGGTGTTGTCAGCTTTGAACAGCAAATGGAAGATTTTTCCAATGTCGGTGGCCTGCACAATTTGAAGCGCTGGTTGTTGACGCGTCGCGATGCGTTTAATGATGATGACTCCAAACTCGATAGACCCAAAGGCATTTTATTACTGGGCGTGCAGGGCGGTGGTAAAAGTCTGGCGGCCAAAGCCGTTGCCGGTTTATGGGGCTTGCCGTTAATGCGGATGGATGTAGGTGCGCTCTACAATAAATTCCATGGTGAAACCGAACGCAATTTGCGTGAAGCGTTAAAACTGGCCGATGCAATGTCACCCTGCGTGTTATGGTTGGATGAAATCGAAAAAGGCATGGCGCAGGATGGTAACGATAATGGCGTATCGCAGCGTTTACTCGGCACCTTATTAACCTGGATGGCTGAGCGCCGTACTCGTGTATTTATTGTTGCAACCAGCAATGATATTTCGCGTTTGCCGCCGGAATTAATTCGTAAAGGGCGACTCGATGAAATATTTTTTGTGGACTTGCCGGAACCTGCAGTACGCAAGGATATTTTTGCTATTCATTTGCGCAAACGCGATTGCAATTCAACTAACTTTGATCTTGAGCAATTAAGTGTTGCCACGCAAGGATTTTCCGGGTCGGAAATCGAACAAGCAATTATTGCAGCACTTTACTCAGCTGCTGCTGATGGAAAACCGTTAACAACGGATATTTTGTTGAGCGAGATTGCCGCTACGAGCCCGTTATCGGTCGTGATGGCTGAGCAAATTACACAATTGCGTATCTGGGCTGAAGATCGCACAATTCCTGCTTAACTGAATTCATCAATTGCAGCTTTTCTCCCAAGAAATACGGTTTCAGGTTATAGCGAATGACTGTCACAAACGAACAATGCGTCGCCATTGTTGATCACTGGTTGAACATTGCACATAAAATGCCATCGCCGAATTTCAATCAACGGCCAGAAAACGTGCCAGTAAGTTTGCTGGTTATCCACAATATCAGTTTGCCGCCGGGTGAATTTGGTGGGGGGTATGTGCAACAGTTTTTTCAAAATCGATTGGATTCAGCTATGCATCCTTATTTTGAGTCGATTGCTGCATTGCAGGTTTCTGCTCACTTATTCATCGAACGTGATGGCAAAATTACACAGTTTGTCTCTTTTGCTGATCGTGCATGGCATGCTGGTATTTCCAGCTTTGAGGGAGTCCCTAACTGCAACGATTACTCGATTGGCATTGAAATGGAAGGAACGGATGACCAACACTTTACTGACATACAATATGAGCAACTGGCGAAAGTCACTCGCCACTTACTGTTGACTTATCCTACACTTACACTTGGGCGTATCACTGGTCATGAACATATTGCATCAGGGCGTAAAACTGACCCTGGCCCTTATTTTGATTGGTCGCGTTATTTTGCATTAATCACTCCTTCTCGTTGTTAATAATTTGCTCTGTAAGAGACAAACATTATGATTTTTCTCAGTTTGGTTGTGGTGCTCGCCATTGTGTATTGGTTGGGTTCCGCCAGGTTTATACATTTTGATGGATGGTTTCGTTGGTTAATGACACGTTTGCAGCAAGCACCGGGGTTGTCAGCGGTGCCTGCAATTCCATTGGCGTTGTCGTTAATTATTCCGTTATCAGTTTTGATTTTGGTGTTTGTGTTTATCAACCAGGCTTTTGATAAGCCCTGGTTCTGGTTATTTGTTCTTTATTCAATTGTGTTGCTGTATAGCCTGGGGCGCGGCAACCTTGTGGCCGATGTCCAGGAATATATTGCGTTGGCGACGCGAGGTGATTCAGTTGCAGCAGCGCAGTTGTTGGATCGATTAAGAGGAAACAGTGCAGTGGAACCCGTAGTGGGTGATGAATCTGATTGGCGCTCATTGCATGGTGAGGCCCTGAAGATAATTGCTTATCGTGGTTTTGAACGCACCTTCGCTGTGCTGTTCTGGTTTTTTATTGCGGGCCCATTCGGTGCATTGTTATATCGGTTGAGTATTTTGTACCGTGATTTTTCGGTAAGTGGTGGTGAGGCAGCACAAATCGCGGGTAAATGGTTATGGCTACTGGAATTTCCGTCAGTGCGTTTAATGGGCGTCACCTGGGCATTTGTGGGTAATTTTGAAACCTGCCCACTGCGTAAAAATTTATTGGATGTGCAAAGTTCATCCGAGCATGTATTGAATGAATGCTTGCGCGGAGCGTTGGGCGCTCCTACGGAATGTTCTGCTGAAGCCATGGCTACCCTCGCTCCTGAGCAGAAAGCAGAGATGCAGGAAGAAATGGAAGAAGAGACCCAGGATATTATTGAAGATTTAACCGGCGATGTAATTACTACCCATTCAGAACCTGCATACTCTTTTGCGTTGGTTAAATCCAGTGTGCCGTTGTATAACCGCTCGCTGTTATTCTGGGTATGCGCTATTGCCTTTGCGACCCTGATTGTTTAAATGTTAACGAATTATTTGGAAATTATTGAGGTTAGTTATGCCATCGTTTGATGTGGTTTCGGAAGTTGATAAACACGCGCTGACCAACTCGGTTGACCAGGCCCAGCGTTTGATTACCAACCGTTTTGATTTTAAGGGAGTGAATGCAAGTTTCGAGCTTAAAGAGTATGAAATCACCATTACTGCTGATGCGGAAATGCAGCTTGATCAAATGCTGGACATACTCAGGCCGGCTATGGCGAAGAACGGGATTGATGTGAGTTGTCTGGAAATAGGCCAGGTAAAAAGTGCGGGCAAGCAAGTGAAGCGTGAAGTGACTGTGCGCACTGGTATTGATAAAGATTTGGCCAAAAAGATCGTCGCGTTGGTGAAAGACAAGAAATTAAAAGTGCAGGCTAGTATCCAGGGCGAGCAGGTTCGCGTTACTGGCAAAAAACGTGACGATTTACAGGAATGTATTGCCGCATTACGTGCGGCTGAATTGGGCATGCCAATGCAATTTGAAAACTTTCGCGATTAGGTCGTGACTTGTTGCTTTAAAAAGCCCTGCTTTTACAGGGCTTTTTATTTTCAGGAATTGTGTAGTCTCTTCCAGAGCCAGGCCAGTATCAGCAAAGTAGGTACAACAGACAAGCTGCTGAAAATAAAAAACCAGGAATAACTGGTAGCTTCCACAATATAACCAGAAAGGCCGCCGATAAATTTGCCAGGTAAATTTGCCAATGATGCCAGCAGGGCGTATTGGGTTGCCGTGAAATTCTGGTTCGTCAGGCTGGACATAAATGCAACCAGCACTACACCTGCAAAGCCCTGTGATATGTTGTCTGCGCTGATGGCTGCAAAAAAAGCCCAATCTTCTCCCGGATGATTAGCCATTAATAAAAATGCAATATTGGAAACCGATACGATAATAGCAGCAACAGCTAACATATTACGTATGCCAAAAGCGGCAATACAAATGCCTCCTAAAAATGCTCCCGCAATACCCACCCATACACCATACAGTTTCGATACGGTTGCAATATCTGCCTTCGTGTAACCAGAATCTAAATAGAATGGACCCGCTAAAACTCCAATCATTTGATCTGGTAGCTTAAACAAGCCAACAAATATCAATAACATCAAGGCTAACAAAATTCCGTTGCGCGAGAAAAACTCCTGGAAGGGTTTAATGAATGCATCGGCTAGATGAATCTCTCTCACAGCCAACGCCTGCTTATTATCCGGCTCGCGGGATATGATTGCTGCGGTAAGTGGAATAATTAGCAGGATTGCCATTAGTAAATACGCTTGCATCCATCCGAAGAGTTCGGCCAGATATAACGCGATGGCGCCTGATAAAATCAACGCAATGCGGTAACCCAAAATATAAGTTGCTGCAAGTGCAGCTTGTGATTCTGCGGGGGCTATTTCGATACGATAAGCATCAACAACAATATCCAGTGTTGCGCCAGAAAATGCCGCTAATGCAACTAATACAATAAAAATACTTATTGATGATTCTGGACCAAGGATTGCCATCGCAATTAATGCTGCAATCAAAACAAGCTGTGACACCACCAGCCAACCTTTGCGGCGCCCCAAAAAAGGCAGGCTATATTTATCGATTAAAGGTGCCCATAAAAATTTAAGAACATAAAAAAAACTGGCGTAGCTAATCAATCCGATTACGCTCAATGCAAAACCTATATCGCGCAACCAAGTAGATAACGTTAATCCACCCACTAGCATGAAGGGTAAGCCAGAGCCCAACCCCAAACAAAAAAGTGTCAGTGCAGACGGAGTCGCGAACGCGTGCTTAATTCCATTCCAGCCTTTGTATTGGTGAGCTGGTGAGTTTGAAGATGTCATCAGAGTGGATTCGCTGGTAATTATTTAAAGAATGTAACCGTAAATGCGCAGATTGATTTTATTGTTCCTGAATTCAATTCCTTCGGCTTCCAGGCGAGACTTTTGTTCTTGATAACCAGCTGATCCTTCCGGTAAAGAAATTTTTCCTTGTGAATTAATGACTCTGTGCCATGGAAGCCCAGTGTTTTCCGGTAAACCACACAACACTTTTCCTGCAAGCCGGGCTGCCCCCGGCAGCCCGGCTAATTTTGCTAATTGTCCGTAGGCAATCACCTTGCCAGCTGGAATATTCATCAGTGCCAAATAAATCGCCGAACGATTTCTTGAAAGGGATGATTCCGCTTTTTCACTCATAGCAGTATTCGCCAGTAATAGCTAAATTTGGGTTATCTTGCTTGCCCCGAGTCCAATCGATTTGCATTGCTGACATTTCAGCCATTGCAGTGTAGTTACTTTAATGAAAATTTTTCATCCGGTAAAACACAGTGAGGCGGCACGTTGTGGATATTTGGGTATGCGGAAAATTTGCTATCCAAAGTAACATGATCTTATGTCGCTGGAACGAAGTTACAAGTGATAGACTTCCATTCTTGTAATTCAAGATGACTGCCAAATGGGCCTAATGTAATGCGTATACCTGTACTATTTCTGCTGCTATTTCCTTTTATCGAGCTGTGGCTGATGATCATTATTGGTGATGAGGTAGGTGCTTTACCGGTTATTTTTTGGTTGATCGCGATGATTTTTATCGGCATGAATCTGCTACGTTTCTTGGGGACAGCAAGTATGTTCAAGGTCGCTCAAAACGTGCGTTCGGGGCAGTTGCCGGCAGCGACTATTGCAGAGGGATTATTTAAAGCGATTGGCGCGGTTTTACTAATTATTCCAGGATTTATCACTGACTTATTTGCCATTTTTTGTTTTATTCCTCTGTTCAGACGTCTCCTCATAGGTCGATGGGTTGCCAAAATGACTGCGCAGGCAGCGGGTTTTGCCCAGCGTCATTCATCATTTAATCGCAGCCGTGAGGAGGGCAATGTTTATGATCATGAAGAGCCCTCTACAACCTCCCAGCCACCATTGGAAGGGGTATTGATTGAGCAAGAAAAGCCCAAAGCGAATGATGATTCATCAACCTCCACGTCCAAAAAGTCCTGATTCAGGATTTTTTCTCTCTTCCTGTTGAAATCCCCAAACCTAGCCCCACATAGGTGTCACCGCTTTTCGGCCACCGGTTTCCGGGCAGCCCTGGAGTATCGGCGGCCATTCAGGGACGGTCTTGAAAGTTTCAAGATTATCCCTATAAACCTCAAGCTGGAGTCGCCTAGCTCAGCTGCGCTGAGCCGGATTCCCTGTTTAGTTAAAAATTGAATGTTAGGAGACATAGCTTCATGAAAATTCGTCCATTGCATGATCGCGTTGTGGTTCGCCGCAAAGAAGAAGAAACCAAAACTGCTGGTGGCATCATCCTGTCCGGTTCTGCCAAAGAGAAGCCAAATCAAGGTGAAGTCGTTGCAGTAGGTAATGGCCGTGTATTAACCAGTGGTGAGTTGCGTCCGCTGGATGTGAAAGTGGGTGATGTAGTGGTGTTTGGCAAATATGCTGGCAGCGACACCATCACTATCGATGGTGAAGAGCTGGTGATTCTGAGCGAATCTGACATTAAAGCGGTATTGGAATAATTCCACCGTTTCGACAACTTCCCAATATCAAACGAATTTTTAAAGGTATAAATCATGTCAGCTAAAGAAGTTAAATTTGGTGATAGCGCCCGTCAACGCATGCTCGCTGGTGTAAATATCCTGGCCGATGCCGTTAAAGCCACCTTGGGCCCAAAAGGCCGTAACGTAGTGTTGGAAAAATCTTTCGGTGCACCAACCATCACTAAAGACGGTGTTTCTGTTGCTAAAGAAATTTCCCTGAAAGACAAGTTTGAAAACATGGGCGCGCAAATGGTGAAAGAAGTTGCGTCCAAAGCCTCTGACGATGCGGGTGACGGTACTACTACGGCAACCGTTTTGGCTCAAGCCATCGTTAACGAAGGTTTGAAATCCGTTGCGGCGGGCATGAACCCGATGGACCTGAAGCGCGGTATCGACAAAGCAATCGCTGCTGCAGTTAAACACGTTCAATCTATTGCTGTTCCATGTGCTGATACCAAATCTATCTCTCAAGTAGGCAGCATCTCTGCAAACAGCGATACCTCTGTAGGTGAGTTGATTGCTGAAGCCATGGAAAAAGTCGGTAAAGAAGGTGTTATCACTGTAGAAGAAGGCACCAGTCTGGATAATGAACTGGACGTGGTAGAAGGTATGCAGTTCGACCGCGGTTACCTGTCTCCTTACTTCATCAACAACCAGGACAGCATGAGCGTTGAGCACGATCATCCGTTCATCCTGTTGGTTGACAAGAAAATCTCCAATATCCGTGAATTGCTGCCAGTACTGGAAGGCGTTGCCAAATCTGGCAAGCCGCTGATCATCGTTGCTGAAGACGTTGAAGGCGAAGCGCTGGCAACTTTGGTGGTGAACAACATCCGCGGTATCGTAAAAGTTGCCGGTGTTAAGGCGCCTGGTTTCGGTGATCGTCGTAAAGCCATGTTGCAAGACATCGCGGTATTGACTGGCGGTACTGTTATTTCTGAAGAAGTTGGCCTGGATCTGGAAAGCGCAACTTTAGAACATTTGGGTACTGCAAAACGCGTAACCATGAACAAAGACAACACCGTTATCGTTGACGGTGCTGGTAACGCTGATGAAATCAAAGCACGTGTACAGCAAATCCGTGTGCAAATCGAAGAAACTTCTTCTGATTATGATCGCGAAAAACTGCAAGAGCGCGTAGCCAAACTGGCTGGCGGTGTTGCGGTAATTAAAGTAGGTGCTGCTACCGAAGTTGAAATGAAAGAGAAAAAAGCACGCGTTGAAGATGCGCTGCACGCTACCCGTGCCGCAGTAGAAGAAGGTGTGGTTCCTGGGGGCGGTACTGCATTGATTCGTGCAGTTGCTGCCATCGCAGACCTGAAAGGCGACAACGAAGACCAAAACGCCGGTATCACCATCGCACGTCGTGCAATGGAAGCGCCTTTGCGTCAAATCGTTGCTAACGCCGGTGATGAGCCATCAGTCGTTGCTGATTCTGTGAAGAAAGGTTCTGGTAACTACGGTTACAACGCGGCAACTGGTGTATATGGCGACATGATCGAAATGGGTATTCTCGATCCAGCTAAAGTAACCCGCACTGCATTGCAAGCTGCAGGTTCTATCGCTGGTTTGATGATCACCACTGAAGCGATGGTTGCTGATTTGCCAGAAGATAAACCAGCTGCCGGTGGCCATGGCCATGATATGGGTGGCATGGGTGGTATGGGCGGCATGATGTAACTGCTGTTCAAGTGACCTGTAAAATGTACGCAAATACTCGGGCTGTTGTCGCGAATATCTGGCACCTTTTTGGTGCCGAGCGTAGCGGCTCATAGTTTTGCGTTATAGTTACGGCCCCCAGTGGGCCGTAATTATTTTTAATCATGTGGAAATTATGAAGCTGTTATCATTCAGCCCGCACATGATTAATTGAATTTTGTTTTGTCTAAAAACTGAATTGATCGATACAACCGTGAATTAGGAGAAACATCATGGCTTTTGAATTACCTGCACTGCCTTATGCAAAAGACGCCCTGGCGCCACACATCTCTGCTGAAACTCTGGATTATCACCACGGAAAACATCACAAAGCGTATGTAGATAAACTGAACACCCTGGTTCCCGGTACTGAGTTCGAAGGCAAAAGCCTGGAAGAAGTAATCAAATCGTCTACCGGTCCAGTATTCAACAATGCTGCGCAAATCTGGAACCACACTTTCTACTGGAATTGCCTGAGCCCTAACGGTGGTGGCGCTCCGACGGGTGCTGTTGCAGACGCTATTACTAAAGCGTTTGGTTCTTTTGATAAATTCAAAGAAGATTTCACCAACTCCGCAATAAACAACTTTGGTTCTTCTTGGACTTGGCTGGTGAAAAAAGCTGACGGTTCTGTTGCGATTGTTAACACCAGCAATGCGGCGACTCCATTGACTGATGCTTCCGTTACTCCAATTCTGACTATCGATCTGTGGGAACACGCTTATTACATCGATTTCCGCAATTCACGTCCAAACTACATTGGCGCTTTCTGGTCATTGGTGAATTGGGAGTTCGTGAACGCTAATTACGCCAAATAAGTATTGCGTTATTTGCTTTTTTCACGGAAAACGGGCTCTTGGGCCCGTTTTTTTATGGGTATTCGCGGGCGCTAATTCCTGACACTGGCCTATGTTTGTATTGGCCTCTACTATAAAATGCGCGCACACTGATTTACCCATCCGGATTATTAACCCGATCACTGTATTGTTTAAGGTATTGTTGTTATGGAACGCAGAGAACCCACATTGTCCACTGGCGGAATATCCGAGCAGCCCGAGTCGCGTCGTCAGCAATCCCATGGGCCAGCGGATCATGATGACCAGGATTCCCGTACCTCGCCACCTCCCCGCAGACCTACCCCTACCACTAACGTGGCGTATGCACCTGCACCTTCAAGTAGTTTGCCTGCCATCGCTTTGGTAGTTGCACTACTCGGTGTTGCCGGGGCCGGATTCTTAGGGTGGCAATTGCTGCAAACACAAACCATGTTGAAACAAGCTGATGAGCGCATTAAAGGTTTGGAGCAGCAACTCAGTATGACGTCCGAAGAATCCAGTGCATCAGTGGTGACTTTGCAATCCAACTTGAAAAAATTGGATGGGGAAGTACGTCGTATCGCCGGTGTGGCAGAAGAAAATCGCAAAGGTCTAGCCTCAAATACTGAAAAAATTGCAGCAGTGGGTCGTGACACCGCGAATGCACAAAAAGCAGCTAATGATGTGAAAGCAAGTGTGGCGTCGCTCAAACAAGAAGTTTCTGCTAACAAAACAGTGGCTGATGCAGCGATTGCAAAAATCGATGGTATGAACACCAGTGTTAGCCAGCAAGCGCAAAGCGTGCAAAATTTGAAGGAAGAGTTAGATAAAATGGCCTTGGAGATGACTGCTTTGGATAGCCTGGCTTCGCGTACCAAAAATAATGAAGAAGCGATTTCTGCCATTGATGATTTCCGCCGCAGCACCAACCGCGAAATTCTGCAAATAAAACAGCAATTAGGCACAGCGCCTAAATAAGTTTTACATCTTTATAATTCGCTCGCCAAATGGCGAGCGTTTTGTTTATCAGGTTAGTTTTTTAGTAAGACGAGAATTTGATTATGCCAACCGTGATTCGCCAACAAGATTTAATCGACAGCGTCGCCGATGCGCTGCAATTTATTTCCTATTATCACCCTGTAGATTTTATCCAGGCCATCCACAAAGCCTACGAACGTGAGCAAAATAAAGCCGCCAAGGATGCGATGGCGCAAATCCTGATTAACTCGCGTATGTGCGCCATGGGACATCGTCCCATTTGTCAGGACACAGGTATTGTGACTGTATTTGTTACTGTAGGCATGGATGTACAGTGGGATGCGCAGATGAGTCTCACTGATATGGTGAATGAAGGAGTGCGTCGTGCGTACAACAATCCTGATAACGTGTTGCGCGCATCTATTTTGTCCGACCCGGACGGTGCACGTAAAAATACCGGTGATAACACCCCGGCGGTAATTCACTACAACATTGTCCCTGGCAATACAGTGGATGTTCATGTTGCGGCAAAAGGTGGAGGCTCTGAAGCAAAAACCAAATTTGCAATGTTGAATCCCTCTGATTCTGTTGTGGATTGGGTTTTAAAGGTAGTTCCTGAAATGGGCGCTGGTTGGTGCCCGCCGGGTATGTTGGGAATTGGTATTGGCGGTACCGCCGAGAAAGCGATGCTGCTCGCTAAAGAAGCACTACTTGATCCGGTTGATATTCAGGAATTAAAAGAACGCGGAGCAAAAGATCGTTATGAAGAATTGCGAATTGAATTGTTCGATAAGGTAAACCGTCTCGGAATTGGTGCGCAGGGTCTTGGTGGTTTGACCACCGTTGTGGATATCAAAATCAAAGATTATCCAACCCATGCAGCTAACAAGGCGATTGCAATTATTCCTAACTGTGCCGCAACTCGCCATGCTCACTTTGTGCTGGATGGCTCTGGTCCATCTTTCCAAACGCCACCAGCGCTTGAGGATTATCCGGAAATCAGTTGGGATGTTGGCAGCAGTGTGCGCCGTGTGAATCTGGATACAGTAACCCCTGAAGATGTACTTGAATGGAAAACCGGTGAAACGATTTTGCTGTCGGGCAAGATGTTAACCGGGCGTGATGCAGCGCATAAAAAAATGACTGATTTACTCGCCAGGGGCGAATCCTTGCCGGTGGATTTAAAAGGGCGCTTCATTTATTACGTGGGTCCGGTTGATCCGGTGCGCGATGAGGTTGTTGGCCCCGCTGGCCCCACAACAGCTACCCGTATGGATAAATTCACACGCACGATGCTGGAACAAACCGGCTTGTTAGGCATGATTGGTAAATCCGAGCGCGGTCCAACTGCTATTGAAGCGATTCGGGATAATAAATCCGTATATTTGATGGCTGTGGGTGGTGCGGCTTATCTGGTTGCCCAGGCAATTAAATCATCCAAAGTGTTAGGCTTCCCGGAACTGGGTATGGAAGCCATTTACGAATTTGATGTTAAAGATATGCCCGTAACTGTCGCGGTGGATTCCCGCGGAGAGTCCGTGCACACCACCGGGCCAAAAATCTGGAAAGCAAAAATTGAAGAGGGTGTAGTAGAAGTTCAATGATGTACTTTTGGATTTCACCTTAAAAACGGCAGCTATGGCTGCCGTTTTTTATGACCGTAAAAAATTAATTCTGCCGTTATGAAGCTTCGCAATAAAAAATAAATTACTAGAATTGAATTGTTCATATATCTCTCCAAATCCTTCCCGTTAAGTAATACAGCCTAAAAAATTTCATCAAACGTCCCGCAAATCCAGCATTAAAGAATAAACCTGCTACTTTTAAATCATTCCAGAGTAATCACGCCTTGTAAAAAATGGCAGCTATTACTCTATTTGCGATGGAGTCATGGAGTTGGATGCGCATACCCCGGTAAAGAATATCTGGCTATTTATAGCTGCCTGCGCGGCCGGCTGTCTTGTCTCGTATTTTGTCTATTCTGTTGCTGGCCCGATATTGGTTTGTCTGGCGTTAGCTTTTTTTAATTATTTAAAAAATTCAAACCAAACCCTCGCAACAACAATAACTGAAAATGCAGATAGCAAACCTGGCTCGTCCGTGGTGCTCTCGGAAACAAGTAATCTCTTTGAAGATGTTTTGCGTGAAAGCAAAGAAAATCTGCATGCACAAATCGGAATACAAACTGATGCTGTTGCGACATTAAGCGATGCATTTAATCAAATAAAAGAATTATTGGAACAGCAGCAAAAAGATGTACACCGTCTGCTTTATGAAGTAGGCGATGATAAAAGTGCAGATACCATTTCCATGCGAATGAGCCTGTTTGCTGAAAATACTTATGTGTTACTGAACCGGTTTGTTGATACCACCGTCAATATGAGTGCATCTTCAATGGAGTTGGTGGAAAAAGTGGATGCTATAGCAGATCAGATGCCGCGAGTTTTAAAAGCGTTAAAAGATATTGATCAAATTGCAGCGCAAACAAATTTGCTCGCACTAAATGCTGCGATTGAAGCGGCGCGGGCAGGGGAGAGCGGGCGTGGCTTCGCTGTAGTTGCTGATGAAGTGAGAGCATTATCAACCCGCTCTGCCGGTTTTAGCCTGGATATCCAAAAACAATTGCGTGGAATCGCTACCGCAATCGATGATTTGACAAAAACGGTAGGTGAAGTTGCATCACAGGATATGACCTATGTATTGCAGGCCAAGGCAGAAATGCAATCCATCAGCGATAGCCTCATCCAGAAGGCCGATAAAGATCAAATCATCACCGAGTCGATGGAACAACAGGTAACGAAACTGGTTGATGCCCTGCACAATGCTATGCGCGCAATGCAGTTTGAAGACATGTCCACACAAAACATTCGTTACATTATTCAACGTTTGGATGAGCTAATACCTATTAGCCATTTGCTTGCTGATTCCAATGCAAATTTTTCCCGCTTGGGAACAGCCTTGGATAAATACAAAACCGATTCATTCCGTAATCAACACAATCCAGTTTCTGCTGCCTCGGTAGAAAGTGGGAGCGTTGATTTATTTTGATCAATGCCAGGGAGAATACTGTATGACCAACTCTGCTGTAATAAAAATGCCTAAACGGTTTGATTATTCATCCGGGGCGGAATTTAACAGCGCTATTGCTAGTGCACTGGAACAGCCAGGAACTATCACCCTGGATTGCGTTGATCTGGATTACATAGATAGCGCAGGCATTGGTTTGTTGGTTATGTCGCAAAAGAAAGCGCAGTCGCGCAACTCAAAATTATCAATGATTAATTTAAAAACAGCGCCGCGAGAAATACTAAGTCTCGCAAACCTGCAAAAAATTATAGATATCCGTTGAATCTGAAATCAGGTGGGCAAACATATGACCACATCCGCAACGATTACCTTACCGAATCGCTTTGATTATGGCTTCCATAAGGACTTTCAACGTCTTTGTACAGAAAATCTGGAAAATCAGGATATTAAAGAAATTATTTTTGATTTTAGTCGCGTTGAATATCTCGACAGTGCTGCATTGGGAATGATGTTGATGTGGCAACGGCGAGCGGCATCGTCTAGCAAAAAAATGTCTATTCGTGGCGCAAAAGGAGCAACGGCACAGATATTGGAAATGGCTAATATGCAGCGTATTTTTCAGTTTATTTAATTGTGGCGTTCGCAATCATGCCAGCTGAAATAATTCAGGAAAATATCTCCCACAGTATTTTAGTGGTAGATGATGATTTATTTCTGAATGAATTGTTTTGTCATTTTTTGCAAAGTAAAGGTTTTTTAACGCAAGGTGCTTCCAGCCTCAAAGAAGCTGTGGCTTTTATTGAGCAAGGGGAATTAACGGATCTGATTTTGCTGGATTACCACCTCGGTGATGGAACGGGGTTAAATTTCCTTGCGCGTTTGCAGCAGGTCGCAAGTGACAATATGCCACCGGTGATTATGGTGAGTACCAATGAAGACCCTGTATTTCTTGAGGATTGCTTTAATGCCGGGGTCACTGATTACGTGATCAAACCGGTTAATTTGTCGTTATTGGCGTTAAAGGTGAGCGCATTGATTCGCGCCGTTGCAATGCAACGCTTGATCAGTTTGCAAAATAGTGAATTGGCCCGATTTAAACGCGACGCAGAGCGGGAAGAGGCGGTCGCTAAATTTACCTACGAATATTTGCTGCGTCAGAATAATCAGGTTATTGATGGTGTGAGTTTATGGTTAAAGCCTTCTTCGTCATTCAGTGGTGATATTGCAATTGCAAAAGTGTCGCCAGGGGGAGATCTCTATTTTTTATTAGCGGATGCAACGGGCCATGGGCTATCGGCAGCTATCACGGTTATGCCGGTGGTATCAATTTTTAACACCATGGTGGCTAAAGGTTTTGCAATACAGCCGATAGTGATTGAAATGAATCGCAAGTTGGAACGCGACACTCCACATGACCGTTTTGTAGCAGCGATTGTGGTGCACATAGAGCGGGGCCGAAATGAAATTCATGTTTGGAATGGCGGTATGCCCACGGCATATTGGTTGGTGCAGGGGGGCATTATCCAGCAATTTAAATCACAACATATGGCGTTGGGAATTCTGGAAGATGAACATTTTGATGCAAATGTCCAGACTTGGAAAATGACAGGGGAGGGATCTTTTTTGGCGTGCAGTGATGGGTTATTGGAGCAGGAAAATCCGGCTGGAAAAAGTTTTGATAAGTCTCGTTTGCTGGAAATAATGCAATCCAATCCGCCTCAATTATTGGAGGCATTAACTGCCGCCCTTGCTAAACATGCTGAAACGGACAGTTACAAAGATGATGTTTCTGTCTGCGTCATTACACCAGCATTTGTCACGGCTAATAAATCTCTGTTCAGAGAAAAAGTAATCCAGGGCAACATTGAAGAGGAATTTTCGGAATTCTTCTGGCAGCTACGGATTAGTGGAAAAAAACTGGCGAGTTGTGAGCTGCCGCCACTGTGCAATAAATTCTTGCAATATCTTGGCGTGGAACAAAGTTTCTGTCAGATCATATTTTTGATTGTGAGTGAAATGGTTAGCAATGCATTAGACCATGGCGTTTTACAACTTGATTCAGGAATCAAGGAAAACCCGGAAGGCTTTACATACTATTTTCAGGAGCGGGAAAAAAGGTTTTCCACATTAACTAACAAGGATGCTATTCAGCTAACCTTGCGGTGGGAGCTTAACGCTGGAAAACCACAATTGGTTGTCATTGTTGAAGATTCTGGAAATGGTTATGACTTTTCAAAAAAACTTGCGCAGCAAGATGATCTGTTATTCGGGCGTGGTTTGCGCATGATTAAAAGTCTTTCGCAAAGTGTAGAAATATTTCCTCCGGGAAATCGCATACAAGCGGTAATTGGCATTAACTGATAGCAATGGTTTGGGAAGCAATGTATGAGCAAACAAGTATTAATTGTGGATGACTCGGTCTCGGTGCGGCAAATGGTAGAAGCCACGCTTAAGTCGGCAGGTTACATTGTCACCTCTGCTAAAGATGGGCTTGAAGCGTTGAATTTTTGTAAGCAGAGAGGATTTGATTTCATTTTGACAGACCAAAACATGCCAAATATGGATGGTTTGACATTTATTAAATCGACGCGCGCACTACCTGCCCATTCACGTACACCTATTGTGGTTCTGACAACAGAGGCGAGCGACGCCATGAAAGCACAAGGACGCGCAGCGGGAGCCACTGGCTGGATGGTTAAACCGTTTGATCCGGCAAAGTTGCTGGAAATCGCCAAAAAAGTCATGGGCTAATTCTGTTCTTGAATCGAAGGATTTGGGTATGTCTATCGACATGAAACAATTTCATTCTGTGTTCTTTGAGGAAAGCCAGGAGCACCTTGAAGAAATGGAGCAATTATTATTGGCATTGGATATTGAAAACCCCGATGCAGAAATGCTGAACAGTATTTTTCGTGCTGCCCATTCTATAAAAGGAGGGAGTGGTATTTTTGGGTTTGATGCACTGGGCAGCGTTACCCATATTATGGAAAGCTTATTGGACAAAATTCGCAAAGGACAAATGCAAATTATCGCCAGCATGGTTGATTTATTTTTAAGTTCGGTAGATCAACTGAAAAATATTCTGCAATGTTATCGAAGCGGATCAGAAATCGATTGGTCAGGGGTTCACCATCTCACCAGCGAACTTGAAATAGTAACCGCCGGTAGATCGCCTACTCAGAATAGTCAGGAAGAGGAGCAAGGGTATGGTTTTTTCCCTGAGCCCGAGTTGAACGTGGCGGAAGATGCCTACGGATTTTTTGATCAGCCTGTTGAAGATGACTGCTTCGGCTTTTTTGACGAGATACCCGAGGTGGTTACTGTGCCATCCTCATCCGACACAGGAAGTAATGCGGTGTTTGGATTTTTCGAGGATTTATTGGATTCATCTTCAAATATTGCAACGGAATCCGTTAGCGAGCCCCGAGCAACAACAATAAGTTCAAACGATATCCCACATCCAGTTTCAGTCGACTTCACATCTGTTGATTCCGGAAAATCGGAGAGCGCAAATGTAGTAACTATCACGGCTTCATCAAGTCCTGTAGAAAACCGACCTGTTTCCTCTAAACAAAAAAGCAATGAACATATAAGTGTAGAAAGTTCTTCGATCCGTGTGGATGTCTCCAAGGTCGACCAGCTTATTAATTTGGTCGGTGAGATAGTCATTACCCAATCTATGATGAACTTGTTGGGTAAAAGCCTTGAAGGTCCTTTGGCAGAAAAATTTCAAACAGTTGCCAATGAATTGGAACGAAATACACGTGAGATTCAAGAAGCGGTAATGTCAATTCGCATGTTACCGGTTTCCTTTGTGTTCAACCGTTTTCCTCGAGTTGTGCGCGATCTTTCTACCAAATTAGGCAAGCAAATTGATTTGATTATTGAAGGTGGCGAAACCGAACTTGATAAAGGGTTAACAGAAAAACTGGTCGATCCATTGACCCATCTGGTGCGCAACAGTATTGATCACGGCATTGAATCTGCTGAGGTACGACGTGAGCGAGGCAAGAGTCCCACCGGCAAAGTAGTCCTGCGCGCAGCTCAACAGGGCGGAAATATCGTTATCAGCATTAGTGATGACGGCGGCGGTTTGAATCGCGAACGAATTCTAGCCAAGGCTCGCGAAAATAATATTCCCATTGGTGAGAGCCCGCGCGATGAAGAGGTATGGCAACTCATTTTTGCACCCGGTTTTTCAACCGCCGCTGAAGTGACCGATGTATCTGGTCGCGGTGTTGGCATGGATGTAGTGAAACGTAATGTACAAAGCCTGGGCGGAAGAATTGATATTGAATCACGCGCAGGACAAGGTGCTACATTTACTATTCATCTACCACTCACACTCGCAATTGTGGATGGGATGTGTGTTTCTGTGGGTAGTCAAACATTTATTGTGCCCCTTGTTCATATTGTTGAATCCATGCAACCAGCAGCGAAGGATATAAAAACCCTTGCCGGTGAAGACCAGCTACTTCATGTTCGTAATGAATACTGGCCCATCTTATCGCTTCATAAAGTGATGCAGTTAGATCCACAGTTCACCGACGCCAGCAAAGGCATAGTTGTTTTAATCGAAACCACTAAATATCGCTTTGCATTATTTGTGGATGCGCTCGTTGGCCAACAACAAGTGGTCATCAAAAGCCTGGAGCAACATTACAAGCGTGTGCAAGGCATAGCCGGCGCAACCATTATGGGCGATGGCAGTGTGGCATTAATTCTGGATGTGGAATCACTGGCGTTAAGTGTGAATCACAATGCACATTTGGCAACTGCTGTGTAAAAACTGAATAAATCAATTGGGGTAGCAGTGTTATGGAACCGTCTAGAGCAACAAAGAACATTGCCCAGGAATATCTGACGTTCACCCTGGGTGATGAAAATTATGCGATCGATATTTTGACAGTAAAAGAAATTCGCGGTTATGAATCGGTCACCAAAATTGCCAATGCCCCTCCGTTTATTAAAGGCGTTATTAATTTGCGGGGCGACATAGTTCCTATTGTGGATTTACGTATTAAGTTTGATGTGGGCAATGTGACTTACGATGAATTCACCATTGTCATAGTGCTGCATATACGTAACCGTATTGTAGGCATTGTGGTTGACGGCGTTTCTGATGTGGTGAGTTTGAGTAACGAGCAATTGCGTCCACCACCGGATTTCGGTGTGGCATTTAACAGTCGTTATTTGTTGGGCCTGGCAACTGTAAATGAACAAATGATTATTTTAGTGGACATCAATGAATTGATATCGAGCGAAGAACTCGGATTATTTGATACACCTGAAGCAACCGGCGCGAGCGTGTAAGGAGAAAAACCAAATGAGTATGATCAGTCTGTTTAATGCGGGTTCGAACAAAAAAACTATCAAGGTGGATGAACAAGAATATAACAATATGCGTGGGCAACTCGCAGCGGTTAATCGGGTGCAGGCAGTAATTGAGTTTGGTCTGGATGGAACCATCCTGAATGCCAACCAGAATTTCCTGGATGTAATGGGGTACAGCCTTGATGAAATCAAAGGCCGGCACCACAGTATTTTTATTGATCCTGAGTATCGGTCAAGCCCGGAATACCGTTTATTTTGGGATCGCCTTGCGCGCGGTGATTTTGAAGCGGGCCAATATAAGCGTGTCGGGAAAGGTGGTAAAGAGGTATGGATACAAGCGAGTTACAATCCCATCCTGAATGCAGACGGTCGCCCGTTCAAGGTTGTGAAATATGCAACCGATATTACGGAAGATGCAATGAGAAAATTAAAAGCAGAGCGATTGATGAAACAAATTGTAGGTGCATTGGACTCTACATCATCCAGTGTGATGGTTGCTGACTCCGAGCGCCGTATTGTTTACTTGAATCGCGCTGTCGAAAAAATGCTAAGAGGAGTCGAAGCGGATTTACGCAAGGCGTTGCCTCATTTTTCAGTAGATAAAGTACTTGGTAGTAATATTGATATTTTCCACAAAAATCCCTCACACCAAATGCAGTTGCTGGCCAATTTGCGTGATACCTACACCAGCGAAATTACTGTGGCGGGTATTGTGTTTCGATTAATTGTTAATCCTATTTATGCAGAAAACGATGAGCGTTTAGGAACTGTCGTTGAATGGGTAGATCGCACAAAAGAGGTGGCGGCAGAACATCAGATGAGCCGAATCCTCGGTGCATTAAATTCCACTTCATCAAATGTGATGGTAGCCGATCCGGGGCGTACCGTTATCTACATGAATAAATCAGTAGAAAAAATGTTACGCGGTGTAGAGTCAGAATTGCGTAAAGCGTTACCCCATTTTGCGGTGGATAAAGTTATTGGTAGTAATATCGATATTTTCCATCGTGATCCCTCACATCAAATGCATTTGCTTGCCAACCTGCGGGATACTTACACCAGTCAAATTACAGTTGCGGGCATTGTGTTCCGTTTAATTGTTAATCCAATTTTTTCGGATTCGGGAGAGCGTTTGGGAACGGTAGTGGAATGGATTGATCGGACTAAGGAAGTGGCGGCGGAGCATGAATTAAGCCGCATTCTTGGTGCGCTTGAAACCACTACAACAAATGTGATGATCGCCGACACTGATCGAAAAATCATTTACATGAATAATTCTGTAGAAAAAATGTTACGTGTGGCTGAAGCCGATATTCGCTCTGTGTTACCTCATTTTGCAGTGGAGAAAATTGTGGGTAGCAATATGGATATCTTCCATAAAAATCCCATGCACCAAACTAAATTGTTGGAAAACCTGACGACAACCTATACATCCAACATCGTAGTGGGTAAACGGCATTTCCGTTTGGTTGCCAACCCCATTTTCAGTAAAGATGGCACGCGGCTGGGTTCAGTTGTTGAGTGGCAGGATAGAACAGGGGAGGTCGCGGTGGAAGCAGAGGTGAGCAATATTGTTAACTCTGCGGCAGCGGGTAATTTTAATGAACGAATCAGCACAGAAGGTAAAGAGGGTTTCTTCCTGAAACTGGCAGAGGGTCTGAACAGTTTAGTGACTACCGCTGAAAAAGGACTCACGGATGTTGCACGCGTATTAGGTGCGATTTCAAAAGGAGATCTTACTGAACGCATCAATGCAGAATATTCCGGCACCTTTGGTGATTTGAAAAATTATTGCAATGAAACCACGGGAAGCCTCACGAAAATGCTCGGGGATATTCGTGGTGCTGCCGATATGATTTTTACTGCCTCCAGCGAAATCGCGCAGGGCAATGCGGATCTTTCCAGCAGGACTGAACAGCAGGCAGCGAATCTGGAAGAAACGGCATCTTCGATGGAAGAACTAACCTCCACCGTAAAATTAAACGCGGACAATGCCAAACAAGCCAACGTATTGGCGGAGCAGGCATCCACAGTTGCTGTTGATGGCGGTGTTTTGATTCAGCAGGTTGTCACCACAATGAATGCAATCAATGAGTCTGCCCGGAAAATTTCCGACATTATTGGTGTTATCGATGGGATTGCTTTCCAAACCAATATTCTCGCGCTGAATGCAGCAGTTGAAGCTGCACGGGCAGGTGACCAGGGGCGTGGTTTTGCAGTGGTTGCATCTGAAGTCCGCACATTGGCACAACGTTCTGCGAATGCCGCCAAGGATATCAAGGCATTAATTTCTGATTCTGTGCAAAAAATAGAAAGCGGTAACAATCTGGTTGGAAAATCCGGTGACACAATGAAAGAGATTGTGAATGCCATTAAACGTGTAAACGATATTATGGCGGAGATTGCGGCTGCATCAGCCGAGCAATCTGCCGGAATTGAAGAAGTTTCTACCGCTGTGTCGCAAATGGATGAAATGACCCAGCAGAATGCGGCCCTGGTTGAACAAGCCGCGGCAGCGGCCGAAAGTTTGCAGTCACAGGCGGATCAACTGAATCGTAACGTTTCACAATTCCGGTTGGATGAAAACCAGGAACAACCAGTGTCATCGTCGCGAGCAATCTCATCCCGTCCGGTTGCCAAAACGCCGACGAAACCCGCATCAAAACCACTTGCTACCAAGTCCACTTCACCGACAAAAAAACTTACCCCCCCCAGTTCTTCTGCCGAGGATGAGTGGGAGCAGTTTTAATAAATTTTTTATAGCCAAGAGGTGACGAGCCTTATCACCTCCTATGAAGATCATTAAACCGGGAAGGTGAAAGTGGTTGCGCAGCCGATACGCGAATTTGAATATGCAGATGCGGATTTTACCCGGGTTAAATCCGCAATTTATCGCAGGGCAGGCATTCATCTGGCTGACAGTAAAAAGCAATTGGTTTATAGCCGGTTGGCGCGACGTTTGCGCGTATTAAATCTGGGGTCTTTTAATGAATACCTTGATTACCTTGAGGCCACGCCGCAGGAATTACAGGAATTTATTAATGCGCTAACCACCAACCTCACCGCATTTTTTCGTGAGGAACATCATTTTGATATTTTGGCGCAATTCATTAAAAAAAATCGTCCAGGCAAACCTTGCCGAATTTGGTGTGCGGCTTCCAGTACCGGTGAAGAACCTTACTCTATAGCAATGACCGTTGTGCAAGCCTATGGAAGTTATAAACCGCCAGTGGAAATAATTGCCTCGGATATTGATAGCCAGGTTTTGCGCACGGCCGCCACCGGTGTATACACGTTGGAGCGAATAGAATCCTTGAATGCGGAGCAAAAAAAACAATTTTTTTTGAGGGGTAAGGCTGCTAACGCAGGTAAAGTAAAAGTTGTCAGCGAGTTACAAAAATTGATTGATTTCCGTCAGATTAATTTGCTTGATAAACATTGGTCCCTCGATGGAAAATTTGATCTGATTTTTTGCCGAAATGTCATGATCTATTTTGATAAGCCTACCCAGTTAAAAATCCTGGAGCGAATGGTTCAATTGCTGGTGCCGGATGGCTTGTATATTGCCGGCCATTCTGAAAGTTTCTCACATGCTGCACACTTGGTGAACCTGGTTGGTAAAACCACATATCAGCGCGCGCGAACTCCAGGTTCCGGGAGCGCTTGATGAGTTACGATAATAATGTTCATCTCGCACCTAATATGTATTTTGACCGGCATTTCGAACGGCAGGCAGTAAAAATTCTACCGGGAGAATATTACGTCACTACGGGTGATAAATTAATTGTGACAGTGCTGGGCTCGTGCGTCGCTGTGTGTTTGCGCGATAAGTACACCGGGATGGGCGGGATGAACCATTTTTTATTACCCAGCGATAATGCCAGTAATCTGGACTTGTTGGCCGAGTCTGCCCGTTATGGTGTTTATGCGATGGAATTGTTGATTAATCATTTACTCAAAATGGGGGCCAATCGCTCGCGTATGGAAGCGAAAGTATTTGGTGGTGGTAATGTATTGCGTGGGATGACGGTTAATAATGTTGGTCAACGCAATGCGGAATTTGTGCTGGATTATTTGCACATTGAACAAATACCGGTCGTGGCAAGCGATTTGTTAGGTGAGTTTCCGCGTAAGGTCTATTTTTTTCCAGACACCGGACATGTATTGGTAAAGAAAATAAAAACATTGCACAACAGTACAATTACAGATCGCGAAAGTGAATACCGTATGCGCGTCAAGTTCACGCCAAAAAGTGGCGATGTAGAGTTGTTTGATTAATTTTTCCGATACATGGTTGTTGTAATGTTTATCATCGATTATTCGGAGTTTCACTATGCCGATTAAAGTATTGGTTGTTGATGATTCTGCGTTGGTGCGTAGTTTACTTGCAGAAATTATCCGCGACACACCGGACATGGCGTTGGTAGGTGCAGCACCGGATGCTTATGTCGCGCGTGACATGGTGAATCAACTGGTTCCCGATGTGATTACACTGGATATCGAAATGCCACGGATGGACGGTTTGGCATTCCTCGAAAAATTAATGGCTGCACGACCAACGCCAGTGGTGATGATTTCAACATTGACGGAAGAGGGTGCGGATGCAACATTGCGAGCATTGGAATTAGGTGCAGTGGATTTTATTCCCAAGCCTAAATTAGGTGTGACCAGCGGTATTCGTGAATATGCCGATACCATTCTTGAAAAAATTCGTGCGGCGGCAGGTGTTCAGGTAAAACCCCTGGTAAAGAAAAATCGGCCTGTTATTAATCAAGAACAGAAATTGCAGGCCACGAGTAATTTGCAAAGCACTGAAAAAATCATTGCAATTGGTGCTTCCACCGGTGGCACTGAAGCAATTAAAGAATTATTAATGCAATTACCCGCCGCTGTACCAGGCATTGTGATGACCCAGCACATGCCACCGGGGTTTACCCGAACCTATGCGGAGCGATTAAATAAAACCACACGCTTGCACGTCATCGAAGCCAAAGGCGGCGAACGTATTTTACCGGGCCATGCATTTTTAGCGCCGGGTGGCTACCACCTTGTGGTTGTGCGTTCCGGTGCTGATTACCGCGTTAAACTTTCCGATGCTGAACCTGTGCACAGGCATAGACCCGCGGTGGATGTGATGATGGAATCGGTGGCGCGTGCCGGAGGGAAGAATGTTATTGGTGTGTTACTTACCGGCATGGGTAAAGACGGTGCGCAGGGTATGTTGGATATTCGTAACCAGGGTGGTTATACCCTGGCGCAAGATGAAGCCAGTTGCGTGGTGTATGGTATGCCGAAGGAAGCGGTTATGGCTGGTGGTGTGGATCAGGTGGTGGCACTCGATAAAATGGGAGCTGTGTTGTTAGAAAAAATCAAAGCATTGGGTAGCGGTAATCGTTTGTAAATTTTTATACCGACAAACAAATATCAAACTGCCTGAATCCTTATAAGAAGAGGGATCAATGTTAAAACCGACCAATTCCACGTGGAAACTCTATCGCAAAGTAGTACTGTTCGATTTTTCTCTCAATTGAAATTTTCCCGTGCATTTTCTGGATAATCGCTTGCGCAATTCCCAATCCGAAATCTTCTTGTTCGCTTGATTCCTTCGCAGCACCATCAATCAGTTTTTGCAGGTCCTGATACTGGTTATCGGATATGTTTTTGCTAGTAAATTGAATGTTGATAATGACAAGACTACGTTCTTCATTAATCCGAATGAACACATCGCTTTGTGGTAGTGACGCCTTGAATGCATATTGCAGCAATTGGGTAATGGCTTGGTAAAAGCGTATGGCATCCACCTGGATATTTAATGTTTCGTCCGTGGTACTTACATGAACTTTATTTTGGTAGATATCCCCAAATGCTTTGTTTCGTCGCGCAACATCTTCAACCAGTGGCAGAATTGGTCTGGTTTCCAGTTTGAGGTCAGCATCGTGTTTGGTGATATTCTGGATTTCAATCAGATCATGCATTAATTGTTGCAAGCGCAAACTGTTTGTGTGGGCGATATCAACAATATGTCGTAAAGAATCCGGCATGTTTTGCTGTTCTTTATGTTTCAAGCGATTTATTGCCTCTCCGATAAGGTTTAATGGCCCCAGGATTTCCTTACTAGCACTGCTAATGAATTGGCTGCGTGCATCATCCGCACGTTTCTTTTCGGTAATGTCGCGGACGATGCCGATAAATACTGGTTCTCCATTTTGAAACACACGCGACACCATTAAGTCCATGGGAAATTGGTTGCCATTGCGGCGTAGGCCAAGCACCTCTCGACCAATACCGAGAATATTCTTTTTGCCAGTTGATAAATGATTGCGAATATATTGATCATGTAATGATTTGTGTGGATCTGGCATCAGCGTGCTGATATTTTTGCCAATGATTTGCCGTGCCCGATAACCGAATATGGTTTCAGCGGCGTGGTTGAAAGACTGGATTGTTCCTTGTTTATCAATAGTGATGATGCCGTCGGCAATATCGTTCAGGATCGTTTGGGTATGCAGTGTGCTGGCTTCCAACGCTGCGCGATCCTGCGCATGACGTTGTTCGTGGTTCATGGTTTGCACAAATTGCGCAATGGTTTTGAGGATAGGTTCCAGTTTGGCCGCGTCATCATTTTGGTAGCCATCAACGCAATTTGCCAAACCTAAAATGGCAATTTGATCGCGGCCGCTAAAAATAGGGATCCCCATAAAATTAGTAATTTTGGGGTGCCCCTCCGGCATTTGTCCCGCGCGCATGTCCCTCGCCAGGTTAGGGCTGATGATAGGATGGTCAGATTGCATGACTATGCCAAATAAATTATTCAAGTTGCGATATTCGCCATTATCGGGCAAATGGGAATTACGAAATTTTTCTAATGCTCGATCATCTTTTTGTGCACTGCCAAATACCAGTGCGCGCATAAACGGTTTTCCTTCAGGATCTTTTTCTACCTGGCCGATAAAACCCAATTCACTATTGCAAGCGGGTAATGTTTCATTCAATAAACTTTTTAAGGCGGACTTAATATCATTCTCGCTGATGAAGATTGACTGTGCATTGTTAATGATTTTTTCCAGCTGCTGTTTGTAATTTAATTCGTTGGTGAGTTTTACAAGATGCTGGTTTTTGGTGATCTGTTCTTCCATGTTGAGGCGAGTACGTGTGCTACTTGCTATCACAAAAAATATAAACAGCATTGTCATACTGGACATGGCGATGGCAGTTGGACCATCCTCCATAAAAATAAATAAACTCAACGGAGAGATGGAAAGTATTACAAACCCTAGAGAGGAATATTTGTCTGCTGTCAGTGAGGTCATTGAGCCGGCGGCGACTCCGGCAAGTGAAAATGCAAGGAGTGCCTGATAAATGGCATTGTCATGGGGAAACAATAAAATTGCGGCAGAACCCCAGGCGATACCGGTTAACCAGACGCCGACACGAAAACAATAAAGCCAAAATCGTGTGGAATATAATTGATGGGTATTGTGCCAAAACAGCCAAAGAATGAGTCGCGCCAATAATGTGCTGCAAAGCAGCAAATTCCACAAAATTATTTCGGCCTGTCCGATGACCTTCCAATGTGAGAGGCTGAGAATGATTGCAATGACAATTGAAGATATAAGCGACACGGGCAAGCTGTTAAAAAGCGAGCGTACTTGCTCATCGGCCAATTCATGGCGACCTGGAATTTCATCAGTAAATTTATTGTCTTCTTCTTGTGGGAGTATGGCCATGGCATCACATAAGTATTTGTTTGGATTTGAGTATAGTTAAGTCGCTAAGGGTTTCTAGCTGAAGCGAACGCTATTCTAGATTTAGCTTTTTTATCTAGCGATTACTGCGGATTACGAGGAGATGATTATGAGTTTATTAAGTGATAAAACCTGTTCGGCGTGTCGTGGCGATTCGCCACCGATGACCAGCGCAGAAATTCAAAAGGCTCTCACAGAATTGCCAGGGTGGGCACTGGAATCTGTGGTGGAGATTCCCCAATTGACGAAACAATATTCGTTTAAAAATTTTATCGGGGCGCTGGCATTCACTCAGGCGGTGGGTGCATTGGCGGAAGAATATGGACATCACCCGGCATTACTAACGGAGTGGGGAAAAGTGAAAGTGAATTGGTGGACGCATAAGATAAAAGGGGTACATGAGAATGATGCCATTATGGCTGCGAAAACCGAGCAACTATTTATTGCCCGGTTTACGCAAGAGTAAGGTTGGGCAGCAGAATTAATACAAACGGTATTGTTCAGGGATTTGCTCAATAGAATCGATGGGTGGGGTCAGTTTGTGCAAAATGCCGTCATGGATGTCGTAAATCCAGCCGTGAATGGTCAGCTCCTGACCGCGGGCCCAGGCGTTTTGCACAATATTACTGCGTGAAATATTATCGACTTGCTGGATCACATTTAACTCGCACAACCGATTAACACGATCATCCTGATTGTTAAGACGATCAATAATGTCTTTGTTGTTGTAATAAATATCGCGAATGTTGCGTAGCCAATAATCGATTAAACCCAGCTTGCGATTTTCCAGAGCGGCTTTTACACCACCGCAACCATAGTGGCCGGTGACCATTACATGCTTCACTTTTAAAAATTCTACCGCGTAATTCAATACAGTCATGCAATTCAGGTCTGTATGAATAACCACGTTCGCCACATTGCGGTGCACAAAAAGCTCACCCGGTGCAAGGTCGACGATCTGGTTGGCGGGCACCCGGCTATCGGAACAGCCAATCCATAAATATTCCGGTGCTTGTTGTTTAGCTAACGTCGAAAAAAATTCCGGGTCGTTGCGTTTTATGTCTTCCGCCCATTTACGGTTGCTGGCAAACAGGCTTTCTAAATCGCTCATGGCAGGCTCCAATATCTTTCTAGGTTTTGGGGTCGCTTAACTTGGGTTAACTGGATTTGGGCGTCAGTATAGGGGAAACCGGTCTGCGGGTGTTACATTGCAGCTTTTGTTCCAGTAAGAAATGGATGATGACAATGTCAGGCGCACAACAAAATACGCTTTATTGGCACGATTATGAAACCTGGGGTGAAGTGCCGTCCGTGGATCGCCCATCGCAATTCGCCGGTATCAGGACGGATGAAGACCTGAATATCATCGGTGATCCATTAATGATTTATTGCCAGCCTGCACCCGATGTTCTGCCCAAGCCGGAAGCTTGTTTGATTACGGGTTTAACTCCGCAGGAGGTTATGGACAAAGGGTTACCTGAGTACCAGTTTATTGCTCGTATCCATGCTGAATTATCCAGGCCGGGAACCTGCGGTGTTGGTTACAATTCAATCCGTTTCGATGATGAAGTAACCCGCTATACGCTGTACCGTAATTTTTATGACCCTTATGAACGAGAGTGGCGCAATGGTAATTCCCGCTGGGACATTATTGATATGGTGCGCATGACCCGCACTTTGCGACCTGACGGGATTGAATGGCCAAATTACGAAGATGGTCGTCCATGTTTCAAGCTGGAGATGTTGACCAAAGCAAATGGTTTGGTGCATGAAGCGGCACATGATGCGCTATCGGATGTCTATGCCACTATTGCTGTGGCAAAGCTAATTAAATCCAGGCAACCAAAATTGTATGAGTATGCCTACAAGTTGCGCGATAAACGTTTCGCCGCAAGCATGATCGATATAGATAGTAATAAGCCTCTGCTGCATATTTCATCGCGTTTCCCTTCTGAAAACGGTAATGCGGCATTAGTGCTGCCGTTGGCCATGCATCCGACGAATAAAAATTCCGTGATTGCTTTTAATTTGGCTTCGGATCCCGCCGCGCTTTTATCGTTATCCGTAGAAGAATTGCGCATACGTTTGTATACGCGCACCGAAGATTTGCCCGACGGTGTAGAACGTTTGGCATTGAAGGAAATTCATCTTAATAAAACGCCCATGCTGTTACCCGCCAATATGCTTGACGATAAAACGGCGCAGCGTCTGGGAATTGATAAAACACTTTGTGAGCGGCAGTGGTTGCGCTTGTGCAATCTCACATTAGTTGAGCAACAACGGTTACAACAACTACTGTTCCAGCTATACAGCGAAAATGGATTTACAGAGAAAACTGATCCGGAACAAATGCTTTATAGCGGTTTTTTCGAGGATCAAGACAAACGGTTGATGAGCAAAGTGCGTCAGGCGGATGGCAATATGTTGGCTCAACAACATTTCAACTTTAACGATGCTCGTTTGGGGGAAATGCTATTTCGGTATCGCGCACGTAATTTTCCACAAAGTTTAACTGCTGAAGAAAAAATACGTTGGCGAACTTTTTGCCAATGGCGTCTTACTAACCCCGAAGCGCAATCGAGTCTCACGCTAACCGACTTTACTACGCGACTGGCACAGCTCGCTGCCGATGCTACGCTTAGTGAACAACAGCATTTATTGCTCAAGCAATTACAGGTTTATGCCGATAAGTTACAGCAACAATGCTAACAAAATACGAGGGACTGCCAATCAACCCCATGGGGCGCCTTACAAAAGACACAGCGCGATAAAAATTATTATTCCCAAGGTCACTACACTGTTGGAGTCCAGGCAATGTCAGCTCGTTGGTCTTTACGCAAAAAAATCAGTGCGTCGGTCGCTGTTTCCCTTTTATTAGTCGGATGCGCGGTCTCATATCTTTCCTACTCATCTGCCATGAAGGCGATGGAGGTCAATATTAATCGGCAAATCGCCGGTATTTCTTCGACGTTTAGTAAATATGTAAGCGATTGGTTTGCGCTTAAGGGAAAAGCGTTGGAAGGATTTCCCGCAGGTGCAACCGAGGATGCTTATAACGCGCATTTGACGCAGGTAAAAATCTCGGCTGATGTGGACAATAGTTTCCTCGCTTTTTCTGACGGAAAACTCTACAACGCTAACAATCTGGTGATGGCTCCCGGTAATGATGACCCCCGTGTATGGGGTTGGTATGTTGAAGCGAATAAAAACCCTCGCTCCACTTATATTGATAACCCTTCGGTGGCTTCCGCCACTGGCAAAAATGTGGTGTCCCTTGGGCGTGCGGTGCTGAATGCGGATGGCAGTATTAAGGCAATCCTGGGCGTTGATGTGGTCATTGACGCTATAGTCCAGCAATTGCGCGACATCGATTTACCTGGCAATGGATATATGTTTATCGCGCGTAACGGAAAGATATTCGCGCATGCCGATAAAAATCTTCTTGGTAAATCACTTACGGATATTTCACCTGACCTTACCACTTCCAAACTTGAGAAAATCCTGCGCGAGAAGGAAAACCTGCACTTGATTCAGGTTGATAAAAAGGCGATGCAAGCATTTGCATCGAGTATTCCTGATACAAACCTGATTTTGGTGATGTTGTCCGAGCGGGACTTATTAGTGGGGCCAGTGCAATCCACCTTGATGGGACAATTGGTTGCCATTCTGGTGTTGTTGATTGCCACCATCCTCACACTGAATTGGTTAAACGGAGTGTTGTTGCAACCATTGCACAATGTCTCGGAATCCTTATCCGAGATTGCCTCCGGTGGTGGAGATTTGTCGCGTAGGCTCTCGGTTAATTCAAACGATGAAGTAGGGCTTTTGGCAGAAAATTTCAATTCTTTTGTAGATCATATGAATGACTTGGTAAGGCACATTCGTGCGCAAGCCAATGACTTACGTGATAACGCCCGCTCCATGGCGGACTCAGCCGTGAAATCAGTGCGTGAGGTTGGCGGACAACAGCAGCAGATCGGAATGGTTGCCCAGGCGATGCATGAAATGAACAATGCAACCCACGAGATTGCTAATCACGCGGAGCACACGGCGGATTCGGTGCGCGAGTCAGTAAGCAGTGCAGAAGACGGCAAGCATCAGGTGGATAAAACACGGGATTCGATTGTTGTGCTGGCAAAAAAGGTTGAGCAGGCCGGGGCAGTTATCTCCACGCTTAACAATAATGCACAAAATATCAGCGGTATCCTTGCGACTATCCAGGGTATCGCAGAGCAAACCAATTTACTTGCGCTCAATGCTGCGATTGAAGCCGCGCGCGCCGGTGAACAGGGGCGCGGGTTTGCGGTGGTGGCTGATGAGGTGCGAGTCCTTTCCCAGCGCACCCATGCCAGCACTGAGGAAATTCAGGCGATGATTAGTACATTGCAATCCACTGCACAAAATGCAGTATCGATTATGGAAGAGGGTGCTCGCCTCGCAGGGGGAAGCGTACAAAATGCCGATAATGCATCGCGCTCGTTGGATAAAATCAATTCCGCTGTGGGGGCCATTAGCGGTATGGCGGTGCAAATTGCGACAGCAGCAGAAGAGCAAAGTCATGTAGTGAAAGAAGTGTTGGGTAATATCACTGCCATCCAGCGTGTTGCTAACGATGCAGCAGGCGAAGCTAGTCAAGGAGAAGCGCGCGCGAAGAGCTTGCAAGATTTGGCGCAAGGACTTAATGACAAGGTGTCGAGCTTTCGCTTGTAGCTGGTGGGAGTTCTGCATATCAATTCCAGAGCAGCCTGCGGGCTGCTTTTGTTTTTGGGGTTGTCGTTGAGAGCAACTTGCATTTGTGGTGAAAAGCGAGGATTTAACTGCAAGAAGTGTGGGAATTTCAGTGGCTTGCGAGTACAATCCCGCGCCCGAGCAAGCACCTGTCCCGAGTGGATCGTCAACGAATTTTAGTGGGAGCCCCCCTATGTCTTCTATCAAGAAAGTGGTTCTGGCCTATTCCGGCGGCCTGGATACCTCAGTGATCGTCAAATGGCTGCAAGAAAACTATAACTGCGAAGTGATCACCTTTACCGCTGACATTGGTCAGGGTGAAGAGGTAGAACCCGCACGTGCTAAAGCCCAGGCATTGGGTGTAAAGCAAATCTATATCGATGACTTGCGCGAAGAATTTGTTCGTGACTTCGTATTCCCCATGTTCCGCGCCAACACTATTTATGAAGGCGAATACTTGCTCGGTACTTCGATTGCCCGCCCATTGATTGCCAAACGTTTAATTGAAATCGCCAATGAAGTAGGGGCAGATGCAATTTCCCACGGTGCAACTGGCAAGGGTAATGATCAGGTTCGTTTTGAGTTGGGGGCCTACGCGCTTAAACCCGGCATCAAAGTAATTGCTCCATGGCGTGAGTGGGATTTGACTTCCCGCGAAACATTGATGGCTTATTGTGAGAAGAACAATATTCCGGTGGATTTCACCAAGAAAAAAGCATCACCTTATTCTATGGATGCCAATCTGTTGCACATCTCCTATGAAGGCAAGGTTCTGGAAAACCCATGGACCGAAGCGGAAGACGATATGTGGCGTTGGACAGTAGCGCCAGAAGCTGCTCCTGATAAGGCAACTTATCTGGAATTGACCTACGAAAAAGGGGATGTTGTTGCAATCGATGGCAAACGCATGTCACCGGCAACCATCCTTGCTTATTTGAATAAAGTAGGAGGTGAAAACGGCGTTGGTCGTTTGGACATCGTGGAAAACCGTTATGTGGGTATGAAATCCCGCGGTTGCTACGAGACTCCGGGTGGCACCATTATGCTGCGTGCACATCGTGCGATTGAGTCAATTACCCTTGACCGTGAAGTCGCCCATTTAAAAGATAGCCTGATGCCCAAATATGCCGAAATGATTTACAACGGGTATTGGTGGAGCCCGGAGCGCAAAATGATGCAGGCCATGATCGATCAGTCACAAGTACACGTGAATGGAGATGTACGCCTGAAGCTATATAAAGGCTCTGTACAGGTTGTTGGTCGTCGTTCAGCAGACAGCCTGTTCGACGAAAAAGTGGCGACATTTGAAGATGATGCTGGCGCATACAATCAAAAAGATGCAGAAGGCTTCATCAAGCTGAATGCGTTACGCATGCGCATCGCTGCAAATAAAGGACGTACCCTCAAGTAAAAACATTGAATGCCGAAAACCGGTTTGTATAGAAAATATCCAGCAATGGACTATTCTGCAAACCGGTTAAATGCGCATAAATAATTTGATAAAAATCAATCCATAAACCATTTGAGTGAGACAAACTGCCAGTCTTAGGGCAAAATGCCGCACCGAAAGTAGGGGTATAGGCTTGATGATTGCCGTTAGTTCTGAGAGACAAGATTTAGTGCTGTCAGAGATAAAAGTTTTTATTTCTCTTAAGTTATAGGAAAGTCCTATGGGTAGTCATGCGACTGTAGCTGGAGATCCTCCAGTTTACGACTTAGACATAGTGCGCAAATTCTCCATTATGACCATTGTATGGGGCATATTTGGTATGGGAATGGGCGTATTCATTGCTGCGCAATTGGTGTGGCCAGGTCTTAATGATCTGCTGCAACCATACACGCATTTCGGCCGTTTACGCCCTCTGCACACAAATGCGGTGATTTTTGCGTTTGGTGGTTGTGCGCTTTTTGCTACTTCCTATTACGTTGTGCAACGTACCTGTCAAACCACCCTTTTTGGTGGCTGGTTAGTGCCTTTCACCTTTTGGGGTTGGCAAGCGGTTATTGTTTTGGCAGCAATTACCCTGCCACAGGGTATTACCTCTGCTAAAGAGTACGCTGAACTTGAATGGCCAATCGATATCCTGTTAGCACTGGTGTGGATTTCTTATGCCGTTGTTTTCTTTGGCACAATTGTTAAACGTAGAACATCACACATCTATGTAGCGAACTGGTTCTATGGTGGTTTTATCGTCACCGTTGCCGTACTCCATATTGTTAACAGTGCTGCTATTCCTGTCACCCTGACTAAATCCTATTCTGCGTATGCTGGTGCTGCCGATGCGATGGTGCAATGGTGGTATGGTCATAACGCGGTAGGTTTCTTCCTGACTGCAGGCTTCCTCGGGATGATGTATTACTTCGTTCCGAAGCAAGCCGGTCGTCCCGTTTACTCCTATCAGCTTTCAATTGTTCACTTTTGGGCACTGATTTCCCTTTACATTTGGGCTGGTTCTCACCACTTGCATTACTCCGCCTTGCCTGATTGGACTCAATCCCTTGGTATGGTGATGTCTCTAATACTGTTGGCGCCAAGCTGGGGTGGAATGATCAACGGCATTATGACCTTGTCTGGTGCCTGGCATAAATTGCGTACTGACCCTACCTTACGTTTCCTTGTTGTTGCATTGTCCTTTTACGGTATGTCTACCTTTGAAGGTCCGATGATGGCTATCAAAAACGTAAATGCCTTGTCTCACAACACTGACTGGACTGTAGGTCATGTTCACTCTGGCGCTTTGGGTTGGGTAGCAATGATCTCGATCGGTGCTGTTTACCACATGCTGCCGAAACTGTTTAACCGTGAAGAAATGTTCAGTGTGAAGCTTATTAACCTGCATTTCTGGTTGGCCACTGTAGGTACTGTCCTTTACGTAGTTGCAATGTGGATCAACGGTATTGGCCAAGGTTTGATGTGGCGTGCATTTAACCCTGATGGTTCGTTGACTTACAGCTTTATTGAAGTTGTGGTGTTCAGTAAAGGCGGTTACATCATGCGCTTTATCGGTGGAGCATTCTTCCTGACCGGTATGCTGGTAATGGCTTATAACACCTATCGTACTGTGCGCGCTGCCAATCAACAGGCGGCCGCCGAAACCCAGCCTGTTCAGGCACCAGCTGTGTAAGGGGAATGCCGTGAAAGGTCATGAGATAGTCGAGAAAAACATTGGTTTGATGACCGTTTTTATGGTTATCGCCATCAGTTTTGGTGGTTTGGTAGAAATTGTCCCGCAATTTTTCCTTAAACAAACCACCACGCCAATTGAAGGTTTAAAACCCCTCAATGCATTGCAATTGGAAGGTCGTGATATTTATATCCGCGAAGGCTGCCACGTTTGCCACACCCAGATGGTTCGCCCGTTACGTGCAGAAGTTGAACGTTACGGTCATTACTCTGTAGCGGGTGAATCTGTATATGAACACCCATTCCTGTGGGGTTCCAAACGCACGGGGCCTGATCTGGCGCGTGTTGGTGGTCGTTACTCGGATGATTGGCATAAAGTGCATTTGTTCAATCCGCGTATTGTAGTTCCTGAGTCGATTATGCCGGCATACCCATGGTTGTATGACAACAAGCTGGATGGCAAGCACACTGCTGACAAGATGCGAGCGCTCGCTAAAGTAGGCGTGCCCTATACCGAAGAGGATATGGCTGGCGCTGAAAAAGCGGTTAAAGGTGTAGCTGAAATGGACGCGCTGGTTGCTTACCTGCAAAACCTCGGCGTGTTATTAAAAGAGAAACGCTAATGGACGCAGGTACTGTTGGTGCGATTTCTACCGTGTTGGTAACTATTGCTTTCTTCGGCGTTTGCTTCTGGGCATTTTCACCCGGATTGAAAAAACGCTTCGAAGAAGATGCGAAATTACCCTTTGCGGATGATGAGAAGGAAACCAAACAAGCCGCAAACCAGCCAGAAAACAACCAGACAGATGATCGTAAGTAATCATCGATTAGGGCGGATTTAACTATGAGTACTTTTTGGAGTTTATGGATCATTATCCTAACCAGCACCAATTTGGTGTTGTTGTTCTGGATCCTTATGGCTAACCGTAAAAAAGCGGTAGTGGGTAAGGAAAGCACGGAGGCACAAACAACAGGTCATGAATATGACGGCATTGAAGAATATGATAATCCGCTACCACGGTGGTGGTTTTGGATGTTTATCCTGACTTTTGTGTTTTCTATTGGCTACCTGATTATTTTCCCTGGCATGGGGGTATGGAAAGGTGTTGGTAATTGGACTTCTGTAGGCGAGTTACGCAGTCACCAGCAAGAAGCTGAAACTGTTTATGCAGAAACCTACGGTGTTTACTCAAAAATGCCGATTGATGAAGTAGCTAAAAATCCGGATGCGCTCAAAATGGGTTTCCGGTTGTTCGCCAATAACTGTGCTATTTGTCATGGTGCTGATGGCGGTGGTAACCCGGGCTTCCCGAACTTGACCGATAAAGATTGGCTGTATGGCGGTACAACGGAAAAAATTCTGGAAACCATCACCCATGGCCGTAGAGCAGCAATGCCATCCTGGTCTAACGTGATTGGAGAAGAGGGCGTTGTTGATGTAGCGGAATATGTTCTGCAAATTTCCGGTAACGAGCACGATTCTGCAAAAGCCGAGAAAGGTGCCAAGCTCTTCGCGGCAAACTGTGTTGTATGCCATGGTGCAGACGGTAAGGGTAACCAGCTTGTTGGTGCACCTAACCTGACTGACAAAATCTGGTTGTACGGCGGTAAGCCCGCCACCATCCGCCAATCCATTCGCGATGGTCGTAATGGTGTGATGCCTGCACAGCAAGAATTGTTGAAAGAAGATCGCATACATTTGCTGGCAGCTTATGTTTACAGTTTGTCGCTGGAAGGGTCTAACTGATTTTTCCTGCAAGGAAGGCAGGCTAAGGCCTGCCTTTTTTTTCGCGTCCAAAAAGCCTTTTCTACTGAAAATGATGAAAGGGTGGAAGCAATGAGGTGTTTTTGTGATCGAAAAGCCGTCATCCACGCAAAAATCAGATGGTTCAGAAAGCGCTATCCGCTATGTGAACCTGTACGAAGCTGACGACAAAATATATACCCGTCGTATTACCGGTTTTTATCAACGGCTTCGTCGTTATACCGGTATTCCCTTAATGCTGGGTTTTCTTCTGATGCCCTGGATGATTATCGATGGGCGTCCAGCAATGTTGTTTGATTTGCCTGCCCGTAAATTTCACATCCTTTGGTTAACCTTCTGGCCACAAGATGCGATGTATCTTGCATGGTTATTGGTAATCTCTGCTTTTTTATTGTTTACCGTTACCGTATTAGTTGGGCGGGTGTGGTGCGGATTTACTTGCCCGCAAACGGTATGGACCCAGATGTTTATTTGGGCTGAGCATCTTTGTGAAGGTGATAGAAACAAACGCATCAAATTGGATACACAACCCTGGAATTTTGAAAAAGTCTGGCGCAAGTCTGCCAAGCAGTTTATCTGGATTGCTATTTGCGCTGTAACCTCACTCACCTTTGTGGGTTATTTCACCCCAATACGCGATTTGGTTGCAGGTTTCTTTACATTTAACCTGGATCTGGTGCCTTTGTTCTGGGTGTTATTGTTTGCCGGCGCCACTTACATGAATGCCGGATTCATGCGCGAACAGTTTTGCAAATACATTTGCCCCTATGCGCGCTTCCAGGCGGTGATGTATGACAAAGACACCCTGACCGTATCCTATAACAATATTCGTGGTGAAAAACGCGGGCCGCGCAAACCAGGGGAAGATTACAAAGCTAGCGGAATGGGCGATTGTATTGATTGTTCCTGGTGTGTGCAGGTATGCCCGGTCGATATTGATATCCGTGACGGTTTGCAAGCCGAGTGTATCGACTGCGGTTTGTGTGTTGATGCCTGCAATAGTGTTATGGACAAGATGGGATATCCGCGTGGGCTTATCAGCTTTACCACAGAAGACGCCATTCAGAACGGTAAAACCAAAGTATTTCGTCCAAGGTTGTTGGGATACGCATTGATGCTAGGCATTATGGTTTCCCTGTTTGTTTACTCGATCGCTATTCGTATGCCCGTTGGGCTTGAGGCACAGCGTGACCGCGGGGTTCGTATGTACCGTGAAGTAGAAGATACGATCCAAAACGTTTACACCTTGAAAATCAGCAATATGGATCGAAAAACCCATTCTTACGATTTGGAAGTTGAGGGTGATTTTCCGTTTGAAATCCAGGGATACAAAGTGATTCCTGCAATCGAAGGTGAAGTGCTTACGGTACCGGTGCGTATTGCGGTTAAAACCAACGAACTGACTAAAACCAAATCGGAAATCCGCTTCCGTGTTCGTGCACGGGAAAATCCAGATATTACGGCAACCAACACCACGACATTTATAGGCCCCTGAGGGTAGTTTTTATTGTGCAAGCGAGAGATGTAACTATGGCTGATGTGAATGATGAAAGTCTAAAACCCTGGTATCGCCAGTTCTGGTTTTGGTTTGTGTTTGGACCACTGATTTTCATCATCATCATGTGTGGCTTCACCGTATCCATTGCACTTACTGGTGCCGATGATGTGATCATCGATAATTATTACAAAGAGGGCCGCATGATCAACCAGACCCTTGAACAAGATAGGCGCGCCCATGAGTTGGGTTTGACGGGTAATCTTGGATTTGACAGAACCTCAGGCGAAGTGATTTTGAAAATTGCGAATCCGCCTACTGATCCTGCACTTATGCCGGAAGAAATGTTGCTGTTGATGGGGCACCCGGTTAAAGCGGCGAAAGACCAGTTAATTTCGCTGAAGTATGTTTCACCCGGCTACTATCGTGGTGAGTTGTTGGCAAAACCGGAATATTCCTGGTACCTCACTTTATATCCGGTCAACGATATTGCCCTGCGCAATGCGGCGCCCTGGACGTTAAGTGGTGACATCAATTTTGAGCTTGCTGAGTCCAGTGTTTTAAAACCGCGAGTCGATAAATAAGCTGATGACCCCCTCTGCCGCGACTAATTCAGGGACACGCAGTTGCTACCATTGCGGTTTGCCAGTGCCTGATGCCAGTTATTATCCTGTTAACATTCAGGGGCAGGAACGCTTGATGTGTTGCCCCGGCTGCCAGGCGGTCGCTATGGCAATCGTGGATGGTGGATTGGAGAGTTTTTACTCATTCCGCACTTCTGCAAATGAACGACCCGACATAATCGCAAAGGGACAAGCTAATAGCCGTTGGGATATTTATGATCTACCTGAAGTGCAGGGTGAATTTGTCATTCCGTTTGAAGGATCTTTAAAGCAAGCACATTTGCTGTTAGAGGGGATTAGTTGCGCAGCTTGCAGTTGGTTGATCGAAACCCACCTCGGGAAAAATCCCGCCATCCATTCTGTGTCAGTGAATGTCAGCACTCATCGTTGTTCGGTGGTTTGGGATTCTTCTGCTCCTTTAAGCGCTATTTTTCGTTCACTGGCATCCATCGGCTATACCCCTCGTCCGGCGACTGACGACCAGCAGCAACAGCTCATCAAAAAAGAGAATCGTATTGCCCTTTTCCGTATTGGCGTCGCTGGTTTTGGCATGATGCAGGCCATGATGGTCGCCGTCGGGATGTACACAGGGGCCACTGATTTTTGGTTGGATTTCCTTCGCTGGCTCTCGATGCTGGTGGCAACTCCGGTGGTGTTTTTTTCTGCCTGGCCTTTTTTCCAGGCTGCCTGGCGCAGTATCCAAATGCGTCATTTGGTCATGGATGTTCCTGTTGCATTAGCGATTGGTTTAGCTTATCTGGCCAGTGTTTGGGCGACGGTTACCAGTACCGGCGAAGTTTATTTTGAGTCCGTTTCCATGTTTACGTTTTTCCTGCTTCTGGGGCGTTACGTAGAGCTGCGGGCACGCCATCGTAACCGACTTGCATTTGGCAATCTGGCCCAGTTGATGCCGTTAACAGCTTGCTGCATCAAAAATGAGGATGGTTGCGAAGTTGAACGTAATACGCCGATAAAAACCCTGAAAGCAGGCGATCTCATTCTGGTCAAGCCGGGTGAAACATTTCCATGTGATGGAAGGGTTGTTTCAGGCCAAAGTTCGGTAGTAGAGGCCTTGCTGACAGGGGAGTCTGAACCAATCGCCAAAAAGACCGGGGACTTGGTTATCGCCGGGACCCTAAATCATCACAGTCCTTTACGTGTTGAAGTCGAGGCAGTAGGTGGCCAGACACAATTGTCCGCAATTGAGCGCCTTGCAAGCCGGGCGGCAGATGAAAAGCCTGCCCAGGTTTTGGCGGCGGATCGTATTGCACGCTTCTTTATCGCGCGATTATTGGTTGTTTGCTCGGCGGTATTCGCATTTTGGTTATGGTATCGCCCGGAAGATGCTTTCTGGATCACATTGTCGGTATTGGTAGTGACTTGCCCTTGTGCATTAGCACTTGCCATGCCCGCAGCACTGTCGGCAGCGACGGCTAATTTGCGTAAGCGTGGTTTCCTGGTTGCCCGGGGGCATGTGATCGAAGGGCTGAACTCAATCACTCGAGTGATCTTTGATAAGACCGGAACATTGACCAAAGGCCAATTTACCGTTGTTTCGGTTGAGGTGTTTGCCGCAGTAAATAAAAGTCAGGACGAAATTCTAGCGTTGGCATCCGCGTTGGAGGCCGGTTCTAATCATCCGCTGGCCGCTGCATTTAATCCATGGCGAGATAAGGTTCTGGCTGGTGAAGTTCAACAAGTGATCGCTGCCGGTGTGCAAGGGAATATTCAACATACGCAATATCGCCTGGGTACGGCCAGTTTTTGTGCCGACTTGTTAGGGCTTGATGAATTACCCATCCCCCCCCAGCAGAACCACCTAACCTGGTTGTTATTGGCGAATGAGTCAGAATTACTTGCCTGGATTGGATTGGCAGACGAAGTTCGCAAAGACGCGCCAGAATTGATCAGGCTGCTCAAGTCGCAAGGTGTTGCGGTCGAGCTATTGAGTGGTGACCATCCAGATGTGGTGGCTCATCTTGCCCAGTCTCTGGGTATCATAGCGTTTACCGCGAGTGCAAAACCTGGCGACAAATTGTCACACCTTGCCTCCTGCCAGGCCCGCGGTGATAAAGTATTGATGATTGGTGACGGCATTAATGACGTCCCGGTATTGGCTGGTGCGGATGTTTCCATTGCCATGGCGTCTGCTTCAGACCTGGCGCAAACCCGTGCTGACGCAGTATTGCTGAATAATCATTTGGCGGTGATTGCGGATGCGATGGTGATTGCCCGCAGAACAAAGGGTGTTATTCAACAAAACCTGCGTTTTTCGTTGATGTACAATTTACTCGCCTTGCCGTTGGCTGCGGCGGGTATGATTTCGCCATGGTTGGCAGCGATAGGTATGACAGCCAGTTCCCTGATCGTGATATTCAATGCGTTACGCCTGGTGGATTAATCCCGATGGAAAGTTTGTATTTTCTTGTTCCCTGCGCGCTGGTTTTTATTGGCTTGGCCATAAAAGTTTTGTTCTGGGCAATCAATAATGGTCAATACGATAATCTGGATACTGAAGCCCACCGGATTTTATTTGATGCAGAAAAATCCAAAGCAACCAAACAATCCACCGATAAAATCACTTCCTCTGACTCCACTGAAACATCGGATACCAGGAACCCCTGAGTATGTTTGACTGGTCATCCTTCGTTGCTGCCTTTTTACTTGGCCTCTTTAGTAGCGCTCACTGTGTCGGCATGTGCGGCGGCATTATGGGTGCGCTTAGCATGGCCATACCTGCGCAAGCGAAGCGTCGTCGCTGGTGGATATTGGTTACTTACAATGTTGGACGCGTAGGCAGTTACGTGATCATTGGCGCACTTGCAGGCGCCATGGCTAGTCAATTGGCGGAACTGGGTGCTGCCACCTGGTTGCGCTGGCTGGCTGGTCTGCTCCTCATTGCAATGGGCCTTTATCTTGCTGACTGGTGGCGTGGCCTTACCTATCTGGAAACAGGGGGACGCTATTTATGGGCATATATCCAGCCTTTAGGCAAAGGGCTAATGCCTGTAGATTCAGCACCCAAGGCGGTTGTATTAGGGTTGGTATGGGGGTGGCTTCCCTGTGGGCTGGTCTATTCTGCATTGGCATTTGCCATGGCGCAGGGGCAGGCGCTCAATGCCGGGTTGGTAATGCTGGCTTTCGGGATTGGTACCTTACCTTCGGTGTTGGCGACCGGGGTGGTTGTTCAGCAGTTGGGTAATTGGCTGCGCAAGCCACAGGTGCGTTGGCCTCTGGCTTTAGTCATTATTTTGTTTGGTTGCTGGACTATTTGGGGCGGCGGTCATTCCGGGCACAGCCATAATCACGGTACCCATGAAGGGCAACAGTCCGAACTGAATAACACTATGGATCATTCTCATCACCTTCATGACGCAGATCACAGCCAGCACCGGTCCCACTCCTCAATATCATCAGATCTTCCGGTTGATCATCACCATCATCATTAAGAATGTTCACAATTGCGCGCTAGGCTAAACAGATGGACCGTGATAACTTGCGCACCTTAATTGAAACTAACGGTTTAATGCTATGTCGAAAAAGCAACCTGTTAACTTTCAATCTTGGATGTACTTGCTGTGATCGCAAGTCAGTGAGTGATTGAGATATCTCTATGAAAAACCCCTTGGAATCCGGGTTTACTACCAAAAACTTTTTTACCATTGCGCTGTGTGGAGCATTGGTAATTGCAGGCGATGTCGTCGCCAATGAAGAGACTCCTGTCGAAACTGACCCGAGTTGTAAATCCATTTATGTTAACCGCGAAAAAATTGCCGATTCTAAAACGACAAGAATTATCTCCAGCTTATTCGATCACCTGCAAGGCAAAACTATTCGTCAAATCCATTACAACACGATGGATGTTTTTGATCCTGATGATCCGGATGAAAACAATTCACTCTATATGTTCCTCAATAAACTTCACGTTAATACGCGTCCCCGCGTCATTGAAGCGCAATTGACTTTTGCAGAAGGTGAAAAGCTCAATATAAAACATATACAGGAAAGCGAACGTATTTTGCGTCGACGTCCTTACCTTACCAATGCGTTTATTATTCCGGTTGTGGAATGCGCAGACCAAGTAGACATTATGGTAGTCACCCAGGATTCTTGGGCATTGGAACCGCAGTTTTCGGTCAGTAAAGAATCTGAAGGAACAACATCCGGGTTCGCAATTTCCGATGGTAATATTTTGGGGACCGGTAACAGCCTGACCGTTGGTTACGAACAAAATAACGAGCGCAATCTCATCAGTTACGATTTTCGTAATCCGCACATTTTTAATTCGCAAATTGCTACCAAACTTTATTACGCGGATACGAGCGATGGTCGAGATATCATCGTCGATGTGTCACATCCGTTTTACTCGCTTGAAACGCCATGGTCAGCCGGTTTCTATACGCAAGATGTAACCTTGGATGAAGCCATTCGTCACATGGATGAAGAGATTAATGAGTTTCAATATCAAAGTAAGAATAATCAAGTGTTCTTTGGGGTTGCAACCGATATACAAAAAACACACACCCAGCGTTGGCTGGTCGGTTTTTCTAATGAGGAAGATGATTTTTTCCCCACTGAAAATACATTGCAATCGTTACCCCAACCACGCAAAGCAGTGTATCCCTGGGTTGAATATCAGTATCTTGAAAACCGGTACGGTGTATTTAAAAATGTTAATCAGATCCAGCGGCCAGAAGACATTGCATTAGGCCACAATTTATCGATTCGGATTGGCTACGGTGGTACGGCATTTGATAACGAAGATGATGTCGTTCGTTATATCGGTAAGTACTCATATATCCTTGATTTTGATTTGCGACATATTTTTGAAACCACATTGACCGTTGACGGTCGCCACCACAATCATCTTCAAAATTCCGATAGCGCCGTTGCTAGCGTGAATTTCGCATACAATTATTTTGAAGACGAAAAACGTCGTTGGTATATGGGGGTGGTGTACAACATCGGTCAAGATCTTGCACAGTACGAAGAATTAACCATCGGTGATATGACAGGCTTGCGCGGTTACCCAACGGATTTCCAGCGTGGTGAAAAAAGTTATGTTTTCACAGTTGAGCGCCGCTACTTCTCTGATTGGCACATCTTCAATTTGTTGCGAGTCGGTGCAGTGGCATTTTTTGATGTGGGTAAAGCCTGGGGGTTGGAACAATATGGCTACAGTCCGACATTGAGTAATGTTGGTTTTGGCTTGCGCTTGAGTTCCAGCAAGGTACGTATCGGAAATGTGGTGCATGTGGATATAGCGACACCTACCTCTGCAAAAGATGGTGTAGATAAATACCAACTCACCATTGGTGCCCAACAAAAATTTTAATCCGTACCCTCTAGTTATTTTTTTCATTTCCGGTATTTCTCGTCGAGCTTTTTATGCGCATCCTTCACACTATGTTGCGAGTGGGTAACTTGCAAAGATCTATTGATTTTTACACCGGAGTTTTGGGTATGAAGTTGCTGCGGCAGCAGGATTATCCCGACGGCAAATTTACGCTCGCATTTATGGGTTATGGTGACGAAGAAAATAATACGGTTATCGAGCTTACTTATAATTATGGTGTTGAATCTTACGATTTGGGCAAAGGTTACGGTCACATTGCGATAGGCTGCAATGATGTGTATGCAACCTGCGAAAAAATACGCTCAGTGGGTGGAAAAATTACCCGCGAGCCCGGTCCAATGATGCATGGCACAACGATTCTTGCATTCGTCGAAGATCCGGATGGCTACAAAATCGAATTGTTAGGTATCAAATAATGAATTCCTCTCTGCAGGATTTGCGGTTTGTTAACCGAATGGTGCATGAATTACCTGCTGATCCTGAATTGGAAAATTATCGTCGGCAAGTCTTCGCAGCGGTTTATTCGCATGTAAAGCCGACGCCGGTTAAAAATCCGCAACTCATTGCTGCCGCAAGTGAAGTGGCTGCGTTGCTTGATCTTCCCGCTAATGTATTCTTAGATGACCAATTTGCGCGCGTGTTTGGTGGAAACGAGTTGCTCACCGGAATGGAGCCTCATGCCTGTGTGTACGGCGGACACCAGTTTGGCAATTGGGCAGGGCAATTAGGCGATGGACGTGCAATTAATTTAGGTGAAATTCGTAATAACTCGGGCGAACATTGGACGCTGCAATTAAAAGGCGCAGGGCCTACGCCATATTCGCGAACTGCCGATGGTCTTGCCGTATTGCGTTCGTCAATACGTGAATTCCTCTGTAGTGAAGCCATGTTTCATTTGGGAGTGCCCACTACGCGCGCCTTAAGTGTGGTGAGCACGGGTGAATGGGTCAGGCGTGATATGTTTTATGATGGCAATCCGCAAATGGAACCGGGAGCAGTTGTTTGCCGTGTTGCCCCATCATTCACGCGTTTTGGAAATTTTGAAATTTTTTCGGCACGGAATGATTTTGCATTATTAAAACAATTCACAGATTTTACATTACATTCCGATTTCCCTGATTTATTCCCGTCGAAAAATACTGTCTTTAACAAAGTCGACTACGTGTGGTGGTTTAATGAAATTTGCATTCGCACTGCGCAATTAATGGCACATTGGATGCGTGTTGGTTTTGTTCATGGCGTAATGAATACCGACAACATGTCCATCCTCGGTTTAACGATTGATTATGGCCCCTATGGTTGGTTAGAGGGCTATGACCCGGATTGGACTCCGAATACAACCGATGCGCAAGGACGGCGCTATCGCTATGGCAATCAGCCTCGTATTGGATTATGGAATTTGGCACAGCTGGGAAACGCGATCTACCCGCTGATTGAAGATGTTGAACCGCTACAGGCTGCATTGGAAAACTATCGGGCAGAGTACGAACGCTGTAGCCAACGCGATATTGCAAATAAGCTGGGATTAAGTTGTTTTGACGCGGAACAAGATCAGTTACTTACTGAAGAATTGTTTGCACTTCTACAAATTGCGGAGATTGATATGACAATTTTCTACCGCAATCTGGCAGAGCTTAATGCTGATGACATTCCTCATTATTCAGATATGCAATGTGTTGATATCGTACGGGACAGCTTTTATGTCAAAGCGAATACTCAGGTAGAGGAAAAAATTGCAAAATGGATTCGGCAATATGCTCTCCGGCTACAGCAGGATTGTGTAGTGGCTGGTAATTCGCATACTCAAAAAATGCAACGAATGAATTCTACCAATCCCAAATATGTATTACGTAATTATTTGGCTCAACAGGCGATTGATAAAGCAGCTAGTGGCGATTACTCCGAGGTAAACAATTTGTTGGAACTGCTACGCAAACCTTACGAGGAACAACCTGGCTATCAACAATATTTCGCTAAACGCCCGGAGTGGGCCCGGCACAAAGCAGGTTGTTCCATGCTGTCCTGCAGTTCTTAATGATTTCTCTAATAGTGAATAAATATGATTGGAAAGATTATTGGTTTTTTTATTGGGCTCGCGTTACTTAATCCTTTCACTGCGATATTGGGTGCAATTCTTGGACATTACTTTATTGATCGCCCCCGTCGTTTTGCCCCAAAGGTTCCACCTGAACAATTGCAGGTAATCCAGAATAATTTTTTTACTACTGTATTTCTGTTATCGGGATACCTTGCTAAATCCGATGGACGTGTTAGTGAAACTGAAGTCCAGTTGACAGAATCTTTAATGGCGAAGATGGGGTTAAGTGCAGATCACCGGCGTGAAGCGATTGCGCTGTTTAAGCAAGGGGCTGCAACAGAATTCAACGTTGATTCCACGCTCGCCGAATTCAAGCGAATTTGTGGCACGAGTGTAAACTTAATGAACATGTTGTTGGTCAATTTAGTCAATCTGGCAATGGCTGATGGTGTGTTGGATGAGCAGGAAGCGCAAGTGTTGCGTCTTGTTGCAGATCGTCTGGGTTTTTCCCGCTTCGCTTTCGAACAATTGTTGCGCATGTTAAATGCCCAAAATGCATTTCGAGGTGACCAGCAACAAGGTAGATATCAACAACCCTTGCGTGCCAACGAAATAGAGATAGCTTATGAAGCGTTGGGCGTAGAGAAAACTGCAACGGATGCAGAAATTAAAAAAGCATACCGCAAATTAATGAGCGAATATCATCCGGATAAATTGATCGGGCAAGGTATGCCGGAAGATATGATTAAAGCGGCAACTGAACGTTCGCAAGAAATCCAGGCAGCGTACGACGTAATTAAAAAATCGCGCAGTTGATTCATCGGAAACCTGCATGCTTTTGGGTAATAACATGAGACTGGTTTCCTTAAAGCGTATAGATTTGCGATCTTGTTAGATATGCATTCATAAAAAAACGGTTGTGCTGCCACAACCGTTTTTTTATGAATAACCTTCTGCAAAATTATTCGTGGTTCAATACCATCACATCAGTGTCAACTGCCGCAATCAAACGCTCTGACGTATTGCCACGACGGGTTTTGGTCATACCATTCTGGCCCAGAGTACCCATTACAATCAGATCGGCACCAATTTTTTCAGCAAGGGCAGAAACAACATCAGAGGTGTAGCCGTTCTCAACATGGATCTTGTCATTGGGCAGGCCAGTTTCATTAACCAACTTACCGCGATCCGGATAGCTCATTGAGTCCAGATAGCCGTTAATAACGTGCAGGTCTGCACCGTAGGTTTCTGCATAGAATTTCGCCGCAGCGAGAATTTTTTTATTCAATTCGATTTGTACATCGCGTTGCGCCTGGAAATTTACAGCGGCCAGAATGACCTTACGCTGGGCTTTTGCACCTGGACGAATCAACACTACAGGGCAATAAGCACCTTTTAATAATTCCCATTTGGACTCAGTAAAGAAAAAGCGGCTGCTGTTATTTGCACTGACGTGAACTGGCAAATAAATCAGATCCGCATCAAAGCGTTTTGCTGACTCCATAATGGACTTTTGCCATTCGGAAGACCAGGACACTTCCAGCGTGTATTCAATGCCAGCATTTGCCAATGGACTTTTAATGTTTTGCTCGAACCAGGTCAGGTCGCGGAACAGATGGTCGTTCACTGAGCGGGTATCTACTGCATCACCATCAACAGCAACAAATGCGTGAACTTTTGGTTTTTCACCCTTCATCAGAGAAGAAACGATAATCGCGCGTTCAAGGGCGATGTGGTGGGTATCGTTGGGGTCTACAACGACAAACAACTTTTGTGACTTGGACATACAGGCTCCTACTGGTTCCCTAACAAGTTTTAGGTAGTTATTTTCAAGCTGGGGCCTAGCATAGCAACCCATTAGGGGTTTTGACAGCCGGATTCCCCGATGCAATGTCACGAAAAGAATAAAAGCGTTTGATATACATTAAACTGTACGCCTTTTTTACAAAACCCAAAGGACAACCCCATGAGTTTGCTTGAAAATCGCCCAATTACCGATATAGAAGTGGGCCAAACGGCCACATACAGTAAAACGCTCACAGAACAGGATGTCATTCTGTTTGCAGCCTGTTCGGGTGATGTAAATCCCGTACATCTGGATAAAGCCTATGCTGCTACGACAACATTTGGTGAACCGATTGGCCATGGGATGTGGACGGGGGCTTTGGTATCTGCCGCTATAGCGACTCGTTTGCCAGGGCCAGGTTCGGTGTATCGTAGCCAAAGTTTGCAATTCAAGCACCCGGTAAAAATAGGTGATGTGGTGACGGTTACGTTGACTGTTGCTGACATCAAGGAAAGAGTGAAACTGGTAACACTGGATTGTGAAGCACATAACCAGGAGGGAAAGTTAATTGCAAAAGGTGTTGCAGAAGTTATTGCACCAGCGGAAAAATTATTGATAAAAGCAGGTGATTTACCGGTGATTAATTTGCAGTGATTTCACGGCACAAATAAGTAGATCAATAAGGATTGCTTGAGGTATCAGCGATCCTTCTCCATCGCCAATAAAAGATTAGCCACTGATTTCCCTAATCCTTTAACCACTAATGCGTAAGAATTATCAATCATTCGTTTTATTTCGGTCTCAGGAATCGAACCGTTGACAATGACAGTATTCCAATGCTTCTTGTTCATGTGATAACCCGGGATTACAGCGTCAAATACCATCCGCAATTGTTCAGCTTCTACCGGATCACATTTCAGGTTAATTCGCATTTCATTATTGTCGATACCGATAAGCGCAAATATTTTTTCACGTACTTTATACACGGCAACCTCCGGACCGAAGGGAAAATCTTCTTCGGCCTCGGGTTTTGCGAGTAAATATTTTTTAACATTGAATGTCATTATTCCAACTCTGAAATCAGCGAAGTGGTTACTCAATTTCTTCGTCAATGTCACCTGAATCAGGTAGCCAACCGCCCAATTCTTTCCAGCGATTAACAATCAAACAAAATAATTCCGCCGTTTTTTCTGCATCGTAAGCTGCGGAATGTGCTGCACTGTTACTGAACTCTATTCCTGCAACCTGACAGGCTTTTGCAAGTACGGTTTGACCAAAGGCGAGACCGGATAGTGTTGCTGTATCAAATACAGAAAATGGATGGAATGGGCTGCGTTTGATATTGCAACGCTCAATCACGGCATTCACAAAATTCAAATCAAAATGAGCATTATGACCAACGATGACAGCGCGTATGCAGCCACTGTCTTTTACTGCACGGCGCACTGCCGTCAGTAAATCGGTCATTACCATTAGTTCCGGTTCAGCCATGCGATCCGGGTTGTCCAGATCTATACCGGTAAAATCCAATGCAGCTTGCTCAATGTTGGCACCTTCGAAGGGTTCAACATGAAAAGCAAACGTTTCATGGCGATGCAAATTGCCGTCATCATCCATGCGAATGGTAACGGCAGCTATTTCCAGTAATGCATCAGTGTGTGAATTAAAGCCGCCGGTTTCCACATCAACAATGACTGGCAAAAATCCGCGAAAGCGCTGCGCTAGCGGTGAATTTGGATCGCGGGTATTTTCAGGTGGATTCACAGCGTTCCCTTAAGCAGTTTGCAACTGCCAACGTAAAGTTTCGCCCGCGCGCAGTGGCACTAGCGGTTGATCACCGAAAGTCAAAGAATCTGGAACTTGCCAGTCTTTTTTTACCAGGGTGATGGTGTCAGTATTGCGCGGCAACCCATAAAAATCGGCACCAAAGTGGCTGGCAAAAGCTTCAAGTTTATTTAGGGCATTAGCATCTTCAAATGCTTCAGCGTATAGCTCTATCGCGGCGTAAGCAGTGTAGCTTCCCGCACAACCGCAAGCGGCTTCTTTTTTATCTTTTGCATGTGGCGCTGAATCAGTTCCCAAAAAGAATTTTGGGTTGCCGCTCGTTGCTGCTTTAATCAGTGCTTGTTGGTGAGTACCGCGTTTCAAAATAGGCAAGCAGTAGTAATGCGGACGGATACCGCCCGCAAGCATATGGTTGCGGTTATACAGCAAATGATGTGCGGTGATTGTCGCTGCGACATTAGCCGGTGCAGCGGTAACAAAATCAGCGGCATCTGCCGTCGTAATATGTTCAAGCACCATTTTTAATGCGGGAAAGTTTTTAACAACCTGTGCGAATGTTCGATCAAGAAATACTTTTTCACGATCAAAGATATCGATTGATGAATCCGTGACCTCGCCGTGTAACAAAAAATGCATTCCTGCTTTTTCCATGGCTTCGAGCACAGGGTAGATTTTTTTCAAATCGGTAACCCCTGACGCCGAGTTAGTGGTAGCCCCGGCAGGGTAGAGTTTGCAGGCAGTAATTCCCGCCTTTTTGGCGATGGCGATTTCGGCAGGGTCTGTGTTGTCAGTCAGGTAAAGCACCATGAGCGGTTCGAAATTGATTCCTGCGGGGCGAGCGGATTGTATGCGCGCCTTATAAGCCAGTGCTTGTTCTGTGTTCATTACTGGTGGTACCAGATTCGGCATCACTATCGCACGTGCGAATTGGGCTGAAGCATCGCCGACTGTGCGAGTCAAGGCAACACCATCACGTAGATGAATATGCCAATCGTCCGGACGGATAAGGGTTAACTCTTGGGTCATGAGGCGGGGTTTCCATAGCAAGCGCACCTGAGCTTAAGCCGGCGCGTGAAGTTCATCAAATCTGGCGGCATGCTATCAAAATTGGCATGGTTTCGCAGCCTAATCCGGTTATGCGCATTTTGATGGGCGCTGGCTATACTCGGTAGGTTCCTATGCTTTGTGATGGTTCTTTACATGAATGTATTCCGTTGCTTTAAACATGATCCGGTTAGCAAGGGGATGGCTGTGCCCTGGCTACTGCGGGTTATGAAAATGATTCAGTTACCATGGCTTGGTGCATTTACCCTGGTTTTCTACCCATTGCCTTTGCAGGCACAAACCTATATTGCTGCATTCAGTGACTCTCAATGGAAAGTCCAATCGAGCGCCTTTACTTGCAGTTTGAGCCACGAAATCACCGGATTTGGAAGTGCCCGACTGACCCGTAACGGTGGCGCCGCCGAGGTACTGGAACTGAAAGGTAAGAACCAATCTTTTGCTGGGGGTGCTGTTCGCATAGAGGCTATTCCTCCCTCATGGCAAACGGACTCGTCTCCTGCAAACCTCGGGCAAGCCCAGGCAACCGCAAAGGCATTGACTATCAGTGGCAGCCCCATAGCGGCGATAGTCGGTCATCTGGAAAAGGGGACTAACATAATATTCAGCGGTTCCAATTTAAGAGTCGGCCTGGAAGCACGTAATTTTATACCGGCGTTTGGTAGCTATAAAAATTGCGTGAAAAATCTTATTCCTTATACCTTCGACCAACTGTCGCGCACGGTACTTACCTATAACAATGAAGCCGATGAGTTGACCTCCGCCGCAAAGGTACAGTTGGACAAAATAGTGCGCTATGTAAAAGCGGATCAAAAAGTGTTAGGTGTTATCGTTGATGCCCACGGCGACAAGCAGTTGAAACCGGAAGATAGCCTGGCTCTGTCCCAGCGCCAGGCCGAATGGGTAACGGCTTATTTAATTGACAAAGGTATTCCTGCTGGAAATATCACGACGCGTTCGCATGGCGACAAATTTCCTATCGCCAGCAATCATAATAAAGCTGGCCAGGCAAAAAATCGCCGAGTGACTGTGCGATTGGAGAATGCGGAAACGCGCAAGGAGTTGGAGAAAAAAATTACTGCACTCAAAGAGGCAGAGCAAAAAGCATCTGCTGAAAAGGCAGCAAAAGATAAATCTGCCGAAGGAACCCGGGCGCCTGCAGAAAATACTGTACCCACCATCGATGCAGCAGAGCTGGAAAAGTTAACGGAAGAGCAGCCCCTTCCTGGCGTCCGGCAACCGGATGCTAAAAAACCATAAAAAATGTTTAAAAATGCCTGACAGGTAAATGAGAATTGTTTTTCAGGGCTTGCATTTTTTTAACACAATTCCCAAATCATTCTTAACCTGGAATTTATCTTCCTGGTGGAATTTTTCGAGAGACCTTAAGTCTGAGTTTGCGAGCAAGGGTTGCCGTCTCATTTGTGAGGCAGCCGGCGAATTAATGATCAAGGAGTTAACCTATGTACGCCTTACCCCGCCAGTGGATGAACACAGTTGCTGTTATCAGCCTGGCTTTTTTTTCCATCACCACCAATGCAGCCGATTTACCGGATTTTACCGAGTTGATCGAAAAACACTCTCCGGCGGTGGTGAAAATCACAGCAGTGTCAAAAGCTAGCCCTGAACTGGCGCAGGAACAACAGTTGCCTCCAAATATGCAGGGTCTGCCGGATATCTTCCGTGAATTGCTGGAGCGCCGCCAAATGCCACGTGACCGTGGTTCCATGGGTTCCGGTTTTATTATTTCCAGCGATGGTTATGTGCTTACCAACGATCATGTTGTCGGTAATATGGATAACGTGACGGTAATTTTGAACGATCAGCGCGAGTTTGCAGCCAAGCTTGTTGGAAGCGATGAACGTTCTGATCTGGCGCTGCTAAAAATTGATGCCAAAGATCTACCTACATTAACACTGGCGAAAGATGAAACCCTTAAAGTAGGGCAGTGGGTTGTCGCTATTGGCTCACCGTTTGGTTTGGATTATTCGGCGACCGCCGGTATTGTGAGTGCTATTGGCCGCAGTATTCCCTCTGCCCACAGTGAAAGCACCTATGTTCCCTTCATCCAAACGGATGTGGCAATCAACCCCGGTAACTCTGGTGGCCCATTGTTTAATCTGGACGGTGATGTAGTGGGGATCAACTCCCAGATTTACTCCCCCAGCGGTGGTTCTGTCGGGCTATCTTTTGCGATCCCTGCTTCATTGGCGTTGGATGTGGTTTCCCAATTAAAAGACAAGGGGCGAGTTGATCGGGGCTGGCTCGGGGTGATGATTCAGGATGTTGATAAGAACCTGGCCAACTCTTTGGGTATGAGTAAATCCATGGGGGCATTGATTAGTGAGGCGGATCCGGATGGTCCTGCAGCCAAATCCGGTTTGAAGGCAGGCGACCTGATTATTAAGTTCAATGGTCATGATGTTCATACTTCCAGTGATCTGCCGTTCCTCGTTGGCCGGACTACCCCTAAATCAAAAGTTCCTGTAGTAATTATGCGCAAGGGGAAAGAGCAAACCATCAATGTTACTGTGGGGATTTTGCCGGTATCACCGGAAGAAGCGGCCGAGCGACCAGCCAGCGCACCAGCAGAAAACCCGGTGGATGTGTTGGGCTTGGTTGTAACACCACTGGATCGTACGACACGGGGTGGTGCTGAAGCGGGTGTGATCGTGCAAGAGGTGAAATCAGGTAGCCCTGCAGCAGAGGCTGGTCTACAAGCGGGAGATGTCATTACCCAGCTCGCATTTAGTGACATTAAATCGGTTGCTGATTACAACAAAGTTGTGAAAGCTTTGCCGAAAAATGAACCGCAAGCAATTCGTTTTTATCGTCAAAACCGGCCGGTATTCAGATCTGTAATTATCAAATAATACGAATCTGCTTGATAAAGGAAAACGCCGACAGAAATGCCGGCGTTTTTCGTTCATCTACGCAATTTATTAATGTCCGGCAAATTTTTTAATCAATTACATTTTTGCGCTAAGAAAAAGACCTGTGAGTATCTAGGATCGACACCTCACAGGAATAAGCAGAAATTGAAAAATCCAAAATCAGGTAGCGGTTTTCGTCTCATGGCACGGGTTCAGCAAATAGGCTAGAATGCCGCCCATTCTTTTAAATCCCCCGATTTTGGGGTTCCGTTCATCTTCTTATGTAGTTAATCCCAGTGACTGACCTGAGCCATATCCGTAACTTTTCCATCATCGCCCACATTGATCACGGTAAATCCACAATTGCCGACCGCTTCATCCAGATGTGCGGCGGCCTGAGTGACCGTGAAATGGAAGCGCAAGTGCTTGATTCCATGGATCTGGAGCGTGAGCGCGGCATTACCATCAAAGCCCACAGTGTGACGCTTAATTACAAAGCTCGTGATGGCAAAACCTATCAGCTCAACTTCATTGATACCCCTGGCCATGTAGACTTCACCTATGAAGTATCACGTTCGTTGGCCGCCTGCGAGGGTGCTTTGCTGGTTGTGGACGCTGCCCAAGGTGTGGAAGCCCAATCCGTAGCTAATTGCTATACCGCCATTGAGCAAGGCCTGGAGGTCATTCCGGTTCTGAACAAAATGGACTTGCCACAAGCCGAACCCGAGCGGGTTGCCCAGGAAATTGAAGACATTATTGGGTTGGATGCTATGGAGGCCGTGCGTTGCTCGGCCAAATCCGGCTTGGGTATGGAAGATGTATTGGAAGAGCTGGTGCGTCTGGTTCCCCCTCCGAAAGGTGACATAGATGCGCCATTACAAGCGCTGATTATTGACTCCTGGTTTGATAACTACCTTGGCGTTGTATCCCTTGTCCGCGTAATGCAGGGCACATTGAAGTTAAAAGACAAAATTATTGCCAAAACTATTGGCAAGCCTCAGCTGGTTGATGGTCTTGGCGTGTTCACACCCAAACCATTGCAATTAAAAGAGTTGAAGGCTGGTGAAGTAGGTTTTGTGGTTGCTGGTATTAAAGACATTCACGGTGCGCCGGTGGGTGACAC
>DATJLF010000011.1:0-50733 GCA_035490715.1 Cellvibrio sp.
ACAACACTCCTTGCTAATAACAATTATAAAAATAATCAGCAACACGGAACCAGAGTCATTTCTAGCTGTCGAAAAGCACTTTCTTTTTTTAATCTAGAGCATTGAAAAAACTATTCCTAGCTATTTACATGACATGAAAAATTATTGGCATGTTGAGTGGTTTGTATTTTTATTGTTATTGAGTGAATTTTTTATGTTGGGAAAATTAATTTTTTAATAGGGATGTTTTTGTGCGGAGCTAAGCTGACGTTTAAGATTATTTATTTGTCGTTTGGGTTTTTAGATCGTCGTTTCAATTTTTATTTACGTTTGAAAATCGACGTCTTAATTTATAATTTCATTTTGTACATATTTTAAATCTACAAAGTGAAATAACAGTTTCTTTTTCATTTTGTAGATTCCTTCTTTTTGCATCGCCGAATTTTTTTACTAAGAAATTACACTTTTCAGATGCGCTTTTAAAAAATCGATGGGCAATAAGTGCCAAATCCCCGGATTTATTCTTGATTGATTTATTGGTAATAGGGCTTTGGCGCCATCAAGATTGTTTAGTCCGACGTTTTTATCCCGATGATTTGATTTGGTTATAGGTTTCAAATCTATGCAACATTGCTGTTTCATTGCATAGCATGTCGAAGCTGTTGTTCGTTTCTTGAACCAGCTATGTTTTTCATAGAGGAAAATGCTTATATTCGTTTTTATATATGAATTGAATTCTATTTGTGAATTAATTCGCATTATTCAAGTTGTGTCGTTAAAATCATCATAAATGGCCTGATAATAAATCCTATTATTCTCATCTATCGTTAATATGTAGTCCTGCTGACTATATTTGATCGCAGCGCGTTTCTCGATTATTCCCTTCGAAACAACTGGTATAGCGACTTGCTGTATTAGTCCAAAGCAGATCCGTCGGCCCCTGTAGTTCCTCTGGGCCGGTTTAATAATGAATAACAACGGAGAACATCCAGATGAGCATGACACGGCTGAAAGTGCTGGGCTCTGTCGTACTCCTTGGCGCCGGAATTATGGTGGCACAAGGTGCGATGGCGCAGGCCTCATGTAGATATGTAGTAACGAATAGCTGGGGTAGCGGCGCTACTGCCAGTATTGAGATCGCCAATGGCGGCACCACTCCTATCAATAACTGGAGTGTAAGTTGGGCATACCTGAACAATCGATTGTCCAGTAGCTGGAATGCAATGGTTACCGGCTCAAACCCTTATAACGCGACCAGTTTAAGTTGGAATGGCACCATCCAGCCGGGGCAGAAAGTGTCTTTCGGTGTCCAGGTAAATGCCAATGGTGGTGCTATCGAAACGCCGACGGTAACCGGTTCCCATTGTGGTGATGCATCCTCAGCGCCCTCAAGTGTGAGATCTTCGAGTGTTCCATCCTCACGCTCCTCTTCTTCGCGCTCATTATCATCATCGTCTTTGCGCCCATCTTCCGCTTCAGTGGCGAGTTCTTCGATCCGTTCTTCCAGTTCGGTGGGCAGTGTTTCATCGACTTGCCAAGCAGTTCAGGCATGTAACTGGTATGGCACCCAGTATCCGGTATGTACATCTACTACCAGCGGCTGGGGCTATGAGAACGGTAAGAGTTGTATCTCTGTTTCGACCTGCGCAAGCCAGCCTTCGCCATTTGGTGTCGTGAGTGGTTGTGGGCTTTCCAGTTCGCCGGTGTCCAGTGCACCGAGAAGCAGCTCATCCAGTGTGTTGAGTTCGTCCAGTATCCGTTCGTCCAGCAGTATTGTTTCATCGAGCAGTTCTTCCATTCGTTCATCCAGCAGTGTGGGTTCATCGAGCAGCGCCAGCGGGGTGATTCCGAATGCGACGGCGAGTGGTTGGCCTTATTGCCGCTCCGCAGATTCAGACCCGGATGGCGATGGATGGGGCTGGGAAAATAGCTATTCGTGCATTGTGTACGGTTCTACGCCGGACTCAGGCCCAGGTAATTTCTCTTACTGCATGATTGGTTCATCCAAATTGAATTTGTGTGCAACCGATAACGGCAGTTGGGGTTTCCAAAGTGGGGCAGTGTGCTTGTCGAAAAGTATGTGTCCTGGCATGGGCAGTGCCACCCAGGCACCTGCGCGCAATGCACCGGTGAATGCCAATGCCAGTGCGGTGACTAAATCTGTATTCACTTACCTGAAATCGGTTTGGGGTAACCATATGTTATCCGGCCAACAGGATCTCACCTGGCAAGACAGCATCGACCAATATCAGCGAGTCATTAATGACACGGGGCGTGCACCGGCGATCATGGGTTATGACTTTATGAACTACGGTATGTGGGCCGGTAACCCCGGGCTTGCGCAAACCGAAGAAGCAATTACCCATTGGAATCGTGGCGGCCTGGTGACTTTTGCATGGCACTGGCGTGATCCCAATGCGAGCAATATGACGATCGGTGAGTTCTATACCGAAAAAACCAATTTCACTATTCCGATTGTGAACGGCCAGCTTGATACCGCTAGCGCCAACTACACCAATATGGAAGCTGACATCGCATTGATTGCCGCTGAGTTGCAAAAACTGGAAGACGCTGGCGTGACTGTATTGTGGCGTCCATTGCACGAAGCATCCGGTGGCTGGTTCTGGTGGGGCCGTACAGATCGCACCGATGGAATTCCCGCTGCTTACGCGCAAGCTGTTTTATGGCGTCACCTTTATGATCGCCTTACCAATTTCTACGGGTTGAATAACCTGATTTGGGTTTGGAATGGCCAAAGCGGCGGTTGGTATCCCGGTGATGCCTATGTGGATATCGTAAGTCACGATATTTACGATGGTGCGCGCAATTATGAATCCCAGGCATCTACTTTCAATCTGGCGAAAGCCTATTCGCAAGAAGTGAAAATGGTTGCACTGAGTGAAAACAGCAATATCCCCGATCCGGATTTAATGCAGCAAGACAATGCCTGGTGGTTGTACTTCGTCGTGTGGAATGATACCGACACCGCTGAAGGTGTTAGCAGCTCCAGCAATTTCTGGACGGGCGAATACTTCAACACCAACGCCCATAAACGCCATGTGTACAACCACGAGCGCGTAATCACTTTGGATGAATTACCGGAATTTTAATTAACGATTTTTAATTAAAAGTCTGTGTAGCTTTATTCACCCGACCACGCGAGTCTCGCACGAGGCTCGCGTTTTTCACCATTCAGGGCTAGCACATTTTTACCCTGGATTTTCACAATAACGACAGGAGAAACACCTGATGAAACTATCGCAGCTAAAAAAATTTGGCGCTGCAGCCTTGCTCAGTGCCGGTTTATTCGCATCGCAGAGTTCACTTGCCCAGTCAGCCACATGTAAATATGTGGTCACTAATAGCTGGGGTAGTGGCGCTACTGCCAATATCGAAATTACTAATAAAGGTACCTCTGCAATTAATGGTTGGAATGTGAGCTGGGCTTACACCAGTAATCGCCTTGCGGGTAGTTGGAATGCAACTATCACTGGCTCCAATCCTTACAGCGCTGCCAATTTAAGTTGGAATGCAAATATTCAACCAGGCCAAACCGTTGCATTTGGTTTGCAAGTGAATGCCAATGGTGGCGCTATTGAAACTCCGGCTATTACCGGTGCAATTTGTGGCGGTTCTACTTCATCCGTCACTACGAGCAAATCAGCAGTTTCATCATCAATTCGCTCTTCATCGTCGTCTTCAGTACGCACCTCGGTATCGACCAGCCGTTCATCATCATCAATCGTGTTGTCGTCATCTGTGCGTTCACTGTCCAGCAGCTCGCGTTCCTCAAGTTCAATTGTTGGAAGCTCAAGCAGTAACGGTGGATTGACTTCAGTACAACTGACCAAATTAATGGGAATCGGTTGGAACGTCGGTAACTCATTGGATGCTATTGGTGGTGAAACTGCCTGGGGCAATCCGCTGATCACCCAACAATTAATTAACTCAGTCAAAGCCGCCGGTTTCAAAACCATTCGCTTGCCAGTGGCCTGGAGTAAATTTTCTGATGAAAGTAACTTTGTAATCCAAACGGCGTGGATGGACCGCGTAGAACAAGTCGTTAAATATGCGCTCAATGCGGATATGTATGTGGTAATGAATATCCACTGGGATAACGGCTGGATGCAGCCTACCAATGCGCAACAGGCTTATGTAAATAACCGCCTGAAAATTATGTGGACACAAATCGCGAATCGTTTCAAAAGCTACGATAACCGTTTGCTGTTTGCGGGTACCAATGAAGTGATGGTAGACGGTGATTACGGAACTCCTACACAGGAATACTACACCGTACAAAATAGTTTCAACCAAACCTTCGTAACTACTGTACGTGCTACCGGTGGCAATAATGCAAGTCGTTTCCTGGTAGTGCAGGGCTTCAATACTAATATTGATCACACGGTGAATTTTGCAAAAATTCCAACAGACACCACCAGCAACCGTCTGTTAATGGAAGTTCACTACTACGATCCGTACAACTTCACCTTGAACACTAACAGCAACATCACTCAATGGGGCAAAAATGCCACTAATCCGAATGCAACAGAAACCTGGGCGAATGAGTCTTGGGCGGATACGCAATTCCAAAGAATGAAAACCAACTTTGTGGATAAAGGTGTAGGCGTAATTCTTGGCGAATACGGTGTTGTATCACGCACTAATGTTGGTGATCACGAAGGCTATCGCGTGTATTGGAATGAGTACATCACCAAGTCTGCTTACACGCGTGGTTTGGTTCCAATCTATTGGGACAATGGTTACGGCGGCAATGGTGGCATGGCCTTATTTGATCGCGCTTCCGGTACCCAGTTGTATCCAAACCTGATCCAGGCAATTGTCAAAGCAGATGATTAATTTGCAATTGCAATAACGCTTAAAAAATAGCTCCCTGTGTGGAGCTATTTTTTTGCGTTCAATTTGATAGTGAAACCGGTGAGAAAATTATATAGATAGAAACAGTCCACAAAAAAACAGCCCCGAGGAGGAGCTGTTACTTTTTACTAACGATATTCAAAAAAACTGATTAAACGGTAGATCCTTTTCGTCTGCGAATCAATAAAACACCCAATAATCCCAGCGAGCTTAAAATTAAAACATTGGGCTCATCAACGGATATTTCCTTAATCGTCCAATTACTGAAATCATTTGAATTGCTAAAGAGGCTGTCAATCGTCGCGGCGATAATATAATTTTGAAAAGGTCGTTGGGTAAGGACATTGGTTTTTTCATGCAATGTATCGCAGTTACAAGTTCCAACACCACCCATGGAGACCGCGCGCAAGTCGTGATTGATCATCTTGTCGAGCCTGGAATCGCCCATGATATTGATTTCTTCCAGGTCATGGAGGAAGCGCCAATATCTAACGCTCCGGTCAGGATTGATATAAACCCTGCCTAACGTAAGAATTTTTGCGTATTCAAATGCTTTGGAAGAGTCATCAAGTACAGAATCCGCCACCACAGAAGCATTGTTGATAAAAATCGACGTGTATCCCGTTGAAGCAATCGCGCTTTCATCAACATTAAATGAAAAACTGAAACTGATTTTTCCATCTGTTTGCAAGTTTATTTCTTCGTAAGGTGATCCGCTCACCGCAGTGGATTTCCAATTCAGCGGGTCGCTAGTGTAGGTATATTGCAAATAGGCATGGGATGATTGAGCAATCACTCCCAAAGTAATGGCCGTAAATAGCTTGCTTGCTATCGAAGAAAATTTCATTGAACACCTCCTTGGGCAGGAAACGAATAAGCGCTGATGAATCAAGCGCCTTATTCAACCATTCGCTGCCAGGGAGAAATGTGACGCCATTATCAACCTTGGTTGACGTATAAATTATCTCCGTTATCTGCAATTGATGTCACAGATAAAACCGTTACTAATTCCGAAGCAAAAACGAAATCCATCGTATTTTTTCGGAAACGAATGTTCCAGACAGTTTCTTTTCACTCAGGTTTGATCTGGTTGTTCGGGTTCGGTAGTACCTTTTGCTTCCGAGGGGTCAATAGACCGTTTTGGTTTGTGTTTTTCCGCTACTGATCGTTGTGCAATGTCCCAATGTTTTGCGGATTGTCCATCAGGTTTGCCTTCCGATATCCATAGGTAGTAAGCGACTTCCTGAATTTCCTGCTGTTGAGTATTCATTTTATGTTCCTCCACTTGAGACTGTTTTGATCAACATTAATCAGGTTATTTGCGAAACTCTTACGTAACTCTTCCGCAAGTAACCCTTACACGGACTAATGTTCAATAGATGCGCTGAAACACTTTTTTCTCCTATACAATTCAAAAATTATGGAGCAGTACTGTTATTGAGGAGACTGTTATTTGAGACGGCTGTTATTGAGAATACTGTTATCGAGCGTACTGTTAATGAGAGGCTATAAAAATAAAACCTGCCTATAGACAATCCATGAAGTGCAGGAACTATGACTATTGAAAGTTATCAATATAAATAGTGATCACCTATAGCATCTGATGTTGTAAACATAATTCTTGTTTTCCAAATGGCAGACCTTATTCGGGAAGTAAATAATGGCGCTAGTTCGGCATTGCAAAAGTTGGGCTCTTCTATTTCGCGAAACCTTTATACGCTGGTTAGATCGAGAACCATTTAGAAATACAGCGGTAATTGCGTTTTACACTATCTTTTCCCTGCCGGGCCTATTGGTCATTATCATCAACCTTGCTGGATATTTTTATGGGCAGGATGCCATTACCAGTCGAATAAGTGCTGAAATTGAAGGCATGATCGGTGGAAATACCGCAAAGGACATCGAAGGAATTATTGCGAATGCCAGTGTGCATCGGGATTCGAGTTTTGCATCACTCTTTGGTATTGCAACCCTGGTGTTTGGTGCAACGGGTGTGTTTTATCAATTACAGCAGACGCTAAACCTGATATGGGAAGTGAAGCCTGATCCTCACCGCAAGATTATGAAAATGGTGTTGGATCGGGTTTTCTCGTTTGGTTTGATACTGGTAGTTGGATTTTTGCTGCTCGTATCACTTGTTTTGTCTGCAATGCTTTCTATATTGAGCGGCTGGGTGTCAATTTATTTTTCCGAAACGTTTAATGTGGTATTTCGTGCGTTGGATATTTCCTTGTCCCTCGCGGTAATCACCTTTTTATTTGCAGCCATATTTAAAGTGTTGCCGGATGCCAATATTCCCTGGAAAGATGTATGGGTGGGGGCATTTGTCACGGCGCTATTATTTGTGCTCGCAAAATTTGCGTTGGGAGTGTACTTCGGTAATAGCAACCCGGCATCCGCTTATGGTGCGGCGGGAACTATTATTTTAATTATGCTGTGGGTTTCCTATGCAGGCTTGATTGTGCTATTCGGTGCTGAATTTACACGCATCTATGCGGATAGGTGTGGTGAAAAAGTTAAACCGTTGGAGTTTGCTGTATCGACGTCCGGAATGGTTAATAATTTTCAAGCTCAACGAGAAGTTGCAACGCATTCAACCGGTGAATTGCCGGTTTATCCCCTTACAAAAGACATGACACTCGAGCACAAGGCGACAGAATCAGTGACTCCGGTCGATGAATCAGTGAGTGGAGAGGAAGATCCTGGTGTGGCGTTGGAGTTTCTGGTGACTAGTAATAAAACTGATGACAGCAATAAAACCAATAATGGGAATTAATTACTGACAACAATAAAGACTGTGGCGCGCTCACTACGGCCATGGCGCAGGGTTATCGTTAATATATTGTGGGCCGCCATCCTCAGGTTCCGGTTTTTCACGGTGATGGTTTTTTACTTTTCCCAAGGCTATTTGCTGAAAATCAAACCGGATTTTTTCAAAATCAGCATAAGCCAAATTCACTTCTTTTAAGGGGCAGGCTAATACTGCCCACGCAATCACTTCATCCAGTCGTTTATCCAGTTCGTTACAGAATTCACTGTGCTCTATGTTATCTGTCATAAAATTCTCCATTGGTTTGTTGAGGTTACAAAGCCAATTTAATGGATGATCCTTTACCAGGGGCTCATAGTAAGGACTCTGAATTTCAACGCACGTTCCTGCTTGTTTCCTTCAAATGTGAAAAATTCACATAGCTCCGGTGATGAAGTTACTTCCCGGCAAATGGCGTACAAAATTCTCCGCTTATTGCGACTATTCCATTTTTTTTGATTCCGTAGAATGACAACCCATAGCGCCGCAACACTGGCGCTGTAGCGAAGTTAGCCGCTGCAATTGAAAAGGTTTTCAAAACAGTTGTGCAAGCTTCTCAATAATCACTCATTTAATTTGGTTTTATAAGGACGTTTGAAATGAAAGCACTTCGTAATTTAATTCGTATTGTTTGCATGTCTTCTGCAGTTTTATCTTCTGTGTCCGCATTGGCAGTTGATTTCCCATTGCGCGCTGATGACCTCAACCTGAATCACCGTTACTCAACAGGCGACCATTGGTCCGCGGGTACCCAGGAAAAAGGTTATGACATTGGTGCTGTGCGCCACGTGGGTAGTGGTCAATGGTCGCATCTGAAAACGGATGGTGCTGATAACACCGTTAACTCAAACCATATTATTTACGGTGCAAAAATCCGGGCGATGGAAGCGGGAACGGTTGTTGGTTGCTGGCGCAACTCACCGGAAAACAAAGCGGGCAGCAAATTGCAAAAATTGTTGGATGGATATATCGGTCTGGCCGGTAACCACGTGTGGATTTTGCAAGATAACGGCGTGTATGTTCTCTATGCCCATGCCCAACCAGGTACTGTTCCTGCCGCAATTTGCCCACACAATGCGACTTACCTGACCAATCCGGATAAATCCAATCCATGGACTCAGGATGGCAGGGTATCCGGTGGTGTTCGGGTACAAAAAGGCCAGGTGCTTGGCGTTGTAGGGAACAGTGGTAATTCGACTGGCCCACATCTGCACGTACACATGGAAAAAGATGGCGACCCCGTTACTATTAAATTTGATCATGGCCAAACCACTCCCTACACCAATGGCGTGGCATCTGTGAATGGTCCATGGACATTGTTAAACGGTAAAGCATTACCTGCCGGCAAAGTGTTGGTATGGGCTCCACATTCAGTAGGCTACTGGACTGTGAACAACATTCCGGATGAGCGTATGCAAGCCTGGTTCAACCACTTCGCGGATTCGGGTGTGATGATGGATACTTTCCCTTGCACAGATGGTGGCCAAACCTACAACACTACCTGGATTCCGGCGAGTGGTTACTGGCAAGCTTACTTCGGTATGTCATTAACTGGTTTCAACAAAAAATCTACGGATATGGCAATTGCAGGCTACACCCGTACAGGCTGGTGGTATTGCGGTTCGGTATATACCGGAATCTGGCGCAAATAATGTATTAATCTAATCAGTCGATGTAAAAATGCTGCTCCAGGGAATGGGGCAGCATTTTTTATTGGCAGGACTATTTTTGCAGGACTGTTAAAGAAATCCAGGGGGCTGGCCGATATGCATTGATTAGTCGTACAACATCCAGACTAAGGGCGAAGGAGTAGTCAATGAATGAAATTTCAACAGCCGGTGCGATTGCCAATACCCTGGTAAATAGCAAGTTGCCGGATCTTCCGCGCGTAGAATTGCCCAGTAAAACTATCAGCAATGGCGACACCGATTATACGGTGAGTGCAGAAGCGCAATATCTGTTCGACATGCAACGATTTCTGTCCGGGCTTGATGAGGTTGAACAAACCAAAGCTATGGATTTTCTGGCGAATAGTGCTGAACCACTTCACAACAAAGCTGCCGCCGATTTTAATCGCTGGCAATCATGGCTAAAAACCAATGGGCCAATTCAGATCGATCAAAGTAGTTATGATCGCAAAAAAAATGAAGATCTTCTTGCCGTACCAGTTGAGGTCAATGAATTTACCGAAATCGCTTTTTATCCTAACCCGACCGGCGTTTATCGCCTGGACGGTAAAGCCGATCATATAATGACAACAGGTTTGGGTAATGATAATCAGGAGTTTATCCAGCAGTTGGATGCACTTGAGCGAACGATGGAGGGAACAATAGGAAACCAAAACCGCGCTAATTTATTTGGCGCTGTTAAGTTGGCATTAATTGATTCCGGAAATATTTTTTTATCGGCAGATGATGCAATTCATTTTAATTATTCGTTAGAAAAAGCACGAAAGACAATCGAATTTGTACAGCCACCGGAGCACATAAAAACAGCCTTGACGAGTTTGCTCCACAAAGGGGTACTCTTTCAGGAATCAGAGCAAGCCAAAGCCGTAGAAAAAGATCGCAAACTTATCAATAATCCGCGTGTTGGTCATCTCGCCGCTGAATCTGTAAGGCTGGGTACCGCCGCCCAGGAGTTTCATCGCCAACTTTACAGCACTCTTGCTTCTTCTGATCTTTCTTTATTAAATTCCGGTAGCCTGATTCCGCGCATGCTGCTTGAGCATCAGGATTTAATTCGTTTTGATATCAGTAAAGTACAAGATGCGCTGGATTATTATCGCAATGATTATGCCGCTTATGAAAAAGCCTTGAATAAAGACTTCTCTGTTCCTGAAGTAAAATATGAAGATCCTTTATTCGACAATGCCATCCTTGAAGCAGGCCAACAATATGCGCAGGGCGTAATTCAGGATATAAAGCGTGTTGGTTTACCCATGAAATAATATTTATGAAACGACTTCATATCGTTTATCCGCTTTACGATATTCACGCGGTGAACAATTGCAATATTGTTGAAAGGCCTCGTTAAAGCGACTGATCGAACTGAAGCCGGATTGTAGCGCAATATCGGTTATGGCACGGTCTGTGGTAGTTAGCAAGCGCTGTGCATGGGCAATGCGATGCTGGGTTAAAAAATTTACCAGAGTTGTGCCAAACGTTTTTTGAAATAAATTCATAGCATAACTCGGGTGCAGTTTTACCTCTTGCGCAACTTGTTCGACTGTTAATTTATTTACGTAATTTTGCGCAATATAACAAGCCATCTGTTCAACCTTACTTAAACCTGTATCAGGCAGCCCGGACGAATAGTTGCGTGTATTCTCTATTGCTTGTTTCCTTTCATAATCCAATGCCATGCGGGTAATTCGCGCTTGCATTTCCAAACTGACGGCTCGATCCATGCCTGATTTTTGATCCGCCAGATCTGTAGTCCATTGTTTAAGCAAATCAAGATCAGAGGCATTGCGCGATTCATCCAAATTCATCAATACATTGCCTTGCATGAGTGATTGCACAAAGCGCTCAGGTAATTGCCAAGTCAAAAAAGTGTGCAATGGAACCGTGGCCGCGAAATAAGGTTGCTTGCCAATAAAGTGAATAATCTGATGCGGAACCGCCGCCCAGAATAACCACATCGCGTTTGCCGTCAGAGTTACTTTCCTGCCACCTAATAAATAAGTCACCGATCCTTCGGGGAGAAAATTTAATTCGATTTCATTATGGTGATCTGGTCGCATCATTAGCGACGGCTGCCAATAAACGCAGCTTAAACCGTAGGGCGAGAAATCGCGTTGCGCTGGATCAAATGACTGGGGGCAGGTCATGTCTGACATGTTGTAATACCTTAACGTTTATTATGAGTATGGTATTTATAGTGGTGTTTTAAGTCAGGATACTGGCAATTACGTAGATAAAATAGTGAAAGCTTTACCCGTTTGTCCCGGCAGGTTGATTCGCCGATTATTGACGCCGGTAAATGTGTACCTGTCCCTACGTTTTACTTCAAAGTTTCCTTCAGTCGGAGTGATCGTCATTTTCTCCGGGTATGCGCCTTGATTGGAGCGCGCTTTGATAATTTTTATTTAGAGTTGAACGTCGATAATGACGCGTTTATAGCGCGTCAAACGGGGTGTGCCGTGATCGGTCACCGCGAGGATAATATGCATGGTTCCGGTTCCGGGTGGCATTACCCGATTTGTTTGTACATTGAACCAGGCTTTGGGTTGGTCGAAGTTTTTGATATCCAGCATTACGCCGGTTGCAGCATTCGAAATTCCGCGTGTGCCGGCTTCGGCATAGACAAACCATTCGTAGGAAACGGCGTCGCCATCGGGATCGCTAGTGAGCGATGCATCGAGATCAATTCTCTGCCCTGGTTTCGCACGGATGTATTCTGAATGGCTGAGTTTTGGTACAGGTGGATGATTAGCGTCTTCATAGCGTTTAATTGTCCAATCCATTCGGGCAGAAAAATCATTTTGGTAGGCTTCGCGCCAGCGCCAAATAGTGGCGAGGTTGGTCGTGTGCCATTCACCATCAAGGCCTAAGACTTCATCTTGTGCGTTGGTCCAGATAGGTCGGGTTTCTTCTTCTAAAAACCATTTTTCTTTTTTCGGTGTGTAAAGTTCGTAGCGACCACCCCATCCGCCCCAGTTAGGATTTTCGGGGCTGCACAGGCCCGTATCGAGCAAATAAAAAAACGCCGGCGTATCGCCTTCCATCATAAATTTCCAGCGCGGATATTCAGCGCCGAGTGACCCCTTTGAGCGCACATGACGATCAAGCCATTCATTGGTTACGAGTGAAAAATCGGCGCCGCCGAAACGGCCGTGAAATTTATCGCCACCAATTCCAATCCAGGTTGCATGATGGAATCCGCCGCCAGCATTGACGCCGGGCGTCACTATGTAAAAAAGTTGCGGAAATTCTTTGCGTATCCAGGGGCCACTGTTGTCCTGGTCAGAGATTGCATACACGCGAAGTTTGGCAACAAATTTTGCAAGCTCTGCTGCGCTTCGGGTTTCACGAACTTTCCACAGTGCTTGCGCCAGTACATTAGGGCCGCCCCATACGCTGATCCACAAAGGCCGGCTATCATCGCGATCTGCTGCCTTAATAAGAAGCTCTGATCCAGGAGAATCTCTACCAACGCCAACACCTTCCATGTCGTGAACCGATAGGCTTTTTGAAATCACATTCAGCAAATATTTTGCGCTCGGGTATCCTGCCTCATGGCGTTCCAGGTTATCGCGCACCTTGCCATAGGCTTTTACGATATTGGTTATTCGCTGTGGTTCTACTTTGTTTTTATTTGGCCCCTGCGGTGTTGCAACCAACCCCTCGATATCCAATTGGTTGGCGTAGGTCATTAAGCGCACCATGGACATTTGATCATCGGGATCGCCGCCAATATCCGTCAGCACAAAAAGTCTCGGTTTTTGCGAATCAGTTTCTGTCGATAAAACGTTGGTGTTGGCAGAGCTCGCCTCAACACACGATTGCAATAGGGAGAAAATCAACACAGAGAGGTAAGGCGCTATTTTTTTGTTATTACTTGCATTCATAAAGATTGCTCTCTCATTTTAAAAACTCTTACATCAATCCAGTCTAAATTCCATGCGATTACCCAAAAGGTGAGTCCACAATACAGCAATACGCCAATATCAAACTGTTTGGTTTGATATTGGCGTATTGATTTGCCACTTTATTTTAAAACATCGTGCAGTGAGTTATTTACACGCGGCGGCATCTTTGAGCGTAGCGCCAGCGCCTGCCTCTACCATTCCCTTCACTCTGGATCCATCTACTAATACGCTGGTGTACTGGTAAGGAGGCACAAATGCGGAGCCACCGTAACTGGTTTTGTCACCAGAGGTGTTTTCGAAAATGTTACTGCCACGTACTTCCGCCGCACCGCCAGAACGTTGGTGAACCGGTTCGGAAATACCAATGAAATGGTTGTTCTCAACCACAGCCTTACATTGAACGCCTGCGGAAATAGCCATTTGCGACGGAAGACCGCCAGTCGTAAACAAGTTATTTACTACATGGATATTACCGTAACGGCAGCGAGGAGCACGCTGGGCCACACCCTTGAAGTGGTTAAACATAAAAGTAATGTTTAACTTTCCTTCGCTGACAGGTTCATTGTCAGACGAGGCTACAAGATTTGAAAAATTGTGCCCGCCATTGGTGGTGTATCCAAAAATATTCCAGGTGAAGGTCACGTTGTCCGCGCCTTTAACAACGTCGGCGTTGCCATCCTGACCATCCCAAAACTCGTTGTGATCTATCCAAATATTTTTGGAAGTACCTTCAATGTTCAAGTTATCCCAAGCTTGATCTGAATTAGAGCCGGGCCCCTTAATCACCAGGTTTCGAACGATAACGTTAGAAGCGTTTTTGATGTGAATCGGTGCTCTGAGTTGGGTGCCGGGACGCAAACCAACAATTGTTTTGTTGGAGCCGATTGAGAGTCGGTCGCCATTGGTACCACTCCAGCCACTACCCACCGTGCCATCAATGTGAATGACGCGCGGCGAGCTATCGGTTGCATATTTCACCAGATCAGCGAAGGTTTTTACCACTATCGGCGTTGCATTGCCTCCGCCAGTTACACTAACGGCACCGCCGGTACGTCCGGAGCGAGTTGCATAACCCATTACGGTATTGCATTGACTTGTCGGGACGGAACTGCTTGAAGCAGCAGATGTTGTTGTTGAACTGGAGGCAGAACTTTTAGGTGCACTGCTCGTTGTACCACTGCATGAACCGGGTGCAGTTGGTCCGCCACTTATTTGTAGCGAGTCGATATTCGACAAACCTTCGGCGCCCACCGCTGTTAATTTTACAGAGTTATTGCCTTGCACCAGATCCACTTCAATGGAAGCGGTTTGCCAATTGGTCCAGCTACCTGTGGACGGTAATTCGACCGTGTAATTGCCATTGCTACCGCCATTGATTAACAGCGAACCATTACGTGGACTGGTTCCGCCATTCGCATAACGGAATGTCAGCGTATAACGTGAGCTGTTAGCGGCACTTACCGCCCAACTAACTGCAGTTCCCTGTGCATTTTCTGTATTAGCGAAACCGCTACCGGTATAACCACTATTATCACTATCGATGGTTCCATTAACGCTGCAGAAACCATTTTGCCCTTCCTGCAAAATCAATGCTGATGCAGCAACCGAGCTCGCTGCTTTGGAGCTGGGTGCAGCTGAGCTTTGCGCAGCAGAACTTGGCGCTACACTCGATTTGCTGCTGGATGAAGCCGCTGCCCCGCAAAGGCTGCCACTCACTGCAGCAACACTCGCGCTGCCTGTGCCTTGAAAACCAAACGTCGCAGAGGCATTTGGAGCCAGCGTGCGATTCCAATCTACTGATGTTGCAGTGTAAGGATTTGAACCGGAAAGGCTGGCATTCCACGAACTAGTAATCGTGCCGCTGTCTCTCCAGCTAACTGACCAGCCATTCACGGTTTGATTAGTGTTATTGGTAACTTTAATCTCGCCGGTATAGCCCGAGCCCCAATTATTGGTAATGGTGTAGCTGCAATCTGCCCAGGCAGCAGACGAAACAGCGAGAGCCAGATTAGCTAGCAGCAGGGAACGCCCGCTTTTTTTTATCAACTTACAGTGTTTATGGTTCATCATTTTTATTACTCTCTGGATTTTAGAATGACAGGAATCAACCATTTGCAATGATCAACAAATGACTGCTAAACGCCTATTGGATGTGAGCAAAACAACAATGCCGTTAATATGTTAAAAAGCCCTGTATTTATATTTAGTACTTGGGATGATTGAACATAAAGTTACGCATTTTTTAAATGCAGCTCGGGTTGATTTTCTATTTATAAAACTATATTTGTATTTAACGAGGCGGTTAAACAGTAATACTGTTTGCCGGATAGAACCGCATGAAATTTTATTAAAAGTGCCGGAATACTAATATTTCACGATGTAAATTGGGCGATTTTCAGCAAAAAGTTACTATTTGATTTTGTTGTAGAAAATTTAGTGGATTTGATTTTTATTTATGAGAAACTTTCGGTGCAGTATTCTGTTTTTAGTATTTACTCATTGTAAAAAGGATAGTTTTATGATTTCCAAGAAAAAGTTAGCGGCAGCAATCTTCCTTATGGCGGTGGTTCAGCCTGCTGTACATGCAGGTTCTTCTTTGAATGGTTTGACGCTCAATGGATTGGATTTAAATGGCCTGGATCTTAATGGCCTTGATTTGAACGGCCTGGATTTAAACGGCTTGGAGCTTAACGGTGTGGATCTTAATGGTCTTGAGCTGAATGGGTTACAGTTAAACGGTCTGACTGTGAATGGTTTGACGGTTAATGGTTTGGCTGTTAATGGTTTGACTATCAATGGCCTGACGATTAATGGCTTGGAACTGAATGGTTTGGATGTGCAAAATGATGCTACCTCAAGCACCGGACCAAACCCATTAATGAATTTGGCTGACGAACCTTTGGCCCAATAAATTCATGTTTTTTCTATCTATGCGCCGACTCCTTGTAGTCGGCATTTTTTTTCTTGTATGTATGCCTTTGATTGCTCAGGCGAAAGAGTTTCCATTGCGTAATGATTCCCTCGCACATACCGAGCAGGGCAGGCAGTTACTTAAGTATATGGTTAAGTGCGCGTTGGCAGAAGCGGACAGTGTTTTCGTGAATGTCGATGGCGTTAAGCATGTTTTCCCCGGGAAGCTAGGCTGGGTGCCGGATTGGGTGGACCGCTCCATGACCGATGTTGAAAAGCGAAAATTATCAGCATGCATGGCTGCACATACTAATTTTTTTAAGAAAACCGTACAAATTTCCCTGCGTAGCGATGATCCAGTCGCACCGGAAGGATTTCGCACTACAGCGGCCGAAAGGGAAAAATTTCCATTTTTTGAAGGCGGATTTTTCGGGAATTATTTTGTCGAACATCCTGTGAGTTATGTTTGCCTCGGCGATTTAACACCTGAACGTAACCAGCATTTGGAGCATTTATATCGGGTTTGTACGGTAGAGAACTCAAATGCAAGGGGATTTAGCCACTGCCGTTTTAAAATCGTCGGAAAATGCAGCGATAAACCTTTTACGCAAGGGGGAATTGATTACTCCCGGGAAGTCTTGTGGGTATATTTGCCTGCTGCATCTACAGACCGTGGTAGCGAATAGACTATGAATTGGTTAGCCCACGCATTTTTATCCCGCACCAATGTTGAGTATCGTGTTGGCAACATCCTGCCTGATTTGGTTTCCATCACAGTCTTAAAGGAATTTTCGCCACCGTTTCAGGAAGGTATTCGTTGCCATCGGGAAATTGATAAATTTACAGATGCCCATCCTATTGTGAAAAAGGGCATGCAACGATTGCCTGCAAATTATAAACGGTACGGCGGGATATTGACCGACGTTTTCTACGACCATTTCCTGGCAAAAAATTGGCAGTATTATTCATCGATTAGCTTGAGTAATTTCACCAAACAATTCCATGCTGATCTCAAACGTATTGAGAGGGATATCCCCGCTGATATCTTTAAGAAATTCCAAAGCATACTGGAGCATAAAATTTTTGAAGCTTACGAGAATGTATCCGGAATTGAGATTGCATTGCAGAGAATTGATTTGAGGCTTAGGCATCCCGCTAATCTTAGCGGCGCTATCACTGTGTTAGAGAATTACTACAGTGATTATGAGAGCGAGTTTTCCGAATTTTTTTCTGAACTGCAATATCATGTAAGACCGCTTTTATCGGATTGAAGAATAAACCTATTTATTAATAGGTTTATTCTTCAAATTATTCATTGTTGCAAATGCTAATTTACGTCAATATCGCAATCAGGATAATGACCGGAATGGGTACGCCGAGAAACCACAATAATAAAGATCGCATAACATACTCCTCACTCGTAGAAATTACAGATCACGTTGACGACCACCGAAAGTGGCAAGCCAGCTAGCAGTGAATGCACCTACCAATAAAGCCACAAAGAACCACAGGGAAAGGTAAGCGGTTGCTTTACGAGCGTCGTCAGCAGCTTCTTTGGCGGCGGTCTCCGCTTCGCGTAATTGGGTTTGCCATTGGGTATAGGTATCTCTTACTCGAGCCTCTGCTTCCTGCTGGCTGAGGTCGGTACGCTCAGCAACAATTTGACCAAGATACTGTGCATCATTGTCTGGTAAGGCACCGTTTCGTAACGCATTCACAAAGATACGCGCAACTTCGGCAGCAGGCGCATTTGCACCACGCGATTCTGCAACGGTATTTGCGCCGGCATTTGTTGAATAGGTATTGGTTGAATCAGTCGGTACCGTTGGAGCAGGTGCAGTGGGAGGAATACCCGGTGGCACTTCAGCGGGCCTGGCGTTTGCCGGCTTCCTGAATAGGCTATCAATAAAATAATTCGTTGATTCACCTTCCAGGCCGAAACGATCCGACGCCACCACCCCGGCAGCGGCCGATGTTGCCACACCTTGTGCAACGCTGGCTCCAACTTTCATACCACCACCTACCACAGCGGCAATGGTTGATGTTAGCAATGCTGCAGTAAATAACGTTGCAATGGCCCACGCCAGGAAGCCGTGTGCAGTATCGCGAAAATAAACTTCATCGTTATTTGTTGCTGCCCAGCGAGTTCTTAAACGGCCTGCAAGGTAGCCACCCATACCACTCGCCGCGAGTGAGGTTAAGGTGATCCAAAGTATTCCGGAAATGCCAAACGTTTTTGCGCTCACACCGTCCCCAGCCCAGGGGGATATGGAGCTAAAGCCTAAACCTGATCCTAGTATAAGCAGGATTAAAGATAAGGCGGCAGCACCGGCGGCACCGGCAAAAATAGCGCCCCATGAAACCGCACTCGCCGATTGTGAGCCGCCGTCTCGCGGCGGAAGGATCACGTCAGTTTTTTCGTGTACTTCGATGGTAGTAGTCACGTTTATCTCCTTCTTCGAATTGAAACGTTCAAAAAACTTTTTCCATGTAAAAAATAATCCGTTGGGTACGCCACTAAATGCAATATGAATACCAGCATGCCCAATGTGTTGCAAAAAATGCCAATTCGGTTTTTGAGACGACGTATTTTGTCGAATTTATGAAATATTGAAAAAATTTTTCTGTAATTATTGCAGCGCAATAAAAATGAATGACGCAAATATTATTGATAAATATGTGCGACGTTTTCTTGAAGTGAAATGAAAGGAACTAAAAAGTTATTGCCCACTCTAACGAAAGGTTTTTTATCACTCCATGATTAGTAGCTTGCCGAAGCCCGTTAGATAAAGTGCTTTTTTAATAGGCCGTGATTCATTGGCTGCGAGCAATTTATAATAACGATTTAATTGAGCAGAGTGGGCTTCAAGTTCCCGTGCAAAGAACGATTCGATGGGTTGACCCACTTCCGGTTCACTACTTTTGTAATCCACAATCCAGCGTATGCCGTCGGCGACAAATGTGCGGTCGATAATGGATTCCTTAACGTCCTCGTTATCCTGTTGCATTAGTGATAATTCGCAAGCGCTTTGTGCATGCTCACTGTTTAACAACCAGCGACCGGTTTCGCTTGCGAGGGTATTGCGAATAACCGCGCTAATTTTTTGTAATGCGTGGTTCAAGTGTTCGCCTCGCCAGCCTAACTGCTGCAATTGAATTCGCCAGAAGGGCTTGTGGTGCGTAATTAACGGGTCTGCCTGTACACAATGATGGTTTGTCACCAGCTTATTTTCGACAATAGCTTGTAACGCAGAGTGGATCACTGTGCCGGTATGGCGAGCAAGGCGAGCAAGCGTAGTTTCAAATTCAGGGAGATTGAGCGGATTATCGATGGCAGGTTGAATGATCGTAAAATCTTCATTTTCAGTGGCGGTTCTGTATTCATGTCCGCGATATTTTGTAAGTAAACTCACATCATCCAATGTCGGCATTTGCCATTGTGGTGGCAAACGTAAAATATGCTGTAGACCCGGTTGTTCATTTAATGATGGGTGAGTTTCCTTTGCTATTATGGTGCTAATACATTCAGGTTGTTCCTGTACCGATTCACGTACGGATGGCCAGATACTGTGTAAAAGTGAATTTTTTGCGGGTGCCTGTGGTGTATCGTTTTTAATGTTTATACACCCGAGCAGATGCAATTTTTTTATTGCACGCGTACAACCAACATACAGCAGGCGGGTTGTTTCAAACGCTTGTTGTTTTTCATGCTCGCGGCGCATAAATGTGTAAAGACTATCTTCCTCTTTTCCGATAGGGGCCAGTGAGCCAAGCAATAATTGTTTTTCACCTGCGTGGTTAATACGTTCTTGCCACAATAATAATTGTTTGTCGTCTTTGCGCGCATGGCGATCCAGTCCGGGAATAATCACTGTATCAAATTCCAGTCCTTTGGATTTATGGATTGTCATTACTTGCAGGCGTGTGTCGGCATCCGCCTGGGGAGCAGCGAACAAACGTTCAATTGCCTGATGAAATGCTTGCCAGTCACTAATGGTGCCGCCTTGCTCATAGTTATCCAATAATGCGAAAAAGCTTTGGATATTTTCACGGTCGTTTTTGTCGAGCAAGGTAGCGGGGCCACCCAATGCCAGCCAAATGCCTTCAATCCAGTGACGTAATGGTTTTCGATAAGCCCCTGCAATCGCTTGTTCTAAAATGGGTACAACGCGCGTGAGGATTTTTTTTCCATGTTCACTTATGCCGTCTATAGTGTGATGTATGCGTACTTGTGGCCAGATAATTGCGAATCCATTTTCGGTAAGTAATGGATTGTTTACCGAATCGCGATGGGTGATAAGTTTGTGCAAATCATTGTTGTCCAATCCACACCAGGGAGCACGTAAAATAGATAACCACGCTGTGCGATCAGCAGGATTTAATAAGGCTCGAGTCAAGGATAATAAATCCATAATTGCCATGCGGCTGGCTAGGCGATCAATTTCTGTGGCTTGATAATTCAACCCGGCTGCCGTTAATGAGGGTAATATTTTTTGTAAATGGGTGCGGGTGCGAACCAGGATCGCCACTGTGCCGTCTGGATTTTCCTGGCGAGCCTGTTGTACCAATGCAACTACTTTTTCCGCTTCTTGTTGTTGCGCATGATTACGTGAAGAGTTTTCGCTGCGAGGCGAAGTTTCATCATCATCGATATCCTGATCCGAGCTGTACACGCATGTATGGAATTGTACGGCTGTTCCCGTCAGTTCCGCTTTAAAAGCGACTGAAGGCGAATAACAAACTGCACCGCGGCTAATATCATCCTGCGCTGGAAATGCTTTTTGAAAGGTGTCATTTACCCAGTTCACCACTCCGGCCTGGGAACGGAAATTGACGGTTAAATCCAATGCTGTGAGTGTGACGGAACCAATACCTTGTTGACGCGCATCCAGAAACAAACCCACGTTCGCATTGCGAAAACCGTAACAACTCTGCATCCCATCGCCCACAATAAACAGTGTGCGACCGTCGCCTGCTTGCCATCCACTCGTTAATTTTTTCAATAATTCCAATTGCGGACTCGCAGTATCCTGGAATTCATCCACCAGAATATGCCGGATTCGGTAATCCAGTTGCAGGGCCAAATCACTGGGTGACTCGTCATCCCCCAACGCAATCAATGCTGCCTGGCTGATGGCAGTGTAATCCGTCGCACTAAGTTGCTTGAACACCAATGTTAATTGCGCCGCTAATACCGGCAATATACTAGTGAGGCTATCCAGCAATTCCCATTGGTGTTCAGCGTATTGTGGCGCAGGCAAACTACGAACTTCATGCAGCAATTGTTCGGCTTCGGGGGATGTGTCGATGATGGCTGCGATCAATTCACTGAAACGATTTTTTAACTCTGCATGCTCTTTGCCTGCCGGGAAGCCTTCAGCTTTGGTAAGGCGTGCGCGGAAGCTTCCACTGTTCGTTAGCAGTAAATCGGCAATAGCGAGCCAGCTATTAATGGATTGCGGTGTCTTATCCGGCAACGCAATGATACCGAGCATTTCATGAATTCGATTTTTGCGCTCGCCTTCGTGTTGTAAATTGTTTGCTGCGCGATCGGCAATCGTGCAGATGTCGCTACTGTGTATTAATAGTGCGCGTTCAACCAGCTCAAGGTGTTCGGTAATTACACCGTGCAAAACATTTTCCAGATAACGACGCGCATCTTCATGGCGAGCTTGCAATAAAACCCCTAACCATTGTTCACGTTTTGCCAGCAAGCTGGTCAGCAAAGTTTCTACCGCACTCAGGTTATTATCCAGGTGGCGCAACAAGCGAGTTAAATCATCGCGTAGCGGTGATTCCTGCTCGAGTAATTTAAACAATTCCCGCACCGCTTGACGATAAGCCTGTTCCGGATTTTCGAGTGTGTCTGGTTGTGCACCTATACCGCTGGCGAGTGGTAGTTGTTTGGTAATGGAACGACATAAGCTATCGATAGTTTGTACACGCAAGCGCTGTGGACTTTGTAACAAATTCCATTTTAATGCACGATCTCTCTCCAGAACCTGGTGAGCAAGTTTCCAGGTGCGTTGTGCGTGGGGATCCTGCGGTAGCGGCTGCCCGGCGGCCTGCCAAAGCGCGTTGATAATCCGATCCTGCATTTCGCCAGCGGCTTTGCGCGTAAAGGTAATTGCGAGAATTTCTTCCGGTTGTTCACAAAAAGCGAGCAGTGTTAACACGCGTTGCGTTAGTAAGCCTGTTTTTCCTGAACCGGCTGGCGCAGAAACCGCAAAAGACGTTTGCGGGTCCAGTGCATCAATACGAACCTGCATATCGATAGGTTGATTCACAGCAGCAATGAACATCGATCCTTCTGTGTTTGAATCATCAAAATCAAAACTGAATTGGCTCACGGTTGTTCGCTCCCCGCGCGGCAACGAAATTGCTCGATGACTTCTTGTTCTGCCAAACGATTAAGGGGTAAAAGATCTTCTGCATATTGCGCTGCTGTAGCATTTTTCATATCAACGCGCACATCACCGGCAATAAAACCTCGCGCCAGCTGCTGTAATGCTTCTTGCCATTCATCCAACTGTTCCGTCCAACTAATATTACCGGCGTCGATACCCGTGTGTTTAATGTGTAGTTCACCGGTGCCAAGCCAGCGCATGGACTTGGTATTTATTTGTGCAAAAGCAATTGCTGTAACCGGTGTATCGGTGGTGACGGCGTACAATGGCAATTGTGGTTCATCCATACGCGCCCCTTGCCAATTTTTTACCGAGGGTTGACCGGTTTTGTAATCGATTAAAATAAAATCGTTTTGATCTGCACTGGTTGTTTCAAGTTGATCAATGCGGTCAATCCGCAATTTCAATGGCAAATCAGCGAAGCTGACGATTACATCTTGCTCAATTGCGATTACCCTGAAGGCGGGCCTCAGTTTTTCCTGGGCAAGCCATTCCAGTATTAAGCGGTTCAAACGCTCTTGTTCGAGTTGGGCATACACATTCCCGATGCTGGTCCCGCGTTTTCTTTTCTGCGCTTCAATCGCAATACCGGTTTTGTCATTAACCAAATTGAATAAATCGTTTTCATTTAAAGCCATTAAATTTGCTTGTGATTGCAGTTCTCGCCACAGGGTGGCGAGCACTTCATGTAACAAATTACCCCGTTCGATGGCAGAAAATCCGGCAACAGGTTCATCAATACGTTCGGCACCCAAACGTAAACGGGCAAATGCATTAAATGGACAAGCAGCTTGTTCTTTAAATAGATTGGCCCCGCCGCGCACCGGTTCACGGGCAGGATTAAAGGCGGGGGCTTGTGCAGTTTGTACAATCTCCAACATTTGTTGCGCAAAAATACGGTGGTAATTGTTATCGCTAGTACTCTGTAAATCCGCAATCAAATGTTGCATGGGTGTGAGTGGCCAATGGCGAATTAACGCGCTGGGGCTAAGCTCGCTATCGTCATCATTGTGTGCGGAACTAAATACCACGTCGGGTGCACATTGTTGGTAATGCGCGGTAAGTGCTAGTGCGAACTCCAATTCGCGTTCAGCACTGGCGTGCGGCATTTTGTGAGTGCGCTGCATCGATATTGGTAATAGTGGATTAGGTGCTGGCACGGGTGGCCATTGACGATGATGTAAACCCATCACCCAGCAATGGCTGAATTGCAAACCCGCACCCTCGAGTGCGCCCAAAATTTGAATAGGTGAGTGAGGCGTTTGTGCCTGGAACGGCGTTTTTCCGGCAATATTGCGTAGTTGTTGTACGGCTGCAAGATAAGAAAATTGCAGCCCCAATGAGTCCAGTTGCACGAAGTTTTCTAATAAACCATTCCATTGGTTGAGTTGTTGGTGTTCCTGACTATCAAGCCGGCGTGTGCCGGGCCACCCTAATACGTTAAGGTGTAAGGAAAAGAAGTCACACCAATATTGTGCCGATTGTTTGCCATAAGTCTGGCGACGATAATTTTCCAATTGCACCAAACGCGTTGCCAAACCGGTGTCGGTTTCTGCAATTCCGAGTCCCGTTGCAATACGTTGGCAGTAGTAGCGTAAATCCCCCAAGGTGATACTGAATCGCCCTAATTTGCGGAATGTTGTAATTAAATGCGTGCGTAACACCAGCTCGTTTTCTGCATCACCAAAAAAAGGTGAGAGCAGCAATTTACAAATAGCTTCAAGATCCCAACTGGATTTTTGCAATTCGAGGAGGTCTAACGTTGCTGAAATAATAGGCGTACTGCCCAACGGTGTTCCGGCAGAAAAATTAAAGGGCAGGGTATAGCGCGCCCGGTCAGGTAAATGGGCCAATGGTTCAAAAACATTGACAAAAATTCTTTCTACCTGGGCGCGGCATTGGCCAAGATTGGGAACAATAATGCCGATCATTGCTTCCGGATTTTGCTCAAGCTTTTGCTTGCTCCACAACGCTGCCCCGAGAATTTCCTGTTCAGTGTTACTTGCTTCGGTGCGAAAAAGATTGGTATGGGTATTTTCAACGCGGACAGTATTTAATTGCAGGCAAGCCCTGTTAATCAGATCCTGATGAAGTGGGGGGATGTCATCGAATCCACTGAGATGGATCACAGGTTCGCTGGTCAGCAGGCTCTGCTTAAATGCATCGACCAAAATGGCAATAAGATTCTCCCGGGTGATAAACCCCTGGGCAGCAAGACGAGCACGGAATTCACCCAGCCAGATGAGCCAACAGTGACTATTAGTATTACTGTTCAGTATTGGCTCGGCCTTGCGTACGGCTTCCTCATCCAGTTGCCACAGCTCCAGATTGCGCAAAGCCGAGTCTGCCGCTTGGGCCAGGGGTTCAGCCTGGAGTAAAGCAGCGGCAATTGATGATTCGCCAATAATTTTTTCCCACAGGCTTTGCCTCTGCAAATTATTGATGACGGGATTTGCTGCCGGCGCATAACCCCGGCGTTGTAGTAACTCCCAATTCAAATCAATCCACTGGCTAAGTGAATAAATACGGGGGCTGGTCCACACCTGCTGGTTGTGTTGTTTTCCAAACGCGCGTTGCATATGGTTTCGCAAGCGGTTATTCGCGGTAATGATTAGTTCACCACGATTAATCGCCGGCAAGTAAGGATTGATGTCAAACCAGGTATTGGCCATAAGATATTTTTAAAAGCCTCTTGGGAGTTGCGAATTATGTCACCAGTGTTGGTGATCCAACAGTTTTTTGGTTATATAAGTATTTGTTGAATAAAGACTTTGCAGTCCTTGCGGCTTGTTTGACCCACTGAAACATGCTACTTTCCCGCCCCATAATAAATGATATTCACAATTCCTCGGTAAGGCTGCGGTTAACCCCGCTTCCATAGGTCAATACACACAGGTGAGTGTTTCCTGGCGTGCACAACTTTAGCAATATTGCCCGGTGCAGCTATGATTCCCTTTGTATTCCATAACTATAAGCATGTGACCTTATGAACCAGCAAACCAGTATCCAGCAACCTGTTGGTAATTATCGTTGGACCATTTGTGGCCTGTTATTTTTTGCTACCACCGTTAACTACCTCGACCGCCAGGTTTTGAGCTTATTGTCCCCTGAGCTGATGCAGCTCTACAGTTGGACCAATAACGACTACGGCAATATCACTGCGTTATTTACCTTCGTTTATGCGATCTCCATGATTTTTGCCGGTCGCTTCATTGACAAATTTGGTACCAAAAACGGTTACATCATCGCGATTGCTATTTGGTCGTTTGGCGCGGCGATTCATGCATTCGCTTATGAGATGGGCGCCGGGTTTTATACCATGTTGAGCTGGATTGGTCTGGCTGATATCGACCAGGCAAACGGTACAGTAAATGGCGTCGCCGCTATCACTATGTATTCGGTGGCCGGTTTTATGATTGCCCGTGCGGTCCTGGCTTTTGGTGAGGCTGGCAACTTCCCGGCGGCGATTAAAGCAACAGCGGAATACTTCCCTAAAAAAGAGCGCTCTTTTGCCACAGGGATTTTTAACTCAGGCGCCAACGTCGGCGCGATCCTGGCGCCGTTAACCGTTCCTGTCATTGGGGTTATGTGGGGTTGGCAGTGGGCTTTTATTGTTGTGGGGATTATCGGTTTTGCGTGGATTGCCTTTTGGTGGGTATGGTATGACAAACCCAGTGAGCAAAAACGCTTAAGTGATTCCGAGCGCGCCTACATCAATTCCGACGTTGAAGCGGTTGAAGCGGTTGAAGATAACGTAAAAACCTCCTGGTTCACTTTACTGAGCTACAGACAAACCTGGGCGTTCGCTTTTGGCAAATTCATGACCGACGGTGTCTGGTGGTTCTTCCTTTTCTGGTTGCCCATCTATCTGGGTAGACAATATGGAATGGAAAAAACTGAAATAGCCTTACCAATTGCGCTGATTTATACATTGACTATGTTTGGCAGTATTGGTGGCGGTGCATTCCCCGGGTACTTCATCAAAAGGGGTATGGATGCTTTCAATGCACGCCGTACGGCTATGTTTGTGATTGCACTATTCCCGCTGGTAGTGCTGCTTGCCCAACCCTTGGGACACATTTCTGTTTGGATCCCGATTTTGTTGATTGCTGTGGGTGCTTCTGCGCACCAAGCTTGGTCGGCCAATATTTTTACTACCGTATCAGACATGTTCCCCAAAAAGGCAATCGGTTCGGTAGTAGGAATTGGTGGATTTGCGGGCGGTATGGGTGGAGTACTGCTGAATAAATTAGGTGGTGGTCTTTTCGATCACTTCGAGAAAGCAGGCAATATTGCGATGGGGTACACCATTATGTTTGCCATTTGCGCTACTGCCTACCTTATCGCCTGGTTCGTAATGCGCATGCTTGTGCCCAAATACAAGCCAATTACTGATTTATAAATTGTATTAACTTCCGCTTTAAAAAGCCGCCTTCAAAGAATTGATGGCGGCTTTTTTATTGCCCGTGATTTTATCAGCAGTGAGGTAATTCAAAAAAAGTCTAATCACCTTCCCTTATTAATTGCCCGATCACTTTCTGTTTTTCTGTCGCGGTCAATACTTAACAAGTTTCGATCTTCCAAAAGCTATCTTTAAAAGCGGTGTTTAAAAACAGTGCTTAAAAAGTAACCTTATTTAAAAAGAGGAATCCTGTTATGTCTACAATAAATAATGTGACTGCCAAGACCATCATGAGTAAAACATTGCTCAGTGCTTATGAAGGGTGGACTATCCACCGTCTGGCTGAGTTTTTTATCAAACACGGCATTTCCGGTGCCCCTGTGATTGCTTCTGACCACGAATTGGTTGGGGTGGTAACCGTTTCTGACATATTCAAATTCAGTAATATGGACGAGAGTCGCCGCCGCGATGCCTTACGTAATTACTATCGTGAAAGTTGCGAAATAGAGTTGGATGAAGCCAGTTTGCGCGATTGGAGTGGACGCGCGGAATACAACTGTACCGTTCACCAGATCATGCAACGTGAAATTATTTCCGTATACCAGGACGCGAGTGTCAGTGAGGTAGCCGCTGTTATGGTGCGGAATAATATCCATCGCGTGGTGGTTGTGACTGAGCACAAAATCGCGATTGGGGTCATTACCAGTATGGACATTCTGCGACATTTGCAGCCGTCAGGGCAGGAGTTGCGCCTTGTAATTTAAAAAATTTGATGAAAATGTAAAAAATCCCCAAAATTTTTTTAATTTCGGGGATTTCTATTTTGAAGAATGTACATTTTTCCACGCTCAGGCAAAAAATAATAATTTTCAAATTTATTCAATTATTTACCTGCTGTGTTGTATTTGTTTTAGCAAATTTTTGCGACATGCAATGAATTTCCTACATGGTAAATGAATTTCCTACATTGCAAGGGTGAATTTAGGTGGGTAACGACTCGGGAACTCACTAAATGTGGGATGGTCATTTCTTTCGAGAGCTGACATTTACCGTATTGTCACTTACAGAGGAAATTACTATGAATCATTTCAATACCCATGAAGGAAAACGAGCAAAACCACTTCTGGCCGTCTGTGCAGTATGTGCGGTCTTAGCTGGTTGCGCCTCTACCCCCAAAGCACCCACTGAAGCATTGCTTGCTGCCGAAACAGCAATTGCCAATGCAGAACAGGCACGTGTGGCGGATTATGCATCACCTGAACTCGGCGAAGCGCGCGATAAATTGACTGCTGCACGTACTGCCGTTGCAGAAAAAGAAATGGTTCGGGCTGCAAGGCTTGCTGAACAATCTCGAGCAGATGCAGAGCTTGCCACAGCAAAAGCACAAGCGGCAAAAGCGCAGGAAGTGAACGATGATTTAAATAAAAACATCAATACGCTTCAGCAGGAATTGCAACGTAACTCAGGAGACACACTATGAAACCGATAATTTCAGTGGTTCCGATTTCTTCATTATTGCTCTCATGCGCTGTTCTTATTTCTTGTGCTGGCCCCAAGACAATTGATGGCGCTGCTGAGGTACGTCAAAAACTAACATCGTTGCAGTCTAATCCTCAACTTGCTTCACTTGCTCCGGTTGCCATTAAAGATGCAGAAGCAGCAGTAAGGCTTGCGGAAGAACCAAGGGATGATAAAGGACTCGCGAAACACTATGTTTATCTAGCCGATAGGAAAGTGGATACCGCACACGCACTTGCTCAAGCGCGCTATCTGGAAGATTCGCGCAAAGGATTGAGTGAGCAAGCAACCGCTGCACAATTGGACGCACGTACGCGTGAAACAGAAGCGTTGCGTAGACAGATTGCAGAATTAAATGCAAAACAAACTGAGCGCGGATTGGTAGTGACATTGGGAGATGTTTTATTTGAAACCGGCAAATCGGATTTGAAGTCAGGCGCTGCAGCAAACCTCGGAAAATTGGTCACGTTTTTGAATCAGGAACCTGAGCGTTCACTTGTGATTGAAGGCCACACAGACAGCGTGGGCAGTGAAAGTTATAACCAAACACTTTCGCAAAACCGTGCTGATTCGGTAAAGGCGTTCTTATTGGGGCAAGGTGTTGCGGCTAACAGAATCACTGCAGTCGGCAAAGGTGAGTCTGCACCGGTTGCTAGCAATGATTCTTCATCTGGTCGCCAAATGAACCGCCGCGTAGAAATCATTATTGCAAATCAATAGTGATCTCCACGCGAATTAACAAGGATGTTGCCATGCACTCGACTTTCTAAAACCAATTGTGAAGGAGATATATCATGACTCTCGGAACTATCTTATTAATTGTATTGATCTTGATTCTTATCGGTGCGATTCCCGCCTGGCCTCACAGTCGCAACTGGGGTTATGGCCCTAGTGGTGGTTTGGGACTGGTGGTAGTGATTTTAATAATACTCTTGCTGCTAGGTTACATTTAGCCATATTCAGTCGCCCAATCAATTTAACATTTATCGGTAACATTATTTTGTAATAAGGAGCTAAACATGAAAGCGTTTAATTTTGCTGCCATTTTTCTTATTTTCTGTATGTTCCTGACTGCCTGTGCATCAGGCTCGAAGGAAAAAAGTACAGGTGAATACATCGACGACGCGGTAATCAGCACCAAAGTGAAAGCCGCATTTGTGGAAGACGACGAACTCAAGGCAACCGAAATTCAAGTTGAGACCTACAAAGGTGTAGTGCAACTGAGCGGTTTTGTAGAAAAGTCCTCACATGTATCTAAAGCGGAAAAAGTGGCGGGTCAAGTGAAAGGTGTTAAGTCTGTGAAGAACGATATTCGCGTGAAGTGATATCAGGCTCAATGCAGGGCGCAATTTGCGCCCTGCATTTTTATTACGTATGTTTCAAATATTCTTGATGAAAAATCCCAAAACTTTCCAATGCCGGTTTTAACCGTTCTGCCTCGTCCGTTTGTTTAGTAAATACCGCAATATGCTTTACTGGTTCAGTTAAATTTGAGGGAAAGTTTTTTTCTTTCAGTAAAAACTCCACTCGACGCGCAATAGCCTCCCCGGAGTCAATTATTTTTAATTGTGACGGCAGGCACTGAGAAAGTTCTGTTCTGAGTAGAGGGAAATGTGTACACGCCAGTACCAACACATCCATCGCGGTAGATGAGCCTACGTGTAATGAGGTTTTAAAGAGTTCATCAGTAATTTGCTTGATGGTGGATATATTGATTGGCTCCCCGCGCAGTTTTTTCTCGGCAATTTGCACTAATTCACTCGATCCCACGGAAATAACTTCACACCCTGTTGCATATTCGCGAATCAATTCGTGAGTATAAGGTCGAGCAACGGTAGCCGGTGTTGCGAGCAAGCCTATAACGCCCGTTTGTGTTTGTCGGGCAGCGGGTTTGATAGCGGGAACTACCCCGACGATTGGCAAGCTTAACTGGCTTCGTAAATGAGGGAGGGTTAAGGTACTGGCAGTGTTACAGGCGATGACGAGGATGTCGGCCGGATATTGCCGTAGCAGCGCGTTGATTACTTTATCGACCCGGATAATCAGTTCAGCTTCGCCCTTGGTGCCATAGGGGAAAAAACCGTTATCCGATGCATAAACCAACGATAATCCAGGTAAACGTTGCTGGATTTCCCGGGCAACACTCAGACCGCCAACGCCGGAATCGAATACCAAAACCCGGGGCTTTGGAGTGTGTTGAGTAGAGCTACCTAAAGTGATGGTCATGTAAGGAGTAATCAAGTCGCATGAAAGGGAGCAAGTATTGCTAAAATGGCTGCCGATTTTACCGGCCAGTGTCCCTAATGCCTAGCAACGTTTGATATTCCGGAGTTTGTTGTGAATTCACCCCTATTTATTCTTTTGGCCTGCCTCGCTGGATTCATGCTTGGAGGATTGCTGGTATATCTATTGATTGGGCGTCGTTTGAATCAGGCGATCCTCGCAAAAACATTTGAATTGGAGTCAGCACAGCAACAGTTGCAGCATCATCACGCTTTGCGAGAGGCAGGGCTACAACAGGAGGCTTCCCAATACAAAATTCAGGTCGCGGACATGAAAGCGAGCGCACAGATGGTGCAACAACAGCTACAGGAGTCGTTGCAGGCGCTGGGTGATGCTCGTCAGGAAGCGGCTGGATTACGTGAAAAAACTCGCCATTTTGATAACTTGCAACAACAGCTACTTCATAAAGATGAACAGCTTCGGACGTTAGAAAAAAATGCAACAGAGCTACAAACCAGATTGGAGCAAGAGCGTAAAAATTTTGCTGAGCAACTGGCTTTGCTACAAAGCGCCAAGGCAGATCTCGCCAGGGAATTTGAAAACCTCGCCAACAAAATTTTTGACAATAAACAGCAGCAATTTAGCAGCAACAGTAAAACACTCCTGGATACAACTCTCGACCCGTTAAAATCACAGCTCACCGAATTTCGTAAAAAAGTAGAAGATGTGTACGAAAAAGAAAATGCGGAGCGTAACCGGTTGGCAGGACAAGTGTTGGAGCTGCAAAAGCAAGCGCAAAAAATTGGTGAAGATGCTGTCAATTTAGCGCAAGCGCTAAAAGGCAACACCAAAGCGCAAGGGAATTGGGGTGAAGTTGTGTTGGAGCGTTTGCTGGAGGAGTCTGGCTTGCAGAAAGGGCGTGAATACAACACGCAACTTAACTTCATTGGTAGTGAAGGAAATCGCCTGGTGCCAGATGTAGTGATTCATCTCCCTGAAAATAAAGATATTGTTATAGACGCAAAATGTTCCCTGATTGATTATGAACGTTATTGCAGATCGGAAGACGAGCTGGAGCGAAAGCAATATCTCGCAGCGCATATTAATTCGCTGCGTAATCATATTCGAGGTTTAAGCATTAAGGACTATGAGAAAGTCGAAGGCATTAAATCACTGGATTTTGTGTTTATTTTTATCCCAATTGAGGCTGCCTTTATGCTTGCTTTGCAGCATGAGCCTGCTTTATATCGCGAAGCTTATGATCGTCACATCGTATTGGTGAGCCCAACAACCTTGCTGGCTACACTTCGTACTGTGGAAAATATTTGGCGTTACGAAAAGCAAAACAAAAATGCAGAACGTATTGCAAAAGATGCTGGCGCACTTCATGACCAGTTTGTATTGTTGCTGGATTCTATTGATGCAATTGGTAGCGCGATAGGTAAATCGCAAGAAGCATACAATAAAGCACGTGAGCGCCTCCAGACTGGTCGTGGGAATCTGGTAAAACGTGTTGATGATATTCGACGATTGGGAGCTAAAACAAAACGCACTATTTCCAGCAATTTGCTGGAGGATGCGGGTGTAGAACAAGAGGTTTTACTGACGGACGAGTCATCGGATGAAACAGTTGAAAATACTTGATAGTGAATTGAAATTGGTAGCGAGAGATATAATATGAATTGGTTGTTGTTTTTGGCCGCACTGGGTATATCGATTATTGTAGTTCTCTCAATTATTGCAGCACGTTTGGTTTATAAAGTTCGCTGCCAGACAAAAGAGCGTGAGCAAAAACTAAAAGCGCTGGAAGAAGCTAACCTGAAAGCACAAACTGACCAGCGTGAATGGCTCAATAAAAGTATTCAGATTCTTGCACAGGCGCTACACAACGATGAACTTACTCTCACGGAGGCGAGTATCCGCATAGCCGGTTTACTGGATTTGCTGGATGTACATGCGCTTGTTAAGGAGGAGTTTTCAGCGTTTTATCAATTGCGGGAAAAAACCAGCCATATTCCCTACCTTGAAAAATGGCAAGAGCTGTCCAGAGCTGAACAGAATAAATTTGATATTGAGCGCCTTAATCACGAGACGACGTTCAATGATTTTGTAATTGATGCCGCTAAACGCATTAAGGGCAGGGTCTTTTGATGGAACTAAAATTTACGTGCCGTCCTATGCATGTCGATGATTTGTCAGACGTGATGCGTATTCAATCTGAAGCATATGTTGATGAAATTTGTGAAAGTGAAACCGTCATATCTTCTCGTTTTGCGAAAGTACCAGATACATCATGGATTGTTCAAAATGAGATTGGTATATGCGGGTATTTGATGGGTTACTTTTCAAATGTTGGTACTGTAACCCAATGGGGAGCAGAATTTATCCACAAAGCCGATGCGGATTATCTTTATCTTCATGACTTGGCGATTAGCAAATCTGCGACAGGTTACAGGCTTGGCCCATTATTAATTGAGCACGCTTTATTACACGCAAAGCACCACCATTTAGGTGGAGTAGCATTGGTTGCGGTGCAAAATTCCAAACGTTTTTGGGAAAAGATGGGTTTTAGAGAATTTGTTGACTTAACTCTGGCTCAGCGGGAAAACCTTGCTTCTTATGCTGGGCCAGCGTTTTATATGACGCAAACATTCTCGTAGTGTTTACTTTTTCTGGAGTGTTACCCCACATTCTGCATGATGGGTGTAAGGAAACTGATCAAATAATGCGAATGCTTTTATCTGGTGAGTTTGCGTAATAGTGCGCAAATTCTCGCGTAACGTGTCCGGGTTGCAAGAAATATAAATAATATTACCAAACCGTTGAGTTATGGCGGTTGTGTGAGGATCCAGACCCGCGCGGGGCGGATCGACAAAAATGGTGGAAAAATTATAATCTGCCAAATTAACATGACGTAATCGATTAAATTCCCTTACGCCATCTATCGCTTGTGAAAATTCCTCACTAGACAGCCGGGCAATTTGAATGTTGTCGATTTGATTGAGTGCAATATTAAATAATGCTGAATCTACGGAAGTCTTTGAAACTTCCGTTGCCAGGACCTTTGAAAAATTTTGTGAGAGTGGTAGGGTAAAATTTCCATTTCCGCAATAAAGCTCCAGCAAATCCCCTCCGAAGCCCGTACTATTTGTAACGGCCCAGGACAACATTGATTGGCAGACATTGGCATTAGGTTGGGTAAAACTGGATTCAACCTGCTGGTATAGATATTCCTTACCTGCAACTTCCATGCGCTCAATAACGTGATCACGCTCAATTAATAAACGTTGTTTGCGGCTGCGACCGATAATATCGGCGTTCAATTGCTGTTTTAACGTTTTGGCTTTTTCTATCCATTTATCATCAAGTTGTTTGTGATAAATCAGTGTAATAAGCGCTTCACCGCTTTGTGTTGTTAAAAAATCAACCTGATAGAGTTTGTGACGAAGTTGTTCATCTGAGTTAATCGCGGTAAGCAACGCTGGTATTAATTTATTTATCTGCGTAGAGCCGATGGGAAATTCAGTAATGGGGTATGGATTTTTATCGGCATCGAACATTACCAGCTCGGATCGTTCTTGACGATGCCACACACGAAATTCTGCGCGCATGCGGTAATGTTTATTTGCAGAAGGAAAAACCTGGATCGGCGGTAACAAAAAATCCGCGAAATCCTGCTGGATCCGGTTTAATTTTTCATTGAGTTGATGTTGGTAATGAATAGTAGAAAAATCGGTGGGGGTCATAAGCGGCTCATCAAATAACGGTCGGGCCACACTAACGTGCAGCCCGTGAGTGCGCATTATAACTTCTTCGATTCACATTTGCCCCATTCGCAGGTCAAAACTTCTACCGCTTTATCCCCACAAAAATTGGCATAAACTTCTTTCGGTGATTGATTAACTATGCTGAGCGTAAATGCTGATGAAGAACAGCTGGCTTCGTGGGTTTTGACCAATTGATAATAAGTTTGTCCAGGTGCTACCTCGTCTATTCCTCCTGCCAGCTTGGGAATATTCTCTATATGTTTATCCAGTGGTAGATGGGTTAATAACTCGCTCGCGTAAGGGGTAATGAGAGGATCTTGTGCAAGATCAATAGTGCTGCCGGTCATTTTACCTAATCGAAATTCACACGTTTTAATTTTATTTGCTGGCGTGCGTTGATTAAGTCCAAGCTCGTTTACTGCGCGTTGTTTAGCATCCAGTGCCAATTTTATTGCAGCGGGCGCAAGGGTTTTACCTTGGTATTCAAAGGTATTGGCAGCTTGCTGTTGGCTGTAATATTGATCGGCGGCAAGAGAGAGGTTGGTATTTGCATTCAACCAGTCTTGTTGTTTGCTAATTGCTTCAACCTCTACATCACCACCCAAGGCGGCGCAGGTGGAGAATATCGTTGAAAAATAAACTGTTTCTTTAAGTGTGTGCGTCGCTGCATTTTCAAGTGAAACTTGATCAATGACCACCGGCGGTGGTGTTGCGCAAGCTTGTAACAGTAAAACACTCATTGTGATGATTAAGGAATAATTTGCTTTCATTTATTATGTTCCCGTAAGTTGCTATCAGGTGTCACAAATTTTCCCGGAAATTATACTGGCAATTTGATAATGAAATTACTTCCTTTACCGGGAGCAGTTTTAACATCAATCGTTCCCTGGTGGCGTTCAGTGATAATAAAATAGGAGACAGATAATCCTAAACCGGTTCCTGAACCCACTTCTTTGGTTGTAAAAAATGGTTCAAAGATGTGGTGTTTTACAGTATCGGTCATTCCAGGCCCGTTGTCCTGTATTTCGATCACAAGTTGATGTTCCTGTAGGTAGGCACGAATCCATATAACAGGGTTCTCGATTTCTCCGAGTTGTAATGCCTGTTTTGCATTGCGCAACAAATTTAATAATACCTGTTGTAATTCGGGAGCAGATGCGTTGATTGGCGGAAGGTCATCGCTAAATTCTGTTATCAGCTGTGTACCTTGTTTTTCAGGGTTTTTCGGTGGGCTACTTTGGTTAAGCGCAATTGTTTGCTGAATTAAATGTTTGATATCTACGAGGCTGGTTTTGCGCTGTGAGTTATGGGAAAACTCAAGCATATTGCGAACAATAGTTGCCGAGCGCTCACCGGCCTCGCGAATAGAGTCAAGCATTTCAGGAATTTCCCGCGCTTTAATATAATTATCAACATCTTCTATATCGATTCCCAATTCCCGTGCACGTTCACGATTGGTACCGAACTGGATATCTGTGCGACGCACAATATTTTGTACATTCTGAAGAATAACGCTTAATGGATTATTTATTTCATGGGCGATACCTGCAGCAACCTCTCCCAACGAATACATTTTTTCATTTTGTATCATTAGATTTTCGATGGTCACTTTCATGGTGACATCGTCGACTCGAATTACTGCGCCTTGCTCGCTACTTGAAATTAATGGGTAAATAGTTATCTCAAAATAACGTTTTGTCTCATCTTCGTTATGTTGGGTATGTTGTATAGAGTAAGGGTCACCTCCACGAATGGAGCCACGAATAACATTGATGGTAACGGGTAACAGAGGAAGTAAAACGGTGATATTTCGTCCTAGCGCTTCATTAGAAAAAATCTCAAAAGCATTTTCTGCTGCCGCATTCCAATGTGTGACCTCACCGTGCGCAGTTACGCCGATGATGATAGATGGCATGGAGTTGATCATGCTTTGTAAATAAAGTTTTGTTTCACGTAATTGTCGTCCGGTTTGTTCATGGCGAGCCACTTCATCAATAAGCAGGTCGTTGATACGATGTAGGCTCTTGGTCCGATCCTGAATTTTTTCTTCCAGCGCCTTTTGTGACTCCTTAAGTGCTTTGCGTGCACGTTTGTTGCTGAGGCGGCTACGTTGTAATCCGATGATGAGTAATGTCTGGAGTACGAGCAAAAAGATAACAAGAATGCCCATCCAGGAGCTCGGTTCCGCAGTCTGCATATTATTTGTCAGATTTTCTGAAAATGGATTTTGGCTCATGATCAGGGGCTGTGAGTTAATTGTGTCGTAGATAGGGTATCGCTTAACAAATGAAATATATCTGTTGCTTATCTCTGGAGGTAGATTTTTACGAAAATTGTCGGCTTTTTGCGCAGACTTGTGGAAGGTTTGATCGATTTTGAAAAAGTTTAAATTTCTCGCTAAAAAAGGTTTGACACCCAAGCCAGATTCGTTAGAATGCGCACCTCTCAACGAGGGGCGGTTAGCTCAGTTGGTAGAGCAATGCCCTTACAAGGCATGGGTCACAAGTTCGAGTCTTGTACCGCCCACCAAATTCGTTAGTTGAGAGCATTCGCGGACCGGTAGTTCAGTCGGTTAGAATGCCGGCCTGTCACGCCGGAGGTCGCGGGTTCGAGCCCCGTCCGGTCCGCCACTATATAAAAAAGCCCGCACTTGTGCGGGCTTTTTGCTTTAGATCAAATTTGTCAGGTTTTGGTTATTAATTAATAAAAAATTGATATACATAAAATTGTCATCTGCAATTGGTAATTTGGGAATCACGGAGTAAAGTTCCGGAACGGCGGCCAAGTATGGTTGTCTTTCAAAGGTAAGTTTTATTTGTTTACTAAAGGAGTAAAAGCCATGCAAGACTATATTGAAGACCTGCTCGATGATCTATACGACGATTCAGACGATGATATTGTTGAAGATTATTCAGATATCTAACCGGGCGCATGCAGCATTTGCTGCTGGCTCGTGTTAATTAATTTCTTTTCCTGTCTTACCTTTTCATAACATTTGTCGCGTGCCACTCCTCTCTCGATAACTATTGCTTGTTATATCTCCTTGATTTGGCTAATTTTTCGTCGATTAGGCCGCAAAATTGCGCGAAATTCATCACGGTTTGTAATTGTTCACGTTTTCAATTCGAGTGCTTTTCTATACTGCTAGTTATCTTTGCCTGGCTTGAGATGACTGCCTATGCCCAGCCCCTCCGCAGAATTGCTTGAAGCGGTTTTCCTGTTCCAGGATGCGCAGATTTCCCGTGAGCTGCTTTATCCTGAATTCGAAGCAATTCTGGATGGCTTTATCCCTTTCCCTGATTTCTCAAATGGCACCGCAAAAGCTGTTTATGTACAAATCGGCCCATCGTTATCTATTACGGGTGCTGTATTTTTCCTGATTTCATTTGATGCGGCCGGTATGGTTGATCGTCGTTGGAATGTTCCTTTGCGTCAATTAATTGATGCTACGGGAACCGGCCCTGATATGGGCGCAGGAGCTATACGTTTGGCCTGTTTTAGCCAGTGTCCTATCGCCTGGCATAAGAAGAATCTTTGGGATCCGTTTATGGATGCGGGTAACAACAGCTTCGTAGCCATGCGTAAGGCGGTAAAAAGTAATCGTTTGGGGCTGGTGGTTAAACCCGCGAAAGTTGAGAAAGCCAAAGATAGAGAGCCAGTAAAACCCACTGTAGATATTGCGCGTGAACAAGCGGTGTTAGAACAAAAACTCCATGAGCATTACACCAAAGAGTTGCGAGACAAGATGGCTATGCTGATAAAAGAGCAACGCCTGCGCATCGCAACCCTCATGAATCAGCACCAAGCTAAAGTACATGGTTTGCAGCATGAGAATCAGCAACGTGTTCTGGCGTACCAGCAAAAGTTTCAGCAATACGAGCAGCAAAATCGTGATTTAGTGGAACGCAACCGGCTGCTCAAGGAAAACCAGGATGCTCAAGCTAATAAGATTGAGGGAATGCGTGAATACTTTGCTCATAAGCTCAAAGCTGCTCAGGCGGGTGAGTCAAATCAAATTCAACTGTTGCAAGATAATTTTGCGTTAGAGATGGATGCGAAAATCAGCGCTGCTACTTCAGAGTTGCGGGAAATGCTGGATATGCGCGAAGTTGAGTTGTTTTATCGTCATCAAAATGAAACCGCATTAAAAGAGGAAATTGTTAATTTAAAGCGCGAACACCAGCAGTTACTGAAAAACAGTGGTGAGCAGCTGCTTGAACGCTTAATGAAGGCGGGCATCAATTTAGTAACATTTTTGCCTGGGTTGGGCGAGCATGCCATTCCGCTTGATGACATTGGTGTATATCTCGAAGATCCTCAAGCTTATGCGGCCGATAAAAGTGGCGTAAGCGAACCCATTTACCTTGCATGGTTAGAACACCATCAATCACCCTGTTGCAATGCGGTGGACACAAAGGGCCAAAGTTGTGGGCGCAGTATTTCGGTTGTTGAAACACCGTTTGAATTTCATCCTGGTGAAAGTGACCGGTGTGGCCTGCATCAGGCGGTGATTTATTCAAAAGTGGCTGAGCGCCGTTAATACCAATTGGTCGACGAAAGGTCTGCGTAACTTGTGGTAATTGATTCAGACAGTGATTTTTTTAAACTTGCATGCGCTGTCCCATTGCAAAATGCCACAACGCCATCGCTGCAAAAGGCTGGTGTTGAGTTGCTGGTGCGTCGTGACGATCAAATTGATTGCAGCCTTTCAGGTAACAAAGCTTATAAATTATTTTATAACTTGCGAGCGGCAAGGGATGCAGGGTTCTATCAGCTGTTAAGTTTTGGTGGAGCCTATTCAAATCATTTGCATGCCTTGGCTTTGGCTGGTGACAAATTCGAATTTAAAACAATTGGTGTTGTGCGTGGTGAGCGTCCGCGAGTGTTAAGCGCGACATTACAAGATGCTGTTGCTGCTGGCATGCAGCTAATCTTCATTGGTCGTGATGATTATGAGCGAAAGGCTTTCGGTGTGCTCATGGATGAGTGGCGATCCAAATTCGGTGATTTTTATTTGATTCCCGAAGGCGGTGCGGGTCAGCTCGGAGCAAAAGGAATGAGCCTGTTGGGGCATGCTTTAGAACATCAACTTAAAGGTGACTATACTTCAGTGTGCATCGCCTGTGGAACCGGCACGAGTTTGGCTGGTTTGGCCGCAGGTATTGCGGCGGCTGGGCAAAGTGAGAAGTCTGTAATAGGTTTCTCTGTGCTTAAGGGGGATGGTGATTTAGGTACGGGTATTGCAGAAACCTATCGACAATTGCGGGCAAGTAAATATTTGCTTCAATCACACGGGCAGGTTCCTGCAGCAAATTGGCGATTGATTTCAGGCTTTCATGCTGGCGGGTACGGTAAAAAACATCCTCCGTATTTATTTGATTTTTGGCGCTCGTTTGAGCAAACAACAGGAGTTCCCCTTGATCCTGTTTACACCTTGAAACTGATGTGGGGAATTCATTGGTTAGCTGAGCAAGGATATTGGTCGCGTGGTTCGCGAATTATTGCCATCCACAGTGGTGGATTACAGGGGAGAAGAGGTTTCATTTGCCCGGAATAATTTGTGTAGCGCTAAGTGAGTGAGCATTTGGAAAATTATAAGTAGTTGGTGTTGCGGCGTTTTTTGGCCAGGCACCGGAATCTGTATCCTTTTTGAAGGAATTGGTTATGCAGGCCCAAAAAAATGTTCAAATCGCCACGATTGAGTTTGATTTGAATTTGACGCGTACGCTTATTCCTTTAAAAGACATGAGCGAGAGCCATTTATTGGCACTGCTCAATGATGCGCTGGTTGAAGTGGTTTGTGCAGGCCAAATTCTATTTTCCGCCGGCAGTTATGACGCGCAACATGTATACCTGCTGCACGGCGATGTAACATTAATTGACGAGACCGGAAATCATTCCCGGATAAAAGGCCGTAGTTCTTTGCTACCTATTGCGCACCAGCAACCGCGAGCGCTGACAGCGATAGCAGAAACTGATTGCAGTATTTTGCGCATCGACAGTGAAAAATTGGACAAGCTGTTGACGTGGAGTCAGGTTGCAGATTACCTCCAATTAATTATTTCCCGTGAACGAGACCTGGATGAGGATGTTGATTGGATGATGATGGTGTTGAAATCCAATCTTTTTTTTAAAGTCCCTCCGCTTAATGTAGAGCAAATTTTTTCCCGTTTAACGCCTCAAGTTGTCTATGCCGGAGACGTAATTATTCGTCAAGGGGAGATGGGTGAGCACTGTTATTTCATCAAAGAGGGAGAGGCTGATGTAACCCGTCATGCTGACAATAAACGTCAACATTTGGCGACAATTGGCGTCGGACGTTGCGTGGGGGAGGATGCTTTAGTGAATGAAACCTCTCGTAATGCCACGGTGATGATGCGTACTGATGGCGTGTTGATGCGATTGGAAAAGCAGGATTTCTACCGCTTATTGAAAGAGCCAAATGTATCGATGCTCGGTTTCAGTGAACTTGAATCAACCCTTGCAAAAGGTATTGTTGCTGTCGATGTGCGCAGTGAAGAGGAATATAGCGAAGCGCACCTTCCCAAAGCCGTTAATGTGCCACTGAATATCCTGGCGATCAAATCACGCTTATTGAATAAAGAAAACCTATACGTTTTTTATTGTGATACGGGGCGTCGTAGTCGGGCAGCTGCTTATTTGTTGGCTGAGCACGGTTATAAAACACTGGCTTTGGACAATTGCTCTCAATTATTTAGCGCAGCGGATAAAACGCTGTTAAATGATCGGCGTAATTACGTATTGCGTGCAGGGGTTGCTATGCCGGGGCGTGTTGATTGATCGGGCCAGTTATTTGGCACGACAAAAAAACGTGAGACCTCAATCCAGTAGCCTTCATTGTCCCCTTTGCAATAGTTTTGTATTGGTCTCATTGAGGCTACCAGCACGGGGCGTTTGTTAGCTGTTATTTCTGCGTTGAGTTTTTCTATCAATGCTGTTTGATCAGCTAACTTGCTCCGATTTGCTAATGCCGGAGCGAGCCATAACTCGCGATCAAGAATCAGCCACAATAATTCCCCTTGTTTTGATAGTTCGCTCGGTAATTTCCCGAGATGCCACCAATAGCCCCGACCATGGTGATCATGACTGAATGCTGGTTGGGCTCTGCTATGTGTCGGGGAAAACAGATAACCCTGCAAGCAAAGTCCTGCATTCCAGCTTTTTACTTCAGGGTAACGTTTATTGAGCTGTTGTAGCCCTTCATCAGTTTGATGCAAAGGCAATTGGTGGTCTCGTAAATGATTAAGTTTCAGGTCCAGGCGATCTTCACCCGAAGGGCCGATCCAATATTTCCAATCATGTGCTCCTAACGGATTGGGATGTCGGCATAAATAAAATTTCAGGGCAGTTTCGATGTGCCAATACTCCTCCCCATGACGACATAAAAAATCGAACGCCCCTAACGTAATCCCCGAGCGATCTATTTGCAGGTTGTGATGCAATAACTCCCATTCGGGATGATTATTGAAGTAGAAGTGCCACAGTGCTTCGTAATAAATTCCTAATCGAGTACTTTTACGCTGGGCCAAATGTGTGAGAAGTGCCAGAGGTGCCTTGTCGAGCGCTAATAGCCACGGCCAATTCTGTTCGTTAGCGAAGGCTAATATACGGCAATTACTTCCTGGCAGTTCGCTCATCATTGGCGAACTAAAACAACACCAAGCCAGGTCTCTCACTGCCTGGTGTTTTAATTGGCAGAATGCTGTTTCAAATTCTGGATGAGTAACGCCGGGCATAAAGTTAAGTCCTTGCGAGCTTCGCTGGCTATAATAGCGTGAAATAGCGAGCGATCTTGCTGGAATTGCAATTACACTTGAACCGCTAATACCGTGGATGATTTATGACTCAATTTTCAACGATTGGCCTCATTGGCCATCTCAATAACGAGCGTGCGGTTTATTCGATTAAACGATTAATTCGTTTTCTGCAAAAGCGCGGAAAACAATTTGTATTGGAAGCGGAAACGGCGGCGCTAGTTTGCGATGCCAGTATCGTGAAAGCGGCCGAGCGCATTATGGATATGGAGAGTTTGGGGCAAGTATGCGATCTGGTCATTGTGGTGGGTGGTGATGGTAGTTTGTTACGTGGTGCGCGTGCCCTGGCAAAATATGATGTGCCGTTACTGGGTGTGAACCGTGGGCGCCTTGGTTTTTTAACCGACATTACACCGGAAGATATTGAAGATAAGGTGGATGAAATTTTATCCGGCAATTATCTATCGGAAATGCGTTTCTTATTGGATATGGAAGTTATACGCAACGGTGAAGTCATTGCTACTGCTGATGCATTTAATGACGTAGTGCTCCATCCTGGCCAATTTATTCACATGCTGCAGTTCGAAATTTGTGTTGACGGTGTATTCGTAACCAGCCAGCGTTCCGATGGTGTAATTGTTTCCACACCAACAGGCTCAACCGCCTACTCATTGAGTGGCGGTGGCCCGTTATTACATCCTACATTGGATGCTATCGTTGTAGTACCCATGAATCCGCACACACTGAGTAGCCGCCCGATTGTGGTATCGGGAGAGAGTGAAATTATCATTCTGGTGGGGGAGCATAATCGTGCTGAACCAATGGTCACCTGTGATGGTCATTCCCATGTGGATGTGCAAACCGGCGATGAAATTCGAATTCGCAAAAAACCGCAATTACTTCAATTGTTACATCCCAAGGACTACAACTTCTATGAGCGTTGCCGTTCCAAATTGGGATGGGGCGGTCATCTACTGAAGGAGTGATATGACTCAAACCTCGCTTATTAAATCGACTTCACAGCCTCTTATAGGCGAGGCATACGGGTATGATTTGATTGGTGATATACACGGCTGTGCCCAGACCCTTGAACGTTTACTCCAGCAAATGGGATATAAAAAACAAAGGGGTATTTATCGCCATCCGCAACGACAGGTGATTTTCTTGGGGGATGTCGTTGATAGGGGGCCCCGCATCCGTGAGGCGTTGCACATAGTGCGCAATATGGTGGAATCCGGTGCAGCCCTAATGGTGTTGGGCAATCATGAATTTAATGCAATTACCTACTCAACACCTGATGGGCCTGGTTCCAATGAATATTTACGTCCGCATACATCAGCCAATACGCGTCAGGTTGCTGAAACAATGGCGCAATTTGCCGAACACACCCAGGAATGGTTGACGTTTGTACGTTGGTTTGTTGAGTTACCCTTATTTTTGGAAATTCAGCATCCGTTGACCGGGCAGATATTTCGTGCAGTGCATGCCTGTTGGGATCAAGCATTAATTGATCAGCATCGTCGCCAGTACGGTGACGGTCATATCGATTGGCCTTTCATCATTAAATCTGCACAAAAAGGCAGTTTGGAATCCATGACCAAGCAACGCCTTACCGGTGGGGTTGATTTACCTTTGCCGGAAGGGGAAATCATGGTTTCAGCTGATGGGTACCAACGGGGTGCATTTCGCACCAAGTTTTGGGGGCATACTGCCCAAACCTATGGGCAACTTTTATTTCAGCCAGATCCGATCCCGGAGCATATTGCGAAGGCATCGATCACCGCTGAACATCGAGCGCAAATGGTTTATTACGATGCATCCCAGCCTCCGCTTTTTATCGGCCATTATTGGCTTAAAGGTACTCCCCAACCTTTGGCTGATAATCTTGCGTGCCTTGACTACAGTGCGGTTAAATTTGGTCGATTGGTGGCTTATCGCATGGACGGTGAGGCACAATTGCAACCCGATAAATTCGTATGGGTTTATGTAGACCCTTAACTCCGTGTGGTTACTTTATTTTGAACTGGATAGCCGTTAAGTATTTTTCCCTTGATCAGGATTTGCGTGAATTAACTGATTACCTGCGTTCACGCGGTTTATACCATCGAATTACTGAAGAGCACGGACAGCAGTGCCTCTGGGTGCAAGATGAAGCAGTGGTTCCCGCTTTGCAGGAGTTCCTCGCGGAGTATTCACAGGGCTCGATGAAGCTGGATGTGTCCTCGCCAGTTTCCCCGACAACGTATTCACCGCCGCCGCTGTTACAACAGGCAATGCAAGTTCCCGTGGTCATAATCCTGATTTTATTAAGTGGGTTGGGCGCTTTTTTAATTGAATCGAATAGCCATCTTATACGGTGGTTTACTTTTCAGGATTTCACGACCAGCAGTGTTATACCTTTAGGTGATTCGCTAATTTCTGGTGAACTATGGCGAGTATTCACTCCGATATTTCTACACTTCGGAATTTTCCATGTGTTATTTAACAGCCTGTGGATGTGGGATTTAGGGCGCCGCATGGAATATTTAATGGGGCCCTGGCAGTTCTTATTGTTTGTCGTTATTACAGGAATTGCTTCCAATGCTATTCAATATTGGTGGAGTGGCTCTCCAGCGTTTGGTGGTATGTCAGGTGTGGTTTACGCGTTGGTGGGGTTTATTGCAATACGCCAGCGTATTGTGCCTCATCCATTAATGGCTGTTTCACCGGCATTAATTGGGTTTATGTTGTTTTGGTTAGTGCTATGTATGTCCGGAGTCGTGGATTATTTTATTTCCGGTTCCGTTGCCAATGCGGCCCATGTGGGTGGGCTAATTGCCGGTGTAGCTTACGCGCTGGCAACAAAATATTTTTATCGTCATTAATTTTTTGCTTTGCGGATTTACTCAATGGATATACAACAATTGCTTTCCAGCCTGACACCGGAAATTTATCAAAATTTGAAACGTGCTGTTGAACTGGGTAAATGGCCGGACGGAAATCGTTTGTCTGCAGAGCAACGACAATTATGTATGCAGGCTGTAATTGCTTATGAACATAAAAATCTGCCACCAGACCAGCACACAGGTTATATACCTCCGGAGCCGCACACATTTTGTGAAGATGATGATCACAACCATGATCATGCCCATACCGATAAACCCATCAAATGGGTTGAATAAACTTTTCTTCTCGTGAATCAGGATTTCGCCATGACTGCTGTTGAACAAAACCTGCCTTCGAACGAACAAGCCCCAAAAACTATTTATCTCAAAGACTATCGTGTGCCCGATTATTTGATTAAAACGACAGACCTTCGTTTTGAGATTGATGATGGTGAAACGATTGTCAGTTCCATGTTGCAGTTTTATCGCAATCCGGCAGCCGCATTGCCTGCATCGCAATTAACTTTGCATGGGGCTGATCTTGAGTTGGTTTCCGTCGCGCTAAATGGAAAAATATTGGGAGATGGCGATTATCAGTTTGGTGAGGAATCCATCACGATTCTTAATACTCCGGAAGAATTTACACTCATCACTATTACCAAAATAAAACCTGAGCAAAATACTTCGTTGGAAGGCTTATACCGCTCGCGCACAATGTATTGTACTCAGTGCGAGGCCGAGGGTTTTCGCAAAATTACTTACTATCTGGATCGCCCGGATGTAATGAGCGAATTTACCACTACAGTAGTTGCCGATAAAAAATATCCGGTATTACTGTCAAACGGAAATCTGATCGCTCAAGGGGACCTGGAGGGTGGCCGTCATTATGCTACCTGGCACGACCCCTTCAAAAAACCTGCTTATTTATTTGCTCTGGTTGCGGGAGATCTCGCGCACATTGAAGATACGTTTACGACCTGTTCAGGTCGTGATGTCACATTGAAAATTTTCGTGGAGCCAAAGGATTTGGATAAGTGTGATCATGCAATGATTTCGCTAAAAAACTCCATGCGATGGGACGAGGAAGTTTACGGACGCGAATACGATTTAAGTATTTTTATGATTGTCGCTGTAGATGACTTCAATATGGGGGCTATGGAAAATAAGGGGCTTAATATTTTCAATACCTCTTGTGTTCTCGCCAAGCCTGAAACAACTACCGATGCTGGGTTTCAGCGTGTGGAAGGTGTGGTAGCCCACGAATATTTCCACAATTGGAGCGGCAACCGTGTGACATGCCGGGATTGGTTCCAATTAAGTTTGAAAGAAGGTTTTACGGTATATCGAGATTCCGAATTTTCTGCCGATATGGGATCGAGAACAGTCAAGCGCGTTGAAGATGTAACCCTGTTACGTACCGCGCAGTTTGCAGAAGATGCGGGGCCAATGGCGCATCCTATCCGCCCGGAATCCTATATCGAAATTTCCAATTTCTACACGATGACAGTTTACGAAAAGGGTGCAGAAGTTATTCGTATGCTGGCGATTTTGTTAGGTAAGGAAAATTTCCGTAAAGGTACAGATTTATATTTTGATCGTCATGATGGTCAGGCGGTAACGACAGAAGATTTTGTAACGGCATTGGAGGACGCCTCTGGTCGCGATCTCACGCAATTCAAACGTTGGTATTCGCAGGCAGGTACGCCACGGTTACAAATTAATGATTCTTACAATGAGGAGTTGCAAGAATATTCGCTCACCATTAAACAATCTTGTCCTCCTACACCTGAGTGTGCCAACAAACTGCCTTTTCATATTCCTGTTGCAGTAGGATTGATTGGTAGTGCAGGTGATTTGCCCTTGGTTTTGAAAAGTGCTGAACCTGATTTTGAAACCAGTGACAATACTTACAAGGTGTTGGAATTAATTGAGCTTGAGCAAACATTTATTTTTGAACGAGTACAAGAAAAACCGGTGCCTAGCTTACTAAGGGGATTTTCTGCACCTGTTAAATGGCACTACAACTATTCCCTGGCAGATTTAATTTTATTGATGAGCCGCGATAGCGATGGTTTTAATCGTTGGGAAGCGAGCCAACAATTAGGATTGCACGCTATCCGTGCAGCGATGGAAGCTTATCAGCTCAATAAACCACTTGAAAACTGGCAGGTGGATTCACAATTAATCGAGGCCTATCGCAGTGTGCTGCAAAACACTAGTCTCGATAAAGCCATGGTTGCTTATATGTTGAGCCTGCCTTCTGAAGCCTATTTGAGCGAGCTTGCAGATGTTATCGATGTGGAAGCGATTCATTTTAGCCGTATTGCTGTGCGCAAAGCATTGGCTGCGGCGTTACGTGATGAATTTGGGAGTATTTACCGTAGCTACAATCATCAACAAACCTATGCTGCAACAGCTGATGCTATAGCCGCGCGTAGTTTGAAAAATGTAGCACTGGGATATTTGATGTTGTTGGATGATCAGGTATTTATTCGCGAATGTGAGCAGCAGTATCGAACCGCTAACAATATGACGGATGCGATTGCTGCACTCACTCAGTTGGTGAATAACCCATCATTGTTGGCTCAAGAGATGGCATCTGCCGCATTAAATGATTTCTATATTCGCTGGAAAGATGAATCGTTAGTAGTGAACCAATGGCTAAGCACCCAAGCAACCTGCATATTGCCTGGTACTCTGCAAAAAGTTAAGTCCTTGCAGGAGCATCCGGCTTACGATGGTAAAAACCCCAATAAAATTCGCGCGCTCATTGCTGCTTTTTGCGCAAGCAATCCCATCAATTTTCATGAAAAAGATGGCGCTGGATACGAGTTTTTGGCAGAACAAATTATTCATCTCAATCACCAGAATCCACAAATCGCTGCGCGGTTATTGACGCCGTTGACAAAATGGAAACGTTATAATTCAGTTCGCCAGACATTAATAAAGGCCCAACTGGAACGCATTAAGGCTGAGCCGGATTTATCAAAAGATGTGTTTGAAGTTGTCAGTAAAAGTTTGGCTTGATTGCCGGGTATCACTATTAATTTTACATTGAGTTTTCAGTAGGCTGCTCGTTGTATGCCGAACAAAAATTGTTAATCAAATTTGTATACGCTTTTGGAGAAAATATATGGCGGTTACGCAAGCAGCGGCTTCTCCGCAATCGATACCCCAGGTAAAAAATATTATTGCGGTGGCTTCTGGTAAAGGTGGGGTAGGGAAGTCAACAACCGCTGTGAATTTGGCACTGGCATTGGCGGCCGAGGGGAAACGGGTTGGTATTCTTGACGCGGATATTTACGGCCCAAGTCAGCCACATATGTTAGGTATAGGTCAGCGTCGTCCGGAAATTGTCGGTGAGCCTGGGAGCCAGCAAATGTTACCTGTGATTGCTCATGGTATTCAGTCGATTTCAATGGGATATCTGGTTACTGAAGAAACGCCGATGTTATGGCGTGGCCCCATGGCTACAGGTGCATTACTGCAACTCTTGGCTCAAACTCGCTGGGATAATCTGGATTATCTGGTTATCGACATGCCGCCAGGAACAGGCGATATCCAAATTACGCTTGCGCAGAAAGTCCCGGTTACCGGCGCCGTTATTGTTACAACACCGCAGGACATTGCATTGCTTGATGCAAAGAAAGGTATCGAAATGTTCCGCAAAGTGAATGTTCCGGTTTTTGGTGTTGTAGAAAATATGGCGATACATATTTGCTCTAACTGCGGCCATCAGGAACATATTTTTGGTACAGGTGGTGGTGAGAGAATCGCAAAAGATTACCAAACCGAATTGCTAGGCTCTTTACCGCTGGATTTATCGATTCGTGCGGATGCTGACTCGGGCAAGCCGTCGGTAGCGGCGAACGCTGATTCAATTATTGGACAAGCTTATCGCGCTATAGCAAAGAAAGTAATTGTAAAGGTCGATCAACACAATTCAGTAGCGACTGGTTTTCCTGAAATTGAAATATCAGATGATTAATTTTTAATTAAAGAACTGCTACGAAAACAAGGATGTCGTTGTTTGATGGTTGCACGTAAACGTGAAGAGACAATTTAATTAAAAACTGCACCCAAATTAATTGGATGCAGTTTTTTCAATTACTTCTTGGGATAATCTCGTTTTGGGCTGCCTGTATATTGCTGACGAGGGCGGCCAATTTTGTAAGAGGTACTTACCATTTCATTCCAATGGGAATACCAGCCCACGGCGCGACCCAATGCAAAGATCACGGTGAACATTTCAGTTGGAATGTTAATGGCTTTCATGATGATGCCTGAATAGAAATCTACATTAGGGTAGAGTTTCTTGGAGATGAAGTACGGATCTTCCAATGCGATTTGCTCAAGGCGTTTTGCAATTGCAAGTAATGGCTCATTTTCCAAACCTAACTCTGACAATACTTCATCGCAGGTTTGTTTCATTACTTTAGCGCGAGGGTCAAAGTTTTTATAAACACGGTGACCAAAACCCATCAGGCGGAAACCTGACGTTTTATCTTTGGCGCGAGCAACACAGGCTTCAATATTTTCAACAGTGCCAATTTCTTCCAGCATTTCAAGCACTGCTTCATTAGCGCCGCCGTGAGCTGGACCCCAAAGGGTAGAGATACCAGCTGCAATTGCAGCAAACGGATTGGTGCCTGATGATCCTGACAGGCGCACAGTTGAAGTTGACGCATTTTGCTCGTGGTCTGCGTGCAAAATAAAAATTCTGTCCATCGCCTTGGCGATAGTTTTACTTACGGTTGATGGTTGGCCGGCGGTGCCGAAAGTCATATTCAGGAAGTTTTCGGCATAATCAAGGTTTACATCCGGTGCGATAAACTCTTCACCTTTGCGGTGTTTGTACACCATGGCAGACAAAGTGGCGATTTGGCCAATCAAACGATAAGCCGTTACTTTACGGCTATCGGCATTGGTAATGTCGATTTCTTCGTTATACACAGCTGCCAATGCAGCAACAGCGCTGCACAAAATCGCCATCGGATGAGATTCGCGCTTGAAGCTTTTAATAACGTTGGCAACAGAGGGATCTACAACAGAGTGTTTTTTAACTTCGGCAGTGAATTCTTCTTTTTGTGCCGGGGTTGGCAATTCGCCATTCAGAAGGAGGTAGCAGGTTTCGACGTAATCAGAGGAGACAGCCAGTTGTTCGATGGGGTAGCCGCGGTGGAGTAGTACTCCTTCATCGCCGTCAATAAATGTAATCTTTGATTCGCATGAGGCGGTGGACATAAAGCCCGGGTCAAACGTGAAAAAGCCATTCTTGGTAATACTGGTAACGTCAATTACGTCAGGGCCGATAGTGCTTGAATAAATAGGTAATTCAATCGTCGTATCAATGCCATCAATCGTGAGATGTGCTTTCTTGTCAGTCATTACTGACTCCTGTGCTTACTGATTGGACTTAAGGCTTGAGAGAAGCATGTTTCGCTCTGCTCATCGAATAAAAACTGTAGGTAGTCTGCTATGGTTCAACCTGAAGTTAAAGCTAAACGCATAATACTTCTTCTACAAGTGGCGTTATGGGCCGGCTACTTTTTATGGACTAGTCAGTTCCTGATGTTCGGCTGACACTGCCGTTTTGCGAGCGGCATTATAG
>DATJLF010000012.1:0-140159 GCA_035490715.1 Cellvibrio sp.
TGCGGCAGGCTGCCGCCGGTATTGGAAATTGATCCGGGATTCAAAGGCTGCAAATTATTGGGAGCCTCATACAAATTAACGTCACCGGAACTGCCCTTGCCGCCGGCAATATAATTGTTGGCAAAGGTCTGGCTATCGCCCTGGGTAGTAGCTGCCGACACGTTGTGATTGTGTGCAGGCAAATTACTGACCAGCAGGGTTACATTTTCTACACCAGCAAGAGCTCCCTGCGGGATTCCAGCGGCAAGGTTAGGATGAAGGGGAACACGACCACGTAAATCCGGTAACGCAAATGTGGTCACACCGTTACCACCAAAGGTGGTACCTAATAGTGAAAAAAGGGCTTGGTTGGTAGCAATTGCCAGCTGCCTGCCATCGCAGGGAGCCCAGCCTTTTGGCGGCCAGTCGTAGGGAAGAAGCTTGATTTCCCCGAGGAAATTATCAGACATTAATTACTCCTTAATTAGAAATAAACCTGTCCTTTTTTGGCTCAGGTCGGTTGCTGAAATCAGGCGACCATTTTTCCGGTCTCCTGTAATTATTAATAACCCGCTGAATGATCCGGCAACCTTACCAACCCAAAAACTCACCACTAAAAGTTTTTGGCTCCTAACGATTTATCACTTCACCCTGGTTAATACACCTCCAGATCGAGAATAAGTTATAGCAGAGCTTTTTCACATTACGAACCATAACACTGACAAGTCACGTAAACGCATAGATCACCTGAAGCTATCGCTGGGCTGGTGTCCATGTGAGCTGCTCGTGGGTGTCAGAGGTTTGACTTACAACAAACCCTTGCCGCACATAAAGTCGTTTTGCATGGATATTTTGACGGTCAACACTCAAGTGCAATGTTCCGGATCCAATTTCAACAAAATTTTTCACCGCCACAAGAATAGTGCTGCCCACGCCTCGCCTACGCCAATCCGGTGCGATAATAAAATCGATAATGCGCACCTGGCTTGCAGATCTGTGCAGCATAATTTTCCCTACCGGGCCCGACTGGGTTTCGATTATCCAATTCTCCGCATCCGGAAATTGGCCAAGATAACTTTTCTGTTGCCATTCATATTGCTGCCGGATTAGTTGCTCCAACTGCGCTACCGGCAAAGGCAGCGACGCCAGTTCGGGTCGTGCCGAACAAAATAACGCATGCAAAAATTGATCGTCTTGCGATTCTGCAATACGCAAATGAAATCCGGGTGGCAGCATTAACTCATGTTTCATGCAAGTTCCTTTGGGCAACCCAAAAACTGGTAATAGATCGGCATCAACGATTGCTCAATAGTGGCTTTATCTTCCACTGCAAAAAGCGCCTGTTTTGCACGAGCATCATTTGAAAATGCGGCACCGGGCATTTTTGAATGGAATTGCAAACGGCGGGTTATTTGTTGAAATGATTGATCATCGGGAAATACACCGAAATGGTTACTGATAGTGCGGATTTGCGCTGCATCCAAATGGCGATAATCCACACGCAATACCAAACTATCGCTGCTAAATTTACTCATCTCACCCAGTAGCGCCGCCAACACATCACTGCGGAACGACAATAATGTTTTTCGCCCGGAAATAAATACCGGATTAATATCAACCAGACTCGGATCACCCGACATATGGCGCCCCGCCATGCGCTGGTGTGATGCGAGAATTTCAACCGGTTCGCGCACCAGAAAAACGACTGGCACCTGTGGGTATAACTCACGAATCAATTGCCAGCGAAAAATATCCCAGGCATTCCATTTAATAATCATCTGCGGACGCTGGCTAAAAGCAGCCGCTTGTAAATTAATAAACGCACGCAAGGAGTTTTGTTGCTCATCCAAAGTTAGTTGAGCATCCAGCAATAATTCCGTAAGCAACGGCGCTTCGGAAAAAACACAAGTAGTTGCCAGCTCCGATAAACAACCTGAAATCAAGGTAGATCCGCAACGCGAAAGATGGAAAATAAATCCGGCTGGTTGAACATCAGCTAATGTTTTGGCCTGTTGGATAGCACCGTTTAATGAAGTTCGCGGCTGGAAAATTTGGTTGAACAATTGCTGGCAGCAACGGGAAATATATTCATCCTGAAAAGGTTCAGTCGCATGCCCGACAGGCAATAACCAATGCACGCGTTTGTGCTTAGGTTGATAGCGATAAGGCAGCCAATTTCCAGCAAGCTTTACTGTGTCATCAACCGGCATTTGATTCAGGCGACTGATTTCATCCAGCAATTCGTTATCACTCAGCTGGGTGCAATTCCAGAGCGATTTAACGCGCGCGAGTAAGTCCTCCAACAAATACGCCTGACGGCAATAGGTAAACTGTTCGATTGAGCCGAGTAATACACAATACTGTGAAAAATAATTACTCATGCGCAGCTCCATCCAGAATTTTTTCGCGTAACCAATCATTGACCACGCAATCAATCACCAGATTAATTCGATCTACATCACCATGGTTATACACTTCGTGAACCTGATCCGCATTGAAATACCACAACTCGCCGGCACGCATCGGAATGCGTTGTTTATCGACAAGAAAATTCACAGCGTTACTGGTATGAATGGGTACATGCAAACGCGCCTCGCCGAATTCCATACCCAAACCATGATCGCGGTGGGGTTTGATTTCGGCACCCGCCGCCAGGCGCATCAAGCGCGCGGCTTTTACAGGGCAATGTAATTGCGCGAAGATCGATTTAATCTGGGGACAATGCTCAAGCACCGGTAAATTTTCCCATTGATCGCCTGCTGCAATGGAAAAACCCTGCAAGATGGGATGCGCCTCAACAAATTGTTGTTGGCAACGCAACGGCAACACATCCCATTTGCCAACATAATCCTGTCGATTAACATGATCAATCCAGGCTTGTTGTGCATTTAGCAATAATAATTGCGTGACTTCATAACGCAATTTATCGATAGCAATCTCACATGCAATGCGTGCAAAGGAAATTAACTTTTTGTTGTTATTGTTGGTAAGGTTTGAAAAATATTTCAAAGACTAGCCTCGATTAGCCATTACAATTACTATCCCTGCAGCGTTTTTAAAAATTGCATTTTAAACGCGGTCGTTTAAAAATCGCTCCATAAAATTATTTACCGTATCAGGCCATCCCATGCACACAACAGGCGAATCATTACATTGTCCCCCCTGCGTATTCTGGTTTACCGGCCTAAGTGGATCGGGAAAATCAACCACCGCATTAGCACTGCAAGTGGCGTTGCAAGAGCGCTATTGCAAAAGCTACTTACTGGACGGCGATGTATTGCGCACCGGCTTATGCAAGGATCTCGGCTTCACGATGGAGGACCGACATGAAAATATTCGCCGCGTAGGTGAAGTGGCAAAACTGATGGTGGATGCAGGTGTTGTGGTAATTACAGCAACCATCTCGCCACTACAAAAAATGCGCGACGATATCCGCGCGCACTTTTCTCCTCTCGAATTCATTGAAATTTTTATTGATACGCCATTGGAAATCTGTGAACAACGCGATCCCAAAGGGCTATACCGCAAAGCCCGCGCCGGAAAAATTGCCGAGTTCACCGGCATCGATTCCATTTATGAAACACCCAAAGCGCCCGAGCTTCATTTAAATACCCTTACCAAAACACCCGAAGAAAACGCGCAGGAAATTTTGCAGTATCTACAACAATCCGGTTACTTTTCGCGCAAAAGTTGACGCTACAAAATCACGGCTAATAAAAACGGCAGCCCCGCGAATGCTACAAGTGTAGACACTAATACCATGGCCGCCACCTCTTCCGGTTTATGACCGTAGCGAAGCGCTAAAAGATAGTTGAATACTGCTACAGGCATGGCAGATTGCAATAACACCACATTACGCGATACGCCCGTTAAACCCATTAGCTCACATACGATAAAGCCAAATAACAGACCACCACCGACACGTACCAAACTGAAAAACAAACTGCGTTTCCAGAAATTTATTTTTAATGTAGCCAGTGAAACACCCAGGGCAATTGTCATTAATGGCAGTGCGATGCCACCCAATAAATCGATGGTATTACTCATCCAGCGCGGCAATTCAGTTCCAGTGACGAATAACAACACCGCAATGGCCATTGAATGGATCACCGGTTGTTTAACGATGGATTCCATGCGTTTGAAAATACTACCGTCGCTGGTGATGACGATAAGCAAACCCACGGTAAAGGTGGCAATCATCATCACCATAAACGAACCCAGTGCGAGAGCAAGGCCCGTTTGCCCGTAAGCAAACATACACAACGGTAGCCCCATGTTGCCGTTATTGGGGAATACCAGGGGTGGCAAATATGTCGCAATGTCCAATTTCATCCAACGCAATAACGCCCAGCCAAATAGCCCCATTGCAGTCATCGTTATCGCTGTTGCAAGGGCGACATGCCCCATGACTTCCGGTTCTACTTCGACTTTTGCCATCACGCCAATAATTAAACAGGGCGTGCCAATATTCATCACAATGCGCGAAATAAAATCCGAAGGGAAATCGGTGCCGGTTTTACCCCAGATAAAACCGGCACCGACCGAAATGACAATAGGGGCGAGAATCGCGAGCAATTCGCTCAACATAACAGAGTCCGAATAAACGACAGGAGGCTCACATATTACCAATCCATCCTTTATGGCCATAGTTAAAAATTATCGCCTTCCGATTGTCCTGCCAGAACAGTTCAGATAAAAACGCACCCGCACAGCAGTAGCTACCGAAAGCACACTGCTTTTTAACATTCATTGGCGAGGTGACCATGTTTCAAGGAACAAAAATGTCTCAAGGAATAAAAAACTCTCAAAAAATAAAGAAGGTCGTCATTGCGGGCGGGGGAACATCCGGTTGGTGCGCGGCAGTGGCTTTATCAAACCAGCTAGGAACCTTGTTAGATATTACCTTGATCGAGTCTGCTGATATCGGCACGGTGGGTGTGGGTGAAGCAACCTTTCCGACTATTTGCTCTTTCCACAAAATTCTCGGTATTGACGAGAAGGAATTTTTAAGTGCGACCATGGGCAGTATCAAGCTGGGTATTTCCTTTGAGAACTGGGCGCGCAAGGGCGACAGATATATCCATCCGTTTGGCTCATTCGGAAAGCCCAACTGGATTGGCGATTTCTATCATTATTGGATGGCCGCCAAAGCGCAGGGTTATGATGGCGACCTGGATGAACTCTGCTTTGAATTACAGGCTGCAAAAGCTCACAAGTTTGCGTTCACTGAAAATCCAAAACTCAATTACGCTTATCATTTTGACGCAAGCCTTTACGCAAGATTTTTGCGCAAACTGAGCGAAGAAAAAGGTGTTCAGCGTATTGAAGGAAAAATTGTTCAGGTGAAACAGCACCCGGATACCGGTTTTATTGAGTCTGTGTTACTGGAATCAGGTGCCTGCATTGAAGGCGATTTATTTATCGATTGTACGGGGTTCCGTGGGCTACTCATCGAAGAAACATTGAAGGCCGGCTACGAAAAGTGGGGGCAGTGGTTACGAAATGATAGCGCTGTAGCACTACAAACAGAATTTTCCGGTGACATCCCGCCTTACACTCGTGCTATTGCGCATGACAGCGGCTGGCAATGGAAAATTCCGTTGCAACATCGCCAGGGAACGGGCCATGTTTATTCCAGTGCGTATATTTCGGATGAAGATGCAAGAAATACGTTATTGAATAATCTTGATGGCGAGATTCGCGCTGAACTTCGCTTGCTTAAATTCAACACCGGCCGCCGAAAGCAATCGTGGGTCAAAAATTGTGTCGCTATCGGTTTGGCAGGTGGCTTTGTTGAGCCATTGGAGTCAACCAGCATCCATTTAATTCAAATAGGCGTAATCAGGTTATTGCAGCTATTTCCCTTTGAAGGATGCAATGAGCATTTGATCCGCGAATACAATGACCTGGCTCGTATCGAGTACGAACATATCCGGGATTTTATTATTTTGCATTTCAAAGCGACCGAGCGCGATGACACACCTTACTGGCGCGATTGCCGTGATATGGTCATACCGGATTCGCTTGCAGAACGGATTGAATTGTTTAGGGAAACAGGCCACCTGCACCGCGATTCAAGTGAGGTTTTCAGTGTAACTTCCTGGTTAAAAGTGTTATTAGGGCAACGAATCGAGCCGAAAGGCCATGCGCACTTTCCCTACGTAATAAGTGACGAGCAAATTTTTTCCGGCCTCAATACGATGAAATCGAATATTGCTAAAGCCGTCGAAAAATTACCGTCACACTCCAGCTTCCTCAACGCTTACTGCTCGATAAAATAATCGTCTCTCACTCGGAACTCACGACAGTGAGCTCCGAGTGACGTATGTGTCATAATCAATCGGTCTCAGCCTAGACTGAGAGTAATTGACCTTAACGACACCCCCTACTTTTATGCAAAATTCACTTTTCGGTGGATCGGAAGAAACCGCTGACAAACCGGTAAAAAAATCCAGCAAAATCCCGGAGCCTGCCGACATTGATGCGTCATTGTTGACGTTGGCAAACGCGTTACCGGCGCATCTGCGATTGGGCACTTCATCCTGGAATTATCCAGGCTGGGCCGGATTGGTATGGGATCAGGAATATTCTGAAACCATCCTTTCACGCAAAGGCCTGATTGCCTACGCCAAACATCCTCTGTTCCGGACTGTCAGTATTGACCGTAGTTTTTATCGTCCATTAAATGTTGCGCAATTTGCAGAATATGCATCGCAAGTCGGTGCAGATTTTCGTTTTGTCGTGAAAGCGCCCAGCCTGGTGACCGATGCATTGATTCGCGATGAGACTGGCCGTGGCATGCGACAAAACCCGCACTTTCTTAATGCAGAAGAGGCGGTACAGATGTTTGTGGAGCCCGCATTGGAAGGCCTGGGCTCCAAACTGGGTGCGCTGGTTTTTCAAATCAGCCCATTACCTGCCGCATGGCTCGCGCATATGCCGGGATTGATTGAGCGCTTGCATCATTTGCTAACAAGTATTCCCGATTTAAAAGCCTGTGCGCCTGACGGCGTGATTGCAGTAGAAGTGCGCGACCCGCAATGGTTAACGCCGCCATTTGTTGCGGCATTGCGTGATACAGGTGCAACCTATTGCATGGGGCTGCATGCGAAAATGCCACGCATTGATGAACAATTACCCATTTTACGAGCGTTATGGCCGGGGCCGTTGGTATGCCGTTGGAACCTGAACCCTATTCACGGTGCCTATGGATATGAAAACGCGCGCGATGCCTACGAACCTTACGACCAAATGATTGACCCCGATGCGGAAACGCGCGAGGCACTGGTACGTGTGATCGCAGGTACAGCGAAAGCCGGTGAAAATGTATTTGTCACGCTCAGCAACAAAGCAGAAGGCTCTGCCCCGCTTTCCGTTATTGAATTGGCAAAGGCGATTAAAGACTGCAACTGATTTTTTTCTTTAAACAAAAAAGACAGTTATCGGGAATTGAGGTATTAACACACACCGGCGCTGAAGCTTTGCACTGAATTTATTGTTTGCCCATTTTTTTCATTCCAAAAGGAAGATATTTATGAAAACAACATTCGATCCCGTAAAACAAATGATTGAAGATTACAAAGCCGCTGCCTCAACAAAAAATGTTGATGCTTTCTGCGCGATTTACGATGCTGATGTTCACGTTTTTGATATGTGGAACCGCTGGACAATGCGCGGACTTGATGCGTGGAAAGAAATGGCGCAGAACTGGTTTTTATCACTGGGCAACGAACAGGTTATTGTCGAGGCAAAAGATATTGAATCTCACGTTACTGATGATTTCGCAGTGGGCCACGCCATTTTTACGTTCACCGCTGTGTCTGCTCAAGGGGAAAAACTACGCTCGCTGGATAACCGGGTTACCGTGGTGCTCAAACGTATCAACGATCAGTGGAAAGTGATTCACGAACATACATCCGCACCCATTGACCACGTATCACTAAAAGCCATGGTGCCACCACCACTGATGTAAATTTGCGTTTGTTTTAGTTGCAATACACTTGAAAAAGTGGGTGCAACTAAAACAAACTTTTTGCAACGACACGGATTTCCTGGATATTGGTCATCACCAAATCCAAACCACCGGTAATCACTTTGTTATCAGGCTCATCCAGTTTTTGGTATGCCGTTATTTCTTGCAGCGGCGGCAAATCTGTTTTGATGGAACTGAGTTTCAGTGAATGGAATAAACCGAGATTTATCACATCGGCAATATTGGTTGGGCCGGGACTTGCACCTTTCCAGTCACCGATATGCTGTATTACCTGAATATATTGGTCGTCCACATCCCACTGTTTGAGTGTAAGCACACCCAACGATTTCGCATACTCGCGACATAACTTTATATAAGCAGGAAGTTCGGGTGTTTGCTCGGCATTTTTCAAAGCAGAAAGTACCGCTAACGTACCCACTTCACTTAACAGCGCAACCATCAATACATTATCTGGCAACACTTTTTTCAGGTTCAATTGTTTTGCAATGAACGTACTTAAACTGGCCTTTAATGCCAGGCGCCGCCATGCCTCGGAAAACAACCGCCGGTGTTTTGCCGATTGCACATTAAATAAACTTTTAATGGAGTGAACCATCGTGATGCGTTCCACCTGATTCATTCCTAACAGGCGCAACACATCCATTAAATTTTGCGGTGGGGTTTGTGCACCAATGAGTGGGCTGGATGCATATTTGAGTAAAACCGCTGACAACTCCGCATCACGCGCCAACAACCGACTTAAATCAGTCATTGACAGATTCTGTTGCTCCATCGCTTTGCGAATTTCCGCCGCTATGGGGGGCAACCGCGGTAAAGGTTCATTACCGTTTATTAATTCATTAATGACGCTGCGGTATATTGAATAATCTGGTTGAGCCGATTGCACAATTGAATCCATATAGCTGTCGCGGGTGAAATTAAGGTTATTGAGCCAAGCGTAGCAGATTTAACTAACGTGGAAAGAAAAGCGCCCGTGATCGATGGATGACTGAATTAAATGCGCAGGAAATAATCAATTCACCAAACCTTCATCGCTCTGTTACCAAATCTTCAAATAAATGTAGCCCAACTGAAATATAGCGTCGCTTTAATCGTTGCAATTCCAATTTATCCGAAAACAACAGGAAGCAACCGATGAGTGACCCTACCATTTACGAAATCGACAACTCGGGCATTGAGCCAATGTCGAACACATCCAGCAATATTACTTTCGCTGAAATAGTGACCCAACGTCGCCAATTCCTGAAAGGCAGCCTGAGCACCGCTGTTGCTGCGTTTATGGGCGCAACCCTGGTTGCCTGTGGTGGCGATGATGACGATGACAAGAAAACCCCGGCATCCTCCAGTTCTTCATCAAGCTCCAGCAGCACCCCCTCATCCAGCAGCGCAGCTTCATCGTCGGTTGCACCATTACTGGGTTTCACCGCAATTGCGGTCAGCCGTACAGATGCAATCACCGTCCCTACCGGTTACACCGCTGCGGCTTTTGTTCCCTGGGGAACCCCGTTAACCGGTTCTATGCCAGCCTATAAATCCGATGGGAGTAATACCGGTGCTGACCAGGAACAACAAGTGGGCGCCCACCATGACGGCGTTTATTTTTTCCCGATGGATGCCAAAACCACCCACACCAACTCCAGTGAAGGATTGTTGGTGATGAACCACGAATATATTGATGACAAGCTGATCCACCCGAACGGCCCAACCCTGGGTGCAACTCGCCCGGCCGATGAGGTGCGTAAGGAAGTTGCCGCCCATGGTGTGAGCGTGATCCACATCCGCAAGAACGGCAGCAACTGGGAAGTCGTTAATGGCAGCCCGTTTAATCGCCGGATTACCAGTGCAACGCCAATGGATATCCGCGGCCCGGCTGCTGGCGATGCCAAACTCGCCACCAAATACAGCCCTAACGGCACCGCTACCCGTGGCACTATCAATAACTGTGGAATGGGCGCAACACCGTGGAATACCTATTTAACCGCTGAAGAAAACTGGGCAGGTTATTTCGTCAATAAAGATGCAACCCAGGCACGCGAACACAAGCGTTATGGCGTTTCAAGCAAGAACGGACGCTACTATTGGGAGCTGGCAGACTCTGGCGCGGATGAATACGTGCGCTTTGATGCCTCCAGCAAAGGTGCCAGTGCCATGGAAGATTATCGCAACGAACCAAACACCTTTGGCTGGATGGTGGAGATTGACCCCTTCGATCCGGAAGGCCGCCCGCAAAAGCGTACCGCGCTTGGCCGTTTCGGCCATGAAGGCGTGATCTTCGCCCCGGCAGTGGAAGGCAAGCCCGTAGTGTGTTACTCCGGTGATGATTCGCAAAACGAATACATCTACAAATTTGTGTCGGCTGAAGTATTCCATAAGGCAACCGCCGGTGGCTGGTTGTTGAACACAGGAACGTTGTATGTCGCACGCTTCAATGCAGATGGCACGGGTGAGTGGTTGCCACTGGACGTTGCCAACGTGGATTTCATTGCAAAAGCAGCACTGGCGGGTGTGAGCTTCGCCAACCAGGCCGACCTGTTGATCAATACCCGTACCGCAGCGGATCTTGTGGGTGCCACCAAAATGGATCGCCCCGAGTGGGGTGCAGTACACCCAACCACGGGCGAGGTGTATTTCACCCTCACTAACAACTCAAGCCGTACCGAAGTGGATGCCGCAAACCCACGGGCGAAAAATACCGAAGGTCACATCATCCGTTGGCGTGAAGACGCAGACAAACCTACCTTCAAATGGGATATTTTCCTGCTCGGTGGCAATGTTGGCACAGTGACCGGAACCGGCACCGAAGCCGTTACCCTGACCGCTGAAAATCATTTTGCCAGCCCGGACGGTTTGTTAATCGACACTCGCGGTGTGGCCTGGATTCAAACGGATATGAGCGGAACCCAGCAAGCCGAAGGACCCTACGGCAACAACCAAATGCTCGCTGCCGATCCGGTGACCAAACAGGTCAAGCGTTTCTTTGTTGGTCCGGTGGATGCCGAAGTTACCGGCGTAACCCTTACACCAGACTTGAAAACCATGTTCGTCAACATCCAGCATCCGGGTGATCGCTCCACCCCCACAAACTTCACCAGTAACTGGCCGGATGGCAACGGCGCTCGCCCACGCTCATCCACCGTAATTGTCACTAAAAACGACGGTGGTGTGATTGGCTCTTAATATTCCAGTGGTGTTTCATCAACTGTTAACAGGATGTTAACCAGTCTGTAACCCTTCCGGATCACTATAAGAATGCAAGGAACGTACAGCAGCAAGGAGGCAAATAAGGACGTTCCGCTACATCCCGTCGAAAGGGGCCGCCAAGGCCCCTTTTTTATTACCCGCTCGCGTTTTATCGGTTTTCTCCTCGGCCTATGTAACCGGTTAGGTTAGACTGGCGCCCGCTTTTCAAAACTCCAATAAACCAACCCACCCGATGATCAGGTATCGCATGAAACGACTCATTCTTGGTATGGCACTCCTCGCCTTACCAGCCATCGCGTCCGCACAGAACATTCCCAAGCCATCCACCGAAGCATTGTTGCAAGTTGCTACAGAATTTGAACAGGAATTGACCGGCAACATACTTCCCTACTGGATCAAGCATGCCCCTAACAGCACCACCGGCGGTTTTTATGGCCAGGTAGGATTGGATGGTAAAGCCGATACCAATGCCGAGCGTGGCGCCCTGCTCTCCAGTCGTATCCTGTGGAGTTTTTCTGCGGCCTATCGCGAATACAACAAAGACCCTGCGTACAAAAAAATGGCCGACCTGGCATTCCAGGATCTGGAACAACATTTTTGGGATAAAAAAAATGGCGGCCTTTATTGGTCTATCACCGGTGCAGGTAAACCCGCACAAACCCACAAACAAATTTACGGACAAGTGTTTGGTATTTATGGTTACAGCGAATACGCCCGCGCAACCGGCAACCAACAAGCGTTGGAGCGAGCGAAAACGCTTTATCAATTAATTGAAAAAAATGCGCTGGATAAAAAATACGGCGGTTATGTAGAAGTACTCGCGGAAGATTGGACACCGCAAACCACATTGCACAGCAGCCTGGGCGCACCAACAGCCAAATCACAAAACACGCACCTGCATGTGATGGAGGCTTACACGAATTTGCTGCGCGTATGGCCAGATGCTGGTTTGAAAAAACAACAAAAAGCATTAATTGAATTGATGCTCGGAAAAATCCTCAACTCCAAAACCCATCACCTCGCACTTCATATGGATGCGGACTGGACAATCAAAGGCGATGAAATTTCCTACGGCCACGATATTGAAGCCGCATGGCTATTGGTAGAAGCTGCCACGGTGCTGGATGATGCAAGCCTGATTAAACGTACCCAAAACGTGGCTGTGAAAATTACCGATGTCACGCTTGCGGAAGGATTGGACTCCAACGGCGCCATTTTTAATTTACGTTCACCAAAAGGCCTTGTCGATGCCAACAAAGATTGGTGGGCACAAGCGGAAGCGTTGGTGGGATTTATTAATGCTTATGAAATTACCGGCGATACCAAATATTTCATGGCCACCATGCAAGTCTGGGGATTTATCAAAGCCCACCTCATCAACACGAAAACCGGCGAGTGGTATTGGGGAACTGATCGAGTGGGTAAGCAAATCAACCAACCTACCATTAGCATGTGGAAATGCCCTTACCACAACAGCCGCGCAATGATGGAATCAGCGCGCCGGTTGCAGCGTTTGGGGGCAATTGCAAAAGTGCAATAAAAATCAAATCGAAATGAATTCGTTAAAATTACATTGCAAAAATAAAAACACCGGCGTGATGCCGGTGTTTTTATTTACAACCATCAATTAACGCAACACGCCAATTACTGAATAAGTTGCTACACAAGTTGACACATCAGAAGGACCGCGATCCCAAGTCAAATCATATCGTTCAGTGTATGTTCCAGTAATCACATTATTTTCACCCGGGTTGTAAGTTGCATCCAACTCCTCCCAAAACTCTTCATAGAAACCGGGATGACCAGGTACCGGTTTGACGCCATCGTGTAATGCAAAGTTGATTTTTTTGGATTCAAGATTATAAATGGCTGGTACGGTTGATACCCAGCTTGCCAGGTCACCTAAAACCCAACTCTCATTTAATACTTCGGCTTCACCAATCTCACGCGGATTATCCAAATCACACTGCATGGTGCCGCCCTCCGGTTCATATCGTTGCCCTTGGGAATACTCCGTTAGCGTCAACGTTAGCTGGAGCTTCAGGTGAATATCACCATCGGGTAAACCTTCCACACGTTCAAACATAACCTCTTCTTGATCACCGTTATTTGCAATAGTGTCTGCTTCGCTGATAAACGTTAAGGTGTCACCTGTAACTTCAAAGGTTTGATTTATGGGGCCATCTTCAAGACCGCATGCAAAATAATTAGATATTTCGTAATTCGGGTTAGGGTTTGGATTATCCCTGTTACGTATTGCGCAGGGATGGGAGATTCCCCATTGAAGGTTATTGTCTACCAATGTGGCATAGGTAATTGCCTTGGTTTCAGCATTGTAGGTGTAGGTTCCCATTTCTACCCCGGGTTGCCCATTTTCATCTGGCTCGGATGATTGCCCCATGAAATAGTGGGTATCAGTAAAAGCAAAGAAGGCCTCATCTTCAATTGACCAACCGCCGCGCAATGGACTCTCTTCAGAAGCTACCAAGCGAGTTGCCACAAAAGTGTCATTGCCATCAACCAATGTCAGGGTATTACCCTCCAACTCCAGAGTATTGCCATTTGCCATTGGAGGATGGGCATCCAGATCGCTATCCGTTCTTTCTACATTGGTAACGGTAACTACGCCGGTATCCTGGTTCCAGGCATAAGAACCCAACTCAAGAGCAGCACCATCGCCTTCCGAGAAATCCAGAGCAGCGTAGCGCTCTCCATCCAGTACAAACAGGACATACTTGTAATCTTCGCCCTGAACATACCATGTGCCTACCAAGGTTTCGGCATTACTGTTTTCAATAGATTCTTCCAAATGAGCCACTGCGGCCGATTCAGTGACCACTGTTTTACCGCTGTCGGTATGCTGAACTACTGGAAGCACTTCACTGGCAAAGCTTGCATAAGACTGATCAAAGTTAACCGTTTGCACTGCCGCCGTAACAGCTGCTGATGGAATAGTGATGCCGTTACTTGCATCGCCATCGGCATCCAGGGATTGGAGCAATACGGCAATATTTTTCACTACCTGATCATTAATATCCGTTCCCATATCCACCGGGGTTACTACACCCTTGGCAACAACAGGCGGGAACTCAATTGCACCAATCGAGAAACTCACCGTGTCACCCTCTATATATAAATACTGACCAGTCTCCGACGTCACACCATGGAAACCGCCCGGGGAGGTTTGGTAATTGACTCCTGCTACTGCACTATCAATAAATACACCGGCCATCATAGGTGCCGATGAAAGAGTGGAACTGGTTGACGAAGATGAAAGAATCGATGATGCAACAGAACTGGATGAGTCTGCCGTCGATGAAGTAATTGCACTTGAGGATTCGGCCACCGATGAAGCAATTGAACTTGAAGATTCAGGTATCGATGAAGCAATTGATGAGCCTATAGAACTTGAAGACGCTGCAGGCTCAGATGATGATGCGGCCGATGAACTCGCTGGAGTACTGGATGCCGCTTCAGATGAAGACGCTGGAGTGCTGGATGCAGCCACGGATGAAATCGCAGGAACGCTGGAAGTAAGAACGCCACCCGTGCTGGATTCTGTTGCTGCAGACGACGCAGGCGTACTGGATGCAGCGACTGAACTAACCGCCGCATCAACAGAAGACACTGCAACGCTGGTTGCAATACTGGATGCTGGTTTAGACGAAGCTGCCGGGGCACTGGTAGACACTGCTACAGCACTGGAACTGGCAGGAGCGCTACTCGCTGGCGCACTGCTCTGGGTTTTATTACCGGATGATGAGCTACCGCCGCATGCAGTCAGTGCCATCACCATGGAACAGGCTATCGCGCCCGCCAAATACTTATTCATATCAACCCTCCCAAGATTAGGTCTCAAAGTTTAAATATGACGCATTAAGCGCCAATGGCGGTAAGTGTAGCTCAAACGAGAACTACGTCTCATATTTTTATAACCAGAAGATCAGAAGCTTTACGTAAAAAAGAAATATGACTTAAAGCGCCAAACCCACAAAATGACGAAAAATCAGGCAGTCTGCTTGTGGAACTACCAGACACTATATGTAGATATATTTATTCATGCTTTCTATGAGAAAAAAATCTAACTCTCTCTATTAACTGTCATTAACGGAATGAATCCCCCCAAGATGCTGGTTTTCCGCGGCTGGCGCGTCAATCAGGACGTTTCCCCCAGTTTTTCCCTGTACCGCCAACACCTTATCCACAGGTTTTCAAGCTTGCATTAAACCCATGACCGCATTATCTTGTAGCCCAATTACGATTTACCCCTAGATATAGGTGTTAAGGCTTTCTTGCCCCTAGATGCCTAAGGGAAAATCGTCAAGTATTTTTTTGATGTCGCTTATTGATATTTAAACGCCATTCGCCGGTTTTTCATGTGCAACGATTATGAATTGAACTAGCCTTTGATGACGAAAGGGTCGATGGTTAGTGGTGAGGAACTTAAGCACGCTAATTTGTCTGACCACAAGATATAGTGGTTATCAAAGATGCAAAATGTGTGTGTCCTGCACTGATTTTAATAACGGCGACGCGAACACAGCTGCGGCAGCGGAATCAAAGCTTTTACCTATTTACTCATTTATTTTTATCAACCGGGAAGACTTCACGCGGGAGACGTCTATGCAAACTGACATTGAACAAACCACCGGCACAACCCATATCCAGCACGACATCCATGGCGGCTCAGCTACCCTGACAGCCACAGCCCCCGGGCAATTACGTGTTATCAAACGCAATGGAACGGTGGTTCCTTTCGATGCCAGTAAAATCGCCATCGCCATGACCAAGGCGTTTCTTGCCGTGGAAGGTGGCAAAGCGGCTGCGTCTACGCGCGTGCGTGAAATGGTTGATGGATTGACCCAGCAAATTACTGCCACTTTCAAGCGCCGTATGCCCTCTGGTGGCACCATCCATATTGAAGAAATCCAGGACCAGGTAGAACTGACCCTGATGCGCTCCGGCGAGCAAAAAATCGCTCGCGATTACGTGCTCTACCGCGAAGAGCACGCCCGCTTGCGCGCCCAGAAACAACCCGCCTCACTTGAGCCGGACCCGGATTACCCCAGCCTGAACGTCGTGCTGGATAACGGCACCCGCGCACCGCTGAACATTGCCCGCATGCGCACCATCGTGCACGAAGCCTGCGCCGGTTTGGCCGGTGTGGAAGAGAAAGCGATCCTCGATGAAGCCATGCGCAACCTGTACGACGGCGTGGCTGAAAAAGACGTAAACACTTCATTGGTGATTACCGCCCGCACCCTGGTAGAGAAAGAGCCGAATTACTCGTTCGTTACCGCCCGCCTGCTGATGGACAAACTGCGCGCCGAAGCCCTGAGCTTCTTCGGCATTGCTGAATCAGCGACCCAAGCGGATATGGAAACCCTTTACGCCCAAACCCTGCCCGTTTATTTGAAGAAAAGCGTGGAACTGGAACTGGTATCGCCAGAACTGCTGACTTTCAATCTGGACAAACTGGGCAAAGCCCTGATCGCCGAACGCGACCTGCAATTCACTTACCTCGGCCTGCAAACCCTGTACGACCGCTACTTCATCCACAGCAACAACACCCGCATTGAATTGCCACAAATTTTCTTCATGCGTGTGGCGATGGGTCTGGCGATCCAGGAAGAGCAAAAAGAAGAGCGCGCAATTGAGTTCTATCGCCTGCTCTCTTCGTTCGATTACATGAGCTCTACCCCAACCCTGTTCAACTCCGGTACCTTGCGCCCGCAGTTGTCCTCTTGCTACCTGACTACCGTACCGGACGACCTGCACGGTATTTACGGCGCTATGCAAGACAACGCCATGCTCAGCAAATTTGCTGGCGGCCTGGGTAACGACTGGACGCCAGTACGAGCACTCGGTGCTTACATCAAAGGCACCAACGGTAAATCACAAGGTGTTGTTCCCTTCCTGAAAGTGGCTAACGACACCGCTGTAGCAGTAAACCAGGGCGGCAAGCGCAAAGGCGCTGTGTGTGCGTATCTGGAAACCTGGCATATGGACGTCGAGGAATTCCTCGAGTTGCGTAAGAACACCGGTGATGACCGTCGCCGTACCCACGACATGAACACCGCCAACTGGGTGCCCGATGCATTCATGAAGCGCGTATTCGATGACAAAGAGTGGACCCTGTTCTCTCCCAACGATGTACCTGACCTGCACGACCTGTACGGCAAAGCCTTCGAAGAGCGTTACGAGCATTACGAGCGCGAAGCGGCGCAAGGCAAAATCAAAGTTTTCAAAACCGTGCGCGCATTGGATCTGTGGAGAAAAATGCTGGGTATGCTGTTCGAAACCGGCCACCCATGGATCACCTTCAAAGACCCGTGCAACCTGCGCAGCCCGCAGCAGCATGCTGGTGTGGTGCACTCGTCCAACCTGTGTACCGAAATTACACTGAACACCAAAGCCAACGATGAAATCGCGGTATGTAACCTCGGTTCCGTGAACCTGGCGCAACACATTGTGGATGGCAAACTCGACCAGGCAAAACTGGAGCGCACCATTAAGACTGCAATCCGTATGCTGGATAACGTGATCGACATTAACTACTACGCCGTGGCGACCTCCAAAGCTTCCAACCTGCGTCACCGTCCAATCGGTCTGGGCATCATGGGCTTCCAGGATGCACTGTATGAACAACGCATCGCCTACAGCTCACAACAAGCCGTCGATTTCGCCGATACCTCCATGGAAGCCGTGAGCTATTACGCGATCAAAGCCTCCAGCGAACTGGCAGCCGAGCGCGGCAAGTATTCAACCTTTGAAGGTTCCTTGTGGAGCAAAGGCGTATTACCAATCGATTCCATTGAAATCCTCGCGCAAAACCGTGGCGAGAATTACATCAAAGTGGATCGCAGCAAAACCTTCGATTGGGACACCCTGCGCGCACAAGTGAAATCACAAGGTATGCGCAACTCCAACGTGATGGCGATTGCACCGACGGCAACCATTTCCAACATCACCGGCGTGACTCAATCCATCGAGCCGACTTACCAAAACCTGTACGTGAAATCCAACCTCTCCGGCGAATTCACCGTAGTTAACCCGCACTTGGTTCACGATTTAAAAGCGCGTGGCCTGTGGGATGCAGTAATGGTTAACGACCTGAAATACTACGAAGGTTCATTGCAAAAAATTGATCGCATTCCAGCAGATTTGAAAGCGATTTACGCCACCGCCTTTGAAGTGGAACCACGCTGGATTGTTGAAGCCGCGAGCCGCCGTCAAAAGTGGATCGACCAGGCACAAAGTTTGAACCTGTACATCGCCGGCGCTAACGGTAAAAAACTGGACATCACCTACCGCATGGCGTGGTACAGCGGTTTGAAAACCACTTACTACCTGCGCGCATTGGCAGCAACCACCACTGAAAAATCCACCATTAACACCGGTGCATTGAACGCAGTTTCTGCGGGCGGTGCGAGTGGTTTATCCGCAGCACCTGCGGCGGCAAAACCTGTGGTATCAGGAATTGAAGAAGCGAGCTTTGCAGAAGCGGCACCGGTGCCATTGGCTTGCTCGATAGACAATCCGGATTGTGAGGCTTGCCAATAAGCCTACTGCGCTCGGCAGCTCTGCGTTGAAGAGGCTGTAAAAAATGCTCACTTACTAAAGTAAACTCCGCTTTTTTACAGCCTCTTCGCCTTGATCTGCCTTCGCTCGTAACGGCTTATGAGTTGCTGATGGAAAACCATCGCAAACCGAATTAGATCAAAGCGAACATCGCAACCAATATTCAAAATACGCGATACACGCACACAGACTTTTAAAGAGGATCACCATGTTAAGTTGGGATGATTTCGACAGCGAAGAAGCTGCAAAAGAAACCGCACGCCAAGAAGCAATTGCGGCAAATTTAAATAAACCCGCTGCACCTGCACCGCAAGCCCAGCCAGTGCAAGCACAAGTTGCCCAAGCGCAAGCAACTCCTAAAACCAATGTTGCCGCCAACAGCGCCTTTGCCGAAGCCGCAAAAGAATCCGGCATCAGCCCTGAACTGGCAAAAGCACGCGCAAGCCTCGCGGCGTTAGACCCAGCTCCCGGTCTGGAAGAATTGGAAATGGGCGCTGCGCGTATCCAGGTTGATGAAAAGCGCATGATCAACTGCCGCGCTGACTTAAACCAACTCGTTCCCTTCAAATACGACTGGGCATGGCAAAAATATCTGGATGGCTGCTCCAACCACTGGATGCCACAAGAAGTCAACATGACCGCCGACATCGCCACCTGGCGCAGCAAAGACGGCCTCACCGATGACGAACGCCGCATCGTCATGCGCAGCCTCGGTTACTTCTCCACTGCTGACTCACTTGTAGCGAACAATCTGGTACTCGCGATTTATCGCTTGATCACCAACCCCGAATGTCGCCAATACATTTTGCGTCAATCATTCGAAGAAGCGATCCACACCCACGCGTACCAATACTGCATCGAATCACTGGGCATGGACGAAGGCGAAATCTTCAACATGTACCGCGAACTGCCAAGTGTTGCCAACAAAGCCGCATGGAGTTTGAAACACACCCAAACATTGGGCGACCCAACCTTCCAAACCGGCACCCCGGAAACCGACCAGGAATTACTGCGCAACCTCGTTGCATTCTACGTAGTCACTGAAGGCATTTTCTTCTACTGCGGATTCAGCCAAATCCTCAGCATGGGCCGCCGCAACAAAATGACCGGCGTTGCCGAACAATTCCAATACATCCTGCGCGATGAATCCATGCATTTGAATTTTGGTATCGACGTCATCAACCAAATCAAACTGGAAAACCCGCACTTGTGGACCACAGAATTCCAACAAGAAGTTCTGCAAATGATCCTTGAAGGCACCGAACTGGAAATCCAATACGCCCGCGACTCAATGCCCCGCGGCGTCCTCGGCATGAACGCCGCCATGATGGAAGAATACCTCCACTTCATCGCCAACCGCCGCTGCGCACAACTTGGTTTGAAAGAACAATTCCCGGGTGCACAGAATCCATTCCCGTGGATGAGTGAGATTATGGATTTAAGGAAAGAGAAGAATTTCTTTGAGACTAGAGTGATTGAGTATCAGACTGGTGGGGCGCTTTCTTGGGATTGATTTGTAATTCCATGTAATTGGAGTAAACCCGAAAACCAAGTAAAAAACGCCCCTTTTAGCGGGCGTTTTTTAATACAAACGGATTACATATTCCGGAGTGAATAAACCTAACCGCTATTGAGTTGTATCGGATTTTTCTGATGGGGCTTGGTAGCGGTTTTTTTATTAGAAGGATAACAACGATGAAAGCCTTAATAATTCATTTAAGCGATATACATTTTAAAAACAATAAGTTGATGGGCACAGCAAACAAAATTGCCAATGCGATTAACTCCAGTTACAGCCGCAGTAGAATATGCATCATCTTGGTGACTGGGGATATTGCTTATTCCGGCAAACGTGAAGAATATGCTATAGCAGAAGGGTTTTTTAGTGAGCTTAAAAGGCTGATTGAAAAAATTGCAGACAACATAAAGTTCATATTCTGCCCTGGGAATCATGATTGCAATTTTTCAATAAACACAACTATCCGAGACATCGTGCTTGAAAAAGTGCTAGCCACACATGGAGCCGATATAAACGACAGCATTATAAATGGCGTCAGTGAAATACAAAATGAATACTTTGAATTTCAAGATAAATATCAACCAAAAGAAAATAGATTAGTATCAAGAAATTCAATCAAGATAGACAAACATGAACTATTAATTGACAGCATTAATGTTTCATGGATGTCAAAGTTAAAGGAAACTCAAGGTAAATTAATATTTCCGATGAACTATTTGACAGAACCGAAAGGAACGAACCTTAGAATAGTCATGTACCACCACCCATCAAATTGGCTGGAAGCTAATAACTCGAGAAAATTTAACGAGAACATGGAGAAAAATTATAATCTAATTTTTGCCGGGCATGAGCATAGAGAAAAACAATACAGCACAGTAGATCTTAATAGCAAAGACCATTCAACGTATTTTTATGGTGGAGTATTACAAGAACATAACCACCACGCCAGCTCCTTTACATCAATCGAAGTAGATCTCGATAAGGAAGAGTTTTTCTTTAAAACATGGAAGCACAGCGAAAAGGATGGTCTTTATTTGACAAACGAAGAAGACTGTCACACATTTAAAATAGGGAAAAAAATAATAAATGAAACAACAAAAGGAATTCTAGAAGATAGCTTTGAAAAATTCTTAAACTCAGTCGAAATACCCTTTCAACACCCAAGAGTTCAAAAACTAACCTTGGATAAAATATATACTCCCGTAAATTTAAGAGCTAATGACTTTACGAGCAATGAGGATGAAAACATAGAAAAAATAAAATCAGATCATTTGCATAATAAAATAATACATGAAAACTTTATTAATATTTTAGGTGAGCCACAATCAGGAAAAACCACGACTTTAAAAATCCTATATAAAAACCTATTAGATAAAGGTTTCTTTCCAATATACATACAAGGAGATTTATTAAAGAAAAAACAAAAGCAAGAAATAGATTCACTGATCAAGTCATCCATAAAAAAACAGTATTCATCCCCTTCATTTGATCACATAATACAGACAAAAAAAGAGAGGATAGTAATATTAATTGACAACTTAGAATCATCCATTCTCAATGAAGAATCCAAGGATGATGTAATCAATTATCTTTCGGAAAAATTCAATTACATTGCTATTACTATGGGAATATCCTCATTCGCAGCTTCATTTGCAATAAACTCAGAATCTTCACTTTTATCATTATTTAAAACATATAACTTAGAGGAGTTTAGCTATTCAGCGCGAGGTCAATTAATTGAAGCGTGGGTAAAATTAGGCCAGGAAGACTCTTTAAGCGAGCACGATCTAGACATAATCGTATCCAGAAAGGAGGAGCTACTAAATTCTCTTGTTCACTCCAATCTTTTACCGACCCAGCCCGGCCATGTTCTTTTGATTCTCCAATATATTGAAACCGGGACCATCAATCCCGACATGAGCGGAGCATATGGGCATATATATCAATCTTTAGTTACTAAAACATTAGGAAATTCAACTACCTTTCCAATTGATGTATTAAATGCTTATTTAGCTAATTTTGCATTTACAATTTATGAAAAAAAATCAACATCTTTAGACGAAGATGAAGCCAAAATATCGCATCACAGTTACTGTAATTTTTCTGATATAAAAATACAAATAGAAGAAATAATTAAAGATCTAAAAAATCTCAACATAATTAAAGATATCAATGGAAATATATCTTTTAAACACCCATATCTATATTATTATTTTGTTGCAATTTACATGCAAAAAAGAATTAACGAAAAAGAAAAAATAGATAATTTAATAAACACCATGATTGGAACCATACACAGAGATGACAGCTGCAATATACTAATATTTTATGCATACCTATCTGATCACCAAAATATAATTAACAAACTTCTTGAAAAAATAAACAGCGAGTTCACCGAATTCTCCCCATGTAAATTTGACAAAGACACCCTTGAAATTTCAAAGCTGTATCAAGAAATGGCAACAACAATAATAATTAATGAAGAGCCCGCAAAAAAAAGAAGGCAAGAAATTAATAAAAACTTAGACGAAAAATTACCATCGACCAATCGACAAAATGAAAATGATATTGAAAATAATAACTTTGAACACAAACTAAGCTCATGCTTTAGATCACTAGACGTTCTAGGCCAAGTCTTACGAAGCAATAGGACAAATCTATCCGGCGAAATGAAAAACACATCAGTTAAGCATGGATGCGATATGACATTGCGAATCACATCATCCTTTAACAAATTTATAACAGAAAAATCCAACGAAATAATTAGCGACATCAAAAGCCATATTGACGGAAAAAATTTAACTGAAGCAGAAAAAACCACAATTGCAACAAGATTTATAGCGACCATCACTGAAATGGTAGTTTTTTCAATACTTAAAAAATTATCTTTTTCGCTTGGATGCCAAACTTTGAAACCATCATTTTTGAACTTACTCGATGAGAGGGACGAAAAGGATGAGCCATTTCCCTCTTATAGATTAATTGAAACGATGATTCATTTAGATAATTCAAATGGCTTCCCAAAGAATAAAATTGAATCTGCATACAAAGAACTTAAAGAATATCACTTGGGGAAAAGAATGCTTCAAAGATTAGTTCATGTGCACTTTTTAAAATATAAAGTTGAATACGATATAAAACAATGGGCGCAGAATACGTTATCTATAAAATATGTTACATCAAATAAAAACATGGACAGCAGAAAGCTCGCACTTCCCCCGAAAAAACTTTAGCTCGTAGGCTTGGCTAAATGTAGGTTGGGCAGCAATGCCCAACACGTTATATCGACAAACATCAAAGCTGGCACAATATAATTTCAAACGCGGGTTTACTTTTTCAACTTTTAGCTTAACCGGAAACATGGACATGTTGGGCATGACTGCCCAACCTACGCAGGGATCGAATTATGAGATATCGACGGGTGCGGATTGAGGGTGGGTATTATTTTTTTACGGTGGCGTTGGCAGATCGTAAAAGTGATTTATTGGTGGCGAATATTGATGCGTTCCGAGCGGCAGCGCGTAGGTTGGGCAGCAATGCCCAACATATTAAATTGATAAGCTAAAAACCAACACAATACAATTTAAAAACACGGAATTACTTTTTTAACTTTCAGTTAACCAGAAGCATAGACATGTTGGGCATGGCTGCCTACGCGGCGCGGCCCAACCTACATTGATATCTAAACGAGAATGTATGCGCGACGAATATGATTTCAGCAAAGGCAAGCGCGGCGGGTTTTATCATCCTGATGCAAAGGTGCATTTTTCTGAAAAAGACGATGTGCTTTATGGTAATGAGAATAATCCTGAAGCTGCAATGACCGATTATTCATTAACGCCAGAAGCCGAAGCGCTGGTTCGCACCGAACTGCAAAAAAAGTACGTAGATTGGGCTCACTGTAAGTTGCTGATGAACTTACGAACAGAAACATTCGCAATCACAAACAGCACATTGTTTATGATTACGAAAAACCAATCAACGGCGTGCGCAATGTGAGTTTGACGATTGCAAAAAAACAAGTTTTCTATTTTTCTAATAAATAGAAAATAGGATAATCTAAAAAAACCAAAAAGAATCCAACGAAGTTCGGAAATAAATCATGAAATTAATTGTGTTGATTGTCACAACGATATTATTAATCGGATGCTCAAACTCCCAGCAAAAATCACAAAAAATCATTTCGCCAGAGGACAAACTTTACTTGGTGATGGACATTCAAAAAGACCCGAAAGAAAAAAAACCTATTTTCTATGAAATTCCCGGCCGTTGGAAAGCTAAGGGTACAGATCAAGATTGTGAACAAAGTTGGACTCAATTGACAATTTCAGAGGACAAAAAAACCTTAACAATCAGCCCACAGACGCTGGGAAAAGCGAATGCACCAATAGACTCGTCAAACCTTCCATTCAAAATAGAAAAAGCAAGCCGCACAACCCTATCATTAACTGAGTTGTCTGCCGCTGCCGAAGCTTGGGAAATTACAATCCCAACATTTATATTGTATGCAAACGCAAAAAAAATAACACTTCCAATGCTTACAGTATTTTCTCTCACTCCTAAGAATGATCCTGGTTTTTCCATGAGGTATCTCCGCTGCATTAAAAATATGCAAATTACGATTGGCAAACCAGTGATAATCGAAGGCGATTTATCTGAAGCGCTTAAAAAGGTCGATCAAAAATAGCTTGTAGGTTGGGCAGCAATGCCCAACAAATTATGTCAATAAATATCACAATAGGCATAATGTAATTAGAAATACGAAATCACTTTTTTTATCTCGGTTTAACCGGAAACATGGACATGTTGGGCATGGCTGCCCAACCTACAGGGAACGGGTTATGAAATATCGGCGGGTGCGGATTGAGGGTGGGTGTCATTTTTTTACAGTGGCACTCGCGGATCGCAAGAGCGATTTATTGGTGGCTAATATTGATGCGCTGAGAACAGCGGTAAGAACGGTGAAGGCAAGCCACCCTTTTACCATTGATGCCATGGTGGTATTACCCGATCACATTCATGCGCTATGGACATTGCCTCAAGGAGATGATGATTATTCAATGCGGTGGATGTTAATAAAACGCCACTTTTCTATGTCGTTACCAAAAACTGAAAATATAAAAATGTCACGATTACGAAAACGTGAACGCGGTATTTGGCAACGCCGTTTTTGGGAACATACCATTCGTGACGAACGGGATTTTTACAATCACATTGAATACATTCACCACAATCCGGTAAAGCATGGCTACGTAAGCAACGCAAAAGACTGGCCGCATTCAAGTATTCACAAGTTCGCGTAGGTTGTGGCGGAGCGCGTAGCCTGAGCAACAAATCGCAACAATCGCGAACAGCACAATATTTGAACACGAAAATCAATTAACGGCACAAGAATTTTGGTTTCTACAGTCCTGGATGCATGCTCGTGTGCAGGTCACTCTTCAGAAACAATAAGTCCGCCAATCAATTCACTTCACCAATCTTGTGTGTTTTTAAAAAACTGGCATCAAAACCTGCTGTTTCAATTTATCTTTGGATCTATAAAGTATTCTCACCAAGTCAGGCTTACTCAACTTGCTTGATTAGCGCAGCTGGCATTTAACTGATTAACCGGGAGGTTTATATGTTAAAAAGACTTACGTATTCAACGTTTATTGCAATGCTATTCATTTCTGTATCCGCAAGAGCTGGTTTGGTATCAATTAGTGGATATGAATTTATTGATAACGGAATATCCACTATCGATAAGAAAACAGGCATTGAATGGCTTGACATAAATTTGACAACTGATCGCTCATACAACGACATTCTGCATGACATTACATATGATGGCGGAAAATTCGCCAAGTCGGAAGGATGGAGATTTGCTGAAAAAGAAGACCTATTTCGATTATTTTCAGCAGTTTTCGACGTAAATTTTACCGGCACAACAATTCGCTTTTCCGGCCAGGAACATGAAGTGAATGTTTTTTCATTTATCAATTTATTTGGAGATGGTTTTGTCACAGAATCCGACGCGCGTGGTTTTGTTCGACTTGATCCCCGATCAAATTCAGCAGCAGGATATTCCATAGGATTTGTATCGCAACCGGATGATCCATCAGTGTTGGAAACAGTGATGATCGCTGATTCAGAATTTTATGTATTGGATCGGGAAGCCAATCCACATCCCTATTATTACGATGACCAGGACTATATTCACCTTGGGCGATTAACTGGCTCGACGCCAGACTACGATTATCGGGAAATGCTCAGAGACCCAGCCATGGGAGCTTGGTTAATAAGGGACTCAAAAACCATTGCAGTGCACGAGCCACACACCGCAATTCTATTCATAACGATGATTTTTGCATTAGTTGTACGAAGGAGATTTTGCGACAATCGGAGAAAGTCATTTTCTGTACTATTTACCAGGTCTTCGTAAACAGGTTGATTTTTTGGGGCTGTTGATGAGGTTTCGAATTGCAACCTTGGTAAATGCGCACAGAATTTTTTTGAAAATAACTATCTTAATAATAGAGCTATATATGAGACACTTCAAAATTTTATTTTTTGCTTTTCTACTTCTCCCTTTCTCTAAAACTTTCGCGTTAACAATTACTGATACGATTCAATTCAACAATAAATTGGAAAGGGATTGGCATCAGTTTACATTTGATATGATATCTGAAGGTTATAATCCCGATACAGATAGCATAACCATGGTTTCATTCACCATTGATATACGTGAAATTTTTACAGAACCCTTTGAGGACGAGGAATACGCGGAGGAATTTCGAGAACCGCTTTTGATTCATGATTGGTTTTTATTTTATCGTTCTTATTTTCCAGATATCGATACCAGTGTAAGCACTGACAGAATTTTTTGGAGTCGTACAAATGATTGCTTATACGAGGTTCAATTTATGGGTACGACGGAGTGCTTGTTTCAGCCTGACATAGATGGCCTCTTTTTTTCGAGCTGGCAAGTTGGCACGGATAATTTATGGCTTAACTCAGTAAGCCTGAGCATTGAAGTCATCCGCTCGAAAGTTAATGAGCCGTCTGTTTTATTTATATTTATCACTACACTCCTCGTTTTATTTGGCAAACACTGTAATTTACAAAAATATTCTTAATCAACCTGTTTTTACTTTGCCACCAGGTCGCCGATGAGCGACCTGCCATTGTAAACGCCTTAATTTCATAAACAATTTTCAGCATCTCTCAAGAAAAGCATTCACCACTCTCCCAACCCCTCATTTAGCAAGCTTTCAAAAGCTGTCCTATACTCGAAATGTCGACTTTTTGCGACAGGGCTATGTTCCTGAATTGTCATACACCTCAAACATACATACGTTCTAACATTCAAGTGAGATAAAAAATGACTAAACAACAATCAGGTTTTACATTGATCGAATTGATCGTCGTGATCGTCATTCTTGGTATATTGGCCGCCATTGCTATTCCAAGATTCGCAAATTTCAGCACTGACGCGCGAATTGCCGTGGTGAACTCAATGGCCGGTACATTACGCTCGGCAGTGGCGGTGTCTCAATCCCGTTACCTGGCGACAGGAAATAACTCCTCGACAGAAGTGCTGCTGCAAGGGCAAACAACAGGTAATGGGGTTGTGGTTGCAGCAGGCACTGGTATTCCCGCAGGCTCCGCTAATGGTATTGGCAGAGCATTATCGGATACCAGCGGCTTCACCGCTGACTTCACAACCTCTACTGCCGTAACATTTACACCCACGGGCGCTACCAACTGCAACGCTTCTTATAATGGCAGCACAGGAATAGTGACAGTAACTACAACCGGCTGTTAATTATTAGCAGGTTCGCCGTTTCAATAATGAGCGTGAGCCTGCTGTTCAGTAGCCTTATTTTTGTTCCGTGTTATTTATAATGCGGAACAGATTTTTTTAGCTAAATTTATTCATCGCGGCAATCATCACTATCTTTATCTTATGTATTCAATACCCGATTGAACAAACCTCGAAATTCATGCTCCCATAACAGGAACCCGCGAGGAATAAAAGCATGAATAAATTTTTACTGTGCATAATTGTCATCCTGCCATCCTTTCTATTCATAAGCTGCAATAAAAAAGACGACACCACAGCACAACCACACAACGTAACCATACTCAGTTCTACTGCCACTAAATATGAAACAGACAGATGGATTGGAAAATGGGATGGCCCGGAAGGAACTTTTCTTGAGATTACTGGCGGAAATGGCAATTACAAAGTCACGATCCAGGATCTGGATGGCGCCACGCATTATGATGGTGTAGCTCATTCAAACCAAATCAAGTTTGAGCGAAATGGAAAAGTTGAAACACTTCAAGTGAGCAATGGCGCTGACACTGGAATGAAATGGCTCGTCGAAAAAGACGATTGCCTGAGAACCCAACCCGGCGAAGGCTGGTGTCGAGATTAAAACATTGATTAAAAATCCTTGATTGAATTTCCATAGATTTCAGTACTCCAATGAAATATCTCTTTTCATTCAGGGGACATCAATGAAAATTCTTTTACTCGCTATTACGCTATTAGTCGTCAGTTGTGGCGGTGGAAAACCAGAAAATATTACACCAGTGGAACCCTTTGATGTTCAGCGCTATTTGGGGACCTGGTATGAAATAGCACGGCTGGATCACCGATTTGAGCGCGGCCTGAGCCACGTGACTGCTGAATACAGTTTACGTGACGATGGTGGAATAAAGGTCCTTAACCGCGGTTACTCCGACAAAGACGGTAAATGGGATACTGCGGAAGGTAAAGCCTATTTTGCAAACAGAGCGAATACCGGACATTTAAAAGTGTCATTTTGGGGGCCTATTTACAGTTCTTACGTTGTATTTGAACTCGACGACATCAATTATCAATATGCGGTCGTTAGCGGCTCAAATAAAGAGTATTTATGGATACTCGCCCGACAACCTACCATCGAGCCTGCCGTATTGGATGAACTTATCGCAAAAGCAAAATCACTTGGGTTTGATACCGAGAAATTAATCAGAGTTGATCATTCAGAAAAAACCAAAAGATAAATTTTCAGGATTGTTAATCGATCTGTTTTGATTCTCGGCCTAACGCGAAACCGATAGTGTGTCTTTTTATACAACGCTTTGAGGCTATTCAATTTTTTAGGGCTTTCTTGGGGACATTCTAGAAGACTATCCAATTTCCAAGGTATATAACCGTAAATTGCAGGTTTGGACGCATATCAAGGTATAATTACCCGATCCAACAACCGAATCTTTTTACATGCCCTCTTCCAGCATTTATACCGACCTTTCCTGCTACTACGATTTAATGTGCGCAGATATCAATTATTCCGAACAATGTGAATACGTAAAACGACTGCACCAATTATTCGGTAACAAGGGCACCGATTATCTGGACCTTGCCTGCGGCACTGGCCCACACATCCGGCATTTTATTAATTACGGTTACAGTGCGTCCGGTGTAGATATCAATCAGCCAATGCTGGACATTGCGCAACGCCGTTGCCCAGAAGGAAAATTTATACAGCAGGATATGAGTCTGCTGGAGCTCGATTCTCAATTCGATTTAATCACCTGTTTTTTATACTCTATCCACTACAATCAAACCATCGCGCAACTTAACCAGTGCATCAGTGCGGTTCATCGGGCACTTAAACCAGGGGGAATGGTTTGTTTTAACGCAGTTGATAAACAGATGATTGATAATCGCCCGGGTATCAAACGCAGGATGGAACATGACAAAAGCATTTTTTGTTTTCAATCCAATTGGTATTACCCCGGTGAAGGCGATCAGCAGAAACTCCAACTGTCCATTGAAAAAACAACAGCGGGTAAAGGCGAGTTCTGGCAAGACGAACACTCCATGGTTGCATTCACCTTTGCGCAAATGCAAAATTTATTAGCGCCCTACTTTGAAGTACACGTTTTTGAACACGATTACCAAAAAATAACGCCATGGAATAACAGATCAGGCAACGCATTTTTTGTCGGCATAAAATAACTATGTGGAGAAAATCGAGTGACAAATTTATCAATGCCATACAGCAAAATGATTAAATTATTTTTTTTACCCGCAATATTGTTAGCTTCAGTGAATACTTTTTCCGAAACAAAAGATTCATCAACACCATTTCAGGTTAGTGATGGGCTATTCGACTTATCTCGACCAGATAGTTTTGGCTTGGCAAACGCCAAGGGAATGAAACACCACAAGGTTTTTACCGCACAAGAAAATATCAGCCAATACAATCATGGCGCCGTTATATTTTCCTTTAAAAATAATTTATTTATCCAATGGCAGAGCTCGGAGCGAGATGAAGATGCACCTGAAACCCGTGTGTTATACAGCCAAAGCAAAAATGGGCGCGATTGGGGTTCTGCAAAAGTGCTAGTCGAACCACGCAAGAATGCACTAGTCACCAATGGAGGCTGGTGGAGCGATGGGACGATATTAGTAGCTTATATTAACGTGTGGCCGCAGGGCATGACGCCGAAAAGTGGTCACGTGGAATACATCACCAGTGAAGACGGCATTAAATGGTCTGCACCCAAGCCGTTATTGGATGCAACAGGCAAACCCGTTCGTGGTGTAATTGAACAGGATCTCAAACAATTACCTAATGGGCGAATATTAACAGCGTTGCATCAGCAGCCCGGCTTAATCGCCAAGCCTTTTTACACGGATGATCCGCAAGGAATAAAAGGCTGGAAAACGGGCGAAATGAAAAATTTGCCGCATAAACCGGAAATTAGTCGCGAATTGGAACCAAGCTGGTTTTTAACCGAACAAGGGCATGCAGTCATGATCTTTCGTGATCAAGGCAGCAGCTTTAAAGTGCTTGCATCCAAGTCAATAGACAACGGCGCTACCTGGTCAACACCCATTCAAACAAATATGCCTGATTCACGTGCAAAACAAAGTGCCGGTAATTTTCCTGATGGCACCGCCTATATGGTTAATAATCCCAGCGGCTCTAAAGAGCGCTTACCGTTGGTGTTAACAACAAGTGATGATGGGCAACTATTTAATAAAGCATTTTTATTAAGAAGCAAACAGGATTTATCGCCTATGCGGTATGAGGGAAAATATAAACGCATAGGCTACAGTTACCCCAAAAGTATGGTGTGGAATAATCAATTATGGATTAGTTATGCTGAAAACAAAGAAGATATTTGGGTAACAACCGTAGATCTGGATGAGTAGCAATATCAATGAAAATCTTTTTCTATAAAATTATTCACAGTCTTTTTTTCATCACACTAACTTTATTCGCCTGGCTTCAACTCAACGATCCAGATCCAATTATTTGGACCAGCTTTTATTTGCTTTGCGCTCTGGTACCGTTGCTGGAGCTATTTAATAAACACAAACATTACATTTACTGGCCGGTATTGACATGCTGCATCATTACATTAGGTATTTATGCTGAAGGAGTCTACACCTATTATCTCCATAGCAATGAAGAAGCGTTAATGCAAAGCATGAACCCGGCCAAACCTTATATCGAAGAGGCACGCGAATTTTTGGGTAGCTTGATTGCAGTAGTGTTAATTAGCATCAGTTATTGGCTAGGCTTTCTATCAACAAAAACTCACATGGAATGAATTTATGACACTTATCAGCACTATCCTCATCGCATTTGTTGCCGTTCTGCATATTTATATTCTGGTTCTGGAAATGTTCTTATGGGAAAAACCTGTCGGCCTCAAAGCGTTTCGAAACACACCTGAAAAGGCGGCAATCACCCGGATTTTAGCGGCCAACCAAGGGCTTTATAACGGCTTTCTGGCAGCAGGTTTAATCTGGGGATTGTGTTTGGGAGAGGCAGGCACCGATATTAAATTCTTTTTCCTGGGATGCATCATGATTGCTGGTATCTATGGTGCATTCACAGCATCCAGAAAAATATTCTTTATCCAAACCTTACCCGCGCTATTGGGTGTGATTTGTTTGTATGTAGCAACATGATTCCACACTCTATCTGAGCCCAAAGGAATGGGTTCACCAAATCAGTTATACCAGATTATTTTTTAATTAAAAAATCAATATTTTTACACGAATAACAACACGCCTTCCCTCTCCTGTCCCGCAATTATTTTTGTGACCAATACTGCAAAATTTTCATATAGTTGGCTAAATGTCGTTCAAATAATTCTCTCCTATTGAGGATTAAAAATCGCGAGATAAGCTTGTCTCTGTGCTTATGTTTATTAAGCCAAAAAAACCTTGTGGTTATGCTCAAAATAAGAACCTACAACAAAACAATTAAAATTGCAGTTGCAAAACAAGGGGAAAACACAGTGTCAATTAATACCTATATACAATTAATAAAAAAGGAAGATTTAAATACGGATGTATGTGTTTCAATGATGATTAGCATGTACTTTGGCATTGAAATGCAATCGGCGCTCCAATGGTCAAACGAACACCGCTACACCGAACTCATTAAAGCCCAGGTCATGATTGATCAGGGAAAATCAGAAATGCTTCTTGCAAAACTTTATTCCGGTACTGCCATTGGCATGATTATCTACACTGAAGCAGATGATCGCCCCGTTCGCAGAATTGATGCGTTAATTGTAGGGCGTCGATTCAGGGGAAATGGTATTGGGCGAATGCTGTTACGCGCGGCAAAGGGCGACAGGGATTTACATACTTTTGCACCTTCCATGGCCGTAGACTGGTATTTAAAAAATGGTTTTCGGGAGCTGGATCGACAAGAGAACGGCACTATCCAGATGACGACGGCGACAGAAGATCTGGATTTGAATTTAAATTATCCATTGCCGGTGTTTGATCAAGTGGATTTGCAAATCCTGCGCAACTTTAAACAGATGCAATAGTTAAACAAATGCAATAATTTATTTTTGCAACGTTAACGGGCGGTGTCGGCAAACGTGTTACATGCCTTTACATCGCCCGTTTCCATTCCACGCTTAAACCACTCCATTCGCTGTTTAGAGGTTCCATGCGTAAATGCTTCAGGGCGAATACGACCATTCGCTTGCTGTTGCAAATTATCATCACCAATCGCGGATGCAGCGTTTAAGGCTTCTTCCAAATCACCATCTTCGATCATTCGAAAATTTTTATCTGCATAATGGCCCCAGATTCCTGCAAAGCAATCCGCTTGCAGCTCTTGTAATACCGATAACCGATTTACTGCTGCTTTATCTCTCCCCTGTTGCAGTTGATTGACCTTCGCCGCAACGCCTAACAAATTCTGTACATGATGCCCCACTTCGTGGGCGATAACATACGCTTGGGCAAAATCACCCGGCGCGCCCAATCTGGTTTTCATTTCTTCGTAAAATGATAAATCGATATACAATTTATTATCGCCGGGGCAATAGAACGGCCCCATTGCAGATTGGGCAAAACCGCACGCAGAACTTACGCCATTTCGAAACAACACCAATTTTGGTTTTTGATATTCACGCCCCATTTGTTGAAATAATGGTGTCCAGGTATCTTCCGTATTGGCAAGCACAACCGATACAAAATCAACCAACTCTTTATCCTGCGATGACACTTGCTGGTGAGAAACAGCGGTACCCGCTGGAGCAGATAAATTTAATAAATCGATACCCAAAAAGCGCAACCCGAAATAACCGATAACACCGACCAATAACAGGCCACGCCCCATTTTGGTTTGCAATAGGAAGGGTAATAAACGCAGCAATAACCCTAAACCGGCACCCGCACCTGCCGCAGAAAAATCGCGCCGGTCTTCAACATTGTCGCTACGGCGACCGCCTTTCCAATCCATACAACGGCCCTCGTCAGAATTTATTAATGAATAAAACGATCAAATAAAATCACATCAACAATTTCACCTGCCGCCACATTACCGCGTTCAGCAGCCAGGCGAATATAACAATTGGCATTGCTCATTCCACTCAGAACCCCGGAGCTTTGCAAACCTGCTGCCACAACGGAGTTAACACCATCAATACTGGTAAAAATACCACGCTGGAAATCGGTGCGGCCCGGTTGTTTTTTTAAGGGTTTGGAGGCAATTGCTTTTATGACCAGCATATCGCCAGCTAATTCACCGGACATATAGCGCAACGCAGGTACAACCAACTGGTGATAAGTAACTGCTGTAGAAACAGGGTTACCCGGTAAACCACAAAACCAGCAGTGCGGCCGAGCGTTAGGTAAAGCCGATGTCGTTAGCTTTCCAAACGCAAATGGTTTGCCGGGTTTCATGGCAATTTTCCAAAAATTAATTTCACCCAGCTCAGCCAATAACGTTTTTGTGTAATCCGCATCACCCACAGAAACACCGCCCGTGGAAATTACCAGATCCGCATTTTCCATCGCCGTTGAAAATGTACGACGTAGCGCTTCGGGATTGTCAGGCACTATGCCCAAATCCAACACATCCACCGGTAATCGCGTTAACAATGCTTTCAATAGTGGTCGATTGCTGTCGTAAATTTTTCCAGTTTGATACTCCGCATCAGTTGGTAGTAATTCATCGCCCGTCGTTAACAAAGCAATTTTTACGCGCTGGAAAACGCTAACCTGATGGATTCCAAGGGACGCGAGTAATCCGATGTCCAAACCGGTCAAGCTACGACCGCGGGAAAATACAATTGATTGTTTCGAAATATCTTCACCAGCGCGGCGAATATTTTCGCCTACAGCTGGAGCTGCATTAATCATTATTTTATTGGCATTACGCGTGACATTCTCTTGCATAACTACCGTATCGGCTCCGCGGGGAATCACTCCGCCCGTCATAATCCTCACGGTTTCACCGGCGTGAAGCTCGCCGGTGAACGCATGCCCTGCCAAAGCATCGCCAACGATGATTAATTCACGTTGATGATCCTGATGGCGAAACGCGTAACCATCCATGGCGGAATTATCGGCACCGGGTACATTGATGGGGGCAACAATATCCGTTGCCAGCACGCGATCAAGGCTATCTTGCAGTGCAAGAATTTCCGTCGTTGTCACTGGTTCTATCGATGCAAGCATTTGCGCAATTGCATCAGCCACTGGCAGTAAACCTGGTTGAACACATGCATCCATTATTTACTACCTCATGCGATTACAGTTGCGGGCGCGCTGTGCGCTTTTTCTTTGGTGGATAAAAACCCGGCTCACCTTCCGGACGCGTTTTGAAACGGCGGTGCACCCACAAATATTGATCAGGTTCCTGGCGAATGGCCTCTTCCAGAATTTTATTGATACGTGTCGCATCTGCAAGGTCATCACCGCTGGGAAAATTATCCAACGCAGGCTGAATCTCCAGGCGATAACGACCCTTTGGTTCGCGAAAGCAAAAAAAGGGAATAACCGCGCAACCGGACATTTTAGCGATGCGTGAAGTCGCAACCACCGTTGCGGCTTTCACACCAAAGAAAGGCGCAAATACACTGTGGGTTGGGCCGTAATCCTGATCCGGTGCATACCAGACAATATGGCCAGCCCGCAGGTTTTTAATTAACTGACGGGTATCATTGCGATGAATCGCATTGGCATTGACGCGATTGCGCGCGCTGGCAATTGCGTAAGACATTAATGGGTTAGGATCAGGGCGATACAATACGTCTGCCACTATGTGATACGCCATAATGCGGCCGCTGATATCAATGGTAGTGAGATGGCTGCCGCACAGTAAAATCCCCTTCCCTTCCGCTTTCGCTTGCTCGATATGTTCAAGGCCCGTAATGGTGTAACGATTGCGCATTTTGTTTTCCTGTCCCCACAAGCCCATCGCCGTTTCCGCAATACTCAACCCACAGGATCTGATGACACCGCGTACTATTTTTGCCTGGGCAGCCTGGTCCAATTCTGGAAAACAAAGGCCAATATTGATTTCAGCGTAACGCTTGCGCGATTTCGCTAGGTGATAAAGCAAGAATCCCAAAAAACGACCAATCGCTTGATTGAGGGCTACCGGTAGCTGGGCAATAACCCAAAAGAAACCCAAAGCAAGCCATGTGGGCCAAAAACGGGGTTTTAAAAAGCTGCGATGAAATTGGGGGGATTTTGATGTATCCAAGGAAAAAATCTCTCTGTGGGAGCGCGCAACACCAAGCTGCCCGCAGTACAAAAAAAAGAGCTCAACGAAACAAGGTAGACAACGGCATTACAGGGAAAGCGGCAGCGATTATAACAATCTGGCTCAATCCCACCAAACCGGCCAGCAGGTTCCTCATGCCGGGGCTTGAAGTATGCGAATACCGGAAAGATAATCAGCTCGCATCATAATGGCTGCAAAAGCTGCTTTCGTTGATATCCTCCCGTTTACCAAGGTGATCCTATGCAATTACAACAAAAACTGGGTTATGGCTTTATCTTGTTTGGTTTATTACTGATTGTCGGTTTGTACTTTTTGGCGGATGGTGGCGCATACCTGTTTGCGGCGCTCCTGGGTTTGATGGCGATAGTCTTCGGTGGCTTTCAATTGATGCTGTCCAAACCAATCCCCATCAAAACCGTGAAAACCGGTAGCAAAACCAAATCCCGCAAATCAGCCAAATAACATTGCTGATAACATGTTTAACGGGAGCGCGTGACCATCGTCCGCATTCCCGTTACACAAGCATCTGACACATAAATTATGTTGATTAAGCTCTCAGTTAAAAATTTTATCCTTTAAAAATTTTGCAATAGTTCACAAACAGATAATCAATCTATACCCCGTCAAAAATTGGCGTGCAACTATAAAGCTAATTGCACAAAATTTGATTGATTATTTAACAAAGTGAAACTGCCATGCTGACAACCACCCGCTTCATTCTATTCTCATTTACCTTAACAGGTTTGGTTGCTTGCGGCGGTGACGATTCCGAAACAACAACGTCCTCTTCCCGTCCATCGACAACTTCTGTGAGTCAACTTAGCAGTAGTTCTTCCACAGTTTTTTCGTCAAATGCAATGTCTGGTATTTCCTCGATTAAATCGAGTAGCCCAGGTTCAACCTCAAAATCCAACCGGAGCATCAGTTCAATTTTGAATTCGAGTAGCCCCAGTTCGAACAATTCCAGCTCAAACAATTCCAGTTCAAACAATCCCAGCTCCACTGACAATACCGCCTGCGCACCTCTTGCACAACGTTGGAAGCAAACGCTCGTGTCTATCACTGGCAGCGCCAAACCCAATGATGAATACACACCGGCGATAATCACCCCTTTGGCATCGGGTGAGAGTCTTCTAACCTGGAGTGATGCCACAGCAAATAAAATTCATTTAATGACGTTGGATAACAATGACCAGAGCAAGAGCAGCTTGCCCGACATTGACGGGCTTGAAATGCATTCTGCTATCGAAATTTCAAATGGATTTGCCTTGGCGGTTATGGAAAATGATCCGGATATTTATTCAACCAAATACTGTAAGAGCAGCGCCACACCGGATAAAGCCGTATGTGGAAAAATGGATTTGGTTTTACTCGACAGTAATGGCAATTTGAAGAAACGCACCACGCTGACAGAAAAAGGCAATGTAGATTCTGTGGGCGCACAATTTATTTGGTGGTATGGCCATACGGCGCGATTGGCAACTAACGGACCATTAATCATGGCTTACTTCCGTTCTGCCATGTCAACAGCGAGAGATGGTGTTGCCGGTGAAGTCGATATTCACGCTGGTGATACATTGAAATTTATCGATGCCAACACGGGAGATATTCAACCGGGCGGATGGGAATGGGGTTGTAGCCACAGCTGGTCTGTACGCGCAGCACACAATGGAACTACCTGGGGTGCTGCTTGCCACGGCGATGCTTATCCCAACGCGATGCAATTGGTTCGTCGAACAACACCTGCATCCTCATCATCCACTATTCAGTGGTTAACTACGGAAGATCCTGCCAAACGCGCACTGGGTGGACTGGTTCCCGCCAACAATGGTTTTTGGTTGAACTATATTCAAAATGAAAATTCAAAACTCACGTTAAAATTAGGACAATTTAATGATTCACTGAGTCAACTACAGCAATCCTTCACCATTTCTGTAGCCACTAATCTCGATTCAACTTATCCCTTCCGCGTTTACATGGCAGCTTATGGAAATAACCAATTACTTTTGGGTTGGAAATCAGCTGGCAAATTAGTTATCGCCGTTGCGGACGCAACCACGGGTGATCTGGTAGAGGGTCCTGTCACCACAACACTGAACATCGATAATTTCCAGGAAATATTTAGTGCCGGGAATGGTGATGTTGTGTGGGCTCATACTTTTGGTGGAAATAAAATTTCTGTTAATCGTATATCCAGTTGTCATGAGTAATCCTTGATAAACCGTATCGCGCCATTTGAATAACACAGTAATGAAACTTTGCTGTCATACAGCCTCGATAAAATACCGTCGTCGCCCCGTCACCGGACATAATGTATGGCCAGCACGTTTACCCAACTCGCCAAATATGGCCATCAATTGGATGGCACATTAAATCGTTATAAATCGGTGTTTTATCCGCAGCGCTATGTGGAGTACCGCCGCTGGCTCAAGCGGCAAAACACATCAATCCCACAGAACACACCACTGGTTGTATTCGATTTTCGCGATACACGGATTGATGGTCCGCAAGGTCGTCGTTTTTACTGTCTATTCATTTTTTTTATTCGCGCAGGCTTTTATCCCGTATTACGGGAAAATTATTTCTTTCTCGGGAATATCCATGAAAAATATAAAAGTTTATGCTTGCAAGAAGATTTCTCTGTACTTCACGACGAGGATGCGTTGCCAGAAAATTATGTATTGGTAACTGATAAATGGCATTCCAGTTTATCGGCGTCCGCGCGACAAATAATTTCGTTAAATTACCAGCCGGGTTATTCGCCCCAGGATAACTGCTTTCCAATGCCCTTCCCCATGTTCCCGCCAATTTATGCCTGCCGGCAGGACTTGCAATTGAAGTGGTATCGGCAACAACCCCGCTTGTGGGATATTTTTTTCGGTGGCGATGCCAATCCTGAAAAATATAATAAAAATTCCATTCGCGATATTTATGAAAAACTCGGCCGCGCCCAAATTCTGGAATTAATACGGGAGCATAATAATCCTCACTATGAATTCCGCGAGTTGCAAAACACGTCTGATTTTAATTTAGCGCGGGTTCAACAAATCCAGGGCCTGGTGGTGATGAATACCCGTCACTGCAAAGTGGATTCAGCGGACTGGCTAAGCACAATTGCCAATAGTCATTTCTTTCTCGCTTGCCCCGGTGTGCGTTATCCCATGTCGCATAATTTAATCGAGGCGATGGCGGTGGGTACCATTCCTATTACGCAATACCCGGAAATGTTTTTTCCCGCACTGGAACATGGAAAAAATTGCCTGGTATTTAATAATGCTGCTGATTTGTTGCAAGTTATTGAAGTCGCCACGAGTATGTCGGAAACACACCGAGTCAAAATGCGTGAAGCGGCACAGGATTATTATGAAAGTTATCTAAGCCCCGCACACTGCATCTCACGTTTATTAGCCCATCACCCACGCAAGATAAGCTTACGCCTCTTACCCTTCTTAAAAGAGGGCGGCGGATTTGCTTAATCCTTCATCAGCAAATGATTGTTGTCACTCTTTTACAATGAATAGAATTGATTGTTCAGCATAAATAACCGAAGCTACCGGTTCCTTACATTTACCATGGAGCTGAACGATGAATATATTGGCTATTTGCGGTAGTTTACGTAAAAAATCAACCAACATGGGGTTATTGCGCTACGCACAAGCCCATGCACCTGCTGGTAGTAACATCATCATCGCTGATCTATCAGCTGTGCCTTTTTATAACGCTGACCTCACCGAAAAACCCGCTGCGGTGCAACAACTATTGCAACAGATAGGAGCGGCGGACGCGTTAATTTTGGGGTGCCCCGAATACAATTACTCCATCGCACCTGCGTTGAAAAATGCGCTGGATTGGGCCTCGCGCGAACCTGAAAATAAATTATTAACCGGTAAGGCGGTAGCAATGATGGGCGCTGGTGGCGGCATGGGTACATCACGCGCCCAGTATCACTTACGCCAGGTTTGCGTCTACCTGAACTTGCATCCCTTGAACAGGCCCGAAGTTTTTGCCAATGCATTTACCAATTCGTTTGACAGCGAGGGCAATCTGGTGGATGAAAAAATTCAAGGTACGATAAATACCCAACTGGCTGCACTGGTCGATTGGGCAAATCAACTGAAAAAGTAACTTTCGTTGGTAAAGGTGTGTATTACACCTTTACCAATATTCCCATGCTGAGGTACTGCCTTGAATTTTGATGCCAGAACCAACACATCTCCGGTAGATCGCGCCGCATTTCTACAATGGTTAACTGCGCAAACCGTTACTGCATTACAAGCCGCGCGCGATAATGAGCTAGCATTACAAGACGCCATTAAAACGTATGTTGAACGAGCGATGGCTGCACACCTGGATATTGAAGCGATTGAAGATCTGCTCGGCATTAGTGAACCCAGCATAATGGATCTCGCACAATTGTCCGAAGCTAATGAAGCAATCGTTGTAGCGGCGTTTGAAGATTTATGCAATGAATGAGTAACCCGCTTACCATTGGAGCGCCCCCATGAATCCCTATCATCAAAGCTTGATATTAATTGGTATGCCCGGCGCAGGAAAAAGCACCATCGGCCTTATACTGGCAAAGCACCTGGCCAAAGATTTTGTAGATACCGACTTACTGATTCAATTAGAGCATCGCAAAACATTACAAGAAATATTGCACGAACAAGGTTACATCGCCTTGCGCGACCACGAAGAAAAGATTTTGTTAAAAACCGACTACCACAATCACGTAATCGCCACCGGTGGCAGCGCTGTGTATAGCGAAAAAGCTATGCAACATATCAAACAACTCGGCCCGATTATTTTTCTGGATGTCCCATTGCATGAATTGGAGCGGCGGGTGCATAACGCCGACACCCGAGGAATAGCACGCGCAGCCCACCAAAGTTTTTCCGACGTTTATGAAGAGCGACGCCCTTTGTACTTACGTTATGCCGATATAGTGATTGATTGCAACGGCAAGAGCCAGGAGCAATTAGTCGAAGAAATTATTTGCCAGGAAGCAGAAGATTTTGCAGCCGCCGATGCATAATCGGCTCGATATTGATTTATTCAATATTTAGAATAATTCAATCTTGCTATCGTAATTTTCTGTCTGTTGTTCCGCTTCCTGTGGTGATTGTAATAAATTCGAAGCTTCATCCAATTGTTGTAATAGACTACGGAAATGCTCTTCCACCGCCATAGTGGCTACTTGCAAACCTTCGAGTGAATTTAATGCTTTTTCTGACAGGTTTAACAATTGTTGCTCTTGCTCCATGTTCAAATCAAAACCGGTAGCCATCCGACGTAACGAATCAGAGAGTTCAGTCATAATGGTTTTAACGGAAGTGCGATTATCAACCGCTGCCATTTCCAGCAACATCATCACCATACGCGCATTATCCTGCTGGATTTTCAGTAAAGAATTCACTTTCAGTGTTTTTGCACGGGCTTCCGCAATGGATGCAATGTGGGCTAACACATCGCGCAGGCGGCCATATCGTTCCTGATCTTCATGGGGTGCGTTCGTCACTAACAATTGCACGTGCTCAAAGCTAAACAATAAAAAACGCCCGTGGGAAATAATGCGTGTTTCAGATTCGCTGGCACTTTTTAATAGGCGCTGAAAGGAAATAGAAATATCCGGCGGAAAAATACTCACATCGTTGTCAAACAAAAATTGTACGACGACATCCAAACTCAAATCTGCCATGCATGAATGGATTAAACTGGCAAGGCGCTGCAATTCCATAATGGATTGCACCTTTTCTGCAAACAGCGCGACTATACCCATTTCCGATGCTGATGACATGGCAGTAAACGCAATCGCGGAAAAATTCTTTAATTCGGCCTGTAAATTATTAATGGCCAGTTTATCTTCGCGGATTTTTTGCAACACCACATCAAAATCCGGTTGGCTCATCGCCACAGAGATATAGCCATCGACACCGGATGTCGCCAGCTGCAACCTCGCCTCTATGTGGCTATATTGATCAAGGAAACCCGCTTTGGGTAAATTAGCCGGAATCGAATCCAGCCAAAAACGATTGAATGGTTCTTTTCCAGCCACCAAAATCGCAATATCCACCTGGGAACAAAGTACAGCAAAATCCTCTGTGCTCGTGTTAGTCACCCGATAGGATTCCGCCTGGGGTAACACATCCCCCTGTTTTCCCATAATCATCTGCAAGCCCGGTACCCGATAACACCTATCGGGCCCTGCCAATACCCACAACGCATCCATAAAGTCTTCCCCGACATAAGCCTGAATACAATGCATAAAATATAGGCAGTGTTTGTCGCCACGTCAGATCAAAAAGGAATAAATTGCGGCTAGAAATAGCAAGGGTGAAATTTCATTGGCTTACGCGTAGAGTGTGCGCACACAATTCCGGAGACACCACCATGGAAACTACTGATACACAAACTGAAGACCAGGCAATGCTCAGTGCAATGGACGCACGCGTACTCGGCGCCCTGATGGAAAAACAGCTGACAACCCCGGACCAATACCCGCTCACACTCAATAGCCTGCAATTGGCTTGCAACCAAAAGACCAGCCGTGAACCGGTGAGCAACTATGAATCCGGTGCGTTGCAACGTTGCGTCAGTGAATTACAGGATCGCCAACTTATTGCTGTGGATTACGGCGCACGCGCCGCCCGTTATGACCAACGCCTCACCCGTGTGCTCAGTGTGGATAAAGCAACCCAGGCGATATTAACGGTACTTTTACTGCGCGGCGCGCAAACAGTAGCCGAAATATTGACCCGAACCCAACGCATGTTTGATTTTGGCTCCCCACAGGCGCTGGAAGAAAAACTGCAAAGCTTGTGCGTTAAAACAAAACCACTGGTAGTACATATCCCGCGTTTACCAGGTCAACGCGAAGATCGTTATACACATTTACTGTGTGGTAAACCGGATTTGGCAGCAATTGCGGCCATGCAAAATGCCAGCAACAGCACGAGTCGAGGCAATGACGAGCACAGTGCACAACTGGAACAAAAAATCCAACAATTGGAAAGCCGCATCGATTTGCTGGAAAAGCAAGTCGCCACCTTGATGGAATTAAATGGTGTCAGCAACTCCGACCTGACCTAAGTCCAATCAGCAATTATTCGCAAGTTTATTCAGTGTGATTTAAAAGAAGGGTAAAACCCATGACTGTACCAACTAACGCAAACACCAAAAAATCGCCACAACGCAGCAAACGTTTGCGCAAAAAATTATTTCAGGAAGAATTCGCCACCTTCGGTTTTGAACTGGAATGTGAATTTAAAAATGATTTACCCGAAGAAACCATCAGCCAATTTGTGGACAACTTTTTTATCGATGCACTCAGTACTGAAAATCTAGTGTTCGGCGGCGGCCTATCCAGCAAACGCTTGTCCGGTTTTGTCAGCTCCAGCAAACGCTACGGCTCAACCACTGAAGCAGACAAAGCAAAACTGCTAGCCTGGTTAAAAGCACAACCGCAAGTTGCCAATGTGGAGCTGGGTGAAATTATTGATGCGAATTATTATATTTAATTGTTAGTTCGCTAATCTCAAAATGAAAAAGGCCGCACAATCATTTGTGCGGCCTTTTTTTGGGCCAAGCGTTGAGGTTCAGTTCACAGCAGCATTCTTTTTGTTTTCACAAAATAGTTTCGTATAACGCTAACCGCTAAAAACTGAAGAGAATTAAAAGCATTCGAAATCTTCGCCAACTGGCCGGCAGCGATCAGGCCATTGGCCACTATGATGCCAATACTCAAGCAGGCCGATATCACGCACCAAAATTTTAAATTGCGGTAACTTCCTGGCTTCGTTGAAGACCGGTGCCCACAGAATAGCCGGTTCGCGAATTTGGTCAAGAATCCGCAATGCAAGCTGCGGATCGCCGAGTGCTGCGGCCCAAAGTGCTAAAGAAAAGTTCGTCATTTTTTTGTTAGTGTTTGCAACTTCCTTTTCGTTTTTAGTGATGTGTTCCCGCACTTCCTGTAGAGCGATTTCATTTTGTTTGGTGTGCCACCAAGTTGCCAATTGATAATTGCTTCCCTGGGTTTGTCCTTGCCTTTCTAAAGCTAACATCACACCCTCTGGATCTCCGGCTTGCAGGGGAATATTCCATAACAAATTAATTAGACTTTGGTTGGTGTTGTTAATGGCCAAGCCTTTCTCCACTACAGCTGTTGCATCAGTAAAAGAACCCGCTGCCAATAATGCTGAGCCCAACATAACAGACGTAGTAACGTCTAACGGTTCGAGTCTTTGCGCTAATCGCAACCGTTGTAATGCAGCATCAGTTCTACCCAGCATGCGCAACAATTGACCGTAAGCACGGCTGCCCTCAGCATTGGCGGAACGAACACCAATGTTATCCAAATAATTGGTAAGTTGATTTTCTGCTTGAGAATAGCGCCGTTGCATTATCGCTTCTCCATATTCAATCAATTGCAGCTCCGGCAGGTCAGGATTCAATGCTCGCACTTGTGCTTTTATTTGAGAGTACCGAACCTGTGCTTCGACACGCTCATCTTCAGTCATTAAATGCAGACTGCCAAATAAAATTCGGGCCTGCAGTGCTGCCACTAACGAAAAATCAGGGTCGATATCAAGCGCATGTTTCACATAAGCCGACGCTTGTTGTGCATCCTCTTTACTATTTATAAGCTGGGCTTTGGCAAGCAAGTAGTAATCGTAGGCTTCCATGTAGCGTGTCATGCCGGAACGATTAAAATCGCCAACACCAATGGTAAGGCCAAGTTCCTTGGTAACAGAAGCGGCGATTTCTTCTTGAGTCATCAAAAAATTATTCGGTTGGGGCTTGTAACTTCCCGACCATTTCACAGTACCACTGCGGGTATCCATCAATTGCAAAGTGATGCGCAGTTGATCATCAGCTCTGCGCACACCGCCGCGCAATACATAATGCACATCGAGCAACTGGTTAATTTCATCCAGAGAATGAATATTGTCTTTGAAGTAAAAAGAAGAAATTCTTCCGGTAACTTGTAGGCCTTCGATCCTGGATAGTTGGTTAATTAAATCTTCAGTAAGGCCATCAGCAAAATAATCCTGTCCTGGATCTGGCGACAGATTGGCCAAAGGCAAAATCGCAATAGTCACTGGCGCGGAAACAAAAGAAAGAGATAACAGCGAGAGCCCTGAGACAACAATGGCCAATCCAACACCAAACAGCAAACGTTTCTTTATGCTTTTTTTTGCGACAATAATGGTTTGTGGAACGCTAACTTTTGTCTTCTCATCATCAACCGGTTGTTGTGAGAGCAGATGAGATGATTGTTCAGGCACGATTTGCACAGGAGTCAACCATCTATAACCACGACCTCTGACACCAAGGATATAACGCGGTTGCTGACTGTCGTCTCCCAACGCACTGCGCAATAATTTAATACGTTGTGTTACTGTTTCCGGCGACACAACCAAGCCAGGCCACACCTGATCCATCAACCTATCGATTGAAACTAATTCTGGTGCCGCGTTTACCAAAACCAACAATAAATCAAAAGACAATTTGGGCATCGGTAGCTGCTCACCCGCACGCGAAACCCGCTCGTATTGCAGATCAATGCGGAGGTCTCCCACCTGATATCCGCCCAAACTCAAGTCCATTGCTAGTTCTCCAACAGTAACGTCTTCAATTCGGCGACTGCCGAAACCGCCATGATTTTACCTTAGCTTCATCAAGCTTCATGAACCTTCATTCGCATTTCATGCAGCTTCATCAAGTTTTTATCAATATGAATTCGCTGGAGTTGTCGTCAATCTATGAGAGATCTTCCAGTTCAGAATGAGAGCGAACTCTAAATAGGTTAAGTCATTTCGCCTCTCACTACTTTCAATTAATGGAGATTAACTATGAAACCCAGAACAATTCGCGTCTTTTTAAATGGCGCCCAGACAGGATGGTTCAATTTCAATTGGGATGGTGTAATTACACCGAACTCAGTTGTTCACATTTCAGCAAGTGAAAGCACCTTTCCAGAACGGAATCTATTTGGAGCAGAAGGAATATCCAGACATCGTGGCGCAGCGCCAATCTGGGTAAAAAATGTTAGGCCACATGGCCCAAATCCTGGCGACATTATAACGGGCGGAGTGGAGTTTTACCTTCAAATCGATTGGAACTCACCTCTGAATATAGCTGTAGACATTACAGTACTAGGTGACCCCGAGAGTAAAATAATCGTATAGATGACACGCGAAGAATGCGCGAACAGTTAAAGATTCGCCATTAATATTGAAAACAAGCAGGCCCGTCGGGTATTGCACTTAACAAACAGCCTAATGCACTCACTCGCTTTTACACATCAAGGTATTACATAAATAGCTTTCAGCTTAATAGTGCTTTGGTGTTTTTTATGTAGCCGTTTCATGGAGATTTCATGGTGTGTTAGGTCTGCCAGCTTAAGCAGAAATCGTCAAAGAAAACTCTGAAGGAGTATTCGATATGAAAAACTTTATTCGTGAGGCAAAAGAGTATCAGGACGCAAAATTAACGAGTGATTTCCCTCGCTGTCAGAATATAGTCTTATTCCTTACAGCCGTCTTTGCGGTGACAATTAGCTTTACGTCACCAGCTAAGGCTGGAAAATCTACTGCGGAATGTAGAGCATTTGCAGATCGCTCAGCCGCTCAACTTAGTGAAAGCAATACTTTGAATTGTGGATTTCCGGCAGGCTGGAATGGAACATGGCAACAGAACTTTGATTATTGTCGCAGTGCCGAATCGAAATCAACCGACAAAATTATTCATCGGCGGCATGTCATGATGCATATGTGCAAGAACGTATGTCGTGGATATGCGGAAGCAGCTATCAATGATGTTCGCATCGCTACTGAGGGCGGCTGTATCAAGTCAGGCCAGACCATTGGAGTAACCGGTCCGCAAGGTCGATGGTCCGATAACTACGGTGCGCATTTTAATTGGTGCATGAGTGAAGTGAGCATTAACCGAGAACGCGAAATTCGTGCCACTGAAGCTCCGCGGTGTGGAATCTGCGGTAACTATGCAACCACTACGGTGAAATTAGCGCAACAGCAAAAGCAACGCAAATGTGGTTACGATGACTTTCATAGCGAGCATCAGTGGAGTATCAATAGGGATTTACATTTCCAACACTGTTTTGGTCATCCGATTAACATGGTATCGGCATGGACCAACGTGCAGACAAACGAGCGTGTCAATTTGCTTAATCAATGCCCATCGCAGCAGACGCAAGAAATGTGTAGATATTACGCCGCCAGAGCAGCTCAACAACGCAAACTTCTCGACAATTCGCGTAATTCCTGCAGCTTTCAAAATCTCGCAAATTCACGATGGAATTCCGATAAAAAAGTTCATTATAAAGGCTGCCTGCTCAACCCCGAATCCACTCCTTCGGAAGATCAGGCTCGCCTCAAACATTTGCTTGAATGTGGTGCGATTGAAAAAATGAGTCCACCCATGGTTTCGACCATGCAAAATAAACAGTGCAATTTCGGAGTGGTTACGAAGCTCACGGAGTGCTTTAACACAACTGATGGAAGCCCCCAACAGAACTGGGATCCCACAAGCCTGGATTCGGCTTGCGGCTTGGGTGAATCTGCAACGGAAGCGGAGCAGAATGCTCTCTTTGCATACGCTGCTCCTGGAATAAACCTGATTGTTAAAAAAGAAGCAGGGAGGGGAGAATGTTCCTACAGAAAAATTGCTACTATAAATGCTTGCAGCTGCGATACAGGCACAGTCCGCTCCGGGTTAGGAGTCCGTCCATCGCCCTCACCTGCCGATGTCATGCCACGGCCCATTTTTCAAAATAGATAAGGATCAATCCACTCAAGCCCCTTTTATAAGGGGCTTGATTTACGACAGTTAAGGCAAAACAATTACCGATACCGACCCGACAGGATCATAAGAGTAATCATCCTTCGCCTCCCCCTCATCCGCCGTCAAAATAAATTTGCCATCGGGTGAGAAAGTCAGCATATCCGGTAGCGCACCGACTTTTGCAATACCTAACAGTTCATAAGTTGTGGTATCGAATACGACAACAGTGCCCTGCTGGGTTTTATCGGTGGCCTGCAATGCGCCGGCGATTTTTCCATTTTTAACAGAAACACTATTGATGCCGCCACCGTAGGGGCTGAGGTCAATAGTGGTGAGTAGAGAAACGTTCGTCGGATCAGCCAGATCCAACACTTCGATGCGTGAATTTTTCAGTAGTGTACCGTTGTTCAACACAAACAAACGTTTGGTCAGTGGATCATAAGCGCTGATTTCTGCTGCCGCTGCGCCGCCTTCCAACACAAGGCGCGATGCAAAACTGAATACACCATTTACATCACTTTGATACACAGTGACATTCCCACTGTCTTCATTGGAAACAATTAACAACGGATTGCCATTAGAGCTGTCTGCAGCACTCACAAACAAGATTCCTTCAGGTGCATCATCGCCGCTGGTCTTTAAAAACTGCTTGAATTGAATATTGCTGATGTCGGTAATATCGTAAACAGCTACTGCATCAGCGCGCTCAAGGCCGATAAATGCGAAACGACTGTTGCCAATCACACCAACCGTCAGGTTTTCAGGCTCCACACCTTTTGCATCACTGCGATCATCCGGATATGCACCCGCACTATTTGCTTGTATTTCCAAATCGTTACCGCTGTCATACACCAACGCACCGCTTGTACCATTCCAGATACTGAACGAGCGCGCACCAAAGCTCAGCAATTCGCTATACAACGTTTCCGCCGTAGAAGATTGCGCAAATTGGGTAACAACCAAACGGCCCAATGTTGCATCTTTTTTCAGATCTACTGCATTCGGAAAATCAGATTCATCCAGGGTAATTCCTGATACTTTTACACCTTCTACAAAATTGGTGTAGTAATCGCGCACATCACCTTCGTTAGCAGTAATGACATAATCCATCCCACCATCGTTGAATGTTGCGATACCGTCCGGCTGGTACATGCCAAATACTTTTGGATAGTTCGCAAAAGCAATAGTGTTGTCTTTATCACTTGGATCAATTTCATTACCCACGATGCCGTAATCTTTGAATCCAAGTGGAAAGATATTGGTAATCGCCGGTGTGCCATCAAGATTAATGCGTGCTATACCATTGTTTTCTTGCAACGTTACCCATGCCGTTTTTGAATCCGCCGCTACCGCGATATATTCAGGTTCGATATCTTTCGCTAAATCCGCATTCAAACCAAAAACGCGGAAACCATTTGCTTCAAGCATAGCTTCCTGATTGTTGTAAGAAGAAAAATTCAGTGTGGTCACTGTCAGGTTCAATGTCGGCGTCATAAAATTTTTCAACGCGGGTGATGCGTACAATTGTGGTTTAGTTGCATCGGACACATCAATCCAATTTCCGCCATCCGGCAAGCGACCGAATGCATTCACGTGAAAATCGCCGTAACTGATTTGATCACGCTGTTCTCCTTTATAAAACAACGTGATGGTTTCTTTCTTGCCAATACCAAACGTTTCCGCTCCTGCATTGAATATTGCTTTTACCGGCGCATTCGCGGGTAACGCAGCACCCGCCGCCAAATCTGTTAATAAAATAATATGCCCTTTCGCAGGAATCTCGGTTCCACCGGGAATAGGCATGGGTTTATTACCCGTGTCAGTTAAAGTCCATTCACCGGCAACAAAGGTGTAACTATTATCACCTTTGTTATAAATTTCTACGTAATCAAAATTAATATCCGCGCGACCGCTGGACACAATTTCATTAATCACAATATCAGCAGGGCCTGATGGCGCGACTACTGTGGGTAATTGATTAGCAGCACCCGGTGTTGGTTCCAGCGCTTCCGATTGCACATGCCATTCACCACCATCAGGCAAGCGACCAAAAGTGTTTACGTGTGTGCCGTCATCCCACTTCTTTTGCTCAAGGATTTTGCCCTTATGAACAAGAACTGCTGTGTCCCCTTTACCCAAACCAAATTCATTTGTGCCACCAATAATGGTGGACGCTGGAATGCCAAAAGGCACCGTAGTTTGATCAACAGCAATTAATAAATACCCCTTTGCGGACAACAAGGTTCCGCCAGGAATTGCGATGCCCGGTGTTTTATCTACCTCGAAGCCTTTCAAATCATTCACCGCCCATTCGCCAGCAGCGAAGGTGTAATCTGTATTGGCAGCGTTATAAAGTTCGATGTAATCATAACCACCACCATCGGAACGCATTTCATTCAATACAATTTGTGGGGTATCAACAGAAGAAGATGCTGATGACGAAATCGCTGATGATAAAACATTCGAGCTTACTGAACTCAAAGTCACTGCACTTGAGAGCTCATTAATTGTCGATGATAAGCTCACAGAGGAAACACTGGCGGGTGCTGGCGACGAATTAGCACTGGATTGCACCAATGATTGAACACTGGAATTTAATGAAGAACTCACACGGGATGCCGAGCTATTATTGGGTTTGTTATTATCGTCACCACCACAAGCCGCAAGGATCAGCGTGATTAACGATAGTGTTGTAATCTGGGAAAATTGTTGGATATTCATTATTGCTCCTGTCCCGAAAATATAAGAGCACTCTGCGTGCCAGGCGGAAGATGGATATGGTTTTCGGCGACAAGGCTAACGAGCATTTATGACAGAAATACAACAGCTGCATGACAATTCCATGACAACCCAAACTCCAGATAAAGAAAAAATGAAAAACCCCAAGAAATCTGTAACCCCAATCATATTGGTCTACGACAAAGAATGTCCCGCTTGCGACAACTATTGCCAGATAGTGAAAATCCGCGAAGATATTGGTGAACTGATTTTACTGGACGCCCGCGCCCGCGAACCAAGCCCGATAATGGAAGAAATCACGGCACGCGGATGGGATGTTGACCAAGGCATGGTATTGAAAATAAAAGATCAACTCTATTACGGCTCCGACGCGATTCATGCATTGGCACTCATCAGCAGCCGCTCTGGTTTTTTTAATCGCATGAACTACTGGCTATTCAAATCCAAACGTCTATCCCGCCTCTTCTACCCCATACTACGTAGCATGCGTAACTTACTGTTAAAAGCTCTTGGGAAGAAAAAGATTAATAATTTACAACGCGAAAATAACAACTACTTTTAACAACTGTTTAAATTCAAGCACATGAATTTTCTATAAACCCCTCACAGTAAGGACCTCAAAAAAACAACTGTTTAAAAATAAACATCAAATGTTTTTATTTGAACAGGGTAAAATTTTTCCGGTTATATCGATATAAATTTAAAGTATTTTTCCCCCGCAATTTACTGTTTATATACTCGCCGCAACTTGTCATAACAAGTCTTGATGAGTCTTAATTTATAAACAGAGTATTGCATGAATAAGAAAACCTCACCATTAACTCCCCTGGCGCCGGTTCCGCTTTACAACCAATTGAAAGAATTATTGCGCGCACAAATTCTGGATGGAACCTACCCTGCCGAAAGCCGCATGCCATCGGAAAGCGAATTGGGCGATCAATTCCAGGTTAGCCGCATCACTGTGCGCCAGGCATTGGGTGATCTGCAAAAAGAAGGTTTGATTTTCAGAATCCACGGCAAAGGAACCTTCGTTGCCAAACCAAAAGCATTTCAAAATGTCAGCACCTTGCAAGGCCTCGCTGAATCCCTGGCGCAATTGGGTCATGAAGTCATCAACCAATTACTCAGTGTGAAATTTATTGTTGCCGATGCGCGCATCGCAGAACGTTTGCAACTTAATGAAGGTGACAAAGTCGCGGAAATAAAACGCGTGCGACTTATTAACCGCGAGCCGGTTTCGTTGGAAATATCCTATGTGCCGCCTGATATCGGCGAAAAGTTGCAAAAAGCTGATCTGATTACGCGCGATATTTTCCTGATTATCGAAAACGATTTGCAACTCAACCTTGGCCACGCGGATCTAGCGATTGATGCAGTGCTGGCTGATAGCGAATTAACCGAAGCACTGAATGTTGAAGAAGGTGCGCCCATTATGCGCATCGACCGATTAACACACACTGCCGATGGCAAGCCCATTGATTTTGAATTCCTTTATTACCGTGGCGACGCATTCCAATATCGTTTCCGTATTGATCGCCAGCGTGCCGACAACCAAAAAAATTAACCGGAGACCAATTCCAATGACGGGCGAAAAAGCACCAATGACCTGGGAAAATTTCAACAGTATCGATGATGTGAAACACATCGAACAGGAATACGACATTGTGGTTGTCGGCGGCGGTACTGCCGGCCCAATGGCCGCAATCAAAGCCAAGGAAAAAAATCCGGCATTAAAAATTTTGCTGCTCGATAAAGCCAACGTAAAACGTTCCGGTGCTATCAGTATGGGCATGGACGGTTTAAATAATGCGGTCATTCCCGGCCACGCCACACCGGAGCAATACACCAAAGAAATCACTATCGCCAATGATGGCGTGGTAAACCAGGCAGCGGTTTATGCGTATGCAAAAAACAGTTTCGCCACCATCGAACAACTGGACCGCTGGGGAGTGAAATTTGAAAAAGATGAGACCGGTGATTACGCGGTAAAAAAAGTGCATCACATGGGCTCCTACGTATTGCCGATGCCGGAAGGTCACGACATTAAAAAAGTGCTGTATCGCCAATTAAAGCGCGCAAAAATTTCCATTACCAATCGCATCGTTAGCACACGTTTGTTAACTGATGCAGAAGGCGCGGTAAATGGCGTTTTAGGATTTGATTGTCGCACCGCAGACTTCCATGTTATTCGCGCAAAAGCCGTGATTTTATGCTGCGGCGCCGCAGGTCGTTTGGGTTTACCGGCCTCCGGTTATTTGATGGGCACTTATGAAAATCCCACCAATGCCGGTGATGGTTATGCGATGGCCTATCACGCCGGTGCGGAATTAGCGAATCTGGAATGCTTTCAAATCAATCCATTAATTAAGGATTACAACGGCCCGGCTTGTGCGTACGTCACTGGTCCGCTCGGTGGTTACACCGCGAACAATAAAGGTGAACGCTTTATTGAATGCGATTACTGGAGCGGGCAAATGATGTGGGAGTTTTACCAGGAACTGGAAGGCGGCAATGGTCCGGTATTTTTAAAACTGGACCATCTTGCCGAAGAAACTATCCAGAATATTGAAACTATTTTGCACAGCAACGAACGCCCCAGTCGCGGTCAATTCCATGCCAATCGCGGTACCGATTACCGTGAAAAAATGGTGGAAATGCATATTTCCGAAATTGGTTTTTGCTCCGGCCACAGCGCATCTGGTGTCTGGGTAAATGAACATGCGGAGACATCGGTAAAAGGTTTGTATTCGGCCGGTGATATGGCCGCCGTACCGCATAACTATATGTTGGGAGCATTTACCTACGGTTGGTTTGCCGGCGTAAACGCAGCAGATTATGTAGCAGAACGTGCATACAGTGATTTAAATGCAAAACAAATTGCCAACGAAAAGCAACGCGTTTATGCCCCGTTATTGCGTGAACATGGATTGCCACCCGCACAAGTGGAATACAAATTGCGCCGCTTTGTGAATGATTATTTGCAACCGCCAAAAGTGACCAAAAAAATGGAAATCGGTTTGGAACGCTTTGCGATGATCGAACAGGATATTGAACAAATCAAAGCGAATAACCCGCACGAATTAATGCGCGCGATGGAAGTGAGTGTGATCCGCGATTGTGCCGAAATGGCTGCACGCGCGTCCCTGTTTCGTAAAGAAAGCCGTTGGGGTTTGTATCACTACCGAGTGGATTATCCCAAACGCAACGACAACGAATGGTTTTATCACTGCCATTTAAAGAAAGACGCACAAGGCAATATGTTCAGTTTCAAACGCGACGTAGAACCTTATTTGATTCATTTAAATGCGCAAGAAGAAATCGCCTATCAAGGCTTGCGTTTAAAAGTTGCCAATAGCTAGGAGAAATTTCATGGCCCAGCAACAACAAAGTATTTTTTTTCGCAGCAATGCACCGGTGACTGTCGATGAAGAAAAATGTATTGCCCATAAAGGCTGCACCGTGTGCGTGGAAGTTTGCCCGATGGATTTACTAGCGATTCATCCGGAAACCAACAAAGCCTTTATGCAATTTGATGAATGTTGGTATTGCATGCCCTGTGAAACAGATTGCCCGACTGGCGCGGTAAAAGTAGAAATTCCTTACTTATTGCGTTGATTTTTGAATCGATTACGTAAATTACTTTTGTGAATTGAATACGAATTGATAGTGCTACCTGAACTTGCCTTCAGATGCAATTAACTGAATAACCTCTCGTTGCCTACCTTTACCCGAGGAGAAAACGATATGCACCCGGAACCATGAAGAGGAAATAAAAATGCGTTTTACCACCCGTTTAGCCCTGACCCTATCGCTGGTATTAACCAGCCTCAGCACCCACGCGGAAACTATTCGTGTTGCCATAGGCACACAAGACACCACCATTAACTGCGCTACCGGTGGTTTATTGATCCGTGAATTAAAACTGCTGGAAAAGTATTTACCGAAAGAAGGTAAATACAAAGATGCACAATACGAAATTGAATGGAAAAATTTTACCAGCGGTGCGCCACTGACCAATGAAATGGTTGCCGGTAAATTGGACTTTGGCGCGATGGCTGACTTCCCCGGCTCATTTAACGGTGTAGCCCATGAAGCCGCAGGCAAGCGCAGTATTTTTATTAGTGTACTGTCTGGCAGCATTAAAGGCAGCGGTAATGGCATTGTGGTTCCAGCGGCATCACCGGTGCAATCACTTGCCGAATTAAAAGGCAAAACTATCTCTGTACCTTTTGCTTCTACATCGCACGGCATGTTATTGCGTGCAGTGAAAGCGCAAGGCTGGGATCTTGATAAAGATATTCGTATTATCGCGCAAGCACCGGAAATCGCTGGCTCAGCATTAAAAAGCAATCGCATTGATGCCCATGCCGACTTCGTACCTTTTGCCGAATTATTTCCCAATCGTGGCTTTGCCCGCAAAATTTACGATGGCTCACAAGCTAACGCGCCAACGTATCACGGCACATTGGTCGATGAAGCTTACGCAAAAAAATATCCGGAAATTGTAGTGGCTTATTTGCGTGCAGCGATTGAAGCCGATCGATTGATAGCCGCAGAACCGGAAAAATATAGCGAATTAATTGAAAAATTAACGGGCATTGAAGCCGAAGTAAATTATCTATTCCATGGCCCACTCGGCTTGCAAACCCGCGACTTAACCTGGAAACCGGAATATCGCCAGGCCACTGCAACAGCGATAGAAACATTAAAACTATTGAAAAGAACCGATAAAGGTTTGGATGTCGCCACGTTTATCAATGATAAATATCTGCGCGAAGCCTTTAAACAATCCGGTCGTGATTATGAAACCTCATTAAAAGATTATTCACCACTCGCACTCAATGCTAAAGATGCAGTCAGTGGAAAAGCAATTACCGATTTCAAACACCTTGCGCAAATCTGGGTGCGCGGTGAACCGCTGGTACGTCACTATGCGTCATTTAAAGATGCGTTAACCGAACTGCAAAAACTGGAAGAAGCCGGTACCGATATTCGTGCGATTTACGCGCAAGCATCTGACAGCGACATCAAATTGCTTGCAAACCAGGCCTGGTTTGTTCAAAGCAGCAATGGCCAGCTGGATGCATTTTTATTAAAAGAGCAAGCTGAAACCTTTGCAAAACAACACGGCGGCAAAGCATTGGCATTCAGTGCGTTGCGTGAACAAGCTCTCAGTGCACTGAATGAACAATCAACAACATTACGCTGAGGAATTATTATGGCCAGTTTTAAAAAGACCAATGCATCGCCAACTCGCATAACCACAGCGGGCATGCAGTTAGGTTCAGTCGCTGCGTGTGTGTTGGTGTGGCATTTTGCATCCACACTGCGAATTGATTTGGGAATCATCACTTTTTCCAACGTGCCCACACCGCAAGCCGTTGTCAGCGCGATCTGGCAATTATTGCAATCCAACGCACTGCTGCCGCATTTAGGCAGCAGCCTCGCACGCGTATTTAGTGGTTACGTAATGGCAGCGATTGTGGGGGTTACGCTGGGATTGGTAATCGGGCGCTCGCGCAAAGCGGAAAACTGGTTAATGCCGCCGCTGGAATTGTTGCGCCCTATTCCGGCAGTTGCCTGGATTCCGTTGGCGATATTGATGTTTCCCTCATCAGAAGCATCGATGATTTTTATTACCTTTACCGGTGCGTTGTTTCCAATTTTATTAAATACGATTCACGGCGTTGAAGCAGTTGATCCGCGATTGATCGCATCATCGCGCAGCCTCGGTGCATCGCCGCGTGCGATTTTGCGTGAAGTGGTTTTACCCGGCGCATTGCCGAGTATTTTTACCGGGCTGTCAATTGGCATGGGTACTTCCTGGTTTTGTTTGGTAACGGCAGAAATGATTTCAGGTCAATGGGGCATTGGTTATTACACCTGGTCTTCCTACGTGATTCAAAATTATGCCGATATTGTTGTGGGCATGTTGTTAATCGGATTACTCGGCATGGGCAGTAGCTGGTTAATAAAACGAATTGGTGACTGGTTAACGCCCTGGTATCGACTGCAAGGAAAATCATAATGACTATTTACCAGAATAATTCAGCTGACTATCAACATCATTCTTCCGACAAGAGTAATCGTAATCCAGCTATTGCATTGGGTGAAATTAATGCGCAGCAGTTATCGATTCGCCTCGGCACAGGCGTGAGTGAATTTGAAGCGGTGCAAGCAGTCGATTTCAATATTCAACCGGGTGAATTTGTCTGTTTGCTCGGCCCTTCCGGTTGCGGAAAATCCACATTACTCGGCGCGCTTGCTGGCCATATTATTCCCGCAAATGGTGTGCTTGAAGTGGATGGGCAAACCATTAATGGCCCATCACCGGAACGCGGCATGGTATTCCAGCATCACACGTTATTTCCCTGGTTAAATGTGGTGGACAATGTTGCCTTCGGTTTGAAAATGCGCGGCGTTAACAAAGCCGAACGCCATGCACAAGCACTGGAAATGTTGCAACAAGTTGGCTTGCACGATGTTGCAAACCGTTGGCCGAGCCAACTTTCCGGCGGTATGCAACAACGCGTGGAAATTGCACGCGTATTAATTAATAAACCGCGCCTGTTGTTGATGGATGAACCCTTTGGTGCATTGGATGCACAAACACGTTTAAAGATGCAGCAATTATTGCTTGATATCTGGGGCCGCATCCGCACCACGTTAGTGTTTGTTACCCATGATATCGACGAAGCACTTTTTCTCGCAGATCGCATTTTAGTGATGAGCCCACGCCCCGGTAGATTTATTGAAAACTTACCGGTGAATTTTGCGCGACCACGCACAACGGAACTGGTAACAACCCCGGAATTTATGCAGTTAAAACGCCACTGCCTGGATTTATTAAGCCACGAAGAAGGCCGTCAACTACCGCGACTTTCACCACTAGGTTTACCACCGCAAACACGCATTGCTGTTTAACGTTTTTAGAAAAAATCGCATCCCAACAGTATTGAACCAGAAGAATTGAAAATATGCCGACGCAACCAACTACTGATAATCCTGATATTTTGATTTTGCAATCACGTTTGCAAGACAGCGATGCCAGCACACGCCGCATCGCATTAATCGAACTCGCCGATCTTGAAGATCCTGACGCCCTGCCTTGGCTCACCCACGCATTAACTGCCGATAAAAGTGCGGAAGTTCGTGGCGAAGCAGCACGCTTGCTGGAAGGTTGGGAAGAAGCCGATATCGTTGAAGCATTGAGCAGTGCACTCACTGATGCAGATGAATTTGTCAGTGAAATTGCCGCACAAAGTTTGAGCCAACTAAAAACGACAGAGCTTGGCCATATTATTTTGCGCTGGGTAAAAAACAACAACGCCGATGTACGCAAACACGCCTGGCGCGCACTGCGTGAATTGCGCCTTCCCGCTTCTGCGCCCCATGCACTCGCCGCATTACACGATGAAAACGCCAACGTGCGCCGCGAAGCAGTTGGTGTACTAGGTTGGTTAAAACATGCAGACGCACTACCGGAACTCGCTCGCCTTGCCAGTAATGATTCTGCTATCGAAGTTCGCCGCGCAGCGACTGGAGCCTTGGGTTTGGCAAACAACGATAGCGTACTGCCTGCATTGCGCTGTGCACTTAACGACGCGGAGTGGCAGGTCCGCGAAGAGGCCGCGAACACATTAGGGAAACTGCGCTTGCACGCCAGTGGCGATTATTTAATTGCTGCTTTAGCAGATTCATATTGGCAAGTACGTTTGCAAGCCGTGCGTGCATTGGGAAAATTACATTTTATTGCCGCCACAGATTCATTGCTGCCATTGTTAAAACACAGCATCAGTAATTTACGTAAAGAAGCAGCGCTGGCGTTAGGTGAAATAGGAAATCCGGAAGCATTACCGGCATTGCGTGATGCCGAAAGCGATTCCGATCCCGAAGTGCGCAAAGCAGTGCGTATTGCATTATCACAATTGCAAAACTAATGCGGGACTGAATATGAACCATAGCGCTCCGCTCTCGTTAATTAATTCAAAACAAAACAAGCAGGTTACAGTGCAATGGTCAGCCGAGGAAACTGAAACTGTTAGCCATCAATATTTGCGCGGCGCTTGCCCCTGTGCAAAATGCAGGGCAGCGCGCATTCAAGGTCACATTTCGTTGGTGAATGCCGACGTAGAACTTATTGCGATGAATCCAATGGGTTACGGCCTGCAAATGGTATTTAGCGATGGACATGACCGGGGAGTTTATCCATGGAGTTATTTGCGAGATTTAATAAAAACGAGATAAAAAGACAGCAAGAAATAAGACGAAAAAAACCATTGATACAAAAGCATCAATGGTTTTATGTCGATAAATTATTGCGGAACAACAACGCTAATAGCGGAAATGTTAAACACTTCCACCGCGTTTGAACTTATATCCAGGGTATCAATTGGATTTGAAGGTAAGGAAAATGTATCGGGACTGATTGAATACAGTGGCGTGCGATAAATTTCGTTACCGTCCTTATATCCCACCGCCGTAAAATCAAGCGGCATTCCAAATTGCCCACTGGCCGTGATAGAGCTTGCTGCAAAATATCCACTGCTTGATTTAACTATTTGAAAGCCGAAACCCTGAATCACATGGACGTTATCACTATCAGATATACCTACCGGCCCAGAAAAACTTCCATTGAATTGGCATAACGCCCAATTGAAACCCTGGTAGTTTGCCGGGATATTACTACCAACAGCAATACTTGAAAAATTAATATCAGTCATACCAAAACTCCTTGTTGAGTTATATAAATGATGACAACAGGTGTCACCTTATACCAGAGTAATGCCTATCTAATTTAACAGCAATAGCTCACCGGCATGCGTCCGATTCAACGTAAACAGATGTCGTTAAAAATTGTATTTACCCCGTCACAATTAAAAATACTGCATTGATATAAAAGAAAAAGGCGAACCATCCCAAACGAATAGTTCACCTCAGCAATGTTTGTAATTATTTGTAATGCGAATTTTTTAGATGATCTGTTATTGATAAACCCTTACATAATCCACATACATACGTTGCGGGAATACGCTGCTGGCATTCGGGCTACCCGGCCAGCTACCGCCCACGGCAACGTTCAACAACAGGAAGAACGGTTGATCAAATACCCAGGTACCATAATTTTGCACTTGCGCACGGGTTACGGAATAGAACTGGATATTATCGCGAAACCAGCGAATACCATTGGTATCCCATTCCACGGCGTAAACGTGATAATTCACATCCACATATTCACCGAGATTATGTGTACCCATAATCGGAGTGTTGCCGGAATAACCAGGACCATGTAATGCACCGTGCGTAGTGGTTGGTTCAAAACCGACGTGTTCCATAATGTCGATTTCACCGGATTGTGGCCAACCCACTTGCCCGAGGTTGCTACCTAACATCCAGAATGCTGGCCAAATACCTTGCGTTTGCGGCAATTTCAAACGCGCTTCAATACGGCCGTATTTAAACGTTTTTTTATCGCGCGAAACCATGCGTGTTGAGGTGTAAGTACATGTACCGTACCAGCAACCATAATTGGATGGATTATTGCGACGCGCTTCAATTACCAATACATTGCCACCTGCTTGCGCATCATTTTGGATAAATGCATTTTGGCCATTGGTGTAATACTGCAATTCATTATTACCCCAACCGCCACCACCAGTTTCAAATGTCCAATTAGCGGTATTGATGCTGTTGAATTCATCTGACCACACCAGCGTGCGCCCTGGATTGGTAGTGTTGGGAACAATTTCAATCCAGTTAAAATTCCAATCGGCTGATTGTGCAAACACACCCAGATTGTAAGTGCCCGCATTTAAATTAACGGTGCGCGTTACTGTGGTCCAATTTTGCCAACCGCCAGTAGCAGGAATAGTAAAATTGCCCAATTGAATTGAACCCGCATTTAAATCCACCGATGCAGTTGCACCATTGGGTGATGCCACGCGCAAGCGCACTGTGTAACTGCCAGTCGTTGGAATATTCAATCCGTTAAATGCCAGCCATTCGCCTTGTGCAATCCAACCTACGTTGTAACCACCACCACTGTCAGTGGTGTATTCAATATCCACCGCATCACCGCGAAACACTCCACCGCTATTACCGGGAGTTGTATCTGAAAATGCGTTGTAATTTTCTGCTTGATAAACCACTGCATGGGCAACAGACGCAACACCGATGCACGCGAATAACGCGGCTTTCAGTAATTGCACTGTGGCGGATTTTTTATTATTCATAACGGATTCCTTTAAATAAGGTAATTAAGTAAGTGTATGAATCGCTCATACGCCATTTAGAGAATGGTTAACATCAATTTATTAAGATTAAAAAGATTGTTAACAACTCTTTAGCATTGGCCATTTTTTTATAGTGTTTATTTTTAGTATTCCCCCTCGGTAAAAAACCTGTGCGATAAAAAATCGCACAGGTTGCTTTTATCGTTCCATCAATAAAATTTTCTTCAACAGCCGACTAACGTGGACAATAAAAAGTCACTTCGTAACTTAAGTTGGTCGCAGCTGGACAACTGGAAAGCCCTACACCATCGTCATACGCGTAGGCGTAAGTGTCGCAATGTGAGTGCACCATGTTGCGATATTTAGTGCGATCCGCAGGCCCCGCCATACATTGCTCGGGGGAAATAGGCGGTGTTGGGCAGGTGTACATTTGCGCTTGCGGATCAGCCGGGTTGTAAACCGGCGTGGACGATGGCCATTGGCGATACGTCAACTTCGCCGCCGGTGAATAACAACCTGCTTGCGCGCCAGTTAAGGGATTAGTTGCAATTAGATTTACATTGGCAAGCGCGGGATAGCGGCCATCTGTGCTCAAGTTTTCGTTGGTCGGGCAATCCGAAATACGAATAGTTGAACAATCGATAACTCCACCAGGTGGGCCACCGGGACCAAATACGGGCGCAGGTTGCGGACCAACCGGGCAACTACCTTTCACGATGACTTTCATCGGCGTGGTGTAACCATCCACAAAACTATTGTTCCACCAATCACCGCGGCCTAATGGCTGGCCAGGCGCAGAAGGATTTTGTACGCACTGCGCATCCGTCACGCCGGGAATACAACCGAATGAAGCTTCAAATTTGGAATCGATTGGCGGTGCGCAGCCACCCGCTGGGCAAGTGAACCCAAGATTCGCTGGCCCACCGCTTGCGCCCACGCGGCAGTTATGGCCATTCGCATCGCAACCAAAACCGGGCCAGAAGCGCATGCTCGGCAAACCTTTATCGGGAATGTCATATTCAATTGAAGCACCAAGGCTTGCGAGGCGATGGCGATTCGGACCGCTGAAATTAATTCCCGGCGCCGTTAGCCATTGCACCCACATTGGATCACCACAGCCGTTGATAATTTTTAGACGTTTGTGTGTGCCGTTTGCAGTGCCCGGTGTTCCCGGGTTAGTGGTATTTGTTGCACGCACAATAATCGAGCTGGCCGCATCGTTGAAATTGTCATTCACGAGGCAATCATCATTCGCCGATTTGGTGACTGATGTACCACCAAAATTATCATTTTGGTAAAGCACAATTTCGTAACCGCTGTTGACTTGAATCGATGAAATATCATCGTTGCGCACACCGAGTGCTTGCAGTTGCGACAGCGTGTAATTCCCCGCCGCCAAACCAACCGCTGTACCGCCATAACTGCAATGCTGGTAAACCCGTGCAACGCCACCGGGTTGCGGGTTGGTCGTACCCGTCAAGGTAAATTGCACCCAGGCGGTATCGTTAGCGCCACCGGAATTGTTGCCGATGGTATAGAAATAACGAATCACCGAATTGGTTGCCGCCGTAATGGTGTATTCGTGATTAGTGCCACTCGCCGTCATGCGAATATTTTGCTGGTTCGCACCATTAATCGTGTAATGCACGTCAGCCCAGGGAGCAGCAGTTACATAAAACTTAACGCTGGTAGCAGATAACACTGTGTGGCCGGAAGCCGCCCAAGTGGATTGAATTGACAATAAGGAAAGCAAAAAACAACACCACATTAACAACATGGATTTGATTGCCCTGTTTTTAATGACCGGATTTTTTATATACATGGTTTTCTCCAGATAAAGGCTCTCCATGGCAGGGATAGCTCTTCATATAAGCAAGCCACACCATCAGGAAAGATCAGATGATTAAACCGAAAATGTGCCCAGTGTTTTTGTTATTTTTGTGTACAGTCGCTTTGGCACGAACAGGAGTATAAAAAAATGCAGTCAAAACTCAAAGAATCAAACGGAGCAAAAAACCCTTATAAATCAGCGGAATCCAGCTAAAGATTGTACTAAGAAAAAAGTCGAACCTTGTCATTCACAATTCCCACTTTTGCGGAAGCATTCTGAAACGAATTTATCGTCTCTGTGCGAACCAGGGTTACACCATTTGGGAAATTATTAACTTTCAGTGCGGATTTAGGTAACAGTTCGAAGTGATTAAATACAAATTAATGAAGGAAACGTCAACTGGAAAAAATGTGATTTAGTAGTCGTGCCATGTTGTGCCTGATGTAAATTGGCACCAACGATTCTCTACCCCGTACAGTCTTAAACCGCACATTACTTGAATAAAGTCATTTCCGGTTTTGAGAACCAAACGATAAAATTAAAATTAGGCGATGAATAGAAAGTTAAGTGATGGATGAAAAGTTAAGTGATGGATAGACAGTTAAGTAATGAGAAAAATCAGGGCGACCAAATGTCGCCCTGATTAATTTGAACCGTCAATATGACTAACCATGAATTGCTTTTTCAATGGCTGCCACATCGATTTTGCTCATTGTCATCATTGCGTTGAATACACGTTTGGCAATAACGGGGTCGGGATTGGTAACGCCTTGGGATAAAATAATAGGGGTTATTTGCCAATTCAAACCCCATTTATCCTTACACCATCCACATTCACTCTCCTGACCTCCATTATTAACAATGGCATTCCAATAACGATCTGTTTCGGCCTGGTCTTTGGTTGCGATTTGAAATGAAAAAGCTTCGGAGTGTTTAAAGATAGGTCCACCATTAAGACCAATACAGGGGATACCTGATACCGTAAATTCAACGGTTAATACATCGCCCTGCTTGCCTGAGGGATAATCTCCGGGCGCCAGATTAACTGCACTCACAAATGAATCGGGAAATGTTTCTGCATAAAAACGTGCAGCTTCTTCGGCATCTTTATCGTACCAAAGACAAATAGTATTTTTTGCTGGATTTGTCATGTCGCTTCTCCTTTATGATGAGTTGGTTAGATCACAAATTCGAAATCACTCCGAAATTTCCGGTTCCACCAATTTAACCAAAAACGCTAATGATTCTTGCCACCCCAGGTAACAGCCCTCCACCGGGATAACCGAAGGAATACCCTCTTGGGTAATTTTGATTTCAACACCGCAGGATACTGGCGTTAAATCTACTGTTGTTTTCATTTCTCCCGGCAAGTTGGGATCATCGAATTGTGCGGTGTAGGATAGGCGTTTATGCGGCACCAGTTCTACATAGGTGCCACCAAACGAGTGACTATTTCCCGTAGTGAAATTGGTGAATGACATTTTGTAAGTGCCGCCCACTTTTGCTTCCAGATGATGGACCCTTGCGGTAAAACCGCTGGGAGGAAGCCATCGGGCGAAAGCGTCAGCTTCGGTAAAGGCACGATAAACCTTTTCCGCTGTCGTGCGGAAAACGCGGTGGAAATGTACGCTATTGGTGGACATAATAAATCTCCTATTAAAAAACGATGAAGTATTCACGCGATGGTACTTAATAGTCGATTGATAAGACGGGTTTTCGACACCCTTCAAAAAATAATTTTATGTTAATTACTTCGCTAATTCAGAAACCCTGACTAACAGCAATATAGTGCAATTTCTTTATTAAGATGATATAGGATATAACGCTATTCACACGCAAATTGCATACTTAATTCAATCTTGCCGGTTGCCACATTACGATATTTCTCACCAATTACAGCAAAGCCATTCCCGCATTTTTCCAAAGCGGCAGGAAATAATTGTGCGCGTGCGACGGGCAAATTGGCCCATTGATCCACTTCGACCTTAAGATTAAATTTTTGATTTGATATTTTATTTTTCTCTTTATTTGCACCAGATTCAGTGAATTTTTCTTCGCTAACAACATTTTTTCCTGCTGCTGTTCCGGTTTCTAAAACAGCACCGTCTTCGCCCTTTTTAAAAGCTTTTTGTAAGAAGCCATTTAAACCTTCATTACTGTAGTCACATTCCTTTTGGTTTACATTCATGGAATCCGCTGCATCTACTGCGGGTACGCACTCTGTATTGCTTTCTTCAGAATGCACCGAAGCCGTAACCAGCAACAAGATTATTGCTAAAGGTTTCATCTATTATTTCTCCGTATATACAGTTCAAAACAACAAAGGGTGCATAAGCACCCTTTGTCAGCAAATAATAATCCAGCGATGTGAATTAGAATTTGAAATCTACACCAGCACCGATGTAGGTATCATCACGATGAGCGGTGTTGATAGTGGTTGCTGGAGGAACACCGATTAACAATGGCAGACCATTTTCCACTTTAGTGGCGTATGAGAATAAGGTTGCTGCTTTAGTCATTTTGTAATCCAGACCAATGCTTGCACTCTCACCTTCAAACATTCTTACATCAGATTGACCGTATTGGCCTTTCAATACCCACTTGTCAGTGATATTCCATAAAGCAGAAACAAACGCACCGTCTTCATCATAATCGGTGTTTTCATTTTCATATTGTTCAGCCAATACACCCAATTGCACTGCGCCCAGTGTTACGCGAGCAACGGCACGAACCAAATCAATGCCTTCTGCTTCAACGTCCTGATCCATTGCAACACCTGCATAGAATGCAGCGCTTGTATAGCCGAACGATGCAGAGATACCATTGCCTGGTTCAGTACCTGCCGGGTTATTTTGTCTGAAAGTACCGTCATTCTCTTCAGTCACGTATGCAACCGATCCAGCAAAACCCCCAGCGAATGTTGGAGTAGTGTATTGGACGACGTTGCTCGCGCGAATTTCGCCTTTGAAAATATGAGTGATGTCACCTTCCAGATCATTGAACAGGTCAACTTTTTCCTGGGCAACTTTAGTTGGTGTATCGAAATGACCGCCCATGATAGTACCGGCTACACCTTGAAGGCCGAGGAAAATATTGCGTTGGCCAAACGTTTGGGAACCATTGGTGCCATCATCTACTTCAGTTTGGTATTCAAACTGATAAATAACTTTCAGGCTGGAATTGACTTCTTCGCCGCCTTTCACGCCGATACGCGAAGCATTGCTTACCAATTCTACGCGGCTATCGTCCATAACAGCTTCATCAGCATTTTGTACTGAAACGTTAGCCTTACCGTAGACCACCACATCAGCCATTGCGGCTAATGGGAAAAGAGAAGCTAAGGTCACGGCTAATAATGTTTTTTTCATGGAGTTGTCTCCTGGATGTGTGTGTGTGACACGCAAAAATTTGCGCATCGGTGAGTCAGGGATTTTCTAGATGAAAGTGACAGTTACATGTCAACCGGATTGCCATTGTGTGACTAGAGAGTTACAGAAATATGACAAACCATCTGTCTTATGACGGGCGGAGATTATATAAAGAAAATTATCAAAGTTTTGTGATAAAACTTGGTTTTAAATCAATTTCCTTAATTTTTTGCACTCTTTTTGCACTTTTTAACCGAAACACGGCACAGATATCATCCATAAAAGTGCAAATGAGGATATGAATTACTCAAAATGACTGATAACGCTATCTTCATAAAAACCATTCAACAATATAATTGATTGCTTTTTAATCAGCTCAACATCAATGCATAACTCTCGGGCGATAGTTTGTAAATGGGATATCAGTGGCTGATCTTCGTTTTGCAATAAAAAAAGCAAACGTGCAGTCAATGAATTAGCTTCCACAAAACACACTTTATCTGCCCTGTTACGGTACACCAATAATTGGGTAGGTTCAGGTTCCCAATGAGGATGTTGGGCAGATATTTTTTGCACGGGAAATTGGTAGCTGAGACAAATAGCTAATGGAGAGACACGCGGCCGTGTTTGTTCCAACAGCGAAGGCCAAGCGTTTGCTTCAGGGATTACCTCAGTGCTTACATCTAACGCAAGTTCGATCCACTCATAGTGCACCAGCTCTAATAAATAAGGAGGGTCACCCATAAGCAAACCCCGCTCTTGTAATAGGTGCTGCACAAACTCATCACTGATTTGTAAAAAATAAGGTGTCTGGCAATAATGGTTTTGGACAAAACCACGCACAAGCCCATGCCAGGCCTCATCAGCGAGGATTGAACGTGTGACAGGAAAGACATTGGCAATAAAATTTTCAATGTTGTTGTAAATCAAATCGCGATAAATATGTAATCGACGAATTTCCACTTGGGATGGTTCTGCACTTTCATGCGGCGCACGAAGGTAGTTTGTCAGTTGCAGTTGGGTATTTTGAAAGCTTTTCATAATGCACGATGCTGGCGAATTTTAATTTCATCCAGTTCTGCCAGTAATTCAGTCAGAGGCGGGATATTAAAATCCCGTTCAAGCAATGTAGGTTTTACGCCGAATAATTCGTATGCTTTTTCCAATAATTGCCACACTGGATTAATTACCGCTGTACCGTGGGTATCAACTCGCAAATCCTCTGCTTCTTCGTAATGACCGGCAATGTGAATATATGCCGTGCGCTCACCCGGCAAACTGGCTAAAAATTCGTAGGGATCATATTTATGGTTGATGCTGTTGACGTAAATGTTATTAACATCCAACAGAAGTGCGCAATCCGCTTTATTAATAACAGCACGGATAAAATCACTCTCGCTCATTTCTTGCTGGGGTGCGTAATAATAGGAAGAATTTTCTATTGCAATACGCTGCCCCAGAATATCCTGCGCACGCGCAATTCGCTCAGCCACGTAATCAACTGCTTCCTCAGTAAAAGGGATAGGTAACAGATCATATAACTGGCCCTGGTCACTACAATAACTGAGGTGTTCACTGTAGTAACGAATACTATGTTCACGCATTAAATTTTTTATTGCGTGCAGCAACTCAACATTGAGTGGTGCCGGCGAACCAATTGAAAGGGATAAGCCATGGCACACAAAAGGAAAACGTTCAGTATAACTGCGAAAACTTTTTGCCAGGCGACCGCCAACGTGAATCCAGTTTTCGGGTGCCACTTCCATGAATTGAATTTGATCAGTCGATGTTTCATCCAGTGTTTTCATGAGCGTCCGGCGCAGGCCCAAGCCCGCACCGGAAACAGCCGCAGCATAATTAACAGCTGTATTCGCCATACATATTACTCAGCTTTTTTCTCTTCTTTTTTATCAGCGCCACACTTTCCCTCACCGCATTTGTGCTCGCCTTCAGCCTTTTTCTCAGCTCCGGATTTTTTATCGGCACCGCATTTTCCTTCACCGCACTTGTGTTCGCCTTCTGATTTTTTATCGGCCCCGCATTTGGCTTCACCGCATTTATGCTCGCCTTCAGACTTGTTAGCATGATTGTCAGCCAAGGTGTAACCTGCTTCCATTGAGGTTGCGTTGAAAGTTGCATCAGCTGCAGAAGCGATTGGAGCAAGCGCGGCAGACGCAACAAAAGCGGCACCAATCATTGCAGACAAATTGGAAATTTTATTATTCATGGAAAACTCCTTTCAAACATTTAAGGGTGGATAAAACAGATAATTGGATTGTTGTACCACGACAGCGAACAGACCTTAACATAGCCATTCCGAGCTAGCCAGTGAACCTGATCGTAGATCAAGATCCGGTCGCTATTGGTGGTTTATAGACTAATCACCCCTTCCGTTGTTACAACACCAACACATCTTTACTAATATTTAACCCTGGGCCTGCAGGAGTGCTTGCTCCCATTGTTTGTCCAAACGCTTATCCGACACTGGCACCTGGGTTTTTAACGTCTGTGCAAACAGGGAAATACGTAATTCCTCAATCCACCAGCGATAGTCCATTAATAAGGATAATTGACCTAGCCGGTAATCCCCTTCCTTTGCCAGATAATCCGTCAGACGCTGCCAATGCGGGGCAATTTCCGCTAGCTGTAATTTATCTTTTTGCGGATTTAACGCAGCCTTTTCCAAACGCTGCTGGATACCGCGCATATATTTGGCGTATTGCTGCAACCATTGTGGCGGCGTTTTATAAACCAGACCGGGATAAAACAGCTGGCTCAACTGTTGGTTGATATCGCTAATGGTATACGCCAGCATAAGCATATTTTTTTGTTGCTTGAGTTGCTTTTTAATTTCAACCAACAACTTCAAGCTGCTAATTAATTGATTGGCTAAATCCTGCGCATACGGAATGAGTTTATCTTTAATTGCATTTAACGACGTTTCAAAAGCAGGCTTGGTACGCGGCAGTTGTTGTTGGTCGTCGACAGCAAGCTGTTTGATGGCCGCCATAATTAAATCATCGACCACTTGATCACGGCTGCCAATACTTGCAAGCGTAAGCGCAATCTCCTGACCTTTTAATAATTCTTTTTGCAAATATTTAACCGTTTGCCCCAGAGATAAAAACATTAAGCGCGTTAAACCACGCTGGGTAATATCAAGGGCTTGCAGCGGATTATCCAAAACCTGTAGTGACACGCTGGAATTTTTATCCACCAATGCCGGATACGCTCGGATACTAATTCCACCACGCGGCAACTGGATTGCTTGTGGCAAGGACTCAAAATCCCAACTTGTAATTCCATCGCGTTCAATATTGGTCGCCGCAGACTGAATATTTTGTTGCACTTTCTCGCGATATTTTTCACGCAACGGATTTAGATCGCGGCCGCTGGCAATCACTTTGCCTTTGTCATCCACTACATGGATATTAAAGCGGTAATAATCATCTACGTTGGTTTCCAACCAGGCTTCTTTGGGAATATCCACGCCGGTGAGCCGTTTTAGTTGCACCCCCATGGCTTCCGTCAAGGGTTTATTATCCGGCGTTAATACTGCCAGCAATTTATCCACCACATCCGGCACCGGAACAAAATGTTTGCGCAAGTTTTTAGGTAAGGATTTAATCAGGCCGATACATTTCTCGCGCAGCATTCCCGGCACCAGCCATTCGAGGCGCTGCTCGGGAACCTGATGCAATACGCTCATAGGGACATGAATACTCACGCCATCACATGGATGATTCGGCTCAAAATGATAACTGAGCGGGAAGACCATGCCGCGCCATTCCAATTCGTTCGGGAATTGTGCTTCAGTGATATCCCCTGCCCCATGGCGCATTAAGGTTTCGCGGGTGATATACAGTAATTGTGGATTGCCCTGCTCCGCTTTTTTACGCCAGGATTCAAAACCGGCGAGGTTAGTAATGTGCTCTGGAATACGCTCATTATAAAAATCAAAAATAACCTGCTCATCGACAACAATATCGCGACGGCGGGATTTTGCTTCCAGTTCTTCCAACTCGACGATTAATTGTTGCTGGTGAGTGTAGAAATCTTTAAAACCCGTTTGCTGTTGCAGATGCTTGCGCTTCGGATGTTGCGCATATTGCCCTTCTACCAACGCCGCACGAATAAACACTTCGCGCGATTGCGCTGCATCAATATGGCTGTAGTTAACCGATTTTTTCTCAACAATCGTTAAACCATATAAAGTAATTTTTTCATAAGCCATTACCTGCCCCGCACGCGAATCGTAATGCGGCTCAAAGTGCTGGCGTTTGATTAAATGCTCTGCGGCGGCAATTACCCATTCCGGTTCTATTTTCGCAACGGTATGGGCAAACAGTTTAGAAGTTTCAATCAGCTCTGCGGCCATTAACCACTTGGGTGTTTTTTTAGCGAGGGATGACCCCGGGAAAATCGCAAACTTGCGATTGCGTGCCCCAAGGTACTCGCGCTCTTCATGGTTAAAACCCAGGTTGCCCAGCAAACCGGTCAGCAATGCTTTATGGACAGATTCAAAATTAGCGGGCTCGCTGTTAATACGGAAGCCCAGGTCTTTAATCGCAATACATAATTGGTGATGCACATCGCGCCACTCACGCAGGCGCAAGTAAGACAGGAATTCTTTTTTACACAATTTACGTAACTGGTTTTGTGATAATGCTTGCCGCTGTGTTTCAAAATAATCCCACAGATTCACATAGCCGAGAAAATCCGAATGATCCACCCAGAAACGGCGATGCAGTTGATCGGCCGCTTGTTGTTTTTCTACCGGACGCTCGCGCGGATCTTGCACGGACAGTGCGCTGGTGATAATTAACAATTCGCGAATACAGGATTGCTCCTGCGCCGCCAGCAACATACGCGCAAGCCGTGGATCAAGTGGCAATTTGGCAATTTGTTGGCCAACCGGCGTTAACTGGTTTTTGGTATTTACCGCGTGAAGCTCTTCCAGCAATTTAAAACCATCGCTAATCAAACGATGATCCGGTGCATCGATAAACGGGAATTTATGGATATCACCCATCCGTAATTGCAGCATTTGCAAAATAACCGCCGCAAGGTTAGTGCGCAGGATTTCTGCATCGGTAAATTGCGGGCGCGAATTGAAATCCTCTTCGCTGTATAAGCGAATGCAAATACCTTCCGCTACGCGCCCGCAACGCCCTTTGCGCTGATTGGCACTGGCTTGCGATACAGGTTCAATCGGCAAGCGTTGCACTTTTGTGCGATAGGAATAACGGCTGATACGCGCAAAACCCGGATCAATCACGTAACGAATTCCCGGAACAGTAATCGATGTTTCTGCAACGTTAGTTGCCAACACAATTCGCCGCCCTGTATGCGCTGCAAACACTTTTTGCTGTTCGACCAAACTCAGGCGTGCATAAAATGGAATGACTTCCATATGGGCGAATTGTGCTTTGCGCAGCACCTCTGCGGCTTCGCGAATTTCGCGTTCACCACTTAAAAAAACCAGGATGTCGCCGCCACGCACGCCAGAGCCGGTTTTTTCATTTAATTCAATTTCACGTACGGCATCAACAATGGCCGCGTATTGATCCGGCTCTGCATCTTCACCATCATCATTTTCAAATTCGTACAACGGGCGATACCAGACTTCAACCGGATAAGTGCGACCAGAGACTTCAATAATGGGCGCATTATTAAAATGTTCCGAGAAACGCTGAAGGTCGATAGTTGCTGAAGTAATAATTAATTTTAAATCTGGGCGCTTCGGCAACAGTTGTTTTAAATAGCCCAACAGGAAATCGATATTCAAACTGCGTTCGTGGGCTTCGTCGATAATCAGCGTGTCGTATTTATTTAAGAACGGATCGTTCTGGATCTCGGCCAACAAAATCCCGTCAGTCATTACTTTGATTAACGTGTTTTCATTGGATTGATCACTGAATCGGACTTGATAACCGACTTTTTCGCCCAGCGTGGTTTTCAATTCCTCTGCGATGCGATTGGCTACTGTATTCGCAGCAATGCGGCGCGGTTGTGTATGGCCAATCAAGCCTTTTACACCGCGCCCAATGCTTAAACAAATTTTGGGAATTTGCGTGGTTTTACCGGAACCGGTTTCACCGGCCAATACAACAACCTGGTTGTCGGCAATGATTTTTGCAATCTCTTCGCGCTTTTCACACACCGGCAGCGCGGGGAATTCAATGTGCGCAGGAACCAGTTGCTGGCGACGGGTTACTTCTGCTTGCGAATGTGCGAGTTGTTGTTGCCATTTTTCCAACGCCTGCTCATGGGGTTTTTCGGCGCGCGCCAGTTTTTCTATCTCGCTTAAACGGCGGGACAGTTTGTGGAAATCGCGCCCCATCACTTGGGTAATGGATTGTTTGTAACTTGACCAGGGATTAGACATAGCAACTCAATGTGTACGCCACCATGTGTCAGGCGGCTATCAGAAAAGAGGCCGTGGATAATAGGTAACACGGCCACCCCCTGCAAGTGAGTTTTTGTTATGAAATGACTAACGATTCAAACGATTAATAAGCCATGCGCGCAATTGACGGGACTGCAAATCATCCATGGGTGCCAACACACCCTGTGCTGAGGGAGGAAGATTTTCGCGTGGCACCGATGTATCACCAAAAATATAAAAATCAAACAGTGATTTCCAAGCCGCCCGCTCTTTTTCAGGCAAATCCCGGATACTCAACATCGCATGTTTCAGTACATTAATTGCCGGCCCCATAAACTTCGGAACATTCCGCCACCAATAATTCACCAACACATTAAATGTTCCCATTCCCTCTACATGGTGCCACCACATACTGGGAATAAAGAGCGCATCACCCGGCTCCATATTGGCAACCTGCCCTGCCACCATGGCTTCGCGGAATCGCGGGAATTTTTCAAAGTCCGGTTTGCTGAAGTCCACCAGACTTATTTGCTGACCGGCCGGGTTGAAATCCAGGGGGCCGGGGTAAAGATTTTCGATCTGCTCCGGTGGAAATACCGTAAAGCGGCGCTGACCAACAACGCTACATGCCAGATTGTCCGGCGCATCGTAATGACATGCGATACGGGACTTATTGCCAATCCAGATACTAACCAACGCATCCGCAAATGGAATGGGAACGTCATTACCCTGCTCTCGCAAACCGGGCAAACACACATCCACGGTCGTAGAACCGACATAAAAAGTCGGCGGATGAGGGTTGTGCATGTGTGCGAGAATCTGATCCAGCACACTATCCAGACGCACACGCTCACTGCGGTAATTCAACGCCGACATGTCCGGTGTATAAAAATAAAAACCATCATTCTCGGGTGTACCGAAGAAAGTACCTACAGTTTTGTCCTCATAAAAAGAGCGTAAGTAATTAATGGCAGCTTCATTGGATTCCAGGCCGACCTTTGCCAGTGGCCATTGGCGAGCCAGGCCTTTGAGTATTAATGGCTGGTCTGAAGCCAGAATATCCGGAGGTATATTAGTAGGGTCTATGCCCTGGATTTCTTTAACGCGAGTCTTAATGTCGAGCATGGTATTTACTTCAGTGGTTATCTAATCAGCCTACTGCTGTGCCGAGGCTAGATTTGATCACTAACAGCTAATAAAGACAATTGATTTAAATCAGAAGGCAGCGCCGCTGCGCGCGATCAGGAAGGAAGTTATAACCAAATAGAGAGTGTGGACCTCACCGTGACGGGCATTGCCAATCACGGCTACTCCGAATGAACACCATTGATACCCCAACAATCAATTTCACATTCCTTTACCAATAATTATGTCTTACCGCACCCATGCAGTTCGATCCTGTGTATCAGATAGCTGCTCAATGCCCATTTCCCAACAGCTGAACATAGATTCAAAACCATTAAAAATATCATCAATCATCTGTTCCATCGCCGCGTAACGGATAGCGTGCCTGGCTTGGTGCGGCATTGCAGTTTTGGGGGCTGCGGTATCTAACCAACTTCCCATAGTATGATCAGACTCCTTGTCATAGTGATGCTCACCAAAATAAACAAGTTCGGTATAAACCCCCATGCGTTTGGTCAATACATTCAAGTTTTCAATAAATGCAGCAAACGCGGCTTCCATACATTCGATCAGAATTAATTTTTCATGCGCATTCTTACAATGATTTATAAGTATCACAATGTCATATATTTGACGGCGTGTTGCAGCATTTTGTGGCGACCAAATTAATTGCAAGTTGTCGGAAATTTTTTTCCCGCCCCAGGCACGAGTCGAGAGTTTTAGCGTTTCCAGATCTTGCAAAAACCACATCCAGTGATCACTATCTTCAGCACAATGCTCATTTAACAGATGCTCAACTTGATTACTGGGAAAAGGAACACGCATATATTCCAGCAAATCCTTGAATCCGAGCACAAAAAAACTCATGAGTGGAACAAAGGAAAAAACTGATGTATCTGAAGGGTTTGCTGTACGTAGATACTGGCAAAAGGAATGATTTGCGAGATGTTCTTTGCGGCTGCCAATTAACGAAAATATTTTATTCATTGGAATAACTCCTTATCAGTTATTAAAAAGCGTCATTTTTTTGATTAAAACAACGCACAATTTTTATAACTGCAAGAGGCACTCCAATTTGCAATTTAATTTGTTAATTATTGTTACCCTGCGCAGACACTCCGAGATCATCCAACGCATTCTTAAACTCATCGAAATGATAAGGCTTACGCAGATATGCATCCGCACCAACCTCAATTGCTTTGGCTTCATCATCACCAAAGGTAAATGCGCTAATGACTAACACCGGCACCTTATCACCGCCTTGACGAATTTGTTCAACGAGTTCAAGTCCATTGGCATCAGGTAATTGTACATCCATGAGAATACAAGCCAGATGATTTTTGTGTTTATGATAGAGCGCCATTGCCTGGGCTCCATCTTCTGCCATACAAAATTCCACAGCGATTTTTTTTAACATACCACTAATCACCATTCTGTTGACTGGATTGTCTTCAACAACCAATACCAGTTGTGGCAACGTCAACCCTGTTGTTTTCTCATCATTAATTTGTTGCAGGTCAGATGGAGCACGGACAGATTTTATTTGGTTCAGTTCATTTGCTTGCAATGCCGCAACAGATGGAGCGATATATTCACCGTTAATAAGTTTTACCGGAATCTTGCAATGTACTCGCAAACCTCGTCCTTCAGCCGATTCCAGGTTCAATTGACCCGACATAAGTGTGACCAGCTCACGCACAATACTGAGCCCCAAGCCCATCCCACAATGAATGGATTCCACATCTTGCTTAAACGGAAGCGCAAGATTAGTGAGGCGCTCCTCTGAGATGCCTACCCCGTCATCCTCCAAATCTATGTGCAACATGGATTCTGCTGAATTTAAATGAACCGCAAAGATTGCACGGGTTCCCTCACTATGTTTTATCGCATTATCGATAATATTCAGGCAGATCTGCCGGATTTTTAGCGAATCCGCATAAATCCATTGCTGGGCATTTTCATCAGACTTGTTGATCAATTGTATTTGTTGGGTGCTTGAGGATGCATAGTGCTCAAAGACATCATTCACTATTTGCTGAATACAAAATGCCTTGGGATAAAGCTTTACCTTTTCCGATTCCAATTGCGAGATAGTGAGGACGTTATCCACCATGGTTAGCAATTCATTACTCGAGCTTCGGACATTCTGTACAAGATGCCGTTGGGCTGGCGTCAAATTGGAGTCCAGCAGCAAATCATTCAATCCCATAATACCGTTAATGGGAGTGCGTAGATGATGGCTTACATTAGCCAGGAAGACTGTTTTCGCACGCGAGGATTTTTCGGTGGCAATTAACGCTTGCTCCAACTCCAGCGCCGTTTTCTGATGACTTGCCACTTCATCACGCAACTGCTGGTTTAACTCATCCGCCAGAAAGTTATTGATGATGCAAGGCAATAGAACCCCAAACAACATACTGGTTGCAATCACTAAACTGTAACCAAAGATAGCTGTTTCAGGGATTGGGCGAAAAAAGGGATAATCGATAAAATGCAGGCCGTTAATAAACAGGACAATCGCGAACATACGCACAAGTGTGTGCAGTTTTTTATTGCGGAGAATCTGTATTGCAGCACTGATTTGCGGAGTTGCGATGGCAATTGCCATGGGAAGAGCCACCATCGCAAACGTGCCATCACCCAAATAGGCAAAAGCACTAACCAACATTGCCAAGCCGTAGATTAACCAGTAGCTACGAAAAGAAAATTGCTCATGAGCAACCAAAGCAATAATGCGACACAAGAACCACGCAACAATAATGTATGAGGAAAACGCGAACACCGAACCCGGCAGCGACTTCATTAAAGCGCCCTGCGCTGCAAAATTTAGCAGGGTACTTCCCCAAACACCGGCCAACAACCCAAATATAGATTTACGATAGGTCGCCCAAAGCGCAACGGCCACTACCCCATTGAGTAGCAGCAAAAGCGGATAAACCCACAGGAGTGTTTCTAATGGCCCCACGCCCCATCCCCCAGCAATGACTAGGGAAATTCTAGCAGTAGTTTTTGTGCCACAGGCCTATTACTGATAAAAAAGCGGCCATTAAATGAGAGATAGTAAAATATCACGCCAGCACGTGATCAGCATCACAGATGCTTTAGGCGACAAAAGGAAAAATTATTTTTTTGAAAGACTGTTGATCACAGATTAAAAAATTAATCATCATTTAATTGCGTGGCCAATACCTTGTCTACGCGACGCCCATCCATATCAACAATTTCAAACTCCCAACCTTTCAGGTGGATTTTATCGCCGGTGGCAGGTACTCGCCCCATTACAAGCATCATCAATCCATTTAATGTTTGATAACTGCCCTCCTCAGGCAAATCATCAATATGCAAACAATCCTTGAAATCAACTATGGAGAGCATGCCATCTAATAATAAAGAACCATCATCACGTCGAACGATGTAGGCATCCTCACCTTCTTCACCGATAAATTCGCCTGTGAGCGCTTCCAATAAATCCTGTAGCGTGACTAAACCTCGCAATTCACCGTATTCATCAACCACAAATACCATTTGTGAACGGGAACGACGGAAAAAGTCCAGCAATTCCATGGCGGTTAAGGTTTCCGGAACGGCCTGGCAAGGTTTAGCCAATTCAGCAAGATTGACTTTGTCGCCTCGAATAGCTGCTGCCAATAATTCTTTTGCGTTGATTACACCAATCAAGTTGTCATTTTGTTTAGTGCAGACAGGAAAACGTGAATGGGGCGATTGCATAACACGCTGGTAATTTTCTTCTACCGATAAAGCCGTATCTAAATAAACCATATCCGAGCGAGGCACCATCAAAGACACAATACTGCGATCTTCCAGACGCAGTACATTTTTCACCATGGTGTGTTCTTGTTCCTCAAGAATGCCCGTGTTTGAACCTTCATCAAGAATTGCGTGAATATCTTCCTCGGTCACTTGCTGGTTTTGATTGTGATGAAAACCAAGCACACGCATCAACGCACGTGTGGAAGTAGACAATAAATGTACAAACGGTTTGGTGGCGACTGCAAGCAACTGCATGGGTTTAGCCACAATGCAGGCAATACGTTCTGCGCTCAGCTGCCCGATACGTTTAGGCACCAACTCACCCACAACAATCGATAAATAAGTCACCACAACAACCACAAGGATAGTGGCAAAGTTATCACTAAAATTAACGGGGACACCAAATGTTTGCAGCCAGAGGGCGAACGGTTCTGCCAGGATCGACTCACCAAAAATACCATTCATGATACCAATGGATGTAATTCCAATTTGCACGGTAGATAAAAATTGGGTGGGATCTTCGGCAAGCTTTAATGCTATTTGTGCCGAGCTGCTGCCTTTATCGGCAAGAATCTGGAGACGTGACTTTTTAGCAGTAACAATGGCGATTTCAGACATGGCAAACAAACCATTCAATAAAATCAAACCCAGCAATATAAAAATTTCCATGAATTCCTGTGGACTTCATCAACGAGGGACAGCGAGTATAACATCTTGAACTATCAGGCAAAGACCTCTTTGCGGATTAATGCTATGGCCCGAATAACCCGCATTTTTAATAGAAATAAATGATCATCCGCTGCTTATCCGGGCTAGCTAAACTTTGAAGGTAGCTTTAAAAGACAAATCTTTACTCTTGTGCGAACCGTCAATAGGTACATGGATCCGATGAAATCCCCACCGCTGCCCGTTAACAATCAACCCTCTTTGCTGTCCTCTTCCCAGGAGTCCATCCGTAGTACCAAATCCCAATTAGCAAGTGATGAGGCATTAACCATTGCCAGGCATTTTGCCCAATATCTGCAACCCGGCATCGCAAACACTGCCGAATATCGACGCGAAGTATATGGATTGCGGCATCAGGTTTATTGCGAAGAGCTTCATTTTGAAGAGGAAAAACCAGAACAAATTGAAACCGATGAGTTCGATGAACGCTCAATCCATTGCTGTATACGTCATGTGAGCTCCCGAAACCTGGCCGGCACTCTTCGACTGATTACCAGTAACAACCCGGAAGAGGCCCTACCCATCAAGCATTTTTGTAATCATGCATTGACGAATCCCGAGCTGCATCCTGACCGTTTCCTGCCCCGCCAGATTTGTGAAATTTCCCGTCTGGCGGTGCCAGCCAGTTTTCGTAAGCGCCAGGTTGACCAGTTTGAAGGCGTCGCAACTGGAGCTATCAATGAATCCACCTTTTCAGCACAAGAGCTGCGTTTCTTTCCTTATATAGCGGTAAGCCTGTATCTCTCAGCGATTGCCATGACGTATAAAACACGCCGCTTCCACGTATTTGTAATGATGGAACCCCGTTTGGCCCGAAGCTTGAATTTTGTCGGGATTCGCTTCCAGCCCATTGGGCCAGTTATTGACTATCACGGCCAACGTGCTCCTTTTTATATAGACTCTCGCCAAATTAAACCGACCCTATCCCCGGGTTATCGGAAATTGTTAACATTTATACAAAGTGCGTTATTCAATCATTATTGAGAAGTTTAATTGCAATTGCCAATGAGAAGAATTATCATTAGCGCGAAATTCAACATTCTTCCACATTTCCGGCTTTTGTAATCATCCAGCATGCAATCCAGAAGATCTTCCCTTACATCACTCGCACTTGTGATAAGCGTGCATGCCGCCGTTCTTACAGCTGTGGTTATGGCCCGTTCCGAACCCAAACCCATTGATGTAGTAATACCAACAATCCAGGGCGCAATTGTGATGGCAGCTCCGGAAGAGCCACCGCCACCACCGCCCGAGCCGCCACCACCGCCGCCCCCTGAACCGAAACCTGTTCCAAAGCCAAAACCATTACCGAAAGCCCCTCCTTCGGAGCGGGCGGTGAAAGCACCGGAACCTCCACCACCGCCACCGGTAGACATTCCTGTGGAACCGCAAAAGCCAGTCGAACCACAACCGGCACCCGTGGTACCACCAAACGCTGAAGCCAGCGAGTTGAGTAACCCGGCTCCTGCATACCCACGCCTATCAAAACGCCTGGGGGAAAAAGGTACTGTTCTGCTGGAAATTTTGGTCAAGGCAGATGGCACCGTTGGCGAGGTAACAATTAAAAGTTCAAGTGGCTTCAAGCGTTTGGATGATGCTGCCATCAAAGCAATTAAACGTTGGCGATTTATCCCGGCAAGTCGCGCTGGCATTGCCATTGATTATTGGTATGAAATTCCGTTTGAGTTTGGTTTCCGCCAAAACAAATGAAATTCATGCTCTAACCCAGATTCAATTGAACACAAAAACAACGAGGCTGTTATGGAATCCCCTTACGGAATTACCGCCCTCTGGGCACAAGGCGATGCATTAATTAAAGGTGTTGCCATCATTTTGTTAATCATGTCCATCGCAAGCTGGTGGGTAATTGTTGTACGTGCCTGGGGATTAATACGTTTACGGAAGTCCGAACAAGGACTAAATGATTTTTGGCATGCCCAGAGCTTTGCGGAAGGCTTGCGCACCCTGGGTGATGACCGAGCCACGCCGTTTCGTCATCTTGCGGAGGAAGGACAAGCGGCGCTGGATCACCACAGCAATCATAAAACTGACTTGCATGGCCATTTGCCATTGGCTGAATGGCTAACCGCTTGTTTGCGTGGCTCCATTGATGAAAGTGCCGAACGTTTGCAACGTGGCCTGGCTATTCTGGCATCGGTAGGATCTACCGCACCGTTTGTTGGATTGTTTGGTACTGTGTGGGGAATTTACCACGCGCTAGTAGGTATAGGCGTGAGCGGCCAGGCCAGTATCGACAAGGTAGCAGGTCCGGTTGGTGAAGCATTAATCATGACCGCGTTTGGTCTGGCCGTAGCGATTCCAGCGGTATTGGGTTACAACGCCCTCACCCGTGCGAATAAAGGGGTACTGAATAAATTAAATCGTTTTGCTCACCAGCTGCATGCTTATTTTATTACTGGCAGCCCGATGCAAAGTAAAAATTCCATTTCCAAACTCACTCCACGTAAAGAGGGTTAAGCCATGGCCTTTGGTGGTGGACTCGATGACGAAACCGAAGTCATGAACGAAATCAACATGACGCCATTGGTGGACGTTATGTTGGTGTTGTTGATTATTTTTATTATCACCGTGCCGGTACTAACCCATTCGGTAAAAGTGGATTTACCACGGGAAGACAACACTCCAAACGAAGTGAAACCACAAACGGTTAATTTGTCGGTAAATGCGGAAGGTGCGATTTTCTGGAACGAATCACAAATTAATTTTGAAGAGCTGGAGGCTCGCTTGATTGCTGAAGCTGGTAAGCAACCGCAACCGGAAGTGCATATTCGTGGCGATAAAGCAGCATCTTATGAGCATGTGATGAAAGCCATGGCAGCCGTTCAGCGAGCAGGAATTTTAAAATTAGGATTCGTCACCGAACCCGGTAACTAGCCGGGTTTTGTTTTTTTAAGCGCTCATTATTTCCAACTCTTTCATCTTGTAATCGGAATAAATACTTTCTTCGCAGCAGGTCTTGCCACAATCGACTTGTTTGTGTTTCATATGATTGAGACCGCATTTTAAATGTGGACAGATGTATGGCCTGAAGAATCTCACAAACAGCAATCACGCCAGTGCATTCTCGCAGCAACGGCAGAGCTATTGACTCGCAACGGTTTTAATCAGGCGTGAATAGATGACGTAATGATTGCAGCCTTACTGACAAAGCGCTCGCAAAAAAATCAATACCAATTAATCCCCGGATTTCATGTGAATACCCTCCATCAATCAGCAATTTCCCATGCACAAGTACTACGCATGGCGATACCTATTATCCTCGCCAATATGGCAGTACCACTTTTAGGTTTAGTGGATACCGCGGTTATAGGTCATGAGGGTGACGCCAGCGATTTGGGTGCAATTGCGCTAGGTTCACTGGTATTTAATTTTGTGTATTGGGCTTTTGGCTTTTTACGCATGGGCACCACCGGTTTTATTGCCCAAGCCAGTGGAGCACACAATCATCGCGAAGTGCGCTCGGCGTTGGGTCGTGCACTATTGATCGGTTTATTGATTGGTTGTTTACTGATTTGCATGCAACTTCCCATTATCCAGTGCGCACTTTGGTTGCTGGATGCCAGCAGCAATGTTGAAAAACAAATAGATGCCTATTGGGATATCCGTATCTGGGCGGCACCAGCAACACTCGCCACTTACGCCATTATGGGAACGCTAATTGGTTTGGGAAAAACCAGAGATTTACTCTGGCTGCAACTGTGTTTAAACGGCATTAACCTGGTGCTGGATGTAGTGTTCGTTGTCGGTTTTGATTGGGGGGTGAAAGGTATTGCATGGGGAACCCTGATCGCAGAATGGCTGTGTGCGCTTATCGGATTTGCGATGATTATTGGGCACTTACATATACCTGGCGAACCTTTTTGGCGCAAGGCAGATTTATTTCACCCTGCTGCAATAATAAAAACAATCAGCACCAATGCCGATATTATGTGGCGTACATTATTTTTGTTAACCGGTTTTTCGTTCTTCGCTAACCAAGGCGCAAGTTCAGGGGATAACATACTCGCCGCTAATCACATACTGTTGCAGTTTATTTCGCTCTCTGCGTTTTTTCTGGATGGTTTTGCATTTGCGCTTGAGGCGCAAGTGGGTAAAGCCATCGGTTCCGGTAATCGACAGCTCTTCGACCGGATAACTAAAGTTTCTACCCGGCTCGCTGCTTGCACGGCATTGGTTTTAATGTTGCTCATGGTGCTTGCGGGTGCAACAGTTGTAACCTGGTTAACAGGAATCACGGAAATCCAAAACGCAGCGGTGACTTACCTGCCTTATGCGGCCGTGTATGTATTGATATCCTTTGCGGCATTTCAATTGGATGGAATTTTTATCGGCGCCATGATGAGTCGCGCGATGCGCAACGCCTCTTTTTTTTCGCTGTTAATTTTTATTGCAACCAGTATGGTGATGATTGATTGGTGGGGCAATCACGGATTATGGATTGCCTTTAACATTTACGTTATAGCGCGGGCCATTACGCTGGGTTTCTATTTTCCACAACTACGTCGACAATTTAGCGATCAGTAGTTTGTCAGAGACCCGTAGCTTCTCTCGTTTTTTTAAAGCTTGTTTTTGAATAGCCCGCGCCCGAACTATGGCTAATTAGCTGGCAATTTTATGTTGCGCCAAATATTTTTTGGCCAATGACAAATAACGTGGTGTTGGACCGATATCTTCATAGATTGCATCGCCCATTTCATCCGTTGCAACCACTTTAGTGCCTTGGATGTAAGGGAAGCTGGCTTCCAGTTGACCTAGAGCTGCCGATAACAATTCGCTAATAATTTGTTCACGCGAGCGTTTTGGATACATTTCTGCCAATGCATCCAATTTCGCAGCATCCTCCACAGTTAGTCGCACTTCGTAGGTTTCCTCGGTCAGATGACCATTCGCGTGGGATTCCCAATGCTCAACCAATTGCTTCATGTACATAATCACCTCATCGTAGTTTCGCCAATTTCACCTTTCGCTTTTCAGTGTAGCCCAATTAAAAAAGCCGCCAGTTGTCGCCAAATATTTGTTGTGAATTTCTCACATAATGAATGTGCAACTGCTTACAGTTTTATCAATACCAGAAAGCTACACTAATCATGACAGCAAAGTTCATGCCTCACTATTGCAACCTGTTTTAACCGGCTGGAGCCGCGGAGTTGTGGAACGCAACAAGGAGTGAATTATGAAATTTTTACCGCACGCATCCCATCGTTTACAAGCATTGGCAGATTCCGATACTGCCTCCTGGGTTTTGGTGTATTCCGTTTCGGCCTTATCCCTCTGCGTATCATTATTGTTAATCGCTTCACTGGGGTACTTTTCGATCTAATAAGTACCCGTTATAGTCACCGCAGTTTTAAACAGGAGACTATCAATGAGCGACGATTTTGCCGATATAAGTGGCGGTATGGATAATCTGGATATTGAAACCCGTCAGTTATTACGAGAATCTCAAAGCAGTACGGATGACAACGGAGATCGTATTCGCAAACTGGAAGACAAGCTGGCTAACCTGTCGCTGGTAACAGAGGCCTTATGGACGTTGCTTAACAAGCGCACCAAATTAACTGACGAGGATTTGGCGTCGAGTATCCAGACTGTCATTCAATCCCGTAAAGCACGCGATGAAGCCAAACTCACCTGCATAAAATGCAAAATGCAGAGCTCCATTAACCACAAAAAATGCATCTATTGTGGTGGAGAACTGATCGGGCATATCAACAAAAGCTTGTTTAATTTTTGAAAAGAGACTGGCCGTGCATAGCGGTGTTGACTAGTATCCTAAAACCAAAAATAAATATCCTTATGCGAGTTAGCCCTAATGAAACTTAAATCACTTCCTCTTATTATCAGCTTGGCCCTAAGCCTTGGAACCCAGGCGTTTGCCGCAGACAACAATTTCAAATGGCCCAAAGGTGCCAAGGCAGCAGTAAACCTTGCTTATGACGATGCATTGGATAGCCAATTGAACAACGCGATTCCCTCGTTGAACAAATACAAGCTGAAAGGCACCTTTTACCTGAATGTTGCCAGCCCCACACTGACCAGCCGATTGGAAGAATGGCGTAAAGCAGCCAAACAAGGCCATGAGTTGGCGAACCACAGCATTTTCCACCAATGCTCAAAAAGTGGTGTTGGCCGCGAATGGGTGCCTGATGATCGCGATTTGGATAAACTCACCGTGTCACAAATGCAAGATCAAGTAAAAGTAACCAATGCTTTTTTACACGCGATTGACGGTAAAACCGAACGCACTTACACACCGCCCTGCATTGACCTGAATGCCGGCGGAGCCAATTATGTCGATGGGCTGAAAAGTGAGTTTGTTGCCTTTAAAGCGATGGGCGGCGGCGTAACGCCGGATATGAAAACCCTTGACCCCTACCGCGTTGGTGTGGATTTTCCAACTAACGTAACTGGCGAACAATTGATTGCCGTGGTGAAAGAAGCGGCGGCTAAAGGCACGATGGCTAATTTTACTTTCCATGGAGTGGGTGGAGATCATTTGACTGTCTCCACAGAAGCGCATGAGCAGCTTTTAAAATATCTGGCAGATAACAAAGATATCTACTGGACAGACACATTTGTAAATATTATGAAGTATGTAAAAGAACAGCAGGCGAAAAAATAAAATCCATTCATTAACCCGACAATTGTCGGGTTAATTTTTTCTACTGGTCTTTTGCGTTTACTCATTCGTAAATTTGGCCGTACAAAAACCTGATTCAAAAAAGGAGATTTACAATGGCAGGAAATAAACTCCTCATCATCGCACTCGCCACTATTCTAACGGGATGTGGTTTAACTCCCATTCAAAAACAACAAGTTGCACAGTTCGCATCAGCGACTGAAGCTGTTGCCACAACAACCCAGGATCAATTAAAAACGACACGTGAAAAAGTGATTGAGTTGGAGCGTAGACGATTGATCATGCGCAATGAAAACCCGCCAGTATCGCTCGATTTGGATGGAGGGCTAAGTGCAACAGGTATCGCAACCCAAATAGCAACATTGAAAGCACTACAGTCCTATGGCGATGTCCTCAATAAACTGGCGACTAATGACCAGGGAGAAGCCATTGCCAAAGCAGCAACCAATTTCATGACGCAATTTGAAGCTGCAAGGAAAACACAGGATTCAACTTACGCATTGGACGACAGCAAAAAAGAGGCAACACTCGGCGTCATTGGAATTACCACTTCATGGTTTATTGAAAAGGAAAAGAAAAAACATATTAAAACTATTGTAAATGCCTATGCACAAGACGTTGGGAAATTAGCCGAATTACTTAAACATGACCTCACCCTGGTAGAAGATTCTCTGTGCATTGAAGAAGACCAACGTAAACCACGCACCAGCAACACGGGTGTTATTGATATTTACTGCACCAGTGCAGATGCTGTGAGCGAATTGGCAGGAGATTTTCTCAAAGAAAAAGAGCATTCATTTTCTGAACGGGAGTTTGCCTATAACGCTTATGTGCTTGCGCAACAAGCGAAAGAAGAAATTCGTGTAATGTCCAATCAGGGCGCAAATATAGTTGCAAAACTCACTGCTGCAAACAAACAACTCCAACTGGCGATAACTACTGAAAAGTACACGGCAGATGATATTCACGCATTTGCACAGCAGGTTGAGGAATTAAAAAACCACGTTGATGTTCTTACCGGCAACCAGGAGTAAAAAATGTCCAGGAAAGCATTATCATCAGAAATCGCCGATAACATTACTGAACTCAAAAAACTGAAGGCGAAGAACCCAGGCAGGCGACTCACCAACCGGCTACAAGACATGTATGACGCCCTTCATCAAGCGCAAGGCAAGGAATGGGATGAACAGGTCGATAAATACAGGGAAGCAAAGAAAGCACTGGATAAAGCAAAAGAAGCTGCGCAGCTCGCACTCAATGACCTTGCCAAAACAGCAGAGGCAATTGAAAAATCGGCACAAGCATTTAAAACAGTTCTGGCAGCGTTAGCCTTGGTTTCTTAAAAAGAGAACGCTGAAAAAAGAATCCTAAAAAAAGTATCCTGAGAATTCTATCCTGAAGTGCTGCCACACCGCTAAACCGGCATCAGGAATGCGGTGGGCCTGCTTGCCGCCAATAACTCATCAATGGCCAAAAATTGCTTGTTATTATTTAATTTCAACAGCAAATCTGAATATTGTTGTAACTTGCGATCACTGTAACTGTCAGTTTCCACATCAACGAGTTTGTAATTCCTGTAACTGCGAACTTCCTTTTCTTGACTTACATTCTGTTCAATCAATAAATTATTAACCTTTTCTGCCGTCATTGATAAGACGCGACTAAGATTTCCCTCACGATGCTCGGTGATATATTTATAAATTGGATTTGAAATATCCGGGTTTTCCAAATCAAAAATACCTTCAAAGCGATTATTAGTTAATTCGTAACGGGATTCCTGTTTAATCAACACATCATCCGCAGACTGCTCTATGCGTGTTTCCTGGGACATATTCAACATCAGTACAGAGGTTTGTGAATAAAATTCACGGTTATGGATCACCCTTGATCGAATGCTGGCAGTAAAATCCGGCAACCCGGTATCAAATGCCGCCAGTGTTGTTTGTGCCGCTTCTTTGGGGGAAGTTATATCGGATGATGCAATGGGCGTTGCATTAATAAATTCACCGAACATAGATTCAAACGCGTCCAGCATAAAACGGCGTGATTTATTAACTACTTTTGCATCATCGGTTGCTTCACGAAGCAACTCCAGATAAGGCAGTAACATAGAAGCATCTGCTGTACTGCCTTCCGTTAAGGTGTTCAAGCTTGTAGTGATATCAACGGAATAACCACGTATATCGGTTGCGCGCAGTGTTTGGGTTTGCGCATTTTCATCCAGGCTAAATTCATATGAGTGTTCAAGATAGGTATCTTTAGGGCCAGGCTGTTTCATCGTAAAACTAAAATGGCTAATGACACTGGTATCAATCCCTTTTAAATTACGCAATTCGGTCGTTTCAGAACGAAAAAATTCATCGCCCATTTGCCCTAGTTTTTCCGCCAACTCCCCTAGCGCTTTTTGTTCTTCTTTCGATAAGGAGCCATCTACCGTAAAGGAGAATTCCAATGTGCTATTACCAACGCCAATATCTCGTTGTTTTATCATTATCTGGATTGTGTCGCCCTCTTTTGTTTTAACACTGAGGGCAACCGATTTATTTTCCGAAGTCGGCTGGATTTTAAAATCCGGCATGGGATTTTTTACCTTCGCCTCGTGGGTAACTTGCATCCGCCGTGCTTCATTACGATACTCAACCGTTTCACCACTTAATGCAGCAATCTGGTTGAATATACTGCTCACTCTGAACGTGGATTTGCCAGTCTGCATGTAATCCAGTGTGGTCAATAAATTTCGGGAAAGCGCCGTAGCTCCTGCGCCTTGCGGTTTGGGTTCACGCAAGCCACTGACATATTCAGACACAAAATGGTAACTGGCAGGTTCTTCACGCGGTCGGTTAATCGATACTGCGTCCATCGTGCTGGTATCGACCTGAAATTTGCTTGCAGTAACCGTCAGCTCCTGCGTTTTCGTGGTCGCTGACAAGGTAGGAAAGGAAGCGGGTGCAGTTACTTGCATGACTATCTCCATAACGTTTCCGTGCATATGGCAGGTTATCGGCAGCTTTTGGAAAACGTTGAGTCATCACACGTAAAAAACTTACTCAATACTCAATCACCATTCTTACGGAATCAGAATAAATACCGGCAACGGGTGTGGATTGGTTACCGGTAATCCGCACAGGCAGGTTGATTGTTTCGCTCATACCAGTTCCTGTGCGATTCAATGCATTCGTTGAACCAATTACCTGGCTGGTAGAATTGGGGTGAAAAATGGCGTACGCAATGTGCTGGCCACCCACTGATTTCATCCGTCGGGAACCACTGGCGTAGTTGTTGCCATTATCGGCATAGAGCAAATAATCTTCCTGGTTCGTGCAACGCACACTGACACTCAATTGGGCCGCGGTTGCATTCTCCAGAAAACTGACTAAACCGATATCCACCAGTGCAGGTACGCTGACGAACTCACAGCTTTTATTCACAACCATACTCATATTCATGGTCACGGTAGAATTTACTGCAGTGGGTATTAAGCACACATTAAAAATACTGATGCTGGTACAGATGCTACCGTCCACAGTTAATGTCTGTGTGCCTGTGTAAGTGCCCGCATTTGGCCATTTGCTGGTTGCAACGGTTTTGACAAACAAAGGGACATCTACTCGCCCGCTGGTTAATAAACCAAGGCTCAAGACATTAAAACCGGTTGGCCCACCGATGCTTTGCCCGGATGAAGTAATGGAAGGTGAATACCCGGTGTTGCTGGCTAATACATAACTTATGGAGTCAGTGCCATTGGAAAGTGTCAGGGGGTTCTGCGCGGTATATCGCAACCAACTGGCGGTACTTAACAATTGCAATGTGAGCGAGATAGAACAGGTTACTGAAAAATATCCACTTGAAGAAGTGCCATTAGGTGATATGCCACCGGCCGGTAATGTTTGCGATGCGTGAGTTCCATAATTAACCGTTGCTGGTGTGGTCGTCGCACTGGCGTTGCATGCTGCAAATACTTTTTCCTGAAATAAAGTCATGAGAGAAAAAAATAGCCAGGCGAGTGTTTTTTTCATTATTCACCAACCCTTTCCACCGGGTGACAAATCATTCGGCCCAATTTCGGTAGCGATTGAGTAACATCTGCAGGAGGAGCAACCGATATCACGCAATCACCATCTTCCCAATATAAACGTATTGGCTCATTTAATTGTTCAATATAAATTTCTCCTCCCCATCCAACGATAAATTCTTGCTCGTCGATATCCGCTACCAGTACGGTTCCAACCGGCAAGGGTTGCTCTTTATTGTCATAGGCATCAATTAATACCGAGGCTAAATACTCCACGGGAAACTGTACATTTACACCACCCTTACGTTGTGGCACCACCATTTGTTCTATTGCGCTAATGGACGCATTTGCAGGTAGTTGATCAGGGTCGATGGAGATGCGATTTTCTAAATAGCTGTACAAATCAGGTACTAACAATTTTCCGTTTGCGCCTGTTTGTCCAACTAATTGATTACCAATCATGACTGGAATATTTGCTTTTTTGGCATCCACCAATGCAAACGCATCCGTAATAAATCGAGTGGAATAAATATTTCCGCCCATCGCAACCAGTGCACCTGTTATCTCACCGGTATATTGATTACGCGTTTCATTACGCAGCACGCTGGCCGATAATTCGTAGCGGCGCGCGCGCCAATCTATCGCACCAAAGGCATTTTTTTCAGCAGAATCATCAACACCTAATCGCCACCCTACACCACCGGAATAAGGAGCATTAGCCATCGCCTGCACCTGGGTTCGCCATTGATTATCCAAACCTCGCTGCCCACCCACACTCGCTTGGCCGCTGTAACCAAAAGGAATACTCACGGCGAGAGAAAAAATATTATCTTTTTCTCCATAGAGCTGACGATTCAGATTTGCAAACAACGTTACTCCCGAATTGAAATAACGGCTCCATGACAATGTGGCAAATTCCCGTTGACCGGTATCCTGTTCGGAAATTTGAAAATAACCCAGATTAAAAGAGCCCATTTTTTTCTGGTAAAACGAAAATGCAACCTGCCATTGTTCATCGCGTTGTACACCGTCATCCAGGTTACCCAAATCACGATACATTCCATGATGTTGTAAAAAGCGCGCACTAAAACCAATGCGTTGCTGGCTGTAACTGTACGCAAATGACTCCTGATAGCCACTCTGGTCAAAATAACGGCTACCGGTGTAGGAATACTCAACCACACCATAATGACTCGCTAACAACGAAAAACCTGCGCCCGCGAGATGCAGATGTTCTCCGCCTTGTATGAGAATTTGCGGTGTAATGTAGGGAGTCACACCATAGCGAAAACTGCCGCTGTATACCGGATTATCCGCATAGTGATCTGAAGCAAAACCAAAATCCTTGCGACGCATTCCCAGTGTCACATCATAATCCAGCAAGCCTTGATCCAGAATTTCGCTGGCTATATAAAAATTGACTCGCTGTCGGGCCTGTTGCCCCTGTACATCAGTAGTTACCACTTCTGCTACACCCGCACCGGATAAAAAAGGCACAGTATTAATGGAGAAAGGCCCGGGATTGACCTGGTCACGCCAACGCAATTGATCATTGATTAATAAGTCCACACTACCGGGCAATGCCGATTCCCCAAAAAATTCCGGTAACGGATAAGTAATCAAATTGGGGTTCAATTCGTAATCACGCGCTATGCGAATACCGCCCATACGAATGCTTCTACCCCAATTAGGTGTTGCGTTAATGACATCCCCCAGCGTTAAGCCCCACAGCTCATTCTGATTATCGTGTTGATAATAAGATTCGAACCGTAAATAAGAAGAGTTACTGTCAATAGCATTGGTATCGCGCAAAATGCCGCGATTGACGGCATAAAATTCTTGCTCAAACCAATAGAGTTCATGCCAAAGCGATGCTTGATGGGATTCTGCGTCTTCATCAGTCATCAACAAATCATAATTAATAAATGCACCGGCATCGCGCCGGGCATTTTCTGTGGGGTCTGCTTCCGACCTCGCTGTCAAATTTTGCATGGGTAATGCATTACCAGGCACAGTGATTAACAGGCGCTGCATAGTTTCATCGTACGTGACGCTTGCGCCAGGAAATTCACTTAGCAATAGCCGTTCACCATGCGGAAAATTCAAAGCAACTCCCAATGACTTTAATTCGTCAGTTGAAATTTCCCAATCATTTTCTTTTTGTGTAACGGCAAAAACCTGGGTGGTATTTCTTCCGTTGATAACAAATTCAAGGTAAAGCACGTTATCTGCCACTGCTGATGCACAGATCGCCATTAACAACAAATAAATTTGTCGAAAACAGTGATAGTCATTGTGTGGCAATTTCCAGCTCCTGACGCTCCTGTTCGAACACAATGCGTGAATCGTTTTTTTGCAACGCGGCCCATTGGGTATCGTTCAAAGGCCATTGTCGGCTCGAACTACCAATACATAACCCAATAAACCTTCACTAATCAGTATTTCTTTTTGGATACCCCTTTGGTCAATCCTGACTTTACTCAATCGTGCATTGAGTTTTCCTTCATTAATAATTTCCAATGTTTTCACAGGTTCTGCTATTAGTCGGTAACGCAAAGTAGCCGCCATTCCAGATTGGCGTTCACGCAAATTCTTTTTTTGATAATCAACAGGAAGGCCAACAAAAAGTGGCAATGAATAACGCATCTGAAAATTGAGCGCAGCACCATCTGCTTTATTAGCCACAGGGATTTCATCGATTAATAATCGATAACTCAATTCCTGCTCTACATTTTCAATAATTCCTCTGCGGTTAATAACGCGAAATACTTGCTGTACACCGGGTTTTACGGTGATTAATGGCGGGCTGACAACCAAGTCATCTTGTGAATCATATTGATCGCGGTTTTCATGTTGCCGCCAGGACAATACTCGCGCCTGTAATACAATTTCTTCAGTGGCACTGTTATTTTTTACCCACACCATAGTGGCCGAAGCAGGAGCATCTATGCGCGGATTAATTGGCCACACCGCCAGATTGGCGGCACATACAGAGGAAGATAACAACCAGAAAAAAAAGAGCCATCCGAATTGCAGGCCTTTCATAACACGTTCCATATCCTGTTATTGTTTAATTGATTAACGATTACCGCTGTTATTAATAACTCAGTGTTACCAATATTTGATCGGTGTAATTGCCACTTACCGGTGTTGCTTGCACAGGTACCCGGCCATATACCGGAAATGTTTTCGTCAAATCATCACTTAATACAATCGATACACCTGTTACATCATCCCAAATCGTTGTGCGCGCTGCGGACGTGTAGAGTTGGTAATTCAGTGTATGGGTGCCGGTAGTCAAACGCATTTTTCTATTATTAACATTCGCACCATACAGGCCGGCACCTAACGTAATTTTTGCGGTAGTACCTGGTGTACATCGCAATTCAATACTACCAGTACCTGTTGTTGTACTTGCATCGGTGATGCAGTTGGTTGCGTAAATACTGCCAAAATTTAATGTCCCTAAATTAACCCCATTACTTGTACTGCTATTTAATAAGCAACCGTTAACGACTTGAATACGAATTTGCGTCGCAGATGAATTCAATGTTTGGTCATTGGCAGACCAAACCGGGTATGCAAACAATGTAAGCAGTGGAAAAATCCATTTAGTCATTTGCTCAACCGGCATCTAACAATTTACCAATTAATAACCACTTGCACGGTATCGTTATAAGTGCCGGATGTAATTCCACTTTGTCCACCGGGAATTCGACCATAGACATGAAATGTATCTGCCGCGCCGGATGCCGTCGTGGCTAACGGGCTGGCATTCGTCCAGGGAATTGTGCGCGCTGCATTTTGATACAACGTATATGAAAGGAGAATTGATGCATTGCCTGCATTTGCCATGGAGCGACTACCGCTACCAAAGTGTTGGCCATTATCAATAGCGATTGAAAAGCTTGTTCCACCCGAGCATTCCATGACAATACTGCCAGAACCATTACCCGTGGTTTGCGCATCTATATTTTGTGCGCCGATAGTATTGATGCTACCGAAATCGAGAGAACCGAAATCCACAACACCTGCCGTCACATTGGAATTATTCACCTGACACCCTGAGCCGACAATTGCCGTTATTCCCAACGTACCGTTGACGGTTGCTGCCTGACTCAAGGGAACTATTAAAAGAATAGAAACCGAAAGAAAAAATAAATTTGCTACTGTAAGCCGGTGTTTCATTTTTCAAATCCTCATGCATCCGATGACACCATCACTCCACTAAAAAGACTAGCCTCTATCCACAATACTCGCTTTAGAAAAAAATGCTATTACACAACAATTACACGAAAAAAATTAATTTCAGTGCTATGTCTTAGAAAATTTTAAATGTAAAAAGAAAGGGAAATAATGGAAATTAATTAACAGCCGAAACTGTCGCGTAAAAATAGGTAGCTTAATGTCAGTAAAAAAACAATTAGAAAATGACTGATAGTGGTCTGAATAACAACTCCCCTCTTTGACGCTTAAATGAGTTCACCCTATCACTGTGCAACGGTTTACTTTCCGACTAGTTGACTTTTCAACTAGCACTTCAACATACAAAATCCCTACTTATCGCCTTCTGGCAGCTCATTCTTCAGTTTCCATTGATTTTTTATATAAGAATAATTCCCATTAGAGACAATATTGCATTGACTCACCATGGCACACAAATGATAATTATTATCTGATGATTTTTGTTTGCGCCCATACGGATCATTCCATTCACCGAGGATCGGCCAATGAACTCCTGGTTCCTATCTACCCTTAGCCCTTGGCCACTGCTGCTAGGGCTGGTTGTTATTATTGCTGCGGTAGGTTTGTTGTACCGCGCTTGGCGTCGGTCACAACGCGATTGGCCGATGGTCAGCTTGGGATGGGTGGCGCTGTTGTTGGTACATTGGCCCTTGGGGCTCGCCTTGGGTTTTGACCGGGGGTGGGCTGTAGCGGCTATTTTGCCAGGGTTTATCGCACTGCTCTGGATTGCGATGACTACCCCTTGGCAACATTGGAACCACCATGCCAGGCAAAAATCCGGAAGAGGATCAACCCCCTCTGTAACAAACAAAGTGGCCCTGCGCACCCGGGCCAATCAAACAGGTCAAGTATTAATGCAAGTGCTGGTAGTGGGTATCCTTTCATTCGCAACGGCGGTAAGTATTGCTCTGGTACTTTTTTCGCTGCTGGATACCAGTGTGGCGAATCGTACTGTGTATTCAGCGCTGTTGGTCATGGTGCTTTGGCCGATATTGATGGTGTGGAGCAAAGCGAAAAAATCGCTGGTTAAACCAGCCATTTATTTTGGGGGAGTTACCGTGGGTGCGCTGCTATTCACGCCCGTCTTTTTTTAATTTTTTAGTATCGCCATAGTTCCATTATTTTAAAAAAACGATAGAGATAAACAACCGTGTCCAAATTTTTCAAGTTGTCACCTGACGCAGTGCGCGCAAGCCTGAAAGCGCACTCTGGTCTGGGTTTATTTATTGCAGCGTTGCTTTACCTGGTATGTATTACCGGCGTAATTTCTGTGTTCTATCCGGATATTGAGCGATGGGAACAAGCGAACATCAGCGAACCGAAAAACTATGATCCAGCCATTGTGCAAAAGGCACTCGAAAATTTACTCGCCTGGCATAAACACACCAATCCGCATGCAAAAACTTTTGAAGATGTTTGGGTAACCTTACCCACAGTCGAAATGCCGCGCTTCAGCGTGGGCGGGCAAATCCCTCCCATTGAAGCACAATTTTTTGTGAATGCAGATGGGTCATTAGGCGAAAAAGTAGATCACGAATGGACTCATTTTATTGTAAAGCTTCACTACGCACTCACTATTCCCGGCATTTGGGGGATGGTATTGGTGGGTATCATAGGGATGATTTTGGTTAGCATGGTGATCAGTGGTATTGCTGCTCATCCCACTATTTTCAAGAATGCATTTTCATTACGGGTTAATCGTGGCTTTCGCCAACAACAAATAGATCTGCATAATCGGATCGGTGTATGGAGTACACCTTTCATCTTGGCTATTGCAATTACCGGTGCATTAATCGGTTTATCACAAATATTGCTCGTTGCATTTGCAAGCACCTTTTATAAAGGTGACACCACAGCAATTACCAATGCGCTTTATATGCCGCACCCCGAACCCACCAATGTAGCAGCACCCTTCATGAACGTTGCGCCTGTGTTGGAAAAATTTTCACAAGAACACACCGCTCTACTACCTTACTATTTCAGCATTCATTTTCCAGAAACTACGGCACAAACGTTGGAAATCGGTGCATATTTACCAGATCGCTTGGTGTGGTATGAAGCATTTCAATTTAATTCACAAGGTGAGCAAATCAAACGCCTTGGCTGGTCAGATGGCGATGTAGGTACGCAAATTTATGCATCAACCTATCGCTTGCACTTCGGGCATTTTGGCGGACTTCCAATAAAAATCCTGTACGCATTGCTTGGTTTGGGCATGGGGTATTTATGTGTCACAGGAATGAATATCTGGTTTCGTCGCCAGCAACAAGCCGGCAATTTATATCCAAAACTGGAACGTAGCTGGGTAGCAGTGGTATGGGGGTTTCCTGTAGCAATCGCAACAAGCTTATTAGTGGATAATTGGTGGTCAACCCAACTCATCGCCGTATTCTGGAGCAGCAGCCTGATCATTTTTATATTCGCGCTATTAATTCAAGATCATCAAAAAATATCAATAATGTTGCGATCGCTACTCGCAGGGTTACTCACATTAGTGCTTATTATTCATTTGAATAAATTTGGTGGCGACGCTGTTAGTGGCGCCAGTTTGTTAGTCAATATATTGTTGGTTATTACCGTGGTACTGCTAGGACTGGGATTAAAAGCAAGTTATTCATTATCGAAGGAACAGAAAAACGCCGTAACTGATGTGTCACCCATGACCGATTAATGTTCTTTTTATTATTTCATCAACCCACTCCCAGAGAGCAATCATGCGTTTACAACCATTTACCCTGGCACCGCTATGCCTTGCAATTAGCGTCGCCGCACAAGCACAGACCACCACACCGAAAAAGCCAGCCGAAAAAAAAGCTGAATACGCTATTGAAGAAGTTTTCATTACCGGTGTACGTGAGAATCGCACCAGTAAAGGTGCCACCGGCCTTGATTTGAGCCTCAAAGAAACACCGCAATCCATCAGTGTGATTTCGCGTGAATTCATGAATGATTTTTCAACTCACAATTTAAATGATGCATTAAAACTTGCGACTGGTATTCAGGTAGAAGCATGGGAAACCAATCGCACCAACTATATGTCGCGCGGTTTCGAAATTAAAAATACACAAATTGATGGTGTGGGAATGCCCAATAGCTGGGGTATTGTCACCGGTGAAATGGACACATTTACTTACGAAAAACTGGAAGTGATTCGCGGTGCGAATGGTTTACTAACAGGTGTGGGTAATTCATCGGGCACAATCAATTATGTGCGCAAGCGCCCTACAAACGAACAAGAAGGCAGCCTTGGAGTGAGCGCAGGCTCATTTGATTTCAGACGCGTCCAGGCAGATTACTCAACGCCATTTACTGAATCCGGCGAGTGGGCCGGACGCGTGGTAGTTGCTGCCGAAGACAAAGATTCCTACCTGCGTGGCTATGAAAATGATCGCGTATTTTTATACGGAGTCATTGATGGCCAATTAACCGAAAACTCCACATTAGCCGCTGGTTACACACATCAAAAAAATGAATCGGTAGGCAACATGTGGGGCGCACTGATATTGGATTATACCGATGGTACCCAAGCAGAATTTCCGCGCGAAACATCAACCGCACAAGATTGGACAATGTGGGACACACTCAACGACAGCGCATTCGTTGAATATATTTATAACTTCTCTGAAAACTGGAATACCCGATTGAGTTACAACTATCGCGAAACGAAAAATGAAGACAAATTGTTTTACGTGATAGGCGCTATCAATAAAGAAACCGGTTTAGGCCTGACGGGCTGGCCGGGTAATTGGCCCGATGAAAACAAAGAAGATTTATTGGATCTATCCATTAACGGTAAGTTTGAGTTAGGTGGTATGGAGCATCAGGTGTTGCTTGGCTACAGTAAGGGAGATAGCGAATATTATTCGTCACAACGCCCACATGCCGCTACCGAACCTGCTGCAGGTTTATTACCCCCATTCCCGTATGATGGCGATGCAATTCCAGAACCTGTGTGGGGCAATAAAGTATTGCGCAGTGCCACCTTCCAAAAACTCGAACGCACCTATGGCGCATTCAAATTAAATGCATCCGAAAACCTTGCCGCTATTATTGGCCTCCAGAAATCGACTTACACACGCGATGGCCAAAGCTACGGTGTTCCATTTGACCAAACTGAAGAAGAAACCAGCCCCTATTACGGGGTGACCTACGACATTACCGATAACCTGATGGTGTATGCGAGCTATTCAGATATTTATCAACCACAAGACCAAAAAGATTTAAATGAACAATATCTGGATCCGTCAAAAGGTGAAAATTATGAAGTTGGTATTCGCCAGGAAATTTCAGATAACCTGATTGTCACCCTCGCCCATTTCACTGCCGATCAAAAAGATTTGGGCACCTACGCCGGAATCACGAGCAACGGTACCTATTTTTACGAGGGAGTGGACGTTTACTCTAAAGGTACTGAATTGGAATTCGTGGGCCAAATTACTGAATACGACCAATTTGTACTGGGGCTGACTACGTTGGACCTTGAAGGCGAAAACCATAAAGCAATTTATAAGTGGGTTCCCCGAGAGACTATCAACCTTGCCTACTCATCACAATTACCCGCCTACCCTGCTGTGCGCCTTGGTGTTGCGGCAAAATATCAATCGGATATTTCCAGGGACAACACAGTTCTTAAACAATCCAGCTATACAACAGTTAACCTATTTGCCGCGTGGGACGTGACTGACAATTTCAATATGCAATTGAACGTTAACAATGTCACCGATGAAAAATACCTGACTTCGCTGTATAACGTTGGTTATTACAGCGCACCGGCGAATTTCACCATCGGCGCAAATTATCAATTTTAATGAATCAATAAAAACGCGTGGCTATTTAAAATAGCTACGCGTTTAAAAATTCTTTTAAAAAAATATCTGTTTAAAAAACATTTGTTAAAAAATTATTCGTTCAAAAAATAGCACCATTTTCACTCACCCCCAGTCTCACGCTGGTTTATGCATCGCCCGTTGTAATTGCTGAGCCTGATTGAGCTGTTGCAACGATGCAGGTAATACACTGCGCGCATAATGTTTAAGTGTTTCATCATTCGATGAGATAGCCATACGCAACAAAGTCACCCACTGCTGGCGATAATGCACACGCCGGTCACTGTAAATGCGATCAAATTTGTCACCTTCAACCCAGGGTGCTACTCCACCTGCCTGCAATGGCAAATCCCCCTCCAGTGTTACACCGTTAGCAATCGCCAGTTTTTGCAAACCGGTTAACACCTGATGTTGTTGTTCTGCTACCTGCAAGGCATAGGCCTGCACTACCGGAGATTGGGACTTGATCAATGCCAGTTTGGCCGTTTTGATTTCAAGCGCTGCTGTGCGTACAGCTATAGCAATAAATGACCGGGTATCTAACCGGGCGTCAGTATGAATGTATTCAATTCGGGAGGTTGCCTGGGCAAAAGGCGTCGATAAAAAAAGAACCGTTAAAACAATCAATAACGTTTTGAAGCGACTCATCAAGCAATGACCTGAAAGCAGGAGCAATCCGGTGGCTCGGCAAGTAAAGCGATCCTTTATTCCTTCTCGATTAATGGGAAACGTTAATCTCCGCCATGCGAAGTATTTAAATTTATTATAGATGATTATGACGCCATACTGGCGCATTTTTAATCATTTAAAAATGCACCTCTATGGAAATCAATAACTGGAGGAAATATAGGTGGCGCAATTTACTAACAATAATCTATTTCATTCGGGCAGATAGGCTGCTTCGCTTAATCGCCCGTCCGTCAAGAATGACCCATTGAATGGAATCGTACGCGGTGATATCGGTCAACGGGTTTTTGCCCAGTAACAGCAAATCAGCCTGTTTATCTTTTTCCACGCTCCCAATCTCGGCGTCCAACCCCATTTTTTTCGCGTTACCGATAGTCAATGCTTTGAATAGATCCTGCAACGGAATTCCCATCGCCACCCAGTGATCCATTTCCAAACGACCATTCAAACCGGGAAATTGGCTGAAAATGGGGCCGCTCGGTGTATCGCTACCAAATACCAGTAGCGATTGTTGGTTAAGTGGCTGGCTAATGTGTTTAACGCGCTCAAGCAACGGCTGATAGATCGCTTTTACTTTCTGGTATTTCTGCGCATCGCCCAAGCTTTTATCACCAACATGATTGGCTATTTCCTGCTTCATCCATTGCCCTGCCGGGCTTTGATACCAACTAATTAACGCCGCTGGCATAAACTCGCGAATCGCCGGTTGCTCAAAAAAGTCAGGATTCAATAATTCCTGCTCACCATAAAGCACCTGAACCGATGGCTGTACAGCAATCTTCGCGTCAATCAGGCGCTGTGCCATGGCAGAGATCTCCGTCAGGGGGGTAGTTGAAGGTGCATTCCATAAACCATGTACGACCATATCAACCCCCGTTGCCAATGCATATTCGTAAGATTCTTGCGAATTACCATGGAGAAAAACCGGCAATTTGCGCTTATGGGCCTCGGCAACCAATTCACGAATGATCGCTTCTCCGGGAACCGGTAAGTTGCGTTGCCCACCAAACCCCTTTTCATAGAATATTTTTACGCACCGGGCGCCGTCCTGCTCTATAGCTGCCACCAACCGGGCGGGGGTGTGGGCAGCAGCATCTGTAAATGGCGTATCCGGGTGAGAATGACGGTCATGCAACAGGAAACGTGCCGCATCTATTTCTATCAACTTTTCGTCCGGGATTTGCGCAATGGGGTATCCCTTGGGAATAGGCGCCGGTGAACAAAAGTAGGCTTTAGGCGCGAGCGGCTGATGATTCCATCCATCAATGAATGCCTTGGTGTTCACCAAATCCAACACGGTAGTAAACCCGGCATATAAATAACTTTTGGGGATTTGCACTAACGCTTGTCGATAAAAATCCGTCTGTTCCAACTCTCCTTCGGGTACACCGGGCACACCACGCAAATGTACATGGGCATCAATTAACCCTGGAATTAAATATTGCCCTCGCCCCTCAATCACCTTATCCGCTTTAAAAGCCCGCGAGCCAATCGCCGTAATCTTGCCCTGTGAGATCAACACATTGAGTGGCTTTGTACTGAGTGTTGCATCGGCATTCACGAGGGTCACATTGCGAATCAGGAGTGACTCCGACACGGCCACCGCAGCACTCGTTGGCAATACGCCCATAGAAATTGCGCTAATAAGGATTAAAACACACAGCTTTATTTTCATACCTGACTCCATCAATTAAACGAACATTCGGGTCGGATTTTGGTGATAAGCACCCTCCGCAACGACCTGAAACGCGATTGAGGACATGAAAACAGGTAAAATCGGCTGAAATTCATAAAAAACGTGTTTGGTTTGGGAATGGGCATGCAAGAAAGTTTTATCCACATCTATTTGTCCGCAGCGATTATTTGTTTGCTGTTGGGGTCAGGTTTTTTAATGTCACCCAAGCTGCAAACCTTGCCATCACGTTTGCTCGGTATTAATTACGGGCTATACGCACTGCAAAACTTTTTGGCAGTGTTGATAATCGAGTTTGGATGGGAGACCGCGATGCTGTTGCGTGCCAGCATCGCCATGACCCTCGGTCCGGCCATTTACTTTTATTACGCCAGCCTCGTGGGCGAGATGCGCTCTGCCAGGATTAACGCACTGCATTTTTTGCCAGCCGTATTCGTACTCGTAATCTGGCTATTTAAGATTCCGGTACTCTGGACTATCGATTATTTAATCATTAGCAGTTTTGCCATTTACTTTATTATGGTCATGCGATTGCTGGCGGGAGCCAGAGTCCGATTGGAATTATTAGGGTCACATGCAGGCTCTGCGTATCGCTGGTTGCTAGTGCTGGGTGCTTTAATTGCCATCAATCTGGTCGTAGAGGTGTGCGCATATCTGGAAATACGCCATGGCACACGACCAAGTGAGTCACTGTCAGTGCTGGTGGGAGCGTCCGTCTTTTTACTGTTCCATATCATTACATTACTGATGGTTATTATCCGCGCACCCCTGATGGAATGGATGCACGTCTTGCAAGACCTGCGCACCAACAAAACCAAATCCATGAGCGATGAAGATGCGAAAACCATTTTTACCCGCTGGGAACAGGTTGTAGAAGAACGCCAACTCTATAAGCAGGAAGGAGGGGTCACACTGGAACAGGCAGGCAGAATTCTGGTGGTTCCCGCTCGCCAGGTATCGCAAGCCATCAATCGAATTTACGGCAGCAGCTTTTCCCAATACCTGAATGATTGCCGCGTAAAAATCGCACAGAAAATATTAACTGAACAAGAAGAAATGCCGATCACCACATTAATGTTCGAAGCAGGGTTCAACACAAAATCTAATTTCAACAAAGAATTTCAACGGGTAACCGGCATTTCACCAAGTGAGTATCGTAAAAAAATGGGCAAGCAATAATATTGTCGCAATCAAATAATATTTAACCTGATGCTTCAATTTATCACCGCTTGTTATTCCGCTTATTGTTTATTGCTTGAATCCTTTACCCACCACGTAAACTTCGCGCGAGCGCGGCCGTGAGGCATTGGGTTTGCGGATCATGACTTTTTCGAACGAGGTTTTTACTTCTTTAATGTAGTCGTCGCTACCTTCGCCCTGGAATACTTTTGCGACGAAATCGCCTTTCGGTTTCAACACGCGACGTGCCATATCCAGCGCAAGTTCAACAAGATAAATGGATGAGGATTGGTCGACAGCGTCCACACCGCTGATATTCGGAGCCATGTCGGAAATCACTACATCAGCGTTGCGATCACCAAGTTTTTCCATGATTTGATTAAACACGGATTCTTCGGTGAAATCGCCTTGGATGAAATCCACATGTTCCAGCGAATCCATCGGCAAAATATCTGAAGCAACCACCCTGCCTTTAACGCCCACCAACCGCCCTGCAATTTGCGACCAACTGCCTGGCGCAGAGCCCAAATCCACCACTAACGCACCGGGCCGAATCAATTTGTCCTTCTCATTCAACTCAAGCAGCTTATACGCTGCGCGCGCACGATAACCGTCGATTTGCGCTTTTTTGACATAAGGATCATTGACGTGTTCGTCTAACCAACGGTTACTGCTTTTGGATCTGGCCATGGGTAAAACTCTAGTGGACGAAAAACCTCACCATTGTAAGGGGTTGGACTCTATAAAACAAAAAGGGAACTGACCTGTTGATAACATCAGCGCGAACGAAGTGTTTTTAATCTTGGCCAGATTGGTTCAACCCGCGTAAAATGCGCAGGCTTATTTATCCCTTTGCCGGAAAGTCACCGGCCAGGAGCCATCATGATTCGCATCACCGAGCTTCAGCTTCCGCTGGATCACCCTGCTGACGACCTGCGCAAAGCCATCGTCAAACGCTTGAAAATCAACGATTCCGATTTAGTGGAGTTCACTGTTTTTAAGCGCAGTTATGACGCACGTAAAAAAAACAGTGAAATTACGTTTGTCTACATTATCGATTTGCATACAAAGAACGAAGAAAAAATTCTCACTCGTTTTGCTGACGATAAAAATATTCGCCCTGCACCCGATACCAATTATTATCCGGTTGGTGAAGCACCAGCAAATTTAAACGAGCGCCCCATCGTTATTGGCTTTGGACCTTGCGGTTTGTTTGCCGCACTCACTCTTGCGCAAATGGGCTTTAAACCCATTGTGCTGGAACGCGGCAAAGATGTTCGCCGCCGTACAAAAGATACCTGGGCGCTGTGGCGCAACAACGTATTAACACCGGAATCCAACGTGCAATTTGGTGAGGGTGGTGCCGGTTTATTTTCCGATGGAAAACTCTACAGCCAAATTAAAGACCCAAAATTCTATGGCCGTAAAGTCATGCATGAATTTGTACGCGCTGGAGCACCGGAAGAAATTATGTATGTAAGCAAACCGCACATAGGCACCTTCCGGTTAACTGGTGTTGTTGCGGCAATGCGTGAAGAAATTAAATCACTCGGCGGTGACGTACGTTTTGAAAATAAAGTAACAGATTTCATTATTAATAACGGTCAAATAGCAGGTGTACAACTTGCCGATGGTAGTGAAATTCGCAGTCGTTACATTGTGCTTGCCTTGGGTCACAGCTCACGCGATACATTTCGCAAACTTCATGAGCGCGGTGTTTATATCGAAGCAAAACCCTTTGCAATTGGCTTTCGTATCGAACACCCGCAATCCATGATCGATAACGCGCGCCTTGGCAAATATGCCGGTCATCCTGAATTGGGCGCTGCCGATTATAAATTGGTATATCACGCACAAAATGGACGCGCAGTTTACAGTTTCTGTATGTGTCCGGGCGGAACTGTAGTGGCAGCAACGTCGGAACCAGAGCGCGTTGTCACTAATGGAATGAGCCAATATTCACGTAACGAGCGCAATGCCAACGCGGGTATTGTAGTGGGAATTAATCCGGAAGAAGATTTTCCAGGCGGCCCGCTCGCCGGTGTGGAATTGCAAGAGAAACTGGAGTCACGCGCTTATGAATTAGGTGGTAAGGATTACTGTGCACCGGGCCAGCTAGTGGGTGATTTTATTCGTGGAAAAGCGTCTACAGAATTTGGGGAAGTAGAGCCTTCGTACAAACCCGGTGTTCGCCTGGGTGACTTGGCCCCATCATTGCCAGGCTATGTAATTGAAGCAATCCGAGAAGCCCTGCCCGCATTTGGCAAACAAATACGCGGCTTTGATCGTAATGATGCAATCCTTACCGGAATCGAAACACGCACATCCTCACCGGTTCGAATCAAGCGCGACGATGAGAGCTATCAAAGCCTGAATACGCGCGGATTATTTCCGGCAGGTGAAGGCGCGGGTTATGCTGGGGGCATTTTGTCTGCCGGTGTCGATGGAATTAAAGTCGCAGAAGCAGTCGCTAAAGCGATGCTCGCTGATCTGGAAGGATGATCATATGCCGTTAAAACTGGATGAAGCGAAAAAACTCCATCAAAAAAAATATCGTACAGAATTCGGATATTTTTTAGTGGAAGGAGAGCATTTGGTATTGGAATTGGAGAAAGCAGCAACATTCAATCACGCCCTCAAAAATTGCGAACTATTTGTCACTGAGTTGTATAAGGATTTCCCCAGCACATTTAAAAAACATCTGGTCAGTGAAAAGCACATGACGCAGTTGTCAGACACCAAAACGCCGCAAGGAATTATTGCCGTTGCCCCATTTGTAAACGCAACCCACAGCACGGAAGCTACGGAAAAAAATATTTACCTGCATGAAATACAGGATCCAGGAAATCTTGGGACGATACTCCGCACCCTCGCATGGTTCGGCAATTTCCGCTGTTTACTCAGCCCGGGTTCTGTTGATCCTTATAATCCCAAGGTAGTACGCTCCAGCATGGGTGCTATTTTTCATGTCCCTATAGAGTTAGATGTGCCCCTGGAATCATTACACCAGCGCTTTAGCACTATTGCCACATTGGATATGGATGGAAAAAATTTGAGTGATGCGAGCTTCAAACAATTTGAATGCTACTTGTTTGGTAATGAAGCGCGCGGAGTACCACGTGATGTATTACAAGGAATGAATGCGAAAGCATTTACCATTTCAGGCTGCGGAATGATTGACTCCTTAAATCTGGCTTCTGCCGTCAACATGTGTGTGTATGAACTGACAAGGTAAAAACCATCGCCAAACCGATGGTTTTTAACATTCATGCAGGATACTAATACCAGTTTATAAACATAAAGGCAGTGCAATTTATTTTTTTAACGGAATTGCAGCCATCAAACCTTTGGAAACCAATCCCGGAAAAACGCTGTGATGATTTTCACCAGCGATCACTTCAACCTCCAAACGCAGACCTGTGTAATTGCGCGAGCGCAAAATTTTCTCAAAAGCCAGCGCATCATCGGCCATTTTTTTATTATTCAAATTACTATCATTGTCATCAACGTAAATCATGACGTGTGCTTTCAGTGATTTATGCTTTTCGGCATATTCTTTTTCCATATCAAAAATCACTTTATTGTCGTACCAAAGTGAAGGACTTCCGATAATGTAATGGTCAAATATCTCCGGCCTATTTACCAAAATATAACTTCCCAATAATCCCCCAAATGAATGCCCAATAAATATTTTATTGTTTGCATCCACACGGTATTTTTTTTGTATCAGAGGAATAACCTGATCCGCCAAAAAGGCTGTATATGCCTTCGCTTGACCCGACACCTTTCTAGCTTCCACAGAATGTCCGTTGGGTTCATCCGGGGAATGGGTTGGTGTGTAATCCCGTGTGCGACTAATAGTACGGTCCTCCCCTTTCGCATAAGAGACTCCCACCACAATAGCTTCCTTAACAACATTGTTCCCCATTAACGCCATAGCGCCACTTGTAATCGGAAATGCAAAGCGCGAATCATTGACTATGATAAGAGGATAATTCGACGTAGATGCTTTATAAGACTCAGGAAGTTGGATATAAAGTTCGTAGTCCTTATTGTTACTGATTGAGTGCACAGATACAGTTTCGGATTTCGGAAAACCAAATGGGGGCAGACTTTCCGCCACAGCAACATTTACAGCGCAGGCAACTAATAAAGTTACCGCAGAAAGTAATTTTTTATTTATAAACATACATACCCTGTATTAATTTTTAACCACACCTGCTGCAGCAAATGCTTTATTGATAAATTCTTCATTCTCCGAAACATGGCGCAACTCACTTTCCGGAATGCCCTTGCTATTAGCAATCGCCGCTATTCTACCCTGCTTATGAAAAGCAACTTGCGGAAATTTTTTCGCAATAGGATCTTTATAGGCATTTTGTGGAGAAATGATTTTCCAGCCTTTATTACGCAGATGCTGGACAAGATCGCCGACGAATAATGCAGCTGCATCATTCTCATGCAACAACAACACGTGTCTCGGCGATCTCTTTAACGCCTTTTTTGCAATAGCGTCATAAAACTCAATGGAGTCATACAAACTATTGATATAAAAATCACGCGCTTTCTCATAATTTATTGGCTTTTTCTCCTCAGCCGCCCTGGTTATCAAGGCACTGATATACCAATCAAAATTATCAATAGTTACATAACCATCTTTGTAGCCAAGCTCTCCAAGCAAGCTTTGTAATTGATTAATTTCACCAAGATCTTTGCCATAATGAAGATAGGGAAAACGATGATAATTAAGTACATTGGAAAAAGATTTTAACGCTAAATGCGCTTTATAAGCATCTTGTGCATAGGCATTAACCCCTATTTGGTTAGCTGATTGATGAGTAAAACTATGACTTGCCAAATGAAATCCGGCGCTGACATATTGGTTTAATCGTTCAGCTGTTTGGGGGGTAATGTAATCGGCTTTAATAAAAAACAGAACATCTGGTACATCGGCTTGTTTTAAGGCAGCAATTAATTTAGCGGTGCGTTCTGAGCCCGTCATCAATGCGCTATCTGGTGTAGGCGCATCGTCAAAGGTCAACGCAATTTCACGGGAATATACAAATGATGAGAAGAATAACACTGCCAGAAAACTAAATTTAACAATTAATCTATCCATATCACATCCTGATTACTATTGAATCAATCCTTCAAGGCTCATCCCCAAAGAACACACGCAGAGCATATGCTGACTCTACCAGTTTTGATTAGTTCACTGGCCGAATACTTATTTTAATATAATTTAAAATTGACTCGCCACCAAAAGATGGCTATTGAACAATTTTCGCCCTGACACTATCAGCCAGAATAACAAGTTTACTCGCATTAATAACCTCACCACGCATAAGCGCAACAATAGAGTGCATTAAAATTAATCGTCCGTCATAGATGTGTGGCTGGTGGATTGCTTGTTTTTCCGCCGCGTTCAATCCGTACCTATAAAAAGTTTCTAACAGCGCAACACTATGTTCCTCCGGGGTAATCGACCTTGGCATTAATTCGTATCCAAGGTGTTGAATTATCTTTTCCGCCAGCGACCACACTGACCAGGGATTTTGGCCTGTAATGAGATAATCCTCCTGAACAACCTGATTCAGATAATCACTACCCGCAATAAAAATTGCTCCTGACCGCTGCAATTCTGTTTGCAATAAAAAAGGGAAAATTGTTTCTGCATCCGGAATCAATAATAATTCTTCTGAATTAGTAAATGCGCTGACCTGCTTACCTGCAACAAATGAGTTACCCCGTGAATCTTTTACATTTAACAATGCAGCAGGACCATGGCACACGGCCGCGATGGTTTTGTGTTGTTCAGAAAATTGCAAAACCAATCGTTGAATGTCAGTATTTTGAGGGAAGTCAAACATAGCGCCCTTACCGCCAACAAAATATAGCGCTTTGTAATCATCAGGATTAATGTCTTTCAACATCAAGGTATTTTTTGTTTTAGCTTGGGCAACAGAATCATTAAGGAACGCATAATCGTATTTCCCCATATCTTCTTCATCAAGCAGTGCGTAAGGCTCACCCCCTTCCGGGCTAGCAACGTCTACCTCGAATCCATTAACAGTAAACACCCAATAGGCTCTTGCCAGTTCGCTTAACTCATAACCTGTTGGCTTACCGGTATTACCCAGGACACGGGCACTGGAAACAATGGCAAGAATCTTTCCACGGTTTTGCGGCAAAGCAGCTTTTAGATATTCAATATCAGCAGGGTTGCTTGCTTTTACTGCCGCAACAGTCCTGGCATCAGGAAAAAATGCCGTTGCCCACATGTAGAGTGATGCAGCTACGCATACCAATGCAACAACAAGTAAGGAAAAACCAAGAAGAAATTTTTTAATCATATTACCCTCCATTTATTAATTGTCATGGAGAAAGGTAATCTGGAGACATTCAAATTCAGGTGAAATAAGTAAACTTTATTCTTGCCTTAAAAATATCGTTATTTTTTTCAACAATAAAATCCCAACCAAATCGTTCAACAATCTTATTAATCAAATATAAGCCCTGACCCAATCCCGATGCCATTTCACGTTCTAATGGAAGGCATTTGCTGGAATCCTGAGATGATCTAACAATCTTATTTTCAAATATTAACTCATCTTCCCGCTCGATAATGGTCAATAAAGTAGAACCTGAATGTTCGGCAGCATTGCGCAAAAGATTGGAAAATAATATATCCAATAATTGCCTGTTAGCCATGCATTGAAGTTTATTCTTTACGTTAAGTTGCAACCCAAAACCGCTTAATAGAGGGTGACAATTTAATATAGATTGCTCTAGCACCTCCACAATCCTGCAAGGTTCAAGTTCAATAGATCTGGTTCTCGCCAGCGCAAACAATACATCAATTGTATTCTGCATACGTTGGCAGGCACTATCGATAACTACGGTGTCCCCTTCTTTCAACCCCCTTTGGCCTATTAACAGACTGACATTTCTAAGCATGGTCAACGGAGTACGCAACTCATGGCTAACATTCGTAGAAAAATCTTTCTCTTGCTTCAACAAAGTATCTAATCGATCAAAACTTTCTTGCAAGGTATTGGCGAGAAACCCCAATTCATAAGGAAGTTTGGGTAGTACTTTACGGCCACGTTCATTTCCCTTGACTGCATCATTCAATAGAATAATTGGTTTTACAATTCGCTGGGAAAAAGTGACTGCCAACCATGAAGCTAACAGAACAAAAACGAAAAATATGAAGAGAAAAATGGTAAAAATCTGTGGTTGTTGAGTTACTACTAATAACCTGGACACTTCCGCTAGCATATAACCATTGTTGCTACCAACGTTCAATTTTCGATAATGGTAGTGTGTATTATCAGCGGTAAAAATTTCCCCATAGAAAGGGTACCCTGCGACGGTTTTATGTGCCCATTCAGGTAATGATTCAAAAGTGGAAAATATCTTAATAAAATCGAAAGGTATTTCAGGGATTTTCCCATGGGTTAAAAAATAGCTTTCTACATAATTTACCTGCATTAAAAGCCATTTATCTAACAAGATATCCTCCACGATAAACGCTGTGATTACAGCAAACAATGAAAATACAATAGCTAACCCAAATGTAAGACTTAATAACAATAACAATGTTTGTTGTTGAATATTTTTTACACGCATTATTATGTTTTCTCAGACCCATGTTGGAGTTCGAGCTGAAATCCAACATTCAGAATTGTTTTAATGACTGGCTTATCGAAAAATTGATCCAATGATTTTCGCAATGCGTAGATATGCGATTTAAGCGCATCACTTTCCGGTGGACTATCCCCCCAAATTTGATGGGACATATAAGATCGAGAGACCGCTTGCGGATAAGCTCTGATTAACATTTCCAGGATTTGAAATCCTATGCCAGTCAGCTCCAAAGGAATTCCTTCATACGATACAGACCTGACCTTCAAATCCAATGTTAAATTTTCCCATACCAAGGTCCTGGATTGATGCAATGTATGGCGACGAGCCAACACCTTGCAACGCAGTACCAACTCTCGCAAATCAAATGGCTTGGTCAGATAATCATCCGCTCCCAGATTAAAGCCGGCGGCCTTATCTTCGAAACTGTCGCGAGCAGTAATCATCAATATCGGGGGTGTCACTTCAGCCAGGCTTTTTATTTTGGAACATACATCCAAACCATCGCCATCGGGAAGATTAAGGTCAAGCAAGATAACATCATAAACCTGCGCAAGCGCCAGATTGATTCCTGCGCTCGCCGTGTATGCATAATCAAGCTGCCATTTATGGTTTTCTAAAAACTCACCAATTTGAAGGGCAATCGTAGGATTATCTTCAACTAATAGTATTTTCACTTGATCCCCGGTTTTTTCACCTCATTTTCAATGGAATAAGGTGAAAATAAGGTGAATTACAGACAGTAATTTGAATGATACACAAAACAAAACGGGCAGTAAGATGGACTGCCCGTGAGGATGCTAACACTGTGAAATAATTGTCGGTGGGAGATGTTTAAGCCGGCTTTTGAGGACAATGAAAACTCTGTCTTATCTCATTTCCATCAACTGAATGCAGGTGCACATCAAACCCCCACAGACGATGCAAATGCTTCAATACCTCCTGGGTTGATTCTCCTAATGGACGACGGTTGTGCATGTAATGGTGCAAGGTTAACGAACGATCCCCTCTCACTTCGACATTGTAAACCTGAATATTAGGCTCCCTGTTACCCAAATTATATTGCCCCGCCAGATTTTCACGCAGTTTGCGAAACCCACGTTCATTGTGGATTGCATCAACATTAATCTTTTCCTGTTGATCATCATCAACAATACTGAATAACTTTAAATCACGCATAACCTTGGGTGACAAAAATTGTAAAATAAAGCTTTCATCTTTGAAATTTTTCATTGCAAACTGCAATGTTTCCTTCCAATTCGTTCCCACAATTTCAGGGAACCAGATACGATCTTCTTCTGTCGGATTTTCACAAATGCGTCGGATATCACTCATAATGGAAAACCCTAATGTGTAAGGGTTAATACCACTAAAATAAGGGCTATCGTAAGCAGGCTGAGCAACCACACTGGTATGGGATTGCAAGAACTCCATCATGAAACCATCACTAACATAACCACGAGCATGCAATTCATTGAGTAATGTGTAATGCCAGAATGTTGCCCACCCTTCATTCATCACTTGAGTTTGGCGTTGAGGGTAGAAATATTGCGCGATTTTACGCACGATACGAATGACTTCACGCTGCCAGGATTCAAGCAAAGGTGAATTTTTTTCAAGGAAATACAAAATATTTTCTTGTGGCTCAGAAGGAAATCGTGGTGCATTTTTTTGTGCATCCACTGCCGCTGATTTAGGAATAGTCCGCCACAGGTCATTTACATGTTTCTGCAGATATTCAGCACGTTCACTCTGGCGACGCTCTTCCTCTTGTGCCGAAATGGGATATGGGCGTTTGTACCTATCTACACCATAATTCATTAATGCATGGCAAGAATCCAAAATATCTTCAACTGCATTAATGCCATAACGCTCTTCACATTTGCTAATGTAGTTTTTTGCGAACACCAAATAGTCAATAATCGAGCTGGCATCCGTCCAGGTACGGAATAAATAATTACCTTTAAAAAAGGAGTTGTGACCATAACACGCGTGAGCAATGACCAGCGTTTGCATGGTCATGGTATTTTCTTCCATTAAGTAAGCAATACAGGGATTCGAATTGATCACAATTTCATAAGCTAATCCCATTTGCCCTCGTTTATAAGAATGCTCTGTACTTAACAGCTGTTTACCATAAGACCAATGACTGTACCCAATCGGCATACCAACGGATGAATAGGCATCCATCATTTGTTCGGAGCTAATGACTTCAATTTGATTTGGATAGGTATCCAAACCAAATTCTTTGGCAAGCTCAGCCAAAACCTGATCCACATCCCTAATCAGATCAAAGTTCCACTCAGAAGTTGTGAATAATGGTTTTTTCATGCGACCTTCTTATGGAAAAGCTCACGGAATACCGGATAAATATCACCTACGTTGCGAATATGTTGCAATGCAAAACTTTCAGGAAATTGTTCATGAATACCTTCATAAACATTCCATAATGCCTGGTGCTCATTATTAGTGATTTCAATGTAGGAAAAATATTGGCAGTTAGGCAGAAGTTCATCGACAAGGATATCCCGACAAACATCGGAATCTTCACCCCAGTTATCGCCATCCGACGCCTGGGCTCCATAAATATTCCACTGCTCGGGGGAATAGCGATCTTGGATAATTTCTTGCATTAAACGTAATGCGCTGGATACCACTGTTCCGCCCGTTTCACGCGAATGAAAAAATTCGTCCTCATCTACCTCTTTTGCACTGGTGTGATGGCGAATAAAAACAATTTCTGTTTTTTCGTAATTACGTTGTAAGAATAGGTAAAGAAGAATGAAAAAGCGTTTCGCAATATCTTTGGTTGCCTGATCCATAGAACCGGATACATCCATGACACAAAACATCACCGCTTTTGAACGAGGAATTGGTTGCTTAACCATTAAATTATATTTAAGGTCAAACGTATCCAACCAAGGCACTTTACTGATCGAGCGCTCCAATCTGGCAATGTTTTCAAGTAACGCAAAATATTGTGTTTGGTTGCGCTCGCCTTCAGGTACCTTTTCAAGTTCCGCCAATTCGGCTTGCAATTCCTGTAACTGTTTGCGCTTGCCTCCGGTTAATGCCATGCGTCGCATATTTGCGGAGCGCAAAGAACGAACAATATTTATCCGACCCGGCTGCCCTTCATTAGCAATACCACCGCGTACAGATTTGAATTCTTCTAATCCGGTTAACTGACGCTTTACCAGATTGGGCAATTCCAAACCATCAAACATAAAATCCAGGAATTCCTCTTGTGAAAGCGTGAATGAGAACTCATCCATTCCTTCACCGGAATCACTGGCCTTGCCACCACCGCCCTGCCCTTCCCCCCCTTGCGGACGGGCAATCTTGTCACCTTCAGAAAAATGTTTATTTCCCGGTAGTACTCGCTCGCTATAACCACCCTGCCCATGATGAATGATGGGCTCACTGATATCACGACCCGGAATACTGACCTTGCCACCTTTATCAATATCTGTGATAGAACGCTCGTTCACTGCATCAGCAACAGCTTTCTGAATTTGTTGCCGATAACGTCTTAAAAAGCGCTGGCGATTGACAGCGCTTTTATTTTTTGCATTCAAACGTCGATCAATTATATAACTCATAACCTAACCTTAACGTCTTATAACGTATGAATGTTTCAGGTTACTTTCCAGAATTGTTACCTTCCCAAATTGTTACCTTCCCGAATTATTGCGACTTTCTTACACGCAAATACCACTCAGATAACAATCGAACTTGTTTCTCGGTATAGCCTCGCTCCACCATGCGCTGCACAAAATCCTGGTGCTTTTTCTTATCTTGCACGGAGGCTTTGGCATTGAAAGAAATAACAGGCAGCAAATCCTCTGTATTGGAAAACATTTTTTTCTCTATAACAATGCGCAGTTTTTCATAGCCGCGCCAATCCGGATTTTTGCCCGAGTTATTCGCCTTGGCACGCAAAACAAAGTTAACAATTTCATTACGGAAATCTTTTGGATTACTAATACCTGCAGGCTTCTCAATTTTTTCCAGCTCATCATTTAATGATGCACGGTTAAGAATTTCGCCGGTTTCATGATCACGATACTCCTGATCCTGAATCCAGAAATCTGCATAGGTAACATAGCGATCAAAAATATTTTGTCCGTATTCAGCGTAAGACTCCAAATACGCAGTCTGTATTTCTTTACCAATGAAATCGACATATTTCGGAGAAATGTATTCTTTTAACCCATTCAGATACCGCTCTTGCACTTCTTTGGGGAATTGTTCTTGCTCTATTTGCTGCTCCAATACATACATTAGATGCACTGGGTTAGCAGCAATTTCTGTGGGGTCAAAGTTAAAAACCTTGGATAAAATTTTGAATGAAAATCTTGTTGAAAGACCATTCATACCTTCATCGACCCCTGCAGCGTCTTTATACTCCTGCAAGGATTTCGCGCGCGGATCTGTGTCTTTCAAGTTTTCGCCATCGTAAATTCGCATCTTCGAAAAAATATTCGAATTTTCTGGCTCTTTAATACGTGATAAAACTGAGAACTGTGCCAGCATCCGCAAAGTGTCAGGAGCACAAGGTGCACTGGATAATGATGAATTTTGCAGTAGCTTTTCGTAAATTTTCATCTCTTCTGTAACACGTAAACAGTAAGGAACCTTGACAATGTAAACACGATCAATAAATGCTTCATTGTTTTTGTTATTACGGAAATTTTGCCACTCTGATTCGTTCGAATGCGCAAGGATAATGCCATCAAAAGGAATTGCACCCAAACCCTCAGTGCTATTGAAGTTTCCCTCCTGTGTTGCCGTCAATAAAGGATGCAGCACTTTAATAGGAGCTTTGAACATCTCCACAAATTCCATCAACCCCTGGTTAGCGCGGCACAAACCACCGCTGAAGCTATACGCATCCGGGTCATTTTGAGGAAACTCTTCCAATTTACGAATATCAACTTTACCTACCAGTGATGAAATATCCTGATTGTTTTCATCACCTGGTTCTGTTTTAGTAATTGCAATTTGATTCAGAATGGAGGGATAAACCTTAACAACTTTGAATTGAGAGATATCACCTCTAAACTCTTGTAATCGTTTCGCCGCCCAAGGCGACATGATGGATTTGATATAACGACGCGGAATTCCGTAATCTTCCTCAAGGATTTTTCCATCCTCATCCGGATTAAAAAGACCCAGCGGGGATTCAAAAACAGGTGAACCTTTGATGCAATAAATTGGCATCTTTTCCATTAGCGATTTAAGCATTTCAGCTAATGATGATTTTCCGCCACCTACCGGACCCAATAAATACAGAATTTGTTTCTTTTCCTCCAAACCCTGTGCAGCATGTTTGAAAAACGACACTATTTGCTGAATGGATTCTTCCATTCCATAAAATTCACCAAAAGCTTTGTAGCGTTTGATAATTTTGTTGGAGAAAATCCGGCTTAACCGCGGGTCTTGTGATGTGTCTATCATCTCAGGTTCGCCAATGGCCATTAACATCCGCTCAGCTGCCGAGGCATAAACACTGGGATCTTTTTTACAAAGCTCGAGATACTCCTTGATCGTCAACTCTTCTTGCTGGGTCGTTTCAAAACGTTCGCGATAATGACTGAATATACTCATAATCTACCTCGACTTAGCGATTAAAGCGGTAAATACAGACCAATAAAACGGTAACTAATTCAATAGATTCCTACCAGCGGAAAATTGCCATGATTCGTTATTCCTAAGCATAGTCGTAAATCTCTCAATTATTAAAAGTAATAACAAATAATTGACTGATTTCTTGTTAAGCTTTTACACTCAAAAAACGCGCCAAGTGATCACTTTGGTTATGTAAATTTTTATACCGGACTATATTATTATTTGCACATGCGGCCCCCAATAAAATTTTGTTAATTTTTCTCATGCCATCATGACTACAATTCCTTGGCTCAACCCCTATAATTTGCAGTTTCCACCTGCTGAAAATGCATTGAAAGAACCCAATGGGCTATTGGCAATTGGAGGGGATTTATCACCCGAACGAATTCTTGCCGCCTATCATCACGGAATTTTTCCATGGTTCAACCCAGGAGATCCAATTCTATGGTGGAGCCCAAGCCCACGCACAGTGATTTATCCTGACCAACTTCATATTTCCAAAAGTCTTTCTAAAATTCTGCGCAAAGGAATTTATCGAGTTACTTTCGATAATTGTTTTGAAGATGTGATGCGTGCCTGCGCAGAACCGCGAACCTATGCAAATGAAACGTGGATTAGTGAAGATATTATTAAAGGTTATACGACTTTACATAATCGTGGTTATGCACATTCAGTGGAGGTATGGCAGGAAAATCAATTAGTTGGCGGCCTCTATGGTATGGCGTTGGGAAAAGTTTTTTTTGGTGAGTCCATGTTTAGCAGGGTGGATAACGCCTCAAAATTCGGGTTTGCGCACCTGGTTCGACAATTACGTATCTGGAATTTTCAATTAATTGATTGCCAGGTAGCGAATAATCATCTATTCAGTTTAGGGGCCATGGAAATTCCTCGTGAAGAATTCCAAAAAATGCTGGTAAACTTTATTCATGAGCCGAGTGTGTATTCCCGACCATGGTCAACCCTGACCGTAGGTGTTTGGGAATAACCGGATTAGCGCGAGGCAATCATGTCTGATCTTTCAACATTAAAACTATTTGCGACCCAACCTCATCCTTGCAGCTATCTTGAAGGACAGGAGGCAACAACAGTCTTTGTTGATCCTGAAGCCAGAATGGATCCCACTCTTTATACCCAGCTATCGCAGCTGGGTTTTCGTCGTAGCGGCGCCCATTTGTATCGCCCGCAGTGTCTACGTTGCCAGGCATGTGTGTCTTGCCGTATTCCGGTGAAGCTTTTCAAACCAAACCGCACCCAGCGCCGCTGTTTACAACGCAATAGCGATTTATCATTACACGTCGTGTACAACATCAATACCGGGGAACATTACAGTTTATATGCACGTTATATAGAAGGCAGACACCGGGATGGCGATATGTACCCTCCTTCTGAAGATCAATACAAAGCCTTCCTGACTAGCGAATGGGGTATTACCCAATACATAGAGTTCCGCCTCAATGGCCGACTTATTGGAGTATCTGTTTGTGACCAATTAGGGGACGGTTTATCGGCTGTTTATACATTCTATGAGCCTGCGGAAGATTATCGAGGATTGGGAAAGTTCGCCATCTTGGCTCAAATTGAAAAAGCCAAATCTATGAGCCTGGATTACATTTATCTTGGTTACTGGATTAGAGATTGCGAAAAGATGAACTATAAAACCCAATACCGCCCTCTCGAGCTTCTGGTAAACCGTCGGTGGATGCGCCTCAATTAGGTAATCTATGTTTATTTATCTAACCAGTCGTCGAAACCAGCGGCAATTGCCGTTTTTCTCCGAATTCCCCTTGGCGTCTCTGGTTAATTAAGGCACAATTCACGCCTATTTTTTTACCCCATCTATCCCACCTGCGTGATAGACAAGATTTATAGAGACCCTGAGGAAGCTGCCGCATGGCAAAAGACGATTGCATTGAATTTGATGGTGAAGTGGTTGATACCCTACCTAATACTACCTTTCGCGTAAAGCTGGAAAATGGACATGTGGTGATAGCCCACATCTCTGGCAAGATGCGCAAAAATTATATTCGTATCCTGACAGGTGATAAGGTCAAGGTTGAGATGACTCCCTATGACCTTACCAAAGGTCGTATTACCTATCGCGCAAGATAATTGCTCAATTACTGACTTTCACAGAAAGCCAAAACAAAAGCCGCACATATGTGCGGCTTTTGTTTTGTTATGCATTAAATAAGCAATTTACATCAAGCAGGTTGCGCCGCCTGTTTTGCTTTAATGGCGATGACAATCTTGTCTTCTACAGGATCCACATCTACTTCAACAGTTCCACCGCCATTGGATAATGTTCCAAACAGAATTTCCTCTGCTAATGGCTTTTTCAACTTATCTTGAATTAAACGAGCCATCGGACGAGCCCCCATTTTCACATCGTAACCGTGAATAGCCAACCACTCTCGAGCTTCATCGCTAATTTCCAAGGTGACATGCTTGTCATCCAATTGAGTTTGTAATTCCATAAGGAATTTATCAACAACTGTCTTAATAGTATTCAGAGTAAGCGAAGCGAACTGAACGATTGCATCCAACCGGTTGCGAAATTCAGGAGTAAACATTTTCTTAATGGCTTCCATACCATCAGTCGTGTGATCCTGATGAGTGAAGCCTATAGAAGCGCGACTCATTACCTCGGCACCCGCGTTGGTAGTCATAATTAAGATCACATTACGGAAGTCAGCTTTACGCCCATTATTGTCGGTTAAAGAACCATGATCCATGACTTGCAACAACAGGTTAAATACTTCTGGATGTGCCTTTTCAATTTCGTCTAACAACAACACGCAATGCGGCTGTTTAGTAATTGCATCCGTCAATAACCCACCCTGATCAAAACCCACGTATCCCGGGGGCGCACCAATCAGACGTGAAACAGTATGGCGCTCCATATATTCAGACATATCAAAGCGCACCAATTCCATGCCCATGCATTTTGCTAACTGACGGCAAACTTCAGTTTTACCAACACCCGTTGGCCCTGCAAAAAGGAATGAGCCTATAGGTTTCTCTGCCGAACCTAATCCAGCACGAGAAAGTTTAATCGCCGTTGCCAAGGTATCAATTGCTTCATCCTGACCAAACACTGTCATCTTCAAATTCTGATCCAGTTTGCGTAGTTGCTCTTTATCAGAAGAAGACACACTCTTTGGCGGAATACGAGCAATTTTAGCAACCACATTTTCTACATCAGTGACACCAATAGTTTTCTTGCGTTTACTCGGAGCGAGAAGTTGCTGATAGGCGCCAGCCTCATCAATTACATCAATGGCTTTATCTGGCAGAAAACGATCATTGATGTAGCGCTCAGCCAGCTCAGCCGCCGCACGCAATGCAGCATCCGTGTAACGTAAGTTATGATGTTTCTCGAAACGACTCTTGAGGCCTTTGAGAATTTGGTATGTCTCGTCTACAGTCGGTTCATTCACATCCACTTTCTGAAAGCGACGGGATAACGCACGATCTTTATCAAAAATTCCGCGGAACTCCTGATAAGTAGTAGACCCCATACAACGAATTTCGCCTGAGGACAAAAGGGGCTTGAGTAAATTTGATGCATCCATAACACCACCTGAGGCGGCACCTGCACCAATGATCGTATGGATTTCATCTATGAATAAAATCGATTTTTTTTGTTTCTTCAATTCGTTAAGCAAGCTTTTAAAACGCTTTTCAAAATCTCCGCGATATTTTGTACCGGCCAGCAGTGCCCCCATATCTAAAGAGAACACAACACTATCCGCAAGCGATTCAGGCACGTCGCCATCAACGATGCGCTTGGCCAAACCCTCTGCAATTGCAGTTTTACCAACTCCTGATTCACCTACTAATAAAGGATTGTTTTTACGACGACGAGATAGAATCTGGCATACGCGCTCTACTTCATACTCACGACCTACCAAGGGATCGATACGCCCTTGCATTGCCGCCTCGTTTAAATTCGTCGCAAAATTTTCCAAAGGGCTTTGTGAGTTTGACTCTCCGGATGCAGATTCTTCATCTTGCCCTTCTTGGGAGCTATGATGATGATCATTACTATGATCATTATTGCCCGCCACTTTATGTATACCGTGAGTGATGTAATTTACTACGTCGATACGGGCAATACTTTGCTGCTTGAGGTAATAAACTGCCTGACTTTCCTGCTCACTAAAGATGGCCACCAATACGTTTGCACCTGTAACTTCTTGTTTGCCAGATGATTGCACATGGAAAACTGCGCGCTGGAGCACACGTTGAAAACCCAAAGTTGGTTGGGTTTCACGTTCACTATCATTTTCGGGAATAAGTGGAGTTGTGGAATCGACAAATTCAATTAATTCTTTGCGCAAACTAATTAAATCAGCACCGCAAGCGCGCAATACATTGGCCGCCGAATCATTATCGATGAGCGCGAGAAGTAAATGCTCAACTGTCATAAATTCGTGTCGCTTGGAGCGCGCACCTTTGAAAGCAAGATTTAAGGTTACTTCCAGATCTTTACTTAACATCGCGCCTACCCTCTTCTAACCAACAAATTTAATTTCTATCAAACAACTCTTTATTGCTCATCTTCAACCGCTTCAATTTCACACAACAACGGATGTTGATTTTCTCTAGCATATTGATTCACTTGCGCGGCTTTAGTTTCAGCAATATCACGAGTATATATACCGCAAACCGCTTTACCGTGAACATGTACCGTTAACATCACATGGGTAGCTTTCTCGCGCGACATGGAAAAAAACGTTTCCAATATTTCCACTACAAAGTCCATGGGAGTGTAGTCATCGTTCAATAACACCACCTTGTACATTGGTGGTCGCTTTAATTTTGGCTTGGCTGTTAAAACCGCAAGACCACCATCACTCTCGTCTGCAGAGTTGCCATCATCGTTACTTAAGGTTAGTTGAATGTTTTGGAGATTGCCCATACAGATCTAATACAAATAAAAAATGATTGGATGTTGGCCGGTATTGTAACTCACAGGCATAACAAGCCCTAATACTCATTAATACGACCTGCCCCTCACCTCGACGGATAAATGCTTGACTTTGAGTCGATTGTTGGATAAAAAAAGAACGCCCATGCACATTAATGCGGCACTTTGCTTAGATTGGGGCACTTATCGCAAATAACAATAAAATACTTAGCCGCTTAAAAGCATACGTTAAATGCACTAGTCCCCACAGGCAAATCTCTCGTCCATGACCCCCGAGCAATTGCAGTACTTGGGAAAATAATAACGACAGTGGTGTTTTTCAAGAGCATCACTCGGGCAGAAGGATTCCATTATGCCAACAGGCACAGTCAAATGGTTTAATAACGCAAAAGGTTACGGCTTTATTCTGGCGGATGAAGGCGGCGAAGACTTATTTGCTCATTATTCAGCCATATCGATGGAGGGTTATAAGACCCTCAAGGCAGGCCAGCAAGTGAGCTTTGAAGTCACTAAAGGAGATAAAGGGCTGCACGCAGTTAATATCTCGGCGCCTGCGAATGCAGGTCAATTTAGCCAGCGAACACATCAAGTCCCAGCCTGATAAAGGATCCCTGAACTTGAGCAATAAAAAAGCCTCCCGTGGGCTCACGGGAGGCTTTTTGTGTTGGATGTAACTTAACTCAAACTGGCAAGCGCAGTATTGAGAGTTGCACTTGGACGCATAGCGGCTGAAATTTTCGCAAAATCAGGACGATAATAGCCCCCTAATTCCACATGCTTTCCACCTGCTGCAATCAACTCAGCAACAATCTTCCCCTCGTTCTCGACAAGGGTCTTAGCCAAAGGAGCAAATTGTTTGGCCAATTCAGCATCATCAGTCTGGGCTGCCAAAGTCTGCGCCCAATACATAGCCAAATAGAAATGACTACCGCGGTTATCAAACTCGCCCACAGCACGGCCAGGTGATTTATTGTTGTCAAGGAATAAACCATTGGCTTGATCCAGAGTCTTGGCAAGCACTTTTGCCTTGGCATTACCAGTAACATTACCGTAATGATCCAGTGATTCAGCCAAAGCAAGAAACTCACCCAGGGAATCCCAACGCAAATGCCCCTCTTCAACGAATTGTTGAACGTGCTTTGGAGCCGAACCACCAGCTCCAGTCTCAAACAAACCGCCGCCATTCATTAACGGAACAATAGAGAGCATTTTTGCTGACGTTCCCAACTCCATAATTGGGAAAAGATCAGTCAGATAATCACGCAACACATTACCAGTTACGGAAATAGTGTCTTTGCCAGCACGAATACGATCCAGAGAGAATTGAGTCGCTTTCTCTGGTGACATGATGTGAATTTCCAAACCATTGGTATCGTGATTTTTAAGGTAGCTGGTTACCTTGGCAATCAGTTGTGCATCGTGAGCACGCTTCTCATCTAACCAGAACACAGCAGGTGATCCAGTAGCGCGCGCGCGATTTACCGCCAACTTCACCCAATCTTGCACGGGCAAATCTTTTACCTGGCATGCGCGGAAAATATCACCCTCCGCAACAGACTGCTCCAGCACCACTTTTCCACTAGCATCAACCACACGCACAGTACCATCGCTTGGGATTTGGAAAGTTTTGTCGTGTGAGCCGTATTCTTCAGCCGCTTGAGCCATTAAACCCACGTTAGGCACGCTTCCCATAGTTACCGGGTTGAAAGCACCGTGCTTTTTACAATCATCAATAACAACTTGATAAACACCGGCATAGCAGCGATCAGGGATACACGCCTTGGTATCTTGCAACTTACCTTCTGCATTCCACATTTTGCCCGAATCACGAATCATGGCTGGCATGGATGCATCAACAATCACATCACTCGGAACATGCAGGTTGGTAATACCTTTGTCTGAGTTAACCATTGCCAATTGCGGGCGAGTAGCATACAGGGCCTTGATATCAGCTTCGATCTCAGCTTGCTTATCCGCTGGCAATGATTTGATTTTGGTATACAGATCACCGATACCGTTATTTACATCCACCCCCAACCCGGCCAGTACAGTGGCATGCTTTTCTAAAACAGGCGCGTAATAGACAGAAACAAAGTGACCAAAAACAATAGGGTCAGATACCTTCATCATGGTCGCTTTCAAGTGAACAGACAGCAGCACGCCCGATTTTTTCGCGTCTTCAATTTGATCAGCGATAAATGAACGAAGTGCTTTTTTGCTGATTACCGAAGCATCAACAATTTCGCCAGCGAAAACTTTAACCGACTCTTTTAATACTTTTACCGAACCATCAGCAGACACCAACTCAATTTTCAGACTTCCGGCTTCGGGGATAGTGACTGATTTTTCGCTACCGAAGAAATCATTAGCATTCATATGAGCAACATGGGATTTGGAATCAGCTGACCATGCGCCCATTTTGTGCGGATTTTTCCGCGCATAATTTTTTACCGATAAAGGCGCACGACGATCTGAGTTACCTTCACGCAACACAGGGTTTACTGCAGAACCTTTAATTTTGTCGTAACGAGCTTTTGCATCTTTTTCTGCATCATTAGCAGGGTTTTCCGGATAGTCCGGCAAGGCATACCCTTGGGATTGCAATTCTTTTATAGCTGCTTTCAGCTGTGGGATAGAAGCACTGATATTTGGTAACTTGATGATGTTTGCCTCTGGCGTGGTGGCTAGCTTGCCCAACTCTGCCAAGTGATCGTCAATACGTTGGGCTTCTGTCAAACGCTCGGGAAAGGCGGCAATAATACGACCAGACAGAGAAATATCACGGGTTTCAATCACTACACCGGAAGACTTGGTGTATGCCTGTACTATCGGCAAGAGGGAATAAGTGGCAAGAGCGGGGGCTTCGTCGGTCTGGGTGTAGATAATTTTTGAATCTGTCATTTAAAGATGGCTCCATCAATTCATGCGGCTCGGCCTTGTGAGCTCTACCATTAACAATATGAAAATTTAGAAAAAGAGCCCCGCCACAGGGAACTACCCCCTTGCCAGAGCGGCAGCGATTCTACACCTCTGGCAGCGTTTATGCATGATTTATGTTGCTATGGCAGAGAGGGCAATCTCGGATAAAATCCCCGGTTTGGTTAGCCCTGATTTGGTATGTAATACGTTATGGCCTCATTGATTCTATTTAATAAACCTTTTGGCGTACTTTCCCAGTTTACTGATGGAGAGGGGCGTCCAACCCTTAAAGAATTTATTAAAATCCCTCATGTGTATCCAGCAGGACGCCTGGATCATGATTCGGAAGGTTTATTACTTCTCACTGACGATGGCCAATTGCAGCACCATATAGCACATCCGGCACATAAGCTTTCGAAAACCTATTGGGTTCAAGTAGAAGGAGCGCCCAATAGCTATGCTCTGACCAAATTGCGTCAAGGCGTTGAGTTAAATGATGGAATGACTCAACCTGCGGAAGTGCGTCTGATACCTGCCCCCAAACTCTGGGAACGAGATCCCCCCATTCGCGAACGCGCCAACATTCCCACACAATGGATGGAGATTATTATTACCGAAGGTCGCAACCGTCAGGTTCGCCGTATGACAGCCGCCGTGGGCCACCCAACGTTACGATTAGTGCGTGTAAAAATTGGCAATTGGACATTGGAAGGGATCGAACCAGGCAAGCATAAAGTTGAAACTATTCATTTGCCTAAAACAACAGGAACATCGCGCGCGCATCAACGCTCCACTCATAAATCGCCAGGAAAACCTGAAGAGTCGGCAGGTACAAAGAAACAGGGATTAAATAGAGGACCGAAATCTGATAGCCCTGGCAATAATCCATCTCCAGCTCGCAAAAAACCTTATGCAGCCCTATCAAGGCCACAGACAAAAGCACCAAAACCTGTCACGCAAACGCTGGTTATTCAAAAGCCAAAACCTAAAATTACGCTGGAACCAAAATAAAATATTAATAAGAAATAAAGGCGCCCAAGCGCCTTTATTTTAAATCCAGTTCAATTGTCAAAGTGATCCGTACGTAAATGACAGCCCTTTTTCGCGATAGTGCTGTAGATAAATATCATGCGTACCATCACACAAAGCACGCTTGATCAAATAGGTTTTATCCAGTTTTTTCTGTTCAACATCCGCAAGATTCAAAATCAATTCTTTCTCCAGCGGTTTATTTAAATCTTTCACCACAATAATTTTTGGTAAGTGTCGATAACGATAATTGGTCTCCAGCACGATACCAACCAATCCATTAATAAGTTCGACAATACTTCCAGGGGGATATAAACCAATACACTTGATAAACTCCAGTGCAAGCCGCTCATCAAAGTGTTTTCCACGATCATCAAAAATTCGCTTAAGCGCATCTGTACCGGGAATTGCCCTTGAATAACATCTATCGCCCGTCATTGCGTCGTAAGCGTCTACAATGGCGATGATTCGTGCAAAATCGGAAATGCCGGCCGCTTTTAATTTACGAGGATAACCTGTGCCATCAACACGCTCATGATGGCTGTAGGCTACGTCAACAGTGGCATTAGGGATACCCGGTGAGGACATCAACAAATTCCGTCCGTGCACCGTGTGGGCCTTGATAATGTTGAATTCCTTGTCCGACAGTTCTTCCCGCTTGTTCAGCACATGCGGTGGGACTCTCATTTTGCCTACATCATGCAATAGCCCGCACAAGCCCAACTTTTCAAGCTCAGGTTCACTCATTCCCAAGTGACGACCAAATGCAATGGAAAGGATACACACATTCAAACAATGTTCAGCAGTGTATTCATCTTCTGTACGCATGCGCGACATCCAGATCAGTGCATCCGGATTTCGCAAAATACTGCCTACACAATCTTTAACTGTTGCTTTGGCCTGTTCGGTATTTACTACACCTCCGAAACGAGCATCATCAAGCAGGGTTTTAGTGAGCTTCTTGGCTTCACGAAAAACCCCCATAGCGGCCTGGTGCTCTTTTTGGGCATCAATTTTGTTGATGTAGGATTTAACTTTAGGAATGGGAGGGCCAGATACACCACGCTGCTCAGGAGGAACCCACTCTTCCCGCACCGCGTCGATCCAGACATGTTCCGCATATTGCGCAACGGAATCTATGTCATCCAGACTTTCGATCATAAAGCCTTGCATAAGGAATGGTGTTTCCTGCCAGTCTCGATCCAGCCTGGAAACAAACATACCTATTTTCAGCTCTGATATGTGGATTTTAATAGTACTCAGGCGCTTATCCACATAGCCCGGCCGTACTTCATGCCGATCCAAAGGTACCTCACTTGACTCTTGTTATTCTTACTGCGGAGCGCGTAGTAACTGATAGATGGGGCGAGCAAATGACTCGCGAATGATTGAATCATAGCTGTTTTTAAAACTTGTCATATGAAACAAAAAGCTATCAAAACCACACTATTTATAACCCATAGAAGATTTAAGCGTCAATCTTTCATTGATAACTTATGTGACAACAGGTTTTTCATAGAGAAAATTCCAATCAAGACATTTTCGCCAAATCCCACAGACGATTCATTTCATCAATTGACGTGTTTTCCATGGGTTGCTGAACATTCGCTTCGATAAAAGCGAAGCGCTGCTCAAATTTTTGATTGGCCCGTCGTAACGCCTGCTCAGGATCAATTTTCATATAACGCGCAATATTTACCGCCGCAAAGAGCAAATCGCCAAGCTCCTCTTCTAACGCCTCAATGTTGCCGGAATCCAACTCAGCTTCAACTTCAAGCAATTCTTCACGAACCTTGTCGATTGGGCCATACACATCATTCCAATCGAAACCAACACTTGCTGCACGTTTTTGCAACTTGGCAGCACGGCTGAGTGCAGGCAAATTTAACGGCACGTCCGCTAGCAAACCTTTTGTACCTTTTGCTTCGCGTTCTTGTTGCTTAATCGCTTCCCATCGCGCTTTTACATCTATCGGCAGAGTGTTGCGATTATCAACACGGCTTTTCAATGTACCATCAGGAAATACATGGGGATGGCGACGAATCAATTTCGCAACGAGATCCGATACTACGCTTGCGAACTCAAAACGATTTTCTTCCTGACCCAATTGGCTGTAGAAAATCACCTGAAATAACAAATCACCCAGTTCCTCTTTCAGATGACCGAAGTCCTGCTTTTCAATGGCATCAACTACTTCGTAGGCTTCCTCTAATGTAGAGGGAGCAATACTGGCGTAATCCTGTTTAATATCCCATGGACAACCCGTTTCAGGGTCACGCAAACGAGCCATCAAATAGAGTAAATCATCAACAGAATATTGAATCACAACAGAATCCACCGGCTGTTAATGCTTGCGACGCGCAGAGGCAATATTGGGTAATTGGTTAAGTTTGGTAAGTATGCGGCTTAGTTCGTCGAAACTGCGAATTTCAATAGTGACCTGCATATCCACTGTATTTTTACGCTTATCGGACAAGGTTTGCAGTGCGATGATGTTGATTCGCTCCTGATCCAACAACGCTGTTATATCTTTCAGCAAACCATAACGATCATAAGCTTCAATCACTACATCAACTGAATAGAAACTTTGTGGTCGATCACCCCACTCTACTTTAATAATTCGTTGGGGTTCATCCGTTTGCAGTTGCAGGATATTGGAGCAATCCTGACGATGGATCGAAACGCCTTTGCCCAATGTGATATAGCCAGTAATCGCATCGCCTGGAACCGGGTTACAGCAATGCGCAATCTGGGTGAGCAAATTACCCACACCTTCGATGTAAAAATCAGAATCTTTTTTCTGCCGTGGTGCTTTGGTTTTAAACGGAATTAACGGTTGCTGCGGATCCGATTCATCCAGGAGTTTTTGCGCTGCGTTTAACACCTGGCCAACACCAATATCACTCGCACCGACCGCTGCGTATAAATCATCAAGCGAATTAAAACGTAATTTTTTCGCCAGTCCTTCAAAATCAAGGTCCAGTAATGCCAGACGTTTGAATTCGCGATCCAGCAACACCTGCCCTTCCGCAATATTTTTATCGCGCGCTTGCTGCTTAAACCAATGCTGGATTTTGGCACGTGCACGCGGCGTATTGACATAACCCAGGGCAGCATTGAGCCAATCGCGACTGGGTGATTCCAGCTTACCGGTTAAGATTTCCACCTGATCGGCATTAGTAAGCTGATAGTTCAACGGGACTATGCGGTTATTAACCTTCGCTCCGCGACAGCGATGACCAATATTTGTATGGATTTTGTAGGCGAAATCGAGTGGCGTGGCCGTCCGCGGCAAATCAACAACATGCCCTTCGGGAGTAAATACATAAATACGATCCTGATTAACCGAGCGCAAATCATCTTGTAATTGCGAACTATCGCCACCCAATTCTTCATGCCATTCCAGCACTTGACGTAGCCAGGAAATTTTTTGTTCGTAGGCATCCTGCGTCGCTTTGGTATCGGTGCCTTTGTAACGCCAATGTGCACACACCCCTAATTCAGATTCTTCATGCATTTCCTGCGTGCGAATCTGAATTTCCAACACTTTGTTTTCCGGACCCCACACGGCGGTATGCAATGAGCGGTATCCATTTTCTTTCGGGGAAGCGATGTAATCATCAAACTCGTGGGGGATGTTGCGCCACAGGCTATGCACTATGCCAAGCACTGCATAACAATCGCGAATACTGGGAACAAGAATGCGTACTGCACGTATGTCGTAGACCTGTGAAAAAGGAATCCCCTTCCGCTGCATTTTTCGCCAGATACTATAGATATGCTTGGCCCGCCCGCCCACAGTACCTTCGATTCCCGCTTTTTTGAGTTCGCCGCGCAGCAAGTTCAGCAAGTTGTTAATGTATTCCTGCCGCGCTAATCGACGCTCATCAAGTAACTTGGCGATCCGTTTGTAATCATCAGGTTGCAGGTAGCGAAACGAAAGGTCTTCCAGTTCCCATTTGATATGGCCAATTCCCAACCGATGAGCCAACGGTGCATAAATATCAGCCACCTCACGCGATACCTGGCGACGGCGATCAGGTTCAGCATTTTTCACCGAGCGAATAGCACAAGTGCGCTCAGCCAATTTGATCAAGGCGATGCGAACATCATCCACCATAGCCACTAGCATTTTGCGGATTTTTTCGGCTTGCTCAGTGGCTTGGGAGCCAAGTACACGCTCTTCTTCATTGCGCTGATAACTAATGGCAGCCATGCGAAGCACGCCTTTCACCAGCTTGCCCACGGTCTCGCCAAATTCTTCCTGAACATCCTTGAGGGTTATTTTGTGCTCACGTACAGCGCGATAAAGAATCGCTGCCACAAGCGCATCCTGATCCAATTGCAAATCAGCCAGGATTTCCGCCATCTCCAAACCGATGCGAAAGCAGGAGAACTCTTCTCCCCAATTGTGATCATCATCGGCATGGATATCTGCGACAGACAAACTTTTTTCGGCGGCACGGCGTAACTCCGCACGACTGGTCTCAGCTTGCAGGTGAGAGTGATTAAGCCGGTCGATCCAGGCATCTATATCGACCTTACCGTCAGCGGCTATAGGATGATCTGCTCTGACTTTAACCATAACGTTTACTTCGATAATCTGGGGTTGTTTTATTGTTCTGTTTTTCTGACATGCGAATATCTAATTTGATGCCAAAACACAAAGTTCATGACTTAAGCAAAAACAACGCCATTGACTCGACATGGCTGGTATGAGGGAACATATCCAGAATCCCCGCCGTATCCAATTCATAACCTGCATCAGCCAATATTGCAGCATCACGTGCCAGGGTTGCCGGGTTGCAGCTGACGTAGACAATTCGCTTGGGTGAAAGTTGCCGGGTTTTAACCCACTGCTTAATAGCTGTTACGACCTCTTTTGCACCATCACGAGGCGGATCCAGCAAAATGGCCGCTATTTCCTGCTCCTTCCCTCCGGCCAACCGTTGCCATTGAGTATGGGTCATATCGATAAGGTTCGCGGCAATAAATTTTGCGTTGCTAATGCCTAGTCGCACTGCGTTCTCCCGTCCACGTACCACCATGGACTCTACGGCCTCGATTCCAATAACGTGTTTACAACGCCGGGCAAGTGGCAATGTAAAATTGCCAATCCCGCAGAACAGATCCAGGACGATTTCATGTGGTTGTGGATCAAGCAGGCGCAGCGCGTGTGCAACCATGCGGTCATTCACTGATGCATTCACCTGGATGAAGTCTTGTGGATGGAAACTCAATAACAAATCATCCAGTTGATACACCAAACGAGGATCACATACTTTTCCATCCAGATCGGTTAAACCCAGGTTTCCATTCGGCTCAAGCCAGATGTTGCAGAGGTGTTCACGCGCAAAATGCAGCAAGCTGTTTATCTCTTGCTCCGCCAGTTTTTTAGTATGTCGAAGGATGATGACGGATTCCTTGTCACCGCGAACCAATTCAACATGAGTAATTGATTTGGTAGTGCAGTGCTGTTCAAGCCAATCCTGCAATGGTTTAATCAAGGCATCCAATTCAGAAACCAACACCAGGCAGCTCTGGATAGCCGCAATGGTCTTACTCTGCTGCTGGCGAAAACCAAGGCTCACGCGACCATCCGTTTCGTACCACACACCCAGCCGGGCACGAGTGCGATATCCCATTTGGCTAACATGCACCGCCGGCAAAATATGTTTGGGGGCAACTTTGCCCCAGTTTTGCAGTTGCTGGAGCAATGCTTGCTGCTTCAACGCAAGTTGTGCCTCCGGTTTTACGTGCTGTAATTGGCAACCACCGCATTCACGATAATGAATACAAGGTGGTTCAGTCCTCTCTGAAGATGCGTGGACAATTTGATCCACGCGTGCATCTATATAACGAGGATGCTCTTCAATCAAACGGGCGCTCACAACTTCGTCAGGAAGAGCGCCTTGAATAAATAATGTTTTTCCATTCAGGTTACTCAAACCGCGACCATCATGACTCCAACGCTCAATGGTAAATTCGCCTAATCGTTTATTGGTTTGTGGCAAGTTTTTTTCTGCAGCACGCGGTGCATTCATACGCGGGACATCATCGCGTACATATACCGGGTCAGCGGCTTTTTTAGGGCGCGGCTTTTTCCCAAGCAGGTTACCGCCTTTACCGTTACTACCACTTTTATTACTGCGATTAACCATTGATTTTTCTCTATACATCGTTTGCAAAAATCCCGCGCAATGACGGTACTATTTACTCAATTCGGCATCCATCCATTGGTATCGTTCACGTTGCCAACGAATAAGTTCATCAACTTCCGCCCCATAACTACCCGTGCCACCGTGAGTACCATGTCGAACCCAGGCAGCAACATCTGTGACGGACCAGATCGAATAATTTTTCTTTTGTTGGGTATCCAGCCAGGTTGCACGAGCGCGGGCATAAATAAACAACAACTCAAATTTTCCTTCCGCTTTTAATGCTTGCCAGCGTGCTTTTACTTTCGCCTCAAACGCCGGGTCTTTGAATAACTGAACCATCCAGGGCGCCTTGCGAATATGCCAACCCGCTGTTTCGTCTACACCGTTGTAACCTGCATTGCCCATCGACAAATCGAAATCCCAAACTGGGCCAAAAAATAATTTTTCATTACGTTTTTTATACACAAACGCGCTCGCGCTCATCCCATCAACGTTCTTGAATAACTCATTAATAATGTAATAGTTAACAATGGAATCGGTGTCCAGATAAGCAGCATACCCCACAGCAGGATCTGCAAAATTTTCTCCAAACAATGCCGTTTCAGTGTCGGCAAAATATTTTGTTATGTAGTCACGCTGCGCCGACCACTCTGGTAACAGCAAGGTTTCCGGGCTTTGCAAGCAAAATGGCTCCATACCGTAATTTGAATCCAGGCAAAAGGTTTCCTTGCGACTGAGATTTTCACCATTCACACAGAATGATTCGAATGTGTTACCTACACAGAAATTTTTATGATTACGGAAGTCAATTTCCATTAAGTAACCACCGCTAATATTTTCAGCATCTGTATCCGCAACTTTGATTTCCGGGATATTGACTCTATCTTTTGCAACTCGAATATGTTCCACCAATTGGTAAACCCCTTGGTATTCACCGTTTAGCTTCACTTCCACGTACTGCGCACGAGGTGTGTATTCCATTCCCACACTTTTACTGAACATAAAAGTGATGTCATTACGCATCAATGTTTTGTCCGCATAATTCGCTAACAACACCCAATGCTTACTGGCTGGCATTCCTCCGAGGGAAATGGAATTTGTTAGCTTCAGGCGATACGGTTTTTTTGGCCATCCCCAGGTAGAATTACCGCGACCACGAATTTCCAAGGTACCCGAAACCGCTTCTCCACCGGTACCGTTTAATGAAAATTGTCCGGCAACATAATCCTCTCGTGAAATAATAGGCACACCACCATCAGTGGTAATTGATAATTCAGGTAATGCATCAACAGTACCGGATGGAAAATCACTCGGAATTTCAAGACCGCCTGAACCAGGAGAGGAGCTTGGCGAGGACGACTTACTGATTGATGTAGCACTATTACTTACCGAAAAAGCCGATGCCGATGAAGTATTAAATGACGATGCATTGGCCGATGATATATTCGCGGGTGAAATACTTACTGACGAAAAATTGGCTGAGGCAACAGAAGCTTGGGAAGAGGCATTACCACCATCATTACCAGAACCGCATCCATAAAACATAACTGCCGATAAAATTATCAACAATCGAATTACCACTGACATAAAATCCCCTTTTCTTTATTGTTGAATAAGCATTTATTCCCTGTGTACATCACGCATTAAATAATCCCGATGACAAATAACGATCACCACGATCACAAATAATGGCCACGATGACAGCATTTTCTATTTGCTGGCTTAACTCCAGTGCTGCGGCTACCGCACCACCGGAGGATACGCCGCAAAAAATACCTTCTTTGCGTGCGAGGGAACGCATCGTTTCCTCAGCAAGCTGTTGCGGCATACTGACTATGCCATCCACACGATCACGTTCATAAATTTTGGGAAGGTAAGCTTCAGGCCAACGACGGATACCTGGAATTTGTGCGCCTTCAGAGGGCTGCAAACCAATGATTTGAATTGCAGGATTTTTTTCTTTTAAAAAGCGCGAAGTTCCCATGATAGTTCCTGTAGTCCCCATAGAACTTACAAAGTGGGTAATTCGCCCCTGGGTTTGCGCCCAAATCTCCGGGCCCGTTGTTGTGTAATGTGCAAGCGGATTATCGTGATTACCGAATTGATCCAACACTTTGCCCTTTCCTTCTCCCTGCATTTGCAACGCCAGATCACGTGCACCTTCCATCCCCGACTCTTTCGACACCAGAATTAATTCCGCCCCGTAGGCAGCCATTGAGGCTTTACGCTCAGCAGTGGAATTGTCAGGCATGATCAGAATAATGCGGTAACCTTTTATTGCAGCGACCATCGCCAACGCGATTCCGGTATTACCACTGGTCGCTTCAATCAGGGTATCACCGGGCTTGATATCACCACGCAATTCTGCACGGGTGATCATTGAAAGCGCAGGCCGATCCTTAACCGAGCCCGCAGGATTGTTTCCCTCCAATTTCACCAGCACTTTATTGCTGGTAGCTCCGGGTAAGCGCTGCAAACGGACCAATGGAGTATTACCGACAAACGCATCAATCGTGGGGAAATCCATAAAAGCCTCAAAGGGGAAATGTGCAGGTTGCGCAGTCGCGCGCGAGGCAGCTATTCTACCTGTGATCGATTGCTCTGCGAAACCTGCTCGCATTGACTACCGGGTTGATTCCTCATCAATACCAGCGCATTTACAAAGTTTAGCCCGATGTTAAGCCAGGCTAATGGCAAAAAAGGAACAAGGCACATAGCCATGAATAAACGCAACAGTATTAAGTCCGATGTATGGCGCCTGATTTTTATTCCCTCTATTAGCATTATTATTTTCATCGCCTCTAGCCTCACCTACCTATGTATTTCCCAGATCAATAAATTTATTGATCTACGTGGCGGTATCCTCGCGCAAAAAACTGCGCACTTGTTGCATAAACCCATTACCGAAAATAATCGCGATCTGGTGCAACATATTCTGGACGCCTCACTTGAGGAACCTTATATCCGTGCAATCCACGCTTATCATGAAAATAGCAAACAACATTTTCACAGTGGCCCTCAGTTCATGGAAACCTATGATTCCAACGAGCCAAATATGCAGCAGCCACTGGAACGTAAAACTTACCGCACGTTGCGTTTTGCTCACCCACTTGTTGATCTCGAAAATAAAAACCCTGTTGGCTGGGTAGAAATTGAATTATTAGCAGCCCCTTACGCCGTAGTTCGTTACGAAGCGATCGTGTTAACGATTGCTTTAACATTATTGTGTTTAATTATCGGAGCTTATTTTGCCATTTCGTTGTATTACCGAATCACAGATCCACTTGATCATATAAAAAATGTTGTCCACGCATTAGCTCGCGGCCGATTAAGTGAGCGGGTTGCCCCACAAAATTCCAATGAATTTCTTGGTCTTGCGGATGCAATTAATACCATGGCAGATTATATGGAAGCAGCACAGACCGATATGCAGGGTCACATTGATCATGCTATCGAAGATTTGCGTGAAACGCTGGAAACCATTGAAATCCAAAACGTTGAACTGGATTTAGCACGCAAAGAAGCGCTGGAAGCAAGCCGTGTTAAATCAGAATTTCTTGCCAATACCAGCCACGAAATTCGCACTCCCCTGAATGGTATTCTTGGTTTTATTAACCTCGCACTAAAAACAGAACTGAATGAACAACAGCACGAATACATCGAAACCATTCGCGACTCTGCACAAAATTTGTTGACAGTGATTAACGGTATTCTTGATTTTTCCAAAATTGAATCAGGCAAATTAACGTTGGATTACGCACCTGTGCCCATTCGTCAAAGTATTGATGAAGTACTTCATATCCTTGCCCCTGCTGCACACGAGAAAAACCTCGAATTGGTGAATTATGTTGAATCTTGTATCCCCAAAAATTTACTGGGCGATGCGTTGCGCTTTAAACAAGTACTATCCAACCTGGTCAGCAATGCAATCAAATACAGCGACACTGGTAACATTATTGTAGATGTTAGCGTATTACAGCGGCAGGAAACCCAAATCACGTTGAAAGTATGTGTAAGTGATGAAGGAATTGGTTTAAGCCGCGAAGAACAAGAAGAGCTTTTCAGCCCTTTTAACCAAGCAGATACATCTACCAGCCGCGAACATGAAGGCACAGGCTTGGGGCTTGCTATTTGTAAAGGATTGGTCGAACGAATGTATGGAGAAATAGGTGTTGTCAGCGAGCCGGACAAAGGTTCTACCTTTTGGTTTACTGCACGTTTGGGAATTGATAAACGTCAGCCGTCCATTAGCCAACTTGCCAATCTGGGTGATTACAATATTCTGGTGTGCGGTGAAAACGCTTCTACCGTTGCACAAATTGAAAATTTACTGCAAGAGTGGAATGGTAATACACAAAATATCCCAGCCATCCATGATTGCTTTCCCATCTTGCGCAATGCACGTCATAGCAACAACAATTTCGATTTGTTAATTCTGGATGTTGCGCCTAACGAACGAAAAATACCACCGGTATTACTCAACAATCTTGCCGAACAATTACATATGGAGTTCAATTGCACACTCATTGTGTGCTGTACGCCGGCGCATCAACGTTTATTCAGAGCCTATGCAGAAAAATCACGGGTTCTCTTTATTAACAAACCGATTGCCTATGATGCACTTTTACAAACACTGGGCCGTCAATTGGATTTGCATATTAAAGATATGCGCGAGCAAGATGATGAAGAATCTTCACGTCCCAATATTTCCGTTCTCCTGGTGGATGACAACCCTGCCAATTTGCAACTGGCATCTGAACTCCTGCGCGGTTTAAACACACAGGTTACCCAAGCTGATAGTGGAAGCCAGGCTATTGATGCATGTAAAGAGAATGAATTCGATGTGATATTTATGGACATCCAAATGCCGGGAATGGATGGCATGGAAACAACACGGCATATTCGAAAACTGGAAGAAGGAAAACGCCGCACCCCCATTATCGCCCTGACCGCGCATACCATTACCGAACAAAAAGCAGAGTTGTTAATTGCCGGCATGGATGACTGTATTAGCAAACCAGTGAATGAAAGCCAGCTTGCTCATATTATTAATCGCTGGGCAAGCTTGTCAGGAAAAAGGGAAGTTGTAATCCAACCAGAGGAAAAATTAATTCAACCCATCCGTGAGGCCATACCTACAGAAGATTTAACCGGATCGGTCGATATACAACTTTGTCTTAAACTAGCTAATCATAAACCTGCACTGGCACGCGATATGCTCAGCATGCTGTTGGCAGGGCTAGCGGAAGAAAAAGAAAAAATTAATCAGGCATTAAATTCCGAAGAATATGAAACGATAGGTGAACTCGTCCATCGTTTATATGGAAGCAGTTGCTATTGTGGCGTACCAAGATTGAAACACATCAGTGGCTTGCTCGATAAATTATTCCAGAGTAAGCAATACGATCAAGCACGCAGTGCAATGCCTGCTCTCAATCATGCCCTGGATGATTTAATCAATTGGGGGAAAGATAAAAACATCCCTGCATTGTTCGGGTTGGAACCCGATGAACATCAACCTTTGTAATTCAATATTTGCTGTGCAGAAACAATTCGCGGCTATGTAAGGGCTTGCTACCCAGTAACGGCTTAAGCATACGCCGCGTTAGTTTTTTTGCGGCCTGGCGTGTAGCAGGTGCAGAATAATTGCCTGAAGCAATCGCCAATAACCATTCACCTTTTATTAAAAATTGTTCTGGAATATCCGGTGCTGCAGCATAAAAGCCCTCTTGAACATGGCATTCATAAAAACACTCCGCATCTATTGTGCAACCGGTACGTACATCTTGTGTAAAATTCAGGGCATATCCCAACTCTTCCAATAACCTGAACTCAAAACTGCGCAACAATGGTTCTATTTCCAATTCCTGTTGTAATGCAATAAGAATCTGTTCATAAGCATAAAAAAAGCCGTTATGCCTATCCATTTCCGGCAACAAGCGGACAATTAACTCATTTAAATAAAATGCGGAATAAAGAAAATTTCCCTTAAGTGACAGAAAGTGATTGTCGGCCTCAAAGCTGGTAAGCAGCTTCATGTCTGTTCTGCCCTGCCAACACACTAACAAACGACTAAATGGATTAAGCAACTGACGTTTTGGAGTTTTGTTTTTTCGTACACCCCGAGCTATTGCAGTAATACGCCCATAATCGGGTGTAAGCAAATCAACAAGCAAACTGGTATCCCGGTAAGGGCGCGAGTGCAATATGTACGCAGGTTGCAGATCGATACGCATAGAATCTAAAAATCATTATATCCAAGGCTGCGTAAAGCACGTTCGTCATCCGACCAGCCTGATTTTACTTTTACCCATAGTTTGAGCATGATTTTTAACTCAAATAATTTTTCCATATCTACGCGCGCTTCGGTTCCAATCAATTTAATTCGAGCACCTTTATCACCAATCAGGATTTTTTTCTGGCCATCGCGCTCAACCAAAATTAATGCCGATATATTTAGCAGATTACCTTCCTGCTTAAACTCCTCTATTTCCACTGCCATTTCGTAAGGTAGTTCATCACCCAACTGACGAGTAATTTTTTCACGCACAATCTCGGCAGCCATAAAACGTGAACTACGGTCCGTAATTTGATCTTCAGGGTACATGTGAATACCCTCTGGCAATCGTTCAACAATTAACTGTTCCAGACGTTCAAGGTTGGTATTGCGCAACGCTGACATAGGAATTATTTCAGCAATATTCAGTTTTTCAGCCAGCTTTTGCAAATGTGGCAACAAAGATTCCTTGTCTTCGATTTGATCAACTTTATTGACCGCTAAAATTACCGGGCTTTTTACATGTTGCAATTTTTCAGCAACTGCCTCGTCTTCTTCAGTCCATATAAAACGATCCACCACAAATACCACAACATCTACATCTTTTATTGCTGTTGTAGCCGCACGATTCATATACCGGTTAATCGCTTTTTGTTGGCCTAAATGCATACCAGGAGTATCAACAAAAATAATTTGAACATCGCCTTCCGTTTTTATTCCAACAACTGCATTACGGGTAGTTTGTGGTTTACGTGAAGTTATACTGATTTTTTGCCCAAGCATATGATTGAGCAGTGTAGATTTACCCACATTGGGGCGTCCCACAATGGCAACGTAACCACAGCGAGTTTCAGCATTGTCGATTTCAGAACTCATAAATTCACTACAGAATAAAAAGAAGAACAATAAAAGAAGAATTGACTCAGCAACGAAACTCAATCAACTTTTAACTGGGTTAACATTAATAATGCTGATTGTTTTTCTGCTTCGCGCCGACTGGATGCAGATGCCTGGGTTGATTTTTTCGCAATACCTACCCTGCATTCGATGGTAAATACTTGCGCATGTCCTTCACCACCAATATTCGTAACGATGTACTCCGGTAAAGGTTGCCGCTGGGCTTGTAGATATTCTTGCAAGCGGGATTTTGCATCTTTCGCACTTGTGTTTACCCCAATTGCATCCAGACGAGATCCAAACCAGGCCAGTACCCTCTCACGACAGACATCAAGACCACGCTCACCGTATATCGCACCGATAATAGCTTCGACACTATCAGCCAGAATGGAATCGCGCGTTCTCCCACCGGATTTCAATTCGCCTTCACCTAAAATAAGGCAATCACCCATTTCAAATTCGCGCGCTAACTCTGCCAGGGTCTCCCCCTTCACCAGCTGGGAACGTAAACGACTAAGCTGCCCTTCTCTGGCATCGGGAAAACGGGAAAAAAGCGCTTCACCTATAATAAAATTTAAAATTGAATCACCAAGGAATTCAAGACGTTCATTATTAGCAGCGCCATGACTACGATGAGTCAACGCCAGTTGTAACTGACGCTGATTATTAAATTGATAGCCTAGACGTTCTTCCAGGCGTTGATACTTCAGATTTAACACAACTTACTTGGTTGCAGGAGATGATGAGGGTTTACAACATTTTGCAGGATTTGTGCTATCCAAATGATTCTGAAAGGTTAATACCAGGTCAATGTTATACATCAAGGACACACGACTTTCATAATCAACGGTAACAAGGGCATTTTCTGCATCTCGCTCAATTTTGATATTTTTAGTTGGCCCTTCACTGCGAACATTATTGATTACGTAAAAATTATTCAGTTTCTTTTTGATTTCATCATCAGTCATTTCTTCGATTCGCTCACCACCAGCAGTCAAAGAGCGTAACGCAGATTCCACATAACGATTTTCTGCATAGAGTGGAACTATTTTAAATGCAAATAGCAGGAAAAAGCCTGCGACCGCAATGACCACCGCCCATTGCAGCATTCCCAAACCATGCTGATGCTTGAGTGATTTAATTTGATTTACTTTCACCTTATCGCTCTCCCCAAGAAAATTATGAACCTGCATTCACGCTAGCACAAAAATCTACTTGATAACGCCAACACGATCAAAAGAAGGCAGGCTAAAGAATTGATCCCAATGCATCCACACAGCAAAGGCTTTACCCACGATTGCATCTTCCGATACTACACCCCAATCACGGCTATCAAGGCTATTATCGCGATTATCGCCCATCATAAAATAATGCCCTTCGGGTACCACCCAGGAACCACGCACACTTAAATGCCCAGGTTGGAAATGTTTGAGGGCAGTGAAGGTTTTGTCATCTATTGTTTCAGTAACCATACGTAAATAGGGTGCACCTGCCGGTAATTCGGCAACCAAATTTTCGCCAATCTTTTTCCCATTAATGGTGAGCACATGATTGATATAGGAAATATGATCGCCAGGAATACCAATAACTCTTTTAATGTAGTAAGTGGTAGGCGCGTGAGGAGGGAAAAAAACCATTACGTCACCACGATTGGGCTTTCCGACCGGGATAAATTGAGTATTGGTCACGGGTTCGCGCACACCATATGCGAATTTATTCACCAGAATAAAATCACCTACTTCCAAAGTGGGAATCATAGAGCCTGAGGGAATTTGGAAAGGTTCCACTAGAAACGAACGCAAAAAGAAAACAATAAATAACACAGGGAAAAAAGATTTGGAGTACTCAACCAAAACAGGCTCACGTGCAGCAACAGATTTAGCATCTTCATATGCGGCTTTTTGTTGCTCGGTTTCGAGCGCCATGCCACTGAATTGTTTTTCAACTGCCGTTACTTTTTCCTTGCGCGGACGCGCCAATACCAAGGCATCAAACAACCATATCAAGCCAGTCACTAACACTGCCACGGTTAGTATTAGCGGGAGATTAATACTGCTCATCAAGTTTCCTTAATATTATTCGCCAGGGTTATTAACTATCGATTTTCAGTACTGCGAAGAACGCGGCTTGCGGAATTTCCACATTACCAACCTGTTTCATACGTTTTTTACCGGCTTTTTGTTTTTCCAATAGCTTTTTCTTACGTGTTGCGTCGCCACCGTAACATTTTGCCAATACGTCTTTACGCAAAGCTTTTACGGTTGAGCGAGCTACAACTTGCCCCCCGATTGCTGCCTGAATAGCTACGTCGAACATCTGCCGTGGAATCAGCTCTTTCATTTTTTCAACCAATTGACGTCCCATATTCTGGGCTTTGTCGCGATGCACAATAATTGCCAGCGCATCCACTTTATCACCATTGATGAGCACATCCAGACGCACCAGCTTCGCACTTTGGAAACGCACAAAGTTGTAATCCAATGATGCAAAACCGCGACTTACGGATTTCAAACGGTCAAAGAAATCAGTTACTACTTCGTTCATTGGCAATTCGTATTTCACCGCGACTTGTGAACCGGTAAATTGCAAATCTTTTTGTACGCCACGCTTTTCGATACACAGAGTAATAACGTTACCCAAATGTTCTTGTGGCACCAGAATATTGGCTTCCACGATGGGTTCACGCATATCACCGATACTACCGGGATCAGGCAGTTTGGATGGGTTATCTACATAAATAGTTTCGCCTTTGGTGGTTTCAATTTCATAAACCACTGTCGGGGCGGTAGTGATCAAATCAAGATCGTATTCACGCTCCAGGCGCTCCTGGATAATTTCCATGTGCAGCATACCCAGGAAGCCACAACGGAAACCGAAACCTAGCGCATCGGAGCTTTCAGGCTCATAAAACAGGGAGGCATCGTTCAGGGTTAACTTGGCCAATGCTTCACGGAAATCTTCGAAATCATCAGAGCTGACCGGAAACATACCGGCGTAAACCTGAGGTTTAATTTTCTGAAAACCTGCCAATGCCTCTACATCAGGAGTTTGGGCATGGGTTAGCGTGTCACCCACCGGC
>DATJLF010000013.1:0-8281 GCA_035490715.1 Cellvibrio sp.
CACAAAAACCATTTTGTGTTGCGTCACCCGCCGATGCGTTATTGCATGAATTGTTGCATGTACAAACCATTACTCAGGATACCAACCAATTTATTCAACAAGGTGGACTTGATCCTATGAGTTATCCTGCCGAGCACGAGCGTTTTACTATCCAAAAAGAGAACGAGTTATACGCGGCAATGACTAGGATAGATGGACATGCACGGCCCATCAGAAGCGAACATAACGGAAGACATGTTCTAGTGTCCTGCGCCACCTGTTTAGAATGAAACTGGCCAAATACACGGCCAAAAAAGTATCAGATGAATAAAATAATTGCTTATAAATCATGCAGATAATAATATTAAAAGCGGCCAATGAAGTGGCCATTTATAAAGCAGAGAGCGCTATATATGGGAACCTCTATTCTGGATATCACCCCCTTTATTCCAAGTGATGCAGCCCTATCAAACTCATCGTTACCAGATAAGGCAATTCTGCTGGTTAGCCTCTCTGCAAAACTTACAGGCCAGCTTGCTCCTTTAACGTTGGCTCGCCTTGAGCAACACATGGGGGCAATTAATTCTTATTACTCCAATTTAATTGAAGGTAATGCTACTCGTCCGCATGAAATTCGTGCTGCCCAGCGCGGGGACTATAGCGGTGATCCCGCCAAGCGTGACTTACAGCAGGAATCACTCGCCCATATGCAGGTCCAGCAATGGCTGGCTGAGCAAAATCCGGATCTGGAGACCCTATTTACGCCGAAATTTATTTGCCGATTGCATCAAGAATTTTATAAACGCGTTCCTGAAAATTTGTGGTTGATTAAAGATGAACAGGGCAGGGTGGCTACTACTATTGTCCCGGGAGAATGGCGCACGAGTTCGGTGATCGTGGGTCAGCATGTTCCGCCAGAGGCGGTGGACCTGCCTTCATTAATGGAAAAGTTTTGCGAAACGTATCATCCTAAAAAATTTAGTGGTGATCGAAAAATAATTGCACTCATGGCGGCCCATCATCGCTTCAGTTGGATCCATCCATTTACTGATGGTAACGGTAGGGTAGGGCGCTTATTAACGGACGCCGCACTAAAAGCAATTGGCTTGGAAAGTTACGGCGCCTGGTGTATTAGCCGGGGCTTGGCGCGTTCCTCAGCAACCTACAAACATTTGTTGGCCAATGCGGATGCTCTGCGGCAAGGGGATTACGATGGACGTGGCCAGCTAACGGAACGAGGCTTGCTGGATTTTTGTGAGTACATGATGGATAACGCAATTGATCAGGTTCACTACATCAGCGAATTACTGGATTTATCCAGCATGCGTCAACGAATTGATTCCTATGTAAGAGCACGTAACGATAGTCGAGTTGTTGGAGTCAGTGGCTCATTGAAATCAATTGCTAGCTTGATTTTATTTACAGCGTATCAGCAAGGAGAAATTGATCGCTCACAAGCTTTGGAATTGTGCGCAATGCCTGAACGCAGTGCGCGACGCCTGCTTAGCCAATTAAAAAGTGAAGGGTTGTTAAGCGAAACCAGCAGTAAATCACCACTGCGTTGGGAAATACCGGAACATGTAGAGCCATGGTATTTTCCTAATCTTACGCCGTAGCGGCATTTCCATCATGACGATAGCGGGTTATGGTCATAATAAATAGATGGCTACCAATCCGAAGGAATTTGCGGTTCATATAAATCACCAACCATATTATGCAGAACCAATTTCGGATCCTTTACTGTTTTGGTTTGTGTCTCACTCCAGGGAACAACATACAGAATGTTGGGGGCATCTTTACTGAGATCAGTTTCTTTGGATGGTGCTTCGGTATCCACCGCAAACGTTGCAATAGACAATGAACTCAAGACCAATCCGATACGTAAAGCCTTCATTGAGGATCACCTATTCAAGGTTGCGTTTTAATTCTGACACCCATGCTTCGGTATCAGGGTCAGTGTTTTTTATCAATGCCAAATAGCGCTCATAATATTGAATTGCCTTGGCGATATTTTGGTAACAGATATCATTGAGTAGTGCCAGGTTGTAGTGCGCATTTGCAAAATCAGGTTTTAGTTCGAGTGCACGCAAATAATATTTTTCAGCGGCTTTGTAAGCGCCATCTTCTACACTGATTAATCCTAATAAATTTTGTAGAGGGGCGGATTGTTGTTCTAATTGAAACGCATTGTTGGCTGATTGTTTTGCGGCAGCAATGTCTCCAGATCTAAGTTGGGCTAATGCAAGGTTCGCCCAACCTTCGGTAAATCCTGGATTTTCAGCCATAATTCGGTTCAACGCTGTACTTGCCTGAGTAAATTTTTTAGCCTCAATTTCCCCTAAAGCTTTTGCATAATCACCACGAAATTTCTCATTCAACGGTGTTTTATCCGTTGATTGCGCAATACCACTTGTGGTGGGAGCCGTTGAAGTACATCCCGCCAATAACAACATGCAACCTAGAAAAAGACAAAAAAACTGGGACATACGAATGAACGATTTCATTAATTGACTCCCTCACGAAAAATATCTGCTTTTCCATTACGGTCGTAACGGGAGGGGAATAGCGTTTTAAGGGCGATGAGGCTCTGCTTAATCCACTTGCTTTCAGTGTTATCGGCACTGCGTGCAATATTTACTTCATGAAACTCGATGGCTTTTTCTTCGAAAGGGAAGGCTTGGTCTTCAATCAGAATATTGTATTGATCCAACTCATCCGACGATAAGTTGGCCGGACGCTCCGAGTTCAATAGTGCTTTGGAGAAATGCTGGTAAATATCACCAATTGCAAAAGTGGATTCAGTGGTAATCTCTGCGACCCGGTAGGACGAGGCTTGGCCATATAAACTGATTGCATCTTGCATAAATTGTTTCTTTTCTTTTAGCCGTTGTGCGAGAGGTTCCTTTAGTTGAATCGCTACAAATCGGTCTTGTTTAGCTTTCGCTTGTTCTAATGATGCCTTCGCTGCGATGAAGTTGGTGCGATTAGTTTTATAACTGGAAATAGTTTTTTTGTCGGCTGAAATTATTTTTCCACGCCAGCTGTCAACAGATTTTTGATCTCGTTTTTTGGTGTAAAGATCTACCAATTTGTTCATGGATTCAAGATATTGTGGATAGGGTGATGTATAGCTATTGGCATAATTAACATATGCACGAATTGCATCGTCCAATTTATTTTTAGATTCGTACAGTTCGGCGGCTTGCCAAAGTGCCGCCATTTGCACAGCTTTATCGGAGTCCTGCGCGGAGATTTTTTCAAACACAAGAGCCGCGCGATCACTTTGTCCAAGCTTTAAATACACGTTGGAAAGTTGGCGAGTAGCATCTTTGTAAAGTGAATGTGAAGGGTAGAGCTTTTGGAACAATTCAATAGTAGCCGCAGCTGTTGGCCACAGTTCTTTCGAAATTGAAAGTTGAATGGCTTCGTAAAGAGAATCAGCGGCAATACTGGCTTTAGGCAGTTGTTGTGCAATACGAACGTAATATTCAATTGCTTTTTCGGAATTCTGCGCCGCCAATTCCGTTTTACCTTGTTGGTAAATAGCCAATGCCTGGGCTTCCTGGAATTTTGTGCGATCTTGAGCGGTAGTTGCTTGCTTGGCTAACTGATCCAATATCGCCTCTGCATCGGCTGCACGATTAGACTTCAAAAGTGCCAGGCCTTTAATATAGTTTGTATCAATCTGCGCTTTTGGAGCGAGGTTACTTGCGAGGCTATCAGCTAAATTAATGGCTTCTTCGTAACGTTGATTGTTGTAGGCAAGTTCGACGGCGTGCAAACTAACTTTCTGGTAACGATCTTCATTGGAATACATACGTGCAGATCGTGCGGAGTAAACAAGGTGTTTTTCAAGCCATTGTTTATTGCCCGGATCTGTTCGGTAAAGTTTATCAGTTAAATCAATCGTGGCGTAAGCCGCGTCTTTATCCAATAAAATTTCTCCGTCATATGCTGCATTTTCAAAGAGTGCAAGCGCTTCTGCATTGCGTCCGAGTGTAGCGAGTAATTCACCATAAGCTGAGTACACTTTGTCCTGGCGTGCATGGGCGGCATAATGCGCGAGATAACGTTTGTACCAGGTTTCAGCCATAGCCAAATTACTGGCACTTTTGCTACGACGATATTCGTTTTGCTGTGCGTCTGCGATTAACAAAATGTTATTCCGCATGGACTCTTTAACATTTTGATAACTGCCGCTTGCTTTGCGTGAACTCCAGAAACTGCTATCCAGATTGTAGGATTGGTAAAAAGATTCCATTGCTGCGGCATATTGCTGGGTTTGCCCGGAAACACGCAAAATATTCATTGTTTGCAATAGCGCATCAGGTACTTCGGTTGCCTCGGGATACGTAGCAATAAATTGATTCATTACCTGGCTGGCATGAACGTAGGATTTTTCCATCACCAACAAATTGGAAATTACCAGGTGCGTTTGATAAATATAGGTTTGTTGGTCAGGTTCAGTAAAAAATTCATTCAGTTGTTTTAAATCAGGTAAATTTTTTGCAGCTAGTGCAAGTGCTCGAAAATATTCATTAAAGTCATCCTTTGCCTTGGTATCCAGGCTTGCATAATGGGCAAATTTCCGATGTTTAATGGCGAGAGTAAAATCTTCAATAGCTTCCAGATGCAAGCCTTGTTTGTAACGAGACCAACCGCGTTTCATTAAAGCTTGTTCGTAAAGGGGATGCGCACTGCCGGAAAAAATTACTTCAGAGTAAGCCGTCTCCGCAGTTAAAAAATCCTCAGTAATAAAAGCATATTCACCGATTCGGAACTGGGCTTCCGGATAATGTATAGATTGGGGGTATTGTTCCGTCAGGCGGCGCAAAGCATCCAGGGATTCATCGGCACGACCTAGTTTGTCATAGTTTTGCGCGAGTTTATAAAGCGTTTGATCATTATCTTTTGCGTTGGGATATTCTTCTAACGCTTTGTTGTATAAATCAATGGTTTTTTGCAAGCTGGCAACCTGGGCAGCATCTGTTACACCTTGTTGCGAATTATCTTGCTGGTTTTCCAGTTCTTTAAGTTTTGCCATTTCCAATTCGGCTAAACGACCCATTGCGGCGCGACGGCCTTTTTCACCGCTGCTAGCTGTGCGCAGGTAACTGTCGTAAGCCTGCCTGACTTCCTCTTCGGATTTCGGCTTAACAAAAACGGTAGCTTGTCCTACCTGTGTAGACTGAACATCCAAATCGCGCAGGGTTGCCTCCTGCTCCACTTGGGTGCTACAACCTGTTAACAAATAGCCGGAAAGGCACAGCAGTGAGAGAGATAAATTACGCATAGGCATCCATTACTTTTTATCGTACAGCGAAGCAAGGCCAAAACGGGATTGACTTAAATAACTGTCAATCGCTTCTTTTTCCGAGCGCAGTAATTTACTGACCCGCGCACTATTTTCATTGCTGATTTTAGTTCTGATCGTTGCAATAGCGTTGTTTTGAGCCGAGCCAGATAGCCCATCAAGTAACAACAGTTTGCGCGTATTGTTACGAATCAATTTATCGCCGGTATGTTCTGGTCGCAGGAAAGTGATAGTCGTGGGGCCGCTAACATTCAGTTGCGCATCAATGTTATTGGACAGCGTTTGATAATAATCAATTGCTTCCTGATAACGGCCAGTTGCGGCATCAAATTGTTCTAATTGGCGTAATGCAAATGCAGATAGCAAATACGCTTCAGCAACAGAAATATCATTTTTCTGTTGCACTCTTAATTTATCAAAGGCATTGAGTGCGCCAATAAAATCTTGTTGATGTAATGCTGCAATGCCAAGTCCTAGCAAAGCGCGTTGTGCATAATCGCTGGAAATAGCGACATTACGAAAACTCTCGCGTGCATCGCGATAAAAACCAAATTGAATCTGTGAATATCCGAGCATAGTAAACAAGCGATAATCAAGAGGATCGCGCTTGCCTTTATTTTCATTTAAGGCAGCATGTATTGCTGTATGTGCATCAGTCCACCAATCTTGACGAATAAATGCAGAGGCGAGATTTAATTGCGCTAAACGAAAATGCGCAGAACCAACCGCTACTTTTTCATAAATGGGTATGGCTGCCCGGTGTTTTTTTTGCTTTTGCAATGCTGTCCCTAATAATACATAAGCTTCCGCCAGATCTTTTTTGGTGAGTTGTTCAAATAACGATGTGTCACTGAAAACGCGAATAATTTTTTGCCAATGCTCGTTGTCGGCATAGAATCGTGCAAGTTCGAACGATAATGTTGCTTCCGTCAGGTGGTCGGCTTGTTGTTGGGCTTCAGCAAGTAATTCTTCAACTCGGGTGTGGCAATACAGTTGTAATGCCAAACGTACTACGGCTTGGAAATCAGCATCGTTAACGTTGGCAACATTCAGTGCGTGATTACTGGCAAGAATGTGCAACGCACCCGCGTAATCCTGAGTCTGATAGGCCTTTTCGGCAGAGTTAAGAATATTTGCTAATTTGCTGCTGTTTATTGCTGATTTTGCGAGGCGGTTATAAGTGTTGGAAACAACGCGCCCTAATTCATTATCAAGATCTGCCGGTTTTGGAGGAGCGGCCCAAGCGTTGAGCGCGACCATTAACCAGAGAACACAAATGCTCCTTAAGGGAATAAAACTAGCCATGTTAAACGTCGATTAGTAAATGTGAATATAGTGATGTCCCCCAGCCTCGGATGGCTGGGGGACAGGTTCATTAATCAATGTGATAGGTGAAGTGACCATCTTCCGTGGCGCCCACGTGAATTTTCTGAATATCCACACCATTGGCCATTTTGGCTAAGCACTCAGCCGCTAATGTTGGCAGCAATGTGCGTGTGAGGATATTTTCGATATTACGCGCGCCTGTATCCACTTCTTGACTGCGTGCAAGAATATGCAACATGACATCATCATCGTAAGTAAATTCAGCGTTGTAATGTTCTTTTACCCGTTTCTTGATGCGATTCATATTAATCAGGCAAATTTTCATTAAGTCGTCATCACCCAATGGATAATAAGGAATGACAGTTGTGCGACCAATGAAGGCTGGTTTGAAATAGCGCAATAATTGTGGGCGGAAATTATCAAGGAGAACTTCAGGATCCGGGCGAGTTTCCTGTGCAGCACACATTGCGCGAATATGTTCTTCCGCCGCATTGGAGGTCATGATGATAACGGTGTTACGGAAATCAATATCACGACCTTCACCATCTTTGATGGTGCCTTTGTCGAACAAGTTATAAAACACATCTTGCACACCCGGGTGCGCTTTTTCCATTTCGTCGAGCAATACAACGCTGTAGGGTTTCCTGCGCACCGCTTCAGTTAATACACCGCCTTCACCGTAACCAACATAACCCGGTGGTGAACCTAACAACATGGAAACTTTGTGTTCTTCTTTAAATTCGGACATGTTGATAGTCGTGATATTTTGCTCTCCGCCATAGAGAATATCCGCAAGTGCCAGGGCAGTTTCTGTTTTACCTACCCCACTTGAACCCACCATAAAAAATACACCAATGGGTTTGCGTGGATCAGTTAAACCAGCACGCGACGTACGAATACTTTGTGCGATGGCTTCGAGTGCGTGAGGTTGGCCAATAACGCGCTGACCTAATACATCTTGCAACTCCAGTATGGCTTTAATTTCATTTGACACCATTTTACCAACCGGGATGCCCGTCCAATTGGCAACAACTTCTGCGATCGCCTGACCATCTACATCAACAGAAATCAGCGGTGTTTCGCCTTGCAATTGCGCCAGTTGATCGCGCAATGTGGTTAGTTGCGCGCGCAGGTCATCCAACTCGGATTGCAACTCCGCACCCTCAGGTGTTTGTTGTTTCTGGAATGCGCTTTCGATTTTTTGTTGCAGTTCATGGATCGCAGTGACATTTTGTTTCTCTGCTTCCCATTGTGCTTCCTGGGTTGCAAGCAATGCCTGTAAATCCGATTTTTGTTGCTCTAGTGATTCTATTTTTTGCGCGTAATTGCCGTGGCTGGCATTTTCACGCGCGAGTGACTCGATAGTGGAATTACATTGGGTAATCTGGCGGCGCGTATCTTCGATTGCTGATGGTGTCGAGCTTTGGCTCAACGCCACACGAGCACAAGCGGTATCCAGCAAACTGACGGATTTATCAGGTAACTGGCGTGCGGTGATATAACGACTGGATAATTTTACCGACTCAACAATCGCCTCATCCAGAATGCGAACTTTATGATGTTTTTCCAACATGACTGATACAGCACGCATCATATTGATTGCTTTCTCTTCATCAGGCTCTTCAACTTTTACTACCTGGAAGCGGCGGGTTAACGCGGGAT
>DATJLF010000014.1:0-40748 GCA_035490715.1 Cellvibrio sp.
CTATCTGCCCATCCCAAACGGTTTCAATACCTGCCACGATCATCGCTCCCACTAATACAACCGCCATGGGGCCAATGTCAGTATCGAAAATAGCGACTGCTCTTTCATTGCGTGAAAAAAGGCGCGGAACGTTTTCTGCGGTTACGGTATTAACGGAAAATAGTTCGCCCGGCACGCTAACCATCGAACGCAGTTTGCCGCTGTAAGGCATATGTACGCGGTGGTAGTCGCGCGGTGATAAGTAAACTGTCGCAAAGTTACCGTCGGCAAACTCAGCGGCCAATGATTCATCGCCCCCCAGTAGCTCCAGTGTGGTGTAGTCCTGGCCTTTGGCCTGGAAAATGTTGCCATCAATAATTTTACCGAGTTGGCTGATAGCGCCATCGGCGGGGCAAACAATTGCATCGTCCGCTTCGTCTATCGGGCGTGCGCCAGGTTTTAACGCTCGCGTAAAGAAATCATTGAAGCATGCATAAGCCACAGGGTTTTCTTCGACAGCCAGGCTCATATCCACGTCATAACGTTTTACGAACCATTTGATAAAGGTATTTTTTATAAACGAGGTTTGGGTGCTGGCTAACCAACCTGCAGCTCGTGAGAGCGCATGTTGCGGAACCAGGTGTTGCAAGCCAATAAAGAGACGTGGGTTCATGCGTTAAAAAATCCTTGGGCGGTCGGAAATAGGCTTTTGAGGCCGCGAAACAGGGCGGCAGTGTAACAAACTCTGCGAACTTGCCAAATTTGTACTGTTAATCTTCTCTCGTCTCTGTTCGAATATTTATTGAACTGGTTGCCCAGGAATATTCCAGATAAAACAAATAGCGAGGAAAAATTGATGAAAATAATTTGGTTAATCGCATTATGTGGATTCATGTGGGGCCAAGCGGGCATAGCGCATGAAGGCCATGATCACGCACCCGTTTCGATGAAATCTGCCATCGACATTGGTCTTAAGACTGCAAAAAAATATTCTGTTTCTGAATCACCTTTCGGGCTCGGGAAATTATCTGCATCCTGGGCCGGGCTTTCGGACGCCGACGCAAGTATTCATGAAAATGGTCGTGGTTATTATGTGGTGGGGGTAAAAAATCCGCAGGAAGGAAAAACGCTCTATTTAAAAATTATGCTCGATGGAAAAATCAGTGGCGCAAATTACGATGGAAATTTTACCGTGTCATCGAACGCTTCATCAGTAGTAAATTCTGGCAGTTAAAACGTTGTAGTGACTTTTAAATCAACGCATTCGTTTTGTTGATGGTAAACATTGTTTTTAACAATTTGACAGCGCTGTCGCAGAGGCGTAAGACTCGGATCTTCACGGTTGTCCACTTGCCGACCAGTTAACCTGGCAGGCATTTCAACAATAACAATAACTTGTGCTGCACCCCTGATTTTTTATTTCGGGAGCACTTGTCGGGCAACTGATGATGTTGGTACTCCGGCATTCCTGTCGATGTTTCTTTTCATGGATAAGTAGTTCTTCAGCAGGGTATTAACGACAACTATTTTGTCGTTTAACTAAAGCCATCTGAAGCCACGTAGTTGCTTGCATTTTCCAAGGCGGGTTTACCGGAGCTCTGGTTCCGTGCGTTTTCGCACGTGAATCATTTCTCTTATCCTGTTAAGTGAAGGAGTGTGAATAATGAATAAAAAATTAATCCAACGAGGTGGTTTGGGCGCAATGCTGCTTGCCTTTTCTGCAGTGACGTTCGGTCATGGTTTTGTGGATAGTCCCGGTGCGCGTAACTATTTTTGCGGCAAAGTAACCAAGCCTGATGAAGTTGCTAATGGCGTCGCCAAATATCCGGTGTGCGGCCAGGCATTCGCAACGGATTTTAATGGCGGATATTCCTACATGAGCGTGCTCAATCACCATCAAGGGCGCAAAGTGCTTGGGCCTGTTTCTAAAAATGTGTGCGGTTTTGACAGTGAAACATGGAAGGGCGGCAAGACTCCCTGGGATAACTCAATCAACTGGCCTGTTAACAATATCAATTCTGGTACCCAGGTATTTTCCTGGGATATTAGTAATGGCCCGCACTTTGATGACAGCTCCGATTTCCGTTACTGGATTACCAAATCCGGTTTTGTATATCAGGAGGGTAAAGAACTGACCTGGGCAGATTTTGAAGACCAGCCTTTCTGTGATCTGCCGTACAACGATGATAATCCGGGCGCATACCCGAATGTGAAAGCCGACAAGGCAACGGCGCATTTCCACACCACCTGTACAGTGCCATCGCGCACGGGGCGCCATGTGATATATGCCGAGTGGGGGCGTGAACCACCAACTTACGAACGCTTCCATGGGTGTATCGATGTTCAAATTGGCGGTGGTGGCAACACCAGTTCAGTTCCGGCAACTTCGTCCAGTCGCGCAAGCGTAGCGCCCAGCTCGTCCAGTCGTACCAGTGTCGCACCCAGCTCCAGTAGCAGATCAAGCCAGGCACCGGTGTCGTCAAGTCGTGCAAGTGTAGCGCCCAGCTCGTCTTCCGTTGGCAATACGGCGTATTGCAATTGGTATGGTTGGCAAGTCGCCATTTGTAAAACCCAAACCACCGGGTGGCACAGTGAAAATAACCAGACTTGTGTTGGTCAGGTGACTTGTAACGCGCCGCGTTAATTGCAACTTACCCCTGGCGATTTATCCGCCAGGGGATTTTAGATAGTTTTAAATTGAGGTGTTGCTGTGAATCTTCAGGCTGTGAAATCCCGTTTGCCGCTGTGGGGCGGTATAGCCTTATTGCCGATATTTGCGCTGGGTTTTTATCTGGATGGCCAGCGTCAAAGCCCGGCTCCTATCAATACGAGCGCCATGACGATCCCTTCATTACATAGTGAGAAACCGGCAAACCTGCCTGCCATGAAGCGGGAACATCTACCGCTCGCCATCGCCCAGCCTGCTGAAACACTACCTTCCATGGAGGTGGGAGCTGACGCATTGGAACCTGAAGCTGCTCGTCAGGCGGTCTTTCGTAAAGAAGGCAGCGTTTATGAGAAAGCCACACGTCTGTTTGAGGAAGAACCCATCGATGTTGAGTGGGCAAACGGTTACGAGCAATCGCTCCGCGATATGTTTGCAGGGCATTCCGGCTTGATGCGTGTCAGCGTCAATAGCATCAGTTGCCATACCAGTATGTGTCGTATTGAAGTATTTACCCCGCGCGATATCGACGCCGATTACTTCACGGCGATGTTCTATAACGCCCTGGATAATTTTCGTGAGGGCACCCTCAAGGCAGAAGCTTCTATTGCCCGCCGCATGGAGCTGGGGATGACGTCGGTCTACATTGCCCGCACAGGTTATACGTTGGGCTTTTACTAAATCTGTTGATCAGTTGGTGCGAGTAAGGCTACCTGCGAAAGCTGTGGTATGGTGGCGGCCTTGCAATCAAGAGATCCCGTCGTGCTCCAGTATCAAATTATTCCAGTCACCCATTACCAGCAAAACTGCACCCTGTTGTGGTGTGATCAAACCCGCGAGGCAGCAGTAGTTGACCCCGGCGGCGATATAGAGCGCATTTTGACGGCCGTTAATCAATTGGGTGTGACACTTACCCAAATATTGCTTACTCATGGCCACCTCGATCATGTTGGTGGCACTGCCGCCCTCATAAAACGTTTGGGGCTGCCGGTAATTGGCCCGCATGTGGATGACTTGTTCTGGATTAACCTCCTGCCGCAACAGGCACAAATGATGGGTTTTGCTGCGGTGGACGGTTTTACACCGACCCGATTGCTCCAGCATGGGGATCAGGTCAAGGTTGGCGCCTGTGAGCTTGGTGTATTGCATTGTCCCGGCCATACCCCTGGCCATGTCATTTTTTATGATCCGGTCGGCCACCTTGCATTGGTCGGTGATGTGCTGTTCAAAGGTTCTATTGGCCGTACCGATTTTCCGCGCGGTAATCATCAGGACCTGATTAATTCTATTCGCGAGCGGGTTTTTCCATTGGGTGATGAGGTGCGGTTTATTCCCGGCCATGGCCCTATGTCCACCCTGGGCCATGAGCGGGCAACCAATCCTTTCGTTGCGGATAAAAATTTTGGTTGAAACGCAGATGGATGAAATCATCGGCTTGAAAAAAACCGCGCCGTCGCCTGCCCTGGGTTTTGAATTTTCCATTGCCCGCTCGGCGCGCCGTCGGACGGTAAGTATTGAAGTGCGCGCTGCCAATGTAGTTATCCGTGCACCATTGAATGTGGCAAATAGCTTTTTGATGGGCTTCCTGCAACAAAAAGCCTCTTGGGTGCGAGCCAAAATTGCCGAGCAACAGGTGACGCTCGCGGCACAGCCTCCCACAACGGTTTATGGGCAAGGAACCCATATTCCATTCATGAATGAAACGCTTGGTCTGGTAATTGGCAGGGGTTCGCGCGCGGCGATTACACGCATTGGGGCGCAACTACATATCCTCCTGTCAACACGGGTGCGAATGACAGAGCAAGAGCAAATCCGTGCATTACTGGCGCGCTGGTACCAGCAGCAGGCGTTGCATATCCTTACACGTAAAACCGGCGAGGTTTGCGCTCGCGCCGGGTTGAGTTACACCTCGGTCAAGGTTCGGGCAACTCGTTCCAAATGGGGACATTGCACCAGCAAAGGTGTAATCCAATATAACTGGCAGATACTGCTAGCCCCGGAGGCTATAGTCGATTATCTTGTCGCCCACGAAGTCAGCCACCTGCGCCACCAGAACCACAGCGCCGATTTTTGGGCTTTGGTGACGAGTCTTTGCCCCAGTTGTAAAGCAGATCGGGCCTGGTTAAAAGCCAAGGGTGCAACGCTTTGTTTTTAACCTCCTACAAAAAGCATATCCAAAGGCAATCAGCATGAACGATACAGTCACTATTGAACCTCTGGGCGATGACCCGGCGGAAAACCTCGACCGTTTTATTGTGGAAGCTATGGAACTTGGCTGTGTATGGGGGTTGCAAGGAGCGGATGGTTGGGCGCTTTGCGATTCGGATGAACATGATGATGTGGATGTGATGCCTTTTTGGTCGCAGGAGTCATTTGCACGCGTGCATTGTGTGGATGACTGGAAAGGTTACCAACCCGTACCGGTAGACCTGGAAGAGTTTTTGGAAGATTGGTTACCCGGCATGCATGAAGATGTATTGCTGGTTGGTATCAACTGGAATGCAGAACTTGAAGGCGAGGAAATAGAGCCGCTCGACCTGCTAGAAGAATTTGAAGCGGAAATGAGCGATTAACTCACCTTAGTAAAGCGCTTCTCGCAGATGGTTTTGGCTGTCGTTGTCCTCACCAAATAAATGCAGGTGCAGTAAATCAACCTCATGGTTTTTGCAGTAATCGTTGAGTTGTTGCAGGTTTTCTGTAGCGGGTGAAAGGCGATACCACTTATTGCAACGTTCATCGCGCAACGCCAATACAAACTCCAGTGGACCAGGAACCAGTTTGCGTGACAAATGACTGAATATTTTTCTTTGCAGTTGCAGTACGGAAAAATTAAAACCTGAACACAAGCGCATAAGTTGCGGATATTGTGATTCGCGCCGATCCTGAAAACGAATTTCGCGGCTGCTCATTAAATCATCCGGATTGATAAATTGTTTTTGTGGTGGCGAGTTCAACATAACATCAGCCTGATGAATAACCCCAATATGCTGACCATCAATGGCTATAGTGATGCAGTGTGCAAATCCGGCAACTGCCCCAACAATAAGGGCTTCAAAACAAACTAACGCGGTGTTTAATACTCAAATAATCGGTGCGTCAGGTTAAAGCATTATTTCAGGATGGTTATGTGGCCGATCCAAAAGATGAATTGCCAGTTAAAAGCAAACGGATTAAATCATAGAGTTGTTACGGTTCGAGTGCCGATAATCACAGTTTTCAGTTCTCCCTGTTGGATAGCAGGGAATGTTTTTTAGAGGTGTGACACAAATGACTAAAATTTCTTCAAACCTATTGGTAAATTGGAAAAGAGTTTTTTTTATAACTATTTGTTTGTTTCTGGCAAGTTGCGCAAGTATGCAACCGAAATTGGAACAGCCTGTCGTTAAAGTGGCAGGGCTACAATTGTTGCCTGCGCAGGGATTCACACAACCAATAGAGGTCAACTTGCTCATTTCAAATCCAAATGATCGCGATTTGAGCTTGCGCGGGATTTCCTATTCAATTGGCATTGAAAATTTTGATGTGCTGAGTGGAGTGAGTAACGAATTGCCCACGTTAACGGCCTATAAAGAGACACCTGTTAAAGTAGTTGTGAGTGCAAACGTACTGCAGTTAGTTCGTTTGCTTGAACATTTCAGTCGCACTGGTGTGCGTGAAGAAGTAAATTATAATTTTTCCGCAAAATTGGATTTTAGTGCCTGGCTGCCTGCATTACGTGTTAATGAAAAAGGTGCAATTCCCCTCGCACAAAAACGTAAGTAAAAATTTCTTGATGATTATCTCTGTTGTTCAGGATGTTAAATGAGTGACGCAATAACCCTGCCCGAAGCTGATGAGCGTATCGCGCTCAAGGACTATACCGAGAAAGCTTATCTCGATTATTCCATGTATGTAATTCTGGATCGTGCCCTGCCGCATATCGGCGACGGACTTAAGCCGGTTCAGCGCCGTATTGTTTATGCCATGAGCGAGCTTGGCCTGAGTGCCAGCGCAAAATATAAAAAATCGGCGCGCACTGTGGGTGATGTAATTGGTAAATTCCATCCGCACGGTGATTCTGCATCCTACGAAGCCATGGTGTTAATGGCGCAGCCATTTTCCTATCGTTACACATTGGTAGATGGCCAGGGCAACTGGGGTTCACCGGATGATCCCAAATCATTCGCGGCCATGCGTTACACCGAATCGCGCCTCACCAAATACAGTGAAGTGTTGCTGGAAGAATTGGGGCAGGGCACCGTTGATTGGCAACCCAATTTTGACGGCACTTTGGAAGAACCCGTTGTATTGCCCGCGCGCGTCCCCAATGTATTGTTAAACGGAACTACCGGTATTGCCGTAGGTATGGCGACGGATATTCCGCCTCACAATTTACGTGAAGTAGTTAATGCCTGTGTGCATGTATTGGACAATCCCAATGCAACCGTTGCCGAACTTTGCCAGCATATCCTCGGCCCCGATATGCCAACCGAAGCGGAAATTATTTCCTCGCGCGATGACATTATCAAAATGTATGAAACCGGGCGCGGTGGTATTCGCATGCGTGCGGTTTGGCAAAAAGACGAAGAGTCGGGCGATATTATTATTACTGCCCTGCCACACCAGGTCAGTGGTGCAAAAATTCTGGAGCAAATTGCTGCGCAAATGCAGGCGAAAAAATTGCCGATGGTTGCTGACTTGCGCGATGAGTCTGATCACGAAAATCCAACGCGCCTGGTTATAGTGCCGCGCTCAAATCGTGTGGACCTCGAACAAATCATGCAACATTTGTTTGCTACTACCGAGCTGGAGCGCACCTATCGTGTCAATATGAACATGATTGGGATTGATGGAAAGCCGGCAGTAAAACCGCTCAATAAAATTTTGAGCGAGTGGTTAAGTTTCCGCACTGTTACCACTCGTCGCCGGTTGCAATATCGGTTGGAAAAAGTGGAAGAGCGTTTGCTGCGACTGGCGGCATTGATGATCGTGTTTTTGAATGTGGATGAAGTGATCCGCATTATTCGCGAAGAAGACCAGCCAAAACCCATCCTGATGAAGCGTTTCAATTTAGTCGAAATGCAGGCGGAATATATTCTTGAAACCAAGTTGCGCCAATTGGCGCGTTTGGAAGAAATGAAAATCCGCCAGGAACAGGATGATTTGATGAAAGAGCGCGATGGCCTGCAAAAAATTCTTGATTCAGCCGTGAAATTAAAAAATCTGGTGCGCAAAGAATTGCTCCAGGTTGCCGAAAAATTTGGCGATGATCGCCGCTCACCGATTGTCGAACGCGCCGAAGCGCAAGCGCTGAGCGAAACTGAATTGGTAAGTGCGGAAGCAATTACCGTCGTCATATCCGATAAAGGCTGGATTCGCGCGGCGAAGGGCCATGATGTGGATGCGGCGGGGTTGAGTTATAAAGCGGGTGACGGGTTCAAATTTGCGGTGCAAGGCAAGAGCAACCAAAGTGTAATCCTGTTGGATTCCACCGGTCGCAGTTATTCCGTTCCGGCACATAATCTGCCATCTGCTAGAGGCCAGGGCGAGCCGCTGAGTGGCCGTATCAGCCCGCCAAGCGGTGCCACCTTTGAGGGGGCTTTGATGGGAGCGGATAACTTACGTGTGCTTATTGCATCAGATGCCGGGTATGGTTTCGTCGCCAAATTGGAAGATATGGCCAGCAAGAACAAAGCGGGTAAGGCACTGTTGAACCTGCCTGAGGGTGGCTTGGTGTTGCCTCCCCAAATAATTAGTGATCCGGAAAAAGCACTATTGGCAGCGGTGAGTAACGATGGTCGTTTGCTCGTTTTCCCGATAACCGAATTGCCCGAACTGGCAAAAGGCAAAGGTAACAAGATCATGAATATCCCTTCAGCCAAAGTGCAGAGCCGGGAAGAGTTTGTGGTATCCCTGAATGTAATCAGTCCCGGTCAACAACTAACCCTTTATTCCGGAAAACGTCACATCACCTTGAAGTCATCCGATTTGGAGCATTACAAAGGTGAGCGTGGTCGTCGAGGTAATAAATTACCGCGCGGGTTCCAGAAAGTGGATAAGGCAGAAGTGACTGACAAGTGATAATCTGTATGCATTCTGTCCAGCAATCGCGTAAAGTTGGACAGAATGCAATGGGCTTTCAACGGCAAAACAATGACTAGCGTGGTAAAACAATAACAAGGTAGGCTCATGTCCAAAGAAAAACGCAAACATATCCGCACCCCTTTTGCTTGCCGCATTAAAATAATTCACGATAGTATTGGCGAGCTGCTGGTAAAAACCCGCGACATCTCGGATGGCGGTGTCTTTGTTGTTCTGGAACCTGATCAAATTCCTCCGGTCGGAACAGTAGTGGAGGGCCAGGTTCAGGGGCTAATGGATGATGCACCCGTACTGCAAATGGAAGTGGTGCGCGTAGAACCTATTGGCGTAGGCCTGCGTTTTTTGCAAGATGATTGATATTAATCATATCCCCCGGTTAACTTTTTTCCGATAATACCGCTGTAAAGCGCTTCCTTTTCTAGTGCTTTCAGATCGTTGCCCCCTTTATAAAGCTGAATAATTACGGGGTAGCACACTGAAAACCGAAGGAGTTCTCGTGTACAAACTCACCTACAAGGGCAAATTTGTCGATGGATTTGATACTGACCAGGTCGTTGGCAACCTGGCCCAGTTATTGAACCTCAAGCCCAAGGCTGTGCGTCTGGCATTTTTGTCAGAGCGTCCCAGCGTCATAAAAATGCTTGACTCCCCTGAGGATGTTGAGCGGTGGTGTGCTGCCTTTAAGGAAGCTGGTGTTTATCTGGATGTGATCGGGATGGATACACCCGATTCAGCCAATATTGCCGATCAGATTGAGCTTGAGCTGGAACTCCACGAAATGGATGTCGGGGATGAAGAGCCGGATGAGCGCCGGTACTTGATCCGTAAAACGCCAGCAACCGATGTAGAGGAAGCCGAGCCGCAGACCTTTGCCAATCAGCCGCTTGCAACTCGCAGCCTGGCCGAATATCCCCATACCCCGACAGACAACGCAATTAAAGATAAGCCCAAGACCAATGGCAAAGCCGTTAATGGTAGTCATGCCAAACACACCAATGGTCACCACGGACATAACGGATCGGCTAACACCAATGGAAAGGTGAATGGCAAAACCAATGGCAATCATTCAATTGCCGCAGCGGAAAATCCAATAGAGATCGGTGCGAAAAAAGCCAGCAAACCTGTTGTGCCGGCTAAAAAAGCTGAGCTGCAAAAGACAGCAGGGGCACCCGCTCAAACTGTTGAAAAAATTGAAGCTAGCGCTGCACTTGAGCCGGAAATTCATGAGTTATCGGTTGCCAAAATTGATGCGCTCGCTGCAAAAGCGTTATTGGAGGAGTCGGTAGTTGAGAATGAACAACAGATCGAACCGGCAACAGTAGTTGCTCAGGAATCTGTAACACCATCCTCAAAAAAGGCGGCGCCTGCCCGCCCTGCTCCGCAGGATAAAAGCACTCTGCAAAAAAATGCTGCTTCCAAGCCGGCAAAAAAAGCAGTAGATAAAAAAGTTGAACTTCAAAAAGCAGAAGCCCTCGCAGTAAAAATTGCTACCGGTGAAAAAACGGCGCAATCCAAAACATCGGACGCCGTAATTGATAAAACATTGGAGGTTCGTAAACAACCCGATGTTCCGGAAGACACTACCCTTCGTCGTGAACAAGACGTCGAGCCGGATGTGTTCGAAGACCTCTACGAGGAAACTGATGAAGAGTGGCGTAAGCGAGAACTTTTCGAACAGGAATTGTTAGAAGAACAACTGCTTGAAGATCGGCTTGCGGAGGAATTAGAGGAGGAGTTACATGAAGATGTTAACTTCCATAAATCGCACTTTGTATGGGGAATGCTGATTATTTTATTAGCGATCCTGGCAACTGCGGGCACTATTCTCTGGTTAAAACGTTCGAGCTGGGCACCTGTCGCGGTGGCTCCGCAAGAAATAAAAATTACTGAAGCCATCGCATCGGCCAATTTATTTGGCCTTGTGCACGCAGATATTGATCGTTTGCAAATGCTCTCCGCTAAAGCAGCGGGCATGTTTACGCAATTGCCTGGACCCAAGCCGCTGTTTTGGGAAAGCCTTGCGCAGTCAGGTATAGATATCAAGCAACAAGTAGATGATGTCTGGCTGGGTGCGTATGGGCAAAATGGCCAAACCAAAACTCTCTGGGTGTTGCAAGGTAATTTTCAAGCTGAAGCATGGCGTGAGTGGCTAAAAAAAAATTACATCATCGATGGGGATAGTCCTGAAGGACTTATTTTTTCCAGCATAGACGAAAATAGCTGCGAAAAATCACCTGTGCTTTCTGCCAGTATCAGTAATAACCAAATAGCATTCGGAGCACCTGAATTAGTTGCTGCATTCAATGGGCGTTTGCAAGCTGGCGCTGCAGCAGAAAAAAATCTGGATGCGTGGGCAAAAAATTACAACGCACAAATGGTGTCAGCTGTTTTGTTTCATCCAGGGCAATTGCCGGAGGGGTCTGCCGCAATGGCGCTGGGAAAGTTGTCGCTGCCGGCAGAGCCTATCCAGGGAATTTATCTCGGGCTTGAGCCAAAAACCTTTCCTCCTGCATTGGAATTCAATGCGATTATTGCCAGTAATAATTCGCAATTTATTGGCGATGCAACGCAAAAACTGATTGCTGCTGCCAGCGTTGCCAAAACAACCGTTGCTACCGATTGGCCGGAAACGCTGGCGTTTTACGAGCGGATAAAAATTTCCCAAGATACGAATCAGGTACGTGCCACGCTCAGGCTGGATGAAAACGCTCCGCAAGATATCCAGCTCTGGTTCTCTTCATTATTAAGTCGCGCTTTTGGCGTGGAGCAGGGTTCTCCTGTCGCAACAGAAGAACGGATTGAACAAGTCCCAGCCTCTTTTATCTCGTTACCTTCCGCTGAACTGCCAGCGTTCGCGAGTGTTAAACATTTCAACGAAGCCTTTATTGCACAAACATCATCCGGGCCTTTTGGTATTGGTGTGCGTAATGTTGAGCAGACCGAACAGGGTGTTGAAATTAATATGGATGTAAATGCCTTTAATTTACCCAACCTCGGCAAAGAGAATAATAGTGTTGCCTTGCGTATAACCGATGTGGTGGATCACCAGGATAAATCATTGCTGGCAGAGGCGAGTGGTGGTTGTAGCAACGGCATGAAGCAACCAACCCCCATTAATCTGGTGTATCAGGGTAATGCGATGGAAAATGGTCAAATGGTTGGTTTTACCGGTTTGCAGGGCGCAAAAAAAATTACGTTGCCGGCCGGTATGCCGCTGACCAATGTCGGTGCAGTTAAAGGCGTGATTACCCATCAATTACCGGTAGATGTTGAGCGTATTACTATTAATGGTCCCCTCGCTGGAAAAACGGTGGACTCACAGGGTGTGCAATTGCGCTTCATGTCGGCGGGGCCGGGTCGTTTATATTTTCAAATGAGTGGCAATACCGCTGCATTGTTACAAGTGAATGCATTAAATGAAGATGGCAAAGTACTCGCGGTTAACAACGCCGTGCGCGGTGATACTGCTTTCGGTTCGGGCAAGACAGTGGTTATCGATTACCACGGATCGGTTGCTGCTGCGGAAGTGATTGTCGCCAGTAAAATGGAACAGAAAAATTACGAATTCAGCATCGCGCGTTTATTCCCGCCTGCGAAACCTTTCTTGCAGGAAAAAGCGGAGCCTGCACATCTGGCAATATCACATTTGTCAGCATTGGAAAAAGATTCCCCACCGAACGACGTGGTTTATCCCTACCAGACCCCCAAGCAAACAATAGCCGCTGGCCCTGCGTTAATTGCGTTGAATGAATTAAATCTTACCGGACAACATTTTTCTCTGAACGCCGATGTTTATACTCGCAACAACCATCCATTGGTAGGGCAGCTAAGTGCAGTGCGTATGGTTATCAGTGAAATCGAAGATTCATCTGGCAATTTACATTCGGTCAATCACCAAATACCAATTGCGATGGAACATATGGGTGGAAGTTGGGTGGATGGCAAATTTGAAGCTGATCCTAATCGTCCCTGGTTGCGGGGGCAATTGGAAATGCGTGAGCGTCCGTTGGAGCAGGGAGATGCAGTTGCCTTATGGGGTAAGCTGGTTTTTCTGGCGACTGAAGATCCTGTGTCGATTAAAGTACCCTTTCAATTCGGAATGCAATGGAACAGCAATGAAGGGATTTTAAAGTTACGGCGTTGGGAAGCAGGGCGATTGATTTTTGATGTGGAGGGTAACTTCCCGGAATTAATGGCTGTCAAAGCGCTGGATGATATGGGGTTGGTTGTTAGCCAACCGGCTGTGTTGCGCACCAGTTTTGGTAAAAGCACTATTGAACTGGATGTAAAGCAAATTCCTGAAACGATTGAGTTCAATATCGCCCGCACCCAGAATCCGAAAGAGTTTCCACTTGAAATTCGTGTGTTGCAATAAATAACCCGGTGAGTTTTTACTGTGAAATATTTTTGCCAGTGGTTGCTCGCGATGTTATTTTCCACCACAGCGATGGCTCACGCCGCTGTGGTATTGCTTTACCATCATGTGAGTGACAGTACACCCAAATCCACCAGTATCAGTCCGTCAGCATTTGATGCGCAGATGGATTATCTCGAACAAAATCATTTCAAGATAGTTCCCTTATTGGAGCTGGTGGAGAAGTTACGTAATGGTGAAAGTCTTCCCGATAAAACTGTTGCGATCACCTTTGATGATTCCTATGCGAGTGTCTATCAATTCGCGTATCCAAAATTAAAAAAACGCAACTGGCCATTTACTTTTTTTGTGAATACTGACTCAGTGGGTACATCCAAATTATTTGTCAGTTGGGATCAGCTGCGCGAAATGAGTGAGCAGGGAGTAACTATTGCCAACCATTCCAGCACCCACACTCATCTACCGCGTAAAAAAGATGGCGAGTCTGATAATACTTATCGCCAGCGCATTCAAGCGGATATTGAAAAAGCCCAACAAAGAATCAAGCAAGAAATTGGTTCGGCCCCGATGATCCTTGCGTACCCATTTGGTGAATACAATGCGGATGTTCAGCTCATTGCGAAACGGCTGGGATATATTGCGTTTGGCCAACAATCGGGTGCGCTCTACGAAAAGGGTGATCTGCAAGCGGTTCCGCGTTTTCCTTTTGGTGGTGGCTTTACCGGCATTGATGATTTCATAATGAAAGTAAATACCAAACCATTGCCTACCAAATCAGTAAGTTTCTTTGCAAATAAACAGCAGGAGTTAGCCTCAGCGGTGGTTCTTGCTGGCGATAAACCCTGGCTGGTAGTGGAATTGAATGATGAAGCTTTGTTGAAAAAAATAAATTGTTTTGCAACAGGGCAAGGCGCCATTACGACAGAAATTATTGGAAAACAATTGTGGGTTCAAGCAAAGGATGCACTGGGTGCAGGGCGAACTCGCTATAACTGTACCGCCTATGCGGGAGAAAAGGGCCGGTTTTACTGGTATACCCAGCAATGGTTGGCAACCGATAAATCGGGCAAATGGACGTATCAGGATTAAATAAATGTTAAACGAAAATTTGTGCAACTAAAAAGAAAAAGCCGCAACATTGTGCGGCTTTTGTCGATGAATGTGTAACTGTTAATTGGCGGTGATGGTTACCGGTACCTCATCCTTGATATCAGTGCCTTTCACTTCCACTGTTACAGTAATGGTAATGTTACCTTCATTCAGATCTTCATCCACCTCAAGTAAACCATTAGCCGAAATGGTGATGAGATTCTCTTTGTCCTCCGGGAAATTGTTACCGTACTCAATATCCCAAGTCACATCGGTGTAGTCATCGCTCTGTGTTGAATTATCTACGAATGTGGCGCGGGCGTTGAGGTTCAAGTCATCACCCTCAACAACGTTTAAAGTGCTGCTATCGGGCGAGAAAATATCAATGGATTTAACCTCGCGATCTTTAACCGTTAATTTTTGTTCGCCTTTGACTCCGCCGCAATCTCCAATCAACGTAACACTGGAACCACTTACTGTGCCGTCTTGCGCGGTGATTGTGGAGCCTGCAATTTTCAAGTACCTGGTCGGATCAGCAGTCAGGGTGGCGTTATCGGTAATATCAATGACGTCGGTCGAGCCTGCATAAGTACCGCTGACTTTCACTTTTGTTTCATCACCATTGCGTAATTCCGTGCTGCTTTTATCGACAGCGACAGTCACTCCAGTGAGGGTATCGGCTACCTCAATATTAATCGCTGCTGATGGAACAATTACGCCGTTATTATCTTCACCGGATGCCACGACCGTAATTGTTCCGGCATTGGTGGTACTGAGGATAGCTCTGTTCTTATCCTTGAAGCTGGCATTGCTGCCAGAAGTCACTGCCCAGGTGAGGTCATAGGGGAGAACTTTGCCGTTACTGAATAATGCTTTTGCCGATAATGTTGTGTTTTTGCACTCATCAACGTTAGCGGTGGGATGAACCACTGTCACTTCAACCAGATTTGCATCGGAAACATTAATGTCCTGTGCGGCGGAAACCAACCCTGCGTACTCTGCCGTTAATACAAAATTTCCAGCAGTGCCAGATGCGGTAAAGAGACCATTTTTAATCGTGCCGAGTGTAGGATCGCTGATTTTCCAAGTGGCTTTACTGGTCAGGTTTACCGGGTTGCCCTGATCGTCGCTGCCAATTAATTCGAACTGATAAAAACCTTTGAAGTGAACGTATTGTTCATTGCTGGCAATAGCAATTTTGGTCACTGTATTTTTTGAGGCGTCTACCGCCTGGGCGATGCGTTCACTGTTGTTATCACCACCACCGCAACCGGTTAGCGAGATAAACCCCATACTGGCAATTAGCGCCAGTGAAAAATGAATGCCTTTAGAATGCATAGGTAACTCCCAGGCCACAGCCGTCTACTCGTAAATCGTCATCTTTGTATGAGCGAACGCAATCCAGGGTCCAATACAACGGTTTTCCTTCCATGATGGGATCTTGTAGCGAGAATCCGTAGCTGAAGCCGGAAAAGGTATCGCTAAAAGGGCCACCCAAACGCGGCACTTGTGTTTCGATTTCTGTTGACGCATAACCCAGAAGCACACTGATTTTTAAATCACCGGCTTCATAGTCGGGATTGGTCAGGGTGATGTAGGCTGCTGTTTGTTCGGTAATTTCCAATGTCATACCGTGTTTTTCATCTTCACTGATGGGAACACCGAATACACCTTGCAAGCCGATGCCATCGAATAATCCATCCGTAAATTCCACGTCTGCTTTGAAATGAAATAAGGTGGGTGATAGGCGCTCGCCTTCCGATTTAACCAGCATATAGGCAGCTTGGCCGGAAACATGAAAATCCAGCGGAATTTCGGCATTGGAATTTGTACTGGCGAGGGCGCCAAATAACAGCGCGCTAAGTGGAGTAACCAATTGTTTACACATAAGTGTTCCTTGCTGTCATCAATAATCGGTGTGATAAAACGTTATTTTTTGTTGTTCACGCGCTCACTGAAAGGCAACGCAATTTTTAATAAAGATCGTTTATTCAAGATCGCTTATTCAAGATTGTTGTTACGAATAACGGTGCGCAATTCATGAATGTAGGCACTTCCGCGCCCTGAATATTTGCCTAACTCTGCCACCATCGTGTGCCCTGTAAATGAAGCGGGTTGATCGCGCAATTGTGCGCGTAACTGGCGCCAGGCACGGTAAGCATTATGGGTGTTGATGTTGTTAAAGTATGCCGTGAGTGACTCTTCAACATTGTTAAATTTTTTAACCTCATGTTTGGCTCCGGCGCGACGTTGTTCAGGTACGAGCCCGCAGCCCGGTATATAACACCAATGGCCAAACAAATTATGTGCTTCTTCTGCAAAACGCGATGTCCCCCAGCCTGACTCTACCGCCGCTTGCGCCAATACCATGGAGGGCGGTATGGCATCCACACGCAGTACGAGTATTTCTACTGCCTTGGCATCATCCGGATAGGTTTCATAGGTGACGTGGAATTTTTCGCGTAATTTTTCCAGGTTGCGTTTATTCACACCGCTAATGGTTTGCGAGGTTTCCCATTCGGCTTTTATTTTCAATAATCGTTCACGTGATTTTAATAACTTTGCATTTTTTTCATCGACAAGCGGACGCAACATGGCAAGAAATTGTTCCTTGCGTTCGGGCGTTTGGTTGATCGCTGCAAAATCAGGCAACAACGTGCTACTGGTGAGTTCATCATCATCCATAAATACCAGTTTTAGTGGTGTACTCATTAACCAAATGACCAGCGCTAATGTCGCTAGGGGGAAGATGAGCAGCGAGAAGCCGAGGAACCATTGTGAAGCTTGTTTATTCATTGCACGAAAATACCTGGGTGTTGCGATTAAGTGAAAAAATGAAATTAAATATCCAGTTGCTTGCGCAGTGCTTCCATGCGTTTGAGGTTTTCTTCCCGCGTTAGCGGCGTTTCAATGGTCTGGGGTAGTGCCGGCGCATTAGGCGCTGGCAATTGCTCTCCATTCATTACTCGCTCGCAAATTTTAAGGTAGTGACGCTCATAAATGGGAAAAGCAACTTTTTCGGGATTGCTCGCCAAAAAATACCAGTCGCTTGCACAACCCGCGTGATACACCGCCGGGTGACTCCAGTGATAAGCTGCTTTAGGGCTGGATGCCCGGCAGGCTTCTACATAAGCAACATGGGCATCAACCAACCCGAATTTTTCGGGCTCACCCTGACACGCGCGAATCATACGGTGAAGCGTGGGCAAATACTCTGATTCTTCTATCACTTTACGCGCCCCGCGCAGAATGGTTTCCGGCGCAAATTGTGCGAGGGAGTTCAGCCATAAGCGGCGCGCCTGGTTTAGCAACTCATTGTCTTTGAACGCACTGTAATACTGGTTGTGATAATTAATACGAAACAGCGCAAATACCTGGTTGATCGCATCTATATGCGCAGTGTCCGGGGCGTTGCGTTCCTCGCGCTGCGTATTATGTGCATCAGTTTGCCCAGCTGCGGTCGTTGAGTTGTTCTGCGAGGCTGCTATCTCTTGTGCGACCTGATTGATGAGGGATTTGCTGTCCTGCATGGTTAACCTGCTGCAAGTTGACGGTGGTTAATGCGTGTTGTTTTGCCCAGTGATATTTCACATGTTGCAAGAATTTGGTATTCCAGCTGGTGTAAACCTGATTGCTGTCACGCCAGAAGAGTACAAACTCGGCGACTTGCTGCTGCGCAAATTTCAAATCGATATTTGCCAGTCTCAAGACGTCATAGACATCCTTACCGGGTTGCCAGTTCTCGGGAATACGCCTGGGTTCTGTATCGTGCTCCAATGCCGAGCTATAGCGCAGCCATTGGCGTTTTACGTGTTGAATAAACTTGCTGTTCCAGGTGCGACCTACCTCGCCGCGCTCCTGCCAGTAAACAACAAATTCAGGAATGGAATCCTCCACAAAGGCCAGGCTAATCCCAGCATGCTTGACTAACACCTCCAGAGCATCGCGACTGGGGCGCCATTGGCTATGCATGGCAATTTCCTGGTCTCGCTTCAGGAAGTCGGCATCGCGCTCGCGCACCTGCCGTTCATTATCTTCACGTTGTTGCCGAGCATTCCGGGTTTCGTAATTGCGCCATTTGTGCAACACATCTTTCAGAAATTTTGCACCCCAGCTGTGGCTGGTTTCGCCGCGCTCGCGCCAGTAGGTTACAAATTCGGGCAACTGCTGCCGGACAAACTCCTGTGGAATATTGTATTGCGCAATTTGCCGCAATAATTCCTGATCCGGTTGCCAATGCGGTGGAATCAGGTTTGCTCCCTGGCCAATCGCGGGGGCTATGGGCGCGTCTGGTTGTGGAGTGGCAACAGCATCAAACGTCAGGGTAAGGCGGCGACTTTCCACAAAAGGGGCGGAGGCCAGCTGCATAATGCCTTTTTCATGCAGGCTGCGGCTAATGCGCTGGATATCATAATCAGTCCAGAATGGCATCAGGCGAGTAACCCATTGTTCATCCACGTCCAGCCATTGGCGGCCGTTGTTCGTGGTCAATGGCAGGAAATTGGAGAGATCTGCCAAAATCCCCAGCATACAAGCCTCTTCCAGCCCTATGGTTGCGGCCAGGGAGGGCGAGATCAGCAGGGGACGTTCAGGAATCAGGGATGAACTCATGGCAATAAAGGGAAAATCCCGAAAAATATAAGGTCGGGAATTGTAGGCTGATAGGGTGGTTGATGCCAGCTTTCGATGGATTCTCCTGACACCAATGTGAGGTCAGTCTTTGACGGATTTCCCAACAGGTTCCAAACAACATCAGTTTGTATGTGTTTTTACCTTTCCCCTGAATTCTGAAGGGGTAATTCCGGTATATTTTTTGAAACAACGGTTAAACGTTGATTTGCTGTTAAATCCCGAATCGTAAAGGATGCTCAGCATGGAATAGTTTTTTTCATTGGATGACTCCATCAGTTTCTTGGCGTGTTCCGTGCGGTATTGGTTAATAAAATCAAAAAAATGAATATTGAAATTTTTGTTTAGCAACAGTGACAGCTGGTGCTCCGGCATTTTTAATACGGAAGCGAGTTTTTCCAAGGTGATGCCGGGATCGAGGTAGTATTGTTGCTCGGCCATTATTTTATGAATGCGTGCGAGTTCTTCTGCGTTTCGCGTATGTTTGCGTGCGTCGTTTTTTTTGGATTTGTCGGTTGTTTTGGGCGCGTAGCTTCTGAGCATATACATCAATATCATGCTCATGTAGCTCAACATCAGATAGTTATGTGCGATTCCCATTTTATTGAGCAATGTACCCTTGACCTCAAAACACGCCAATACATCGGTTGTTAATTCAAACGCATAAATAAATATGGCGCCGATTAAAATAGTGGTTAGTTCTTGCGATGGTAATTCACTACGTGTTTTTGTCGACAATCGGTTCGGTTTACTCCGCAATTGCAAATTGATACAGAGCAACGCCACGCTAAATACGAGCGCATATTTTCCCCACATGAGTAATTGAAAATACACATTAAAAAAAGTGTGATGATAGTCAGCAGCAGTATAAGTAATAGTTGTTTGTGTAAAACTCAGGTGCATCAAATACGAGAGGAGGGCGCCGACAGCGACAATTCCTGCAATTACGAGGCTCGTTGCCAACCCTCCAGTATATTTCGTAAAACCCTGCCTGGTTTTAGCTGATTCGCGAAAGGCGCTTTGAGTGGCGTGAATAAAAAGATAAAGAAATAACGGAGGTGCCAGGCTAGCAAATTTGCCGAGCGTAAATAATAGTGGAATGGCAGGTTCGATTAATTGATGAATGGGGTTGCTCCAGAAAGCCAGCTTATCCCATTCAACAATTGCAATAGTGTACAAATAGCCTGCCAACATGAGTTTACGTGAATTGGTTGGGCTGCAACCGAGTAACCCTGTTGCTAATACCACAGCGATAAAAATCACCATTGCCATAGGCAAGTCATACAGATTGAGTAAGGCGTTATCCACGTCAGTCCCTCCCGCTTTTTTATTTTTATTGTGATGGGTAATTAATGGGGTTGTTTGTACCGGCTATTGCGATCCGGATTTCGGGGATAAGGATCGTAATTCTGGCTGATAAATAATACATGGTTGCTGCTATTTGTCGGGTGCCACTATAAGGAATGGAGCTTGTATTTGGCGGGACGCAAACGGGTGCCACTTTTTTTAGCCGCACCTAACGTGGGACGTTTTAACTATTTGGTAGCGTTTTCCCGATTTTTTAGTTCTTGGGGCGCAGCACGCTTTTCCTTTCGTTAATTTATCTATACCGGTGCAATTCACGACGATCAAGCTGTTGTAGTTGAGTTGCATCGGTCTCAGCATTCATCGAGTGTTATAGCGACCTATTGGGACTGATGTTTAGTCCCTTTTTTAAAAAAATAGATAATAATCCGGAGAAAAAGTTATGTGCGCGACACGCAAGATCAACCACTTTTATCTACTCATCATGCTACTACTGTGTTGCAGCAGTAAGCTCTTTGCACAAACAGATTTGGCCCTGAATAAAACCGTAACTGCCAGCACAGCAGCGTTGCCTGCCAGTTATGCCGTCGATGGCAATGGTGCTACTCGCTGGGGATCGGCCGCAGGTGTTGATCCCTCCTGGTTAATGGTGGATTTAGGTTCAAAGCAATCGTTGGGTAGCGTAGTTATTGATTGGGAGGCTGCGAATGCGGCGTCTTATAAAATCGAAGGCTCAACGGATAATAAAAAATGGACCACGTTGGCAACGCGCACCGGGGGTACTTATGGTGATCGTACCGACGTGGTCGCGGTTAGCGGCTCCTATCGCTATGTGCGGATGTACGGCACAGCGCGTACATCCGGTTATGGTTATTCAATCTGGTCATTCAAGGTATATGGAACAGGAACTACAAGTAGCACCGCAACTTCAAAAGCGGCTTCCAGTATTGCTACATCGAAAGCGGCATCCAGCCAATCAACATCGATCCCGACTTCCGGTAACGGTCACATTGTGGTGTCGAGTAATAGCGTACGTTTCTACGCGAGTGGTGCATCCTGGGCAGATCTTCACTACACCATTAACGGTGGTGCACAACAAAACATTCGCATGACATATAACGCGGATAACACCAATACCTATACGCTGAGTTCAATTCCGGGCGGGGCCGTGGTGAGATATTTCTTCACTGTCTCCAACAACAATGGCGGTGCTTACGATACATCATGGGCGCAATTTACTTGCTGTTCGGGCGGCACCACCTCAACTCCTGCCAGTACAGCTACCACCAGCAGCCGTGCAGCGTCCTCATCTGGCAATAGCAATTTACCAACCGCCTATTCCGGCTATACCGGCGTTTATTCCGGATATACCTTGAAACTCGATGAGCGATTCGATTCATTAAACACCGCCGTTTGGGCAAAAGGCGATGGTGCTGTTGGTCATGAATCCATGTGTCGTTTTACATCCAACGGAGTACAGGTTTCCAATGGATTGCTGGAGTTAATTGTGCGGAAGGAATACGTTCCGGGCAGCTGGTCTTACAATCATCAGGCAGAAAAAGGCGCATACAATTATTCCTGTGGTGAATTGCGCACTGTGCCGTCCAAGCGGATTAAATATGGGCGTATTGAAGCGCGGATGAAAGCACCTTTACGTTCAGTTGCGACGGGTTATATCGGTTCATTGTTTACCTACGTGCACGAAGGCAATCCGCGTGAGTGGGAAGAAATTGATGTTGAATTGGAAGGTGGCCGTCCCGACAAAATGCAAGCCAATTTGATTTATGGTGTTAATGTTCCCGATTGGAACAGCACTCGCCAGTGGGGCGCCTGGGAGCACAAAATCGATACCGCACCGGTAGATCAATGGAGAGTGTTTGCGTTTGAATGGACTCCTTCCGCGATGAGATGGTATGTGGATGGCGTGCTGGTAAAAATCCTTGACCAGGATTGGTTGGATTGCAATCCATCGTGCGTATCCCCGCAAGTGATGTATACGCCAGTTCCCAATAACCTCACGGATTTGATGATGAATTTCTGGATTCCAAATGATTACATCCAGAATGATTTTGGCGGTAACAAGTATGGCAATGTTTATCCGATGGTTATGCAATATGATTGGGTGAGGATCTATTCTTATGATTCCGCACCATTGCAAAATTGGTAATACAGTGCGTTAACGTATTTATCATTCGCTCACAATGAAAATAAAAACCCGCTGGAAAATTTTGGCGGGTTTTTTATTTTCCGCTTCATATTCATTTGCTGTTGTACCGATATTGTTGCGCTTCCATTGAATATTATTTCTCTTGCTGAATAGTCTTTTTAAGACATTGGTAAGCATTTGTTACAGACTGATACAGACCTATGCGCCTTGTTACAGCCAATCTGTGCGTCAGTGATTAGGCTGCGACCCTCTCCAGCCAAAAGGAAACTGACATGCGCAATCTGGTCCACTTACCCTCTCATCTCATCCCATTGTTACTCTTCTCTCCCTACCTGTTTGCGGAAGCTACGGCTGACACAGCTATTGAAGAAACCCTGGTACAGGGACGCAAAAGCGATTACTCCGTTATTACCGAAAATGCGCAAAAAATTATTGATGTTCCAGGTTCATTGGGTGATCCGCTGATGGCGGTCTTCAGTTTGCCGGGTGTGATTAGTGAAGGCGATGGTGGGGGCGCACCGGCCGTGCGTGGTTCATCACCAAGCGACAATCGTTACCTGGTTGATGGGGCTCCTGCCGGTTATGTATTCCATGCGTTTTCAACCTCCATTTTCAATGAAAATATTATTCAGGATTTCCAGCTATTTTCTGCCGGTTTCGGGCCGCAATACAGCAATGCTATCGGAGGTGTTTTTGATATTACATTACGCGATCCACGCCAACAGGAATTTTCCACCAAAGTTGATGTGTCGTTTTTGCGCGCGGGTGTATTTACCGAAGGGCAAGTGAGTGAAAACTCGGCACTCTATTTATCGGCACGGGCGAGTTTGCTGCAATATTTCTTTGATAAGGATGAAGCAGAAAAGGAAGATGGTATCCGTGTGCAGGATGCACCGGAAGATACGGATTACCAATTCAAATACCAATATCACGCGGGTGACCGCCATAAACTCACCTTCAGCGCAAATGGTGCCAGTGATCTGGCGGCAGCAGAATTTACCGAGTTGTCGACAGAGGTATTGGAAGAACCGGATTTTGCAGGCAATGCCAAAATCGAAAATACATTTCATAACCAAAATATTCGCTGGCAATATGAAGGTGAACATGGATCAACCCTGGATACCCAAATCGGCCGCTATGAAAATTCACAGGATACGTTTTGGGGCGGCGATAAATATTTTTTCGATATGAGCACAGAAGATATTTATGCACTGGCAAATTATTCATTGTTAATTGGGGCTAGCCACAATGTCTCGATGGGTGGTGAGCATCACAATACAACCTACAGTTACGATGCCCGTTTTATTAATTATGTTTGTACTGAATTCGATCCTGACTGTGAATTACGCCGTGGTGAATTAGTAGATGCCGACGATGAAATTGCTATTAAGGAAACATCTATTTTTCTCAATGATCACTGGTTGCTGAGTGACACGCTCGCACTGGATATGGGTGTGCAAGCACATTACAACGATTACACCAAAGAGACCTTTACACATCCTCGCCTGGCACTTAACTGGGAGTTTGCAGATAACTGGACACTTACATCGTCCGCGGGTTCTTACAATCGCTTACCGGATATTGATAAAACATTTCCGCAAATTGGAAACACAGAATTGGATTCGCCGCAGTCAGAGCATTTTACGCTCGGGCTTAAACAGGAATTGGCGAATGAATGGAGTTGGACGTTAACCACTTATTACAAAACCATGGATGAATTGCCGCTCGCCAGCGATATTAACGATACGGCGAATCCGCTCTATACCAACAATGTAGAGGGCGAGGCTTTTGGAGTAGATTTATTAATCAGTAAAGAACGCACAGATCGCTGGTATGGTTGGTTAGCGATCAGTGCTTCCCAAAGTACACGCACTAATAAACTTACCCAAGTGGAGCGTGATTATTATCTGGATACGCCGCTGGTTATTAATTGGGTAATGAATTACCAATTCAATGATTTGTGGACAATGGGCACGCGTTTTACCGCACAATCCGGCCGTGCGATAACACCTATTGTCGGGATACAAAAAAATCCCTGGTTTGATAACCGGATTTTGCCCGTATACGGAGAACCTTATTCAGACCGTTTGCCGGTATATACGCGCCTTGATCTACGTTTCCAGCGTGAAATGACACTTTGGGGTTATCCCGGTACATACAATATTGATATTCTTAACGCCCTCAATCGACGCAACGTCACAGACCGTAATCTGGATTACAAACGCACTCGCTCGCCACAGGATTTTAAACTGGAGGATGAAGTCGGGTTGGGCGTAATTCCGGCGGTGGGCATGTCGCTGACTTTTTAACAGGTTAATGGTTTATGTGGAGCAAGCGCGTGCGCATCGGATTATGGTTAGGTTGTTTATTGGTATCGGTAACCTTGCCTGCACGCGCCGGCGATTTGGCCAGTGATGTGCGCAAAGGTGCTTCGGGTCCGGATAATCGCAATGGTGGCTACATTGAAATTGGTCTGGGGGTAGAAAGCTTTACGAACCCTATTGTTGGTTGGCCTGAAGGTAACGAAAAAGGAGAAGTGCATACCGGCCTTTTTGTGGATGTGAGTGCGCGTTACCAATACCAATGTTTATTCGCCGAGATTTTTTCGCAAAGCCTCGAGCAGTTTACCCTGGGCTGTAATGTCTACAACGGTAAAAACTGGTCTGTGGATTGGGTTGGCCTCGCGCAGCATGATGAAATCAGTGTAGAAAAAAGTGATGACTACCGCGGTCTAAAAAAACGCCGCTTCGATTTTTTATCCGGCCCACGTGCGACGGCTTATTTCGGTAATTACATCGTACAGTTACATGCATTAATGGATGTTAGTAACACGCATCACGGTGAACTTTATTCGTTAAAGCTCGCGCGCCATTGGCAATACCGTAACTGGACGATTCACGGCATTGTCGGTGCAACTTATCGTTCGCAGCAAATAACCGATTATTATTTTTCGATTGATGAATCCGAAGCGTCGGAGAGATACCCGCAATATGAAGCGCCTTCGATGATGGCTTACATTGCAGAATTGGGAGCGACCTATCCTATTAGTGAAAAATGGGTCTTCCGTGGATTTTATCGCCGAGTGCAATTGGATTCAGCATCACCAAAAAGCCCGTTAATTCTGGACGATCACGGTGACATCATCGCGACCTCCATTAATTATGTGTTTTAGTGGTGGTGATCATGTCCAGGCTGACTCAGGGAATTAAGATCATCGCCTTGTGGTTGGTATGCTTACCACTACATGCTGACGAACTTCCAGTGAGCGTTAAAGCGGCAAGTGTATTATTGTCGCCGGCGCGCTGCGTGGCTTTACACCAGGGGCAAATGTGTTATCAGCGAGTGCAAGTGTCCTGGAGTAGCTCGGTAAACGATGATTACTGTATTTATCAGGAAGATCGGGAAGAGCCTTTACGTTGTTGGCAACAGCAAACACAAGGTGTTATGGAATTTGAGTTTGCGAGCGATGGATCACAGCAAATGCAATTAAAAAATGCACAGCAGCAAGTAGTCGCTGAATCTGCATTGGAAGTGGCTTGGGTTTATAAAGCGAACACCCGGCGAAAAACCCATTGGCGATTGTTTTAATTTTTTCAATGTGAACATTATGACTGTCACAACTTCTCTGGAACCTGTAAATACCAAACCGACGATTGCGACTATTCTATTGGTGGAAGATGACGCATCCCTTGCGGAATGGATTCAACAATATTTGCAAGGCCATGAATATCAGTTACGTCATTTGGCCCGTGGTGATTTGGTCATTGCTGCAGTGCAAGAACAAAAACCGGATGTGATTATCCTGGATGTAATGCTACCGGGGAAAAATGGATTCGATATTTGCCGCGAGCTGCGTACATTTTATAACGGCCCCATTTTAATGTTGACAGCACTCAACGAAGAAACCGATGAGGTGCTGGGATTAGAGTTGGGTGCTAACGATTATTTGAACAAACCTGTACGGCCCAGGGTTTTGCTCGCGCGGATAAAAGCGCTGTTGCGGCGTGAACCTGTTGAGCAATTGGATGGTCAATTGCAATTTGGCCAGCTGCGAATTGTGCGAGACGCCAAAGCGGTTTTTTATCGCGAGCAGGCTGTGCCGCTGACAGCAAATGAATTCGATGTGCTCTGGTTGCTGGCGAGCCAGGCCGGGCAAGTCATCAGCCGCGATAAACTGGTCAGTCAGTTACGTGGTTTTGAATACGATGGTTTTGATCGTTCCATCGACATTCGTATTTCCCGCCTGCGAAAAAAATTGCTGGATAACACGGAACAGCCTTACCGAATAAAGACGGTGTGGTCGCGGGGTTATTTATTCTCGCCGGAAGCCTGGGAATAAACAGTGAAGCGTCTGACACTCTCTTTATTGCTGGTGGTTGTTTCCGCAGTCATTGGTTTGGGATGGGGTATAGATCAATGGTACGGGCAACAAGATGTCAACCAGGAAGATGCTTCACTCATCGCGTACAAAAATGTAGGGCGTGAACTGGCGATTCTAATCGACCAACAAGGAGTACAGGTTGATTGGGATGATTGGTTTGCATTTTCAAATTTACATCCGCAAATTATTTCCTACGCCGAATTTCCACTTCCTGACAACTTAAAAAAGAATTTTGAGCAAGGCGAAGCGTTGTTGTTGGAGTCGGGCGACCAGTTAAGCCTGAATTATTATCTTGCGACCCAGGATCAGGTTTTATCGCTGATGCTTCCTGATGAATTACGCCAGGAGCCTACGGGCTGGATAAATTGGTTACTTACGTTTTTATTTTATGCGGGCGTGATTCTGGTGGTGCTGGTTTGGTTGTATCCACTCCTGCGTCGTCTGGCTTTGTTGCGTCGTACAGCGCAGGAATTTGGTGCGGGAAATTTACAAGTGCGTATCAAACAGGATAAAAATTCCTACATCGATTCGATTGAACAGGAATTCAATCGCATGGCACAGCGTATAGAGCAATTGATTGCAGACAATAAATTATTATCGCGCGGGCTTTCCCATGATTTGCGCACACCGCTGGCACGCTTGCGTTTCGGGTTGGATGTGTTGGGCGAAGCAGATTTACCACCGTTACAGCAGCAACAATTGGCGCATTTGAATCGCGATTTATCGGCGATGGAAGCGCTGGTCGAGGCTTTATTAAATTATGCTCGCCTGGAGCAAGCGCAAATTGACTTTCGTCCACGTCCCCTGGTGATAGCTGAATTTATCCAGCGCTTGCATGATGATTTTTATCGCGAGCAGGTGGTGCTGTATTTGGATGTTGCCACGCAAAAAATTGAACTGGATCTGGATGAAAAATATTTCTCCATGTTGTTACACAATTTAATCCAGAATGCCATGCGTTATGGCCGGGGCATTGTTCGATTGGGGCTAACGATTGATCACCAGCAGTTACAACTAACAGTAGAGGATAACGGGCCGGGAATCGCAGCGGAAGAACGGGACAAAGTGCTTAAGCCTTTTTATCGCAGTAGCAATCTCGAAGCATCTGATATCCAGCGCGGTCATGGATTGGGCCTTGCCATCGTAGAGCGGATTTCCCAATGGCATTCTGCGTCATTAGTGTTAGGAACCGCGCAAGATCTTGGTGGTTTGAAAGTTACTCTGGGTTTCAATATCAGTTGAACCTGAGGTTGAAACATCACGCATGTGATGTTCTCTTACTCGACGCTTCATACTTAAAAGCCCGCAGGAGCGGGCTTTTCTAGTTTTTGTAGTAATAAATTTTATACTTCAACGGGAGTGGTTGGGTGATTGCCCCACTCAGCCCAGGAACCGTGGTAACCGCGAATATTCAATCCCAATATTTTTCCCACCAGGTAAGTGAAGCCTGATCGGTGGTGGCTTTGGCAGTGGGTGATAATACGTTTATCTGCCGTCAACCCCTTGCTTGCCAAATAATCACGTGCATCCGTGCGAATGCGAAGTGAATTATTGATATCCATTAATTCAGTCCATTCACAATTGACAGCGCCGGGAATATGGCCGCTTTTTTTAGCAGTCAGTTTTTCACCTGAATATTCTTGTGGGCTGCGCGCATCCCATACGACAAAATCTGCGCGATCCATTTCACCAATAATATCGGGAATTTCAATCACGACGTTGGTGTCCAGCTTTACCTCGACTTTTGAAGGTGTAACCACTGGAATTTCTCTAGTGACAGATTGCCCTGATGCAAGCCATGCATGCAAACCGCCATTCAAATAGGAATAATGTTTGTGGCCAATGGCATCCAATGTCCAGATCATACGCCCGGCCCAGCCTCCACCTTCATCATCGTACACGACCACATGTGTGTCGGGTGTTAAGCCCAAAAAGGAAAATACCCGATTTAATTTTTCCACCGACGCAATTTTGCCGGGGACAGGTGGTTCGGCTGCAAGAATTTTTTGTGGTGGTACATGAATCGCACCATCGATATGGCCTTGCAAATAAGTTTGTTCAGCACACATATCAATAACCAGCAATTTACTGCTGGTGGGCTGCGCTAATAATGCAGCCAGTTGGGTTGGTTCAATTACAAAAGGCAGGGCCACGGTTTGCTCCTTATGGAATTACAAATTCAGTACGCGGTGTTAAGCGTTTTCATTCAGTGTGCGCAAAATGTAACGATACGAACTCATTCGGGTTTCAGTAATTTGACCTTCATCCAACGCTTTTAAAATAGCGCAGCCAGGTTCATGGCGATGAGAACAATCGCGAAATTTGCAATGGCCAATGAACGGTTTGAATTCTATAAATCCATCCAGCACTTCATCTTCATCCATGTGCCATAAACCAAATTCGCGAATGCCAGGTGAATCAATCAAGTGACCGCCAGCGGGAAAGTGTAAAAGCGTCGCGCTGGTAGTGGTATGGGTGCCTTGCTGGCGCTCGGATAAATCGCCCACACGCAAATTGGATTCCGGTAATAAAGCATTAATCAATGAGGATTTCCCTACTCCTGATTGACCCACAAATACGCTGGTGTAATTTTTTAAATAATCGCGCAGTGAATCCAGCCCATGTTCTGTTTTAGTAGAAACCATTAATACTGTGTAGCCCAATGCGCGATAGGTGTTTTCCAGGTAATTAATCTTTTCGCGCGTTGCATCATCAACACGGTCAATTTTATTAATTACTAACACAGGTTCTATTTCAATTGCATTGGCAGCCACCAAATAGCGGTCAATTAAATTGGCGTGCGGTTCGGGGTAAGGCGCCACCACAATCATAATCCGGTCGATATTCGCGGCCACGGTTTTCATATCACCATGAGGATCCGGGCGCTGCAATGCTGAATCACGCGGCATTACCGCAACGACAACGCCGGTTGGATTGCCGGTACGCCAGACAACTTTATCACCGGTTACCAGCGATCCCAGGTTGCTACGAAAATGACAGCGTTGTGTCTGGCCCGCATTGTCGCCTTGACTCGCTTCCACCACCACCTGGGTGCCGAAATGAGTAATGATCAAACCATGTTGTTCAGCCCCGAGGTCTGTGTCACTCAGTTGTTCATCGGCGAATTGGTCGCGCTTGGCCGCTCTGGCGCTACGCTCTTCCTGGATTTTCTCTATACGCCATTGTTGGCGGCGGGTTAGTTTGCGCTTGGACATGCGTGCTTTTTAGGATCCTGATTGGCTAGCGGGTGATTTATGGTTTAGGCTGGCAAACATTGTGCCTGATTTATGAGGAATAACCTATGACAACACCTGCTCCAAACGAAAACAACCTGATCTGGATTGATCTTGAAATGACCGGCCTTAATCCTGATTCGGATGTGATCATTGAAATTGCCACCATCGTTACTGATCCAAATCTCAATATTCTCGCTGAAGGCCCTGTTTTCGCCATTCACCAGCCAGACAGCATCATGCTCAATATGGATGAGTGGAATACCAACCAGCACGGTAAATCTGGCCTTACCCAGCGTGTGCGTGAAAGTAAAATCAGCATCGAACAGGCGGAAACGGAAACGATTAAATTTCTTGAGCAATGGGTTCCTAAAGGCAAAAGTCCTATCTGTGGAAATTCCATTTGCCAGGATCGCCGCTTTTTAGTGCGCGGCATGCCAAAACTGGAAGATTATTTTCATTATCGCAATCTGGACGTGAGCACGGTAAAAGAACTTGCTCGTCGTTGGCGCCCCGATGTAATTGCCGGCGTAAAAAAATCCGGTGCGCATTTAGCTTTGGATGACATTAAAGATTCGATCATGGAACTGGTTCATTATCGCGATACGTTTTTTAAGATGGGCTGATGTTTATGTGTCACAAAAAGGGAGGGCTTTTAATTACCCTCCTTTTTATATCGCGCTATTTCCGTTGTATCTGGATAGGATATTTGAGTCATACCCAGATTATTTAGGTATGAAATAATTTCCCCAGTGGAGTCGGCGAAGATAAATAAGTGTGGAAATAATGATCTTTTTTTATAAGTGATAACGAAATTTCTACCAGTGTAAAATTCGTTTTCAATAGTTTTCGACCAATTCATCGCTTCATTGCCCTCTTTTGTGCGTGAGTAAGTAATTGTATTTCCTATCAAATGATAATTGGCTGTGAAGGGAACAAGTCTTCGTGCAATTTTGAAGGTGTGCTCTGTCCTTGATTCTGATACAAGTTTGTTGATTTTTTCCCACATCATTACTGATATTTTTCTCTCATTTTTAAATAATAAAAATGTGACTATAAAAAATATCAGTAATGATACTGTCATAAAGTAGTTCGTGCTACAGATTCCAAAAGGCAATAAAACTAAAATTGCCAGCATGATGCCCAATAGACATAATGATTTTCCAGCCCATATTAATGCAGGGCGAAATAGGTTAAATAAAGAATTTTCATCACTTTTGATTTTTTTAAAATCCGCAATTTTTTTAATTGTTTCATAATATTCATTTTCGGTAGCAATAAATTTATCTGCATTAATTTGACAAGAATACTTAAGTTCTTCATTCATTATTATATTTGTCCTTTCTGTCTTAAATTACTGTTTCCGAGGATTGTTTAAATCAAATTCGTTTATTGGCAGGCCAATTTATAAAGTCAGCGATGCCAGCACATGCACTGGCGACAACCTCATTGTTTGATTTGGAGAGTGGCTTGCTCATGATAGTCCTTGCCTTCCAGGCTCACTAAGTGAATTCATATTTAAAACTATTATGAGTTTTTGTGCCAGTGTTGAATTTCCGGAGCGGCTTTGCATGTGCGAGCGCTGGAAATTTCCAGCACTTTGTCTGAAGATAATTATATTTATCAATTGAATCTACGTGTTGCTAACAATTAGTTGCCGGATGCTCTCTTCAGCAGCGGTAATGGAATGCTCTAATCGCGCTCCTCCGAATTCATCATTACCCATATAAATAAAATGCAGAGTATTAATACCAATAAATGGAAATACAGTGCGTAGGTAGGGTTCGGTATGATTCAGCGAATAATACGATCCTCCCGGTTCATAACCGGAATCTCCCGATGTGATAATAATAAATACCGGCTTGTTCGCGAGTAACGGTTTATAAGGTTTTTCTTCGTCGTCTGGTTCGAATAAGAAGCTATGGTTGATTCTTACTATCTGATCAATCCAGGCTTTAAATGTTGCTGGCACACTGAAGTTATAAAGCGGTAGGCCTATTACCAATAAATCAGCGTTGATTAATTCGCGAAGGAGTAAATCACTTTCTTTAAGTTGTATCTTCATGGGGGCGGTTTGTTCTGCGGCGGGCTTAAAGGCCGCCGCTATCCACGCTTCGCTCACGGGAGTTGGAGGGTTTATTTTCAAATCGCGATGAATTACTTCTGTTCCTGGATTTTTAACACTCCATAATTTGACAAATTGTTCAGTGAGGCGTCTGCTGTGGGAGCGCTCTCCGCGCGGGCTTGCATCTATGCGTAAAATTTTGTTCATGTGGAATCTCCATTCGTCAATCAATGTGTAAAATCATTCTGCATGAAGGGTGATGAAGATGTAAGAACGCACTTTTTTCTCCCTTGGTATCCTTTTGGATACCGTCCTGGCTTACAACCTGAAGGAATCGCGATGATTAAACGCAAAAAAAATCCTGAATACGATTGTCCTATTGAGGTCACGCTGGATGTTATTGGCGGAAAATGGAAGGGTATGATTTTATATTGCCTCTTCCGTGGCACAACGCGTTTTAATGAATTGCGCCGCCTGATCCCCAAAGCGACACAGCGTGTTTTAACTGCGCAGCTCCGCGAGCTTGAGCGCGACAGCGTTATCTCACGCAAAGTCTACGCTGAAGTTCCGCCGCGTGTGGAGTACAGCTTGACGGAGTTCGGCCACAGCTTAAAGCCAATCCTGGATATGATGGAGCACTGGGGAGAGGAATATTGGCAGGTGGTAATGGATTTGGAACGGAATAAAATGGTTGATAGTGAAAGTTGAATTTAACTTTTATAATTTTATTTCATTAATTTTAAAAATATGAATGCTTATAAAAGTTATTTTACCGAACGGTTTTATGGCAATCTTATTAGAAAAGTCATCCTTGAAAGATAAAAGCGTTGAATCGGTCATCACTACGGGTTCCTTTCCCGTTTACTTTTATCGTCCTTTTAAAACATCCTCTAAAGTCGCCATTTAGCAATTTTAGAGGCGTGTTTTAAATTTTTTGCAGTGGTGTTGCATTAAATCAAGCGGCCGACCGATTCGCAAAAGCATGTTGTTGATACGACATGCTTTCATCCAGCGCTTCATACCAACCTTCCCACCAATCAATCAGATGTTGTTTGCGTTCTTCGGCGGTTGCATTTTTTATCCAGCAAGCAAAGCCAGCATCCAGTGTTGGTGCATTAATGCCAATAGTTTTGGCCCATTTTCCCAGCTCTTTTGGTGTCATCATCGGGTACCTTCTTGTTCTCATGTGGATGATAAGAATTTAGTGATTTATCCAAAAGCAAGTGGTATGCCATATTTAAAAATATGTATTTTTTCGTAGTAATTGCCGCACAAAACACTCTTTATTACGCGCCAAAATGAGCCGTAGCCCCCAGAATTTACGCGGGTTTAAATAGATTTTTATTTGAGCAGAAATTTATTCCAGTGCCAAAAACAGGCAAGGGAGTGTGAGCTATTTTTGATTTAAAAATTAAAAAACGGCTGTAGATACACATCCATAATTGGCAATTCTTTGTAAAAAAGTAGCCAATATTATGATTGGCAACCATAAATAGTATGTACGGTCACATATCATAAGTAATGTATACAAGCACCGCTTTCCGTCAGCGATCATTACATCAGGCGATGGAATCAGGTGAAGGTTCTCATAATGTGGAGGTTGTTATGGTTAGTTCCTGGTTGGTAACAATGCGTTGGCTAGCGGCATTGACAGCATTGGTCGGTGTGGCTTCGTTAGCCCATGCCGGGGATAGTAAAGGCAGGGTGTTAGTAGTGGTTTCCAGTGTCAGCGAAATTGCCTTGCAAGAGGGTAAGACTTACACCACCGGTTATTTCCTTAATGAGCTGGCTGTGCCGGTCAAGGCATTGATGGATGCAGGTTATGAACCGGTTTTTGCCAATCCGAAAGGTAATGCCGCGCAATGGGACGAGCATTCTCTGGATGCAAATTTTTTTGCGGGAAACCCACACGAATTAGATAGAACAAAATCCTTCGCATTGAGCTTGCCCGGTTTGAAAAAACCACTCACGTTGGCAATGGTACTTGAGCAGGGGGTTAGCCATTATGCAGGAGTATTTGTACCGGGCGGGCATGCACCATTAGGTGATTTAACAACCAACAGTGAATTGGGAAAATTATTACGTGAGTTCCATAAGCAAGGCAAACCCACAGGGTTGATTTGTCATGGCCCTGTCGCGTTATTGTCTGCTCTACCTGAGCCAGCCGGATTTATAAAAGGGCTGACTAGCGCAGATACCGCACGCACAGAAGTGGCCAGTAAAGGCTGGCCATACGCGGGTTATCGCATGACGGTGTTCAGTACGGCAGAAGAGCGCATGGCAGAACCATCGCAATTGAAGGGCAAAGTGGAATATTACCCTGCAGATGCGCTAGCGGAGGCGGGTGCAATTGTCGAGGCCGGTAAAATGTGGAAGAGCCATGTGGTGCGGGATCGGGAGTTAATAACCGGTCGCCAACCATTTTCAGATGCAGAATTCACGCGGGTTTTTATAGCTGCATTGGATGAACAAACCAAAAGGTAAACGCGATGAGTGTGTACTACGAGTTCAATACCTTACCGCCATTGGTAGGTGAGGTATGTCGTTTGCGGCTACGAACCCTATATCAACGAATGATTGAAACGGAAATTTTCAGATATAAATAGTTTGTGGCGCCAAATTAAACCGATGCTAGCATTAGCTGTATAGTAACCTGTTTTGGAAAGGCATTACCCGTGTCCGCTCGCTGTACTAATATTCTTTTTTTTTCATTGTTAATGCTTGTGACTGCACGGTGGGTTATAGCCGAAGAAGTCATGCAAGTGAAATACATCGGTAATAATTCTGTTATCCGCGAGGATTATTACATTGCGTTGATTGATGCAGCCCTTAAAGCCACTAAAAATGATTACGGCGCTTATCAGATCAATTACTCCCAAGAACTTTTAGCGTCTGAACGCAAACATGAATTATTGGTAAGCGGTGAAAAGCTGAATATAGATCGGTTGGTCGGTTTCCCAACGAATGATGGCCCCCGTAAAGGTTTGTTGCGTGTTGATGTACCAATATTAAACGGCTTTATGGGTTACCGGATTTTATTGATTCGCGCTGAAAATCAAACGCGATTTTCCGCAATATCGACATTGGAGGAATTGCGTTATCTCCCAATGGGTTTTGGAAAAGGTTGGGAAGGTCATGTGTACAAATACAATGGATTTACCGTCGCCGAGACTACTAATGTGGAGATGATGTTAAAAATGCTGGCAGGGAAACGCTACGCATTTATCCCACTCAGTGTGATTGAAATTGAAGACAGTTATGAGATTGGGGGCGTTAAAGTAGATACACTTGTGCCTGAAAAAACACTTCTTATTTATATGCCATTACCCGTGTATTTTTATGTGAGTCCCACTGAGCCAGTGTTGGCAGAACGCTTAACCAAGGGGTTGCGAGCACTAAAAGCGTCAGGGGAAATTGATAACATTTTTGCTGAGCATTTTAGCAATCGATTACAGCGGCTTAATTTATCCCAGCGTAAAATAATTGAATTGGGAAATCCGGATAATGACGGTAGCCTCGGTTTACCGGATCATCGTATATTGCAACGGTTTTAGTCATTGCATTTGTCATATGGCTGTTTAGTTTTGTAAACAGCGCTTTCTTTCTACAGGCAGTGGTGGGAATATCTGGGCGCACTTGTTTGTTACCAACATCAAGGACGCCTTATGCCTTATCAAACCTCCAATCATTTTCATCATCTTTTATCGCGCTGGTTAGCGCTAAAAGATGCCGCCAATTGGGTACTGGGTGCAGTAGTAGATACTCGCGGCTCTGTGTATCGCAAAACCGGCGCGTTAATGTTGCTCAGTGACGCCGGACACCAACTCGGATTATTAAGCGGCGGCTGTATAGAATCAGATTTATTATTGCAAGCGCGCAAGGTGATTGCATTGGGTAAATCGCGACGCATCGTTTATGACGCAACCGACGAAGATAATATTGCCTGGCGTTTGGGGATTGGTTGTGGCGGTGCCGCTGAAATTCTTTTGCATCCTTGCCATATCCAAAATCATTTTTTATACCTTCCTGAAATTTTCCAATTGTTGCAGCACCATCAGGCTTGCGAGTTTTCATTAGGGCTGGAGTCGGCCCACGCTAGTATTAAGCCTTGCTGGCGAGATTTTACCATGCGAAAACATGGGCAGTTACACGGAGGCGCCCAACAAACACTGACAACGTTAATCAATCCATTACCGCATTTGTTGGTGCTGGGAAATGGTATTGATTTAATTCCATTGTGCCAACTTGCATTGGCAATGGGCTGGAAAGTTACCTTGGCAGATCAACGTTTAACACCACAAAAACGCGCAAACTTTCCAGCAGATATCACGACGTTAAACAGTTCAATAACGGGAGTGTCGCCAGCAATTTTTCAACAAATTGATGCTGTGGTAATTGCGCATCACAACATGCAATTGGATGCAGAGGCAATTGCCTGTTTACAGCAGCAGGATTTGCAAAATCCTTACATTGGTTTGCTTGGGCCGACTAAACGTAAGTTAGAAGTGTTGGGAATCGCCGGTATTCCTGAATCACAATTACGTTACCCGATTGCCGGACCGATGGGCCTGGCATTAGGTGGTGATTTACCAGAGAGTATAGCGTTGTCGGTATTGGCGGAATGTCATGCGCGATTATTTGGCAGTAGTGCACTACCCTTGGGAGCATTTGCGGTTCCGGATACTTCATCGACACTTAATATTGTTGCCAGCTCTTATTGAGTGCCCCACCAATGAATCTGGATTGTGTAATTCTTGCTGCCGGTGCTGCAAGCCGGTTTGGTAGCTGCAAATTGAGTGAACCGTATCAGGGGCAGCCGGTAATTTCGTATGCAATTGCGGCAGTGCAGTCATTATCGCCCGCGCGAATTGTTGTGGTGAGCGGCGCTCATCACCAGCAATTAAAAATGCTTTCAGTCATGACAGCGGTGGAATTGCATTATTGCGAACTTTGGCAACAAGGGATGGGGTATTCATTATCTTTTGGTGTCAGGCAATTAGAAAATGCTAACCCCGTGATGATTCTATTGGCGGATCAACCGCACATCACTAGCAACGATGTTCAATGTTTATGGCGCGCATGGAATGCTCATCCTGAAAAAATAATATGTGCTCGTTTTGGGAATGTTTTGGGTGTGCCGGCAATTTTTCCTGCACATTGTAAATCGCAACTTATGGCATGTGCCGGAGACCGTGGAGCAAAGCATATATTGTTATCTTGCGCGGATGATCGAATCGACATTGAAATGCCCAATGCTGCTTTTGATATTGATGTTCCCGATGACTTGCATCGTCCATTAGCCATTATTTAAAGATAAATTAATAACAATCTGTTTCAGAAAAATACGGCAATATTTTTGCCAGCAACCCAAGCCGACGAATTTTCTAAAAGGAGCCAGGTTATGATTTCGCTCACCATTAATGGTAAAAAACACGAATTGGATATAGATCCGGATACTCCGTTGTTATGGGTATTGCGCGATGAATTACACATGACGGGAACCAAGCTCGGCTGTGGAATGGCAGTGTGTGGCGCATGTACGGTTCATATGAACGGCACGCCAGTGCGCTCGTGCAGCATGCCGGTCTCTGCACTTGCAGGTGCCAATATACAAACCATCGATGACATTAATTCCCCTGCGTTTAAGGCGGTGCAGCAGGCATGGCGCGATTTGGATGTAGTGCAATGTGGCTATTGCCAATCCGGCCAGATAATGTCCGCAACAGCGCTGTTACAAACCACCAGCAAACCTACCGATGAGCAGATCGATTCAGCAATGGCAGGCAATCTATGTCGCTGTGCTACTTATCATCGCATTCGTACGGCAATTCACCAGGCGGCAGATAATTTGGCGAGGAAAGCATAATGAATTTTCTTAACAAACAATCGTTGCAAATAACAAAAAAATCCGAGTTGGAAATATCTCGCCGCCAATTTTTGCAAGCGAGCAGTGTGAGCGGTGCTTTGCTGGTGGGCAGTGGTTTTATTACGCTTACCGTTTCTGCTCAAGCTTCTATAGCTAACGATACGCCGGTGTTTAACGCATTTTTGAAAATTACGTCAGACAGTAAAGTTATTGTTGCTATTAAACACCTGGATATGGGGCAGGGAGTAACCACCGGGTTAACGACAATTATTGCAGAAGAACTCGGTGCACGCTGGGAACAAATTCAGTTTGAATTTGCACCGGCAGATGCCAGCCGATACAACAATTTATTCTGGGGGCCAACCCAGGGAACAGGAGGGTCATCCTCTATCGCGAATTCCTGGCAACAATTGCGTACCGCCGGTGCGGCCGCGCGCGATATGTTGCTCGCAGCCGCGGCTGCAGAATGGCAAGTGCCGGTAACAGAAATAAAAATTAATAATGGTGTTATTTCGCATGGGAAAAAATCCAGCGAGTTTGGTGCGCTGGTCGCGAAAGCGGCGATCTTGCCTGCACCGCAAAAACCAGTCTTAAAAGACCCAAAAGATTTCCAACTCATCGGTAAACCTATTCCACGTAAAGACAGTGCGGATAAAACCAATGGTAAAGCCATTTACACACAGGATATTCAATTACCGGGGATGCTCACAGCGCTGGTGGCGTATCCTCCGCAGGTTTTCGGTAAAGTTAAAAAAGTTGATGCAGCCAAAGCAAAAGCGTCGCCCGGTGTCATTGCGGTTGTGGAAATTCCAAATGGCGTTGCGGTGGTAGCAGAGAATTTCTGGGCCGCGAATAAAGCGCGCAAACTACTTGCCATTGAATGGGATTTAACGGCATGTGAAATGCGCGGTAGTGAGGAGCTATTTAATGCATGTAGGGAGGCCGCGCGCAAAACGGGACAAATAGTAAAGAATATTGGCGATGCACCGGCAGTGCTGGCAAAAGCAGAGGATATTATTGAGGCGGAGTATGAATTGCCGTATCTCACTCACGCTGCTATCGAGCCAATTAATTGTGTTGTCAAAGTGGAGAAAAATAATTGCGAACTCTGGTTTGCCTGTCAAATGCCAACAGTAGACCAGCAGGAAGTTGCCAAAGTGACGGGCCTCAAACCGGAGCAGGTAAAAATCAATACCGTGTATGCGGGTGGCAGCTTCGGTCGTCGTGCTTGTCCCGGTGATTATGTTGTTGATGCAGCACATATTGCAAAGCAGGTTCCGGGTCGCGCCGTAAAAATGGTGTGGACACGGGAAGATGAAATACTCAACGCGCATTATCGTCCGATGGCTGTTCATAAAATTCGTGCAGCAGTCACTGCTGATGGGAACGTGTCTGCGTGGCAGCATCACGGCGCAGCACAGGCAATATTGCGTGGCACCCCGTTTGAAGCATTTATCCAGGGGCCGGTGGATGGAACTATTGTCGAAGGTATAGAGGACATGCATTACGCGATCCCAAACTTGCAAGTGCAGGGTACCGAAGTCCCTATAAAAATTCCCACGTTATGGTGGCGCTCGGTTGGTCACTCGGGCAATGCGTTTATTGTTGAAACCTTTATTGATCGCCTCGCTAAAGCGGCAAAAAAAGATCCGGTAATTTTTCGCCGTGAATTATTAGCCAATGAACCTCGTGCATTGGGTGTGTTAAACCTCGTTGCTGAAAAAGCAGGTTGGGGAAAACCACTTGCGAAGGATGTTGCACGCGGTATCGCCGTGCATAAATCCTTCGGCACCTGGGTTGCACAAGTTGCTGATGTGCGTATCAACGCCGATAAAACCTTTAAAGTAGAACGAGTGGTTTGTGCGGTGGATTGCGGTGTTGCAGTAAACCCGGATGTCATCCGCGCGCAAATGGAAGGCGGGATTGGCATGGGGCTAAGTGCTGCGCTTGGCGAGGCTATCACATTAAAAAATGGTGTAGTGGAGCAAACCAATTTTCATCAATACCCATTAATGCGCATCGAGAATATGCCCAGGGTCGAAGTACATATTGTTCCTTCAGCAGAAGTACCCTCTGGTGTTGGCGAACCCGGTTTACCGCCTATCGCCGGTGCTGTGGCTAATGCTTTATTTGCTGCGTCGGGCAAGCCGAGAACCAAACTGCCGTTAGGGAATATGGTTTAGAAATATCGATTCAGGCAGCAAACAAAAACGCCGCAGGTTTGCGGCGTTTTTGTTTGCTGCCTGTTTTCGAGGATGGGAATTGATTCTCGGGTACTAATGCGCATATTATATGCGCATTAGTATGGGAGGTTATATGTTGTCACTCTATGACTTAAACGCGCCTAAGAAACCCACCAATCTTAGTATTAATAGTGATTTATTAAAAAAGGCCAAGGACCTAGATATAAACTTGTCTGCCGCTTTGGAGCAGGCCCTGACCAATCAGTTGAAAGAAAGGCAGGCTCAGTTGTGGCTTGAACAAAATAAAGCAGCCATCACAGCATATAACCAGTCAGTGGAAGAAAAGGGTGTTTTCAGTGATGGGTTAAGGGGCTTTTGATGGCCCAATTTTCGGTTTACCAAAATAAAAATACGCTGACCAAAAAGGCATTTCCATTCTTGTTGGATGTTCAGTCCAACCTGCTTGATGACTTGCACACCACGGTGGTTATTCCTTTGACTAAATTTGAAAAGAATAAAGGAGTGCTATTAAAACAATTAACGCCGCTATTAACGGTGGAGGGCGATGCCTACTTGATGCTGACCCCTCAATTAGCGGGTATTTCACGCAAGGAGCTTGGTAAAGAAGTTTGCAATCTAGCTGCGGTTAGAACTGAAATAATTAATGCGTTGGATTTTTTGATAGTGGGTATTTAATAGTTATAGTGGCGGCATGAGACCGCCACTAGAG
>DATJLF010000015.1:0-75719 GCA_035490715.1 Cellvibrio sp.
CAAGTCATGTTTATTTTGGTTTTGACCCTGGCTGCCGCAGAGGCAAGCATTGGTTTGGCGATAGTGTTGCAATTTTATCGTCGCCATCATTCCCTGGATATTGATGCAGCAAGTGAGATGCGCGGATGAATCTTCTCTTCTTAACATTTCTATTTCCCGCTATTGGTTTTTTATTACTGGCGACTTTGCGCGCGCGCCTTGCTGAAAATATTGCAGCAATTATTGGCGTGGGTTCGGTGGGGTTGTCGGCGCTCACCACTATTTATGTCGGCGTGGATTTTTTAAATCAGGTAGAGCAGGGCGGTCATTACGTCCAACAACTTTGGACCTGGATGCAGGTGGGCAATTTTAACGCGAGTTTTGGCCTGCATCTCGATGGCTTGTCATTAACTATGCTCGGTGTAATTACCGGTGTTGGCTTTTTTATTCATTTGTTTGCCTCCTGGTATATGCGTGGTGAAACAGGCTATGAACGCTTTTTCTCCTACATGAATTTGTTCGTGGCCAGCATGGTGTTGTTGGTGTTGGGCGATAACCTCGCGCTTTTGTACCTCGGTTGGGAAGGCGTTGGTCTGTGTAGTTATTTACTGATTGGGTTTTATTATTTTGATCGCGCCAATGGTGAAGCGGCTATTAAGGCATTTACCGTGACCCGTGTGGGTGACGTGTTTATGGCGATTGGTATTTTTATTATTTTTCAACAGCTCGGCACATTAAATATTCGCGAAATTTTGGAGCTTGCCCCGCAAAAATGGGCAGAGAATGATCCACTAGTGATTGCTGCTGCATTGATGTTGTTGGGTGGTGCGGTAGGTAAATCAGCGCAATTGCCGTTGCAAACCTGGTTGGCGGATGCGATGGCTGGCCCTACACCAGTATCCGCGTTGATCCACGCTGCCACCATGGTTACCGCAGGTGTTTATTTAATTGCGCGTACGCATGGAGTGTTTGAGTTAGCACCGGATATTTTATTGCTGGTGGGTGTGGTTGGTGCAATCACATTATTGATTGCCGGTTTCTCCGCACTCGTACAAACCGATATCAAGCGTGTGCTGGCTTACTCCACCATGAGTCAAATTGGTTATATGTTTTTAGCCTTGGGTGTAAGCGCCTGGGACGCGGCCATTTTCCATTTAATGACCCACGCCTTCTTTAAGGCGTTACTGTTCCTGTCAGCTGGTGCGGTTATTATTGCCTGTCACCACGAACAAAATATTTTCAAAATGGGTGGGCTTTGGAAAAAAATTCCATTTGTTTATGCCTGCTTCCTGATTGGTGGTGGTGCGTTGGTCGCCTTCCCATTCCTCACCGTTGGCTTCTATAGTAAAGATGCAATTTTGTGGCAGGTTTATGCCAGTGGCCATACCAATTTATTCTGGGCTGGTTTGGTTGGAGCATTATTCACCTCTATTTATACGTTCCGTTTAATCTTTATTGTTTTCCACGGTGAAGAGAAAACTCATGCCCATCACATTGACGGTATTTCTTATTGGTTGCCGCTGGGTGTGTTGTTAGTGCTTTCTACATTTATCGGTGCCTGGATTCATCAACCACTTGAAGGTGTGTTGCCTGCGTTCGTCACTGATGCTTCTGAAGAGGCAAAACATCATGTTGAATTATTGGCGATTGGTACCGGCATTATTGGTTTGGTACTGGCCGCTATTTTCTTCTGGGGTGAGCGTCGCCCGGCAAAAATTATCGCGCAAAGTGCAATCGGCCGTTTGCTGTCGCCAGTATTCCGTGACGGCTGTGGTTTCGACTGGTTGTATGATTGGTTATTTGTGAAACCTTATCTGTTGGTAGCGAAATTGAATCGCCACGATGTGATTGCAAAAATATTTGGCTTGATCCAACCGCTCGTAAAAATGGGTAACAGTGCCATGAGTGCAACTGAAACCGGCCGCGTGCGTTGGTATGCAACCAGTATGGCGCTGGGCGCTGTGTTGGTGTTGGGCGCTGCCTTGTATTTACAAATTTCTTTTAACCAATAAAGGATAGGGCCAGACCATGACTCTTTCGGCACTCATCCTAATCCCGTTTGTTGGCGGACTTTTGTGTTGGCAAGGCGAGCGATTAGGTGCCGGCATTCCACGTTGGATTGCCCTCATTTGTATGTCTCTTGTTCTAGCCATAGGTATTAATTTTTGGTTAGCTGGCGACTATTCCGGTGTAACGGCTACTGCTGGTTTGAATTGGCAAGCAGAAGAGCAATATCCCTGGATTCCAATCCTCGGCGTAAGTATTCATTTCGCGCTGGATGGCTTATCGCTGGTAATGATTTTGCTCACTGGCTTGCTTGGTGTTATTGCTGTTGGTTGTTCGTGGAAAGAAATCAGTACTAATGTAGGTGCTTTCCATATGAATTTGTTGTGGAGCCTTGCTGGTGTACTCGGCGTATTTCTCGCGCTGGACATGATGTTATTTTTCTTCTTCTGGGAATTGATGCTGATCCCGGTGTATTTCCTGATTTCACTCTGGGGCCGTGCGAGCGAAAACAAACAATTGCGCGTTCAGGCAGCTACCAAATTTTTTATTTACACCCAGGTGGGTGGTTTGATTATGTTGGTGGGGATTCTTGCGCTGGTTCTGGTGAATTACAAAGCAACCCAGCAATTAAGTTTTGATTACGAAACCTTGCTCGGCATACACAAACTGATTACGCCTGAGTTGCAGTTTATTTTAATGCTGTGTTTCTTTATTGGTTTTGCTGTGAAACTTCCTATTGTTCCAGTGCACTCCTGGTTACCTGACGCACATGCGGAGGCACCAACAGCGGGTAGTGTTGACCTCGCCGGTATTCTGTTAAAAACCGCGGGCTATGGAATGTTGCGTTTTACCCTGCCATTTTTTCCCGATGCTTCACAGGAGTTTGCCAACGCAGCAATGCTGCTGGGTATATTTGGAATTTTCTACGGCGCTTTCCTCGCCTTTGTGCAAACTGATATCAAACGCTTGATTGCCTACACCAGTATTTCACACATGGGGTTTGTGTTAATCGGGATTTATTCCGGCAATTTATTAACCTTGCAAGGGTTGGCGATTCAAATGCTCGCACATGGTTTGTGTGCAGGTGGTTTGTTTGTACTTGCAGGTCAATTACACGAGCGCCTCGGCACTTACGATATGCGCAAGATGGGTGGCCTCTGGGCGAATTACAGTTACTTGCCCGCCTTGTTAATGTTTTTCGCAGCAGCTTTATTAGGTATTCCCGGAACTGCAAACTTTGTTGGTGAATTCCTGATTTTGATCGGTGCATTCAAAGTGGTTCCAGTACTTACTATTGTTGCTACCGCGAGCCTGGTGTTGGCGGGGGTCTATTCATTAATTTTGATTCATCGCACGTTATTCGGAAAATCGCCAACAGAAGGAAAAGGAATTGATTTATCTGCGCGCGAATTAACGTTAGTTGTGTCGCTGGCAGTGGTGTTGTTGGTGATAGGTTTCTATCCACAACCGTTACTCAATGTTTCAGTGGAAGCGATGACATTTATCCAGCACACCTACGCACCTGTAGATGTTTCAAATCCATTATTGACTGGTCCTTTGCCTGTTGGGGGCTCAGCGTCTCCCGTTGTGACTCCCTGAGGTTGATATGAATTTTTCTTTTGCTACTTTTTTGCCGCTGCTGCCGGTTATTGTTTTAAGTTTAACAACCGTTACGCTTATGTTGGCTATTGCGATCAAGCGCCATCACACAACTAGCTTCTGGATTACTGCAGCAGGATTTTTATTAAGCCTGCTGTCCATGCAATATACACCTGCATTCTCTGACTCGGTTGCAACACCGGTAACCGGACTATTGCTGTTTGATGGGCAGGCGTATTTTTATACGATGCTAATTTTGTTTGCCGGTTTGGTGTGTGCTTTTTTCCTGCGCAATTTTATTCAGTCGTATCAAGGTAATCGTGAAGAAATTTATTTATTGTTATTGATCTCTGTAGCGGGTGGTTTGGTTTTGGTGGCGAGCAGCCACATGGCATCATTTTTTATCGGTTTTGAATTATTGTCAGTGCCACTTTACGGAATGGTGGCTTACACACACGAGCGTAATCGAGCGCTGGAAGCGGGGATCAAATACTTGATCCTTTCAGCGGCCGCGTCGGCTTTTATGTTGTTTGGTATGGCATTGGTTTACGCACAGGTAGGTACGTTATCTTTGATAGGGTTGAGCAAGTCAGTGTTGATTGCTGATTCCTATCTTGCAGGATTCGGTGTTGCCATGATTGTTATTGCGATGTGCTTCAAATTATCACTGACACCGTTTCATTTATGGACACCGGATGTGTATCAGGGAGCACCGGCACCGGTGGGTGCTTTGTTGGCGACAATTAGCAAAGTGGCTGTGTTCGCTATTTTAATTCGCCTTCTTGTTCAGGCACCCGACGAGCTTACACATTTTTTGCAACCAATATTGGTTGTGATTTTGATTGCTTCTATCGTGGTGGGTAATTTATTGGCGCTCACGCAAAACAATGTAAAGCGGATGTTTGCCTATTCCTCTATTGCGCACATGGGGTATTTATTTATCCCGTTAGTGGCGGGTTATGAGGTGGATGTAAAAGCAGTAAACGTATATCTGCTGGCCTATGTGGTTACGACCCTCGGCGCTTTTGGGGCAATCAGCGCGATTTCTGCTGCAGCAAATACCGGCGACTGCGAAACACTGGATAATTTCCGCGGGCTTTTCTGGCGTAACCCTTATTTGGGGGGGGCTATGGTATTCATTATGCTATCGCTCGCGGGTATTCCATTAACGACAGGTTTTATTGGTAAGTTCTACGTCTTTATGTCAGCGGTAAACACAAGCAGCTGGGGGTTGTTAGCGGCATTGATTTTAGGAAGTGGGGTGGGGCTGTACTACTATTTGCGTTTGATGATCGCATTGTTTTCACGCGACGCTATTCAATCTGATACACCCGTATTGATAAACCGATCCAGTGCAATACTCGTTGTTCTAATGGCGATGTTGGTGGTTTGGCTTGGTATCTATCCACAACCCTCACTTGAATTTATTGCCACCCTTAAATAAGAATTTTTCTTGTTAAGTTTTAAATAATCCCGGAGGTTTTATAAACAGTTTCTGCTAATAGCCCTGATTTGAATTCATTTGATCCGATAACGCACGATTTAATGCCCTATTGTGAGACAAAACCTGTCTTTTACTATGGTTATTATGTCGTGCGCCTATTATAATTCCCGCGCTTTATCCGGGCCGTTTAAAACTCCTCCAAAATCAATCCCTTGTGTATTGTTTGCGGTTTCAATCGCAGATATTGCATTAATGGGGCGAGTGAGTAGCAGGCCTTTGCCCCGGTGAATTATTTTGTCGTAAATCTTTCCCGGCGCACCCGCATTACAGGCAATCCCCAAAATCACGCACAGTTCCCGCCAGGAAGTAACTGGTCGATGATGGTTGACTCTCGCTTGTAATTGCACCTCACGGCCTGGTAATTCCAGGTCTACATCCACTCGAACGACTAGGCAGAGACGTATGATAAAGATCCGTCGAGGATTGGATTTGCCCATTGCTGGCAGCCCCAATCAATCTATCGAAGATGGCCCGCAAGTCCGCCAGGTAGCTTTAATCGGGTTTGATTACCACGGTATGAAGCCAACCATGGCGGTTCAGGTAGGCGATAAAGTAAAGCTGGGTCAGGAAATTTTTTCTGATAAGAAAATCCCCGGTGTTATTTATACCGCTCCCGCAGCAGGTACGGTTGCTGCAATCAATCGTGGTGACCAACGTGTGTTTCATTCACTGGTCATTGATATTGAAGGTGATGAAGCTGTTGAGTTTGCTAAATATTCGGCAAATGAATTAGCTGGTTTATCGCGTGAGCAAGTGCAAGACAATCTGGTGAAATCCGGTTTATGGACAGCTTTGCGCACTCGTCCTTTCAGTAAGGCACCCGCCCTTGATTCAAAACCCAGTTCCATTTTCGTACAGGCGATTGATACCAATCCTCTGGCGGCTAATCCAGTCGTTGTGATCGCGACAAAAAAAGAAGCTTTTGCTAATGGTTTAACGCTATTGAGCCGTTTGACCGAAGGCAAAGTGTTCGTATGCCAGGCTCCCGGCGCAGATTTGCCGAAAGGTTCGGGCGCGAATATTGTTGCTGAAACATTTGAAGGTGTTCATCCGGCAGGTAACCCTGGCACACACATCCATTTTCTGGATCCGGTAAATGCGCACAAATTTGTGTGGACTGTCGGTTACCAGGATGTAATTGCAATTGGTGAATTATTTACCACCGGAAAATTGAACGTAGAACGTGTGGTTGCCTTGGCTGGTCCGCAAGTTGAGCGTCCACGTCTTGTCCGCACTCGCGTTGGTGCCAGCTTAAATGAAATAACGGCAGGCCAAACCAAATCCGGCGAGAATCGTGTGATTTCCGGTTCTGTATTCGGTGGCCGTCGTTCTCACGGTAATCTTCAGTTCCTTGGCCGTTTCCATACACAGGTCAGCGTGTTACTGGAAGGTCGTGAACGTGAATTGCTTCATTATCTTCGTGTTGGAAAAAGAAGATTCTCTGTGATGGGCATTTATCTTTCAAAGTTGTTTGGTTTGAAAGATCTTCCATTTACAACCTCTACTAATGGTTCCGAGCGTGCCATGGTTCCGGTTGGCTCATACGAAAAAGTAATGCCGCTGGATATCCTGCCAACACAATTGCTGCGCTCTTTAATTGTTGGTGATACCGAAATGGCACAGAAACTGGGTTGCCTGGAATTGGACGAAGAAGATTTGGCGTTGTGTACTTTTGTATGCCCCGGCAAATACGAATACGGTCCAATCCTGCGCAGCAACCTTACTCGCATTGAGAATGAGGGCTAATTGATGAGTCTGAGAAAATTACTCGACAACATGGAGCCGCATTTCCATAAGGGCGGCAAATACGAAAAATGGTATGCCCTGTATGAAGCGGCAGATACCATTTTCTATAAACCTGCTGACGTAACCAAATCTACTTCCCATGTGCGTGATGGCATTGACCTTAAACGCATCATGATCACTGTATGGTTGTGTGCTTTCCCGGCAATGTTTTTCGGGATGTACAACGTAGGCTTGCAAGCAAATACGATCCTTGCTGCAACTGGTGCAACCGGTATCGACAACTGGCATGGTGTGTTGGTTAGCTGGTTTGCCGGCCACGACCCTAATAGCATTTGGGATAACCTGGTTTTAGGTGCTGCTTACTTCCTGCCGATTTATGCCACTGTGTTTATCGTAGGTGGTATTTGGGAAGTGTTGTTTGCAATGGTACGTGGTCATGAAGTGAATGAGGGTTTCTTTGTTACCTCCATTCTTTTTGCTTTGACCTGTCCTCCGGATTTGCCCCTGTGGCAGGCTGCGTTAGGTATCAGCTTTGGTGTGGTTATCGGTAAAGAAGTATTTGGTGGTACCGGTAAAAACTTCCTTAACCCGGCCTTGGTTGGTCGTGCATTCCTGTTTTTTGCTTATCCGGCAGATATTTCCGGGGATGCAGTATGGACAGCGGTCGATGGTTATACCGGTGCAACTGCACTCTCGATTGCTGCCCAAAGCGGTATGGATGCGCTTTCCGGCCACCTCACCTGGATGGATGCGTTCATTGGGTATGAGCAAGGCTCAATAGGGGAGACGTCAGCCCTGGCAATTATGATCGGCGGTGTTGCGCTGTTGATTATGGGCATAGCCTCAACACGTATCGTATTGGGCACTTTGATAGGAACTATCCTCACCGTGTTGTTGTACAACTGGTTAGGTGCTGAAAGCAAAAACCCGATGTTCCAAATGCCGTTCTGGTGGCATCTGGTGCTCGGTGGCTATGCATTTGGTTTGTTCTTTATGGCAACAGACCCTGTTTCTGCGTCCATGACTAACACTGGTAAGTGGATCTTCGGTGCGTTGATAGGTTTTATGGTTATCACCATCCGTGTGGTAAACCCTGCTTATCCAGAAGGCATGATGCTGGCGATATTGTTTGCCAACATGTTTGCACCGACCATCGACTACTTTGTCGTTCAATCCAATATCAAACGGAGACTGGCCCGTGTCTAATCAACAAACCGCAAAATACACCATCACCGTCACATTGATTATGTGTTTGGTGGCGTCTGTTCTGGTGGCCGGTTCTGCTGTTATGTTGAGACCGCACCAGACAGAGAACAAAGCCTTGGACTTCAAAAAGAACGTTTTGAGCGTTGCTGGTATGTATCAGGAAGGCGTCCCCGTTGATACCCAGTTTGAAAAAATCCAGGTGAAAATCGTAGATATCGAAGCTGGTAAGTTCACAGATGCCGTGACCGATATCGACAAGTTCGATCAAACAGCCTCTGCCAAAAAGCCAGGTATGTATGACCAACTCGATTCCGAGGTGGACATCGCCAAACTGATAACCCGTGAAAAATATGCCAAAGTTTTCCTCGTAAATGATGATGCAGGCAATTTGACTCGTGTAATCCTTCCTGTACGTGGTAAAGGCCTGTGGTCAACCATGTCTGGTTTTATCGCACTGGATAAAGACTTTAATACTGTTCTTGGATTCGGTTTTTATTCCCACGCTGAAACTCCCGGTCTTGGTGGTGAAGTGGATAACCCAAAATGGAAATCAATTTGGTTGGGTAAGAAAATTTATTCGGATTCAGGTGAAGTCAAAGTGAGTGTTATCAAGGGGCACGTTGACTCGGCTACCGCTGATGCTGAATATAAAGTTGATGGTTTGGCTGGAGCAACGCTGACAAGTAATGGTGTCAATAACTTAGTCAAATACTGGATGGGTGATAATGGATTTAAGCCTTTCCTCACTAACCTGAAAAACGGAGAGGCATAATCATGAGTGTTAAAACGAAAGATCTGCTTACAAAACCGATTTTTGAAAACAATCCGGTTATCCTTCAAATTCTCGGTATCTGTTCGGCGCTTGCAGTAACTTCAAGTGTAAAAGTAAGTTTGGTTATGGCAGTTGGTTTAACCTTGGTTTCTGCCTTCTCCAACTTTTTCGTTTCCCTTGTGCGCAATTACTTACCAAACAGTGTTCGCATTATTGCGCAGATGATCATTATTTCTGCGCTGGTAATCGTAGTTGACCAAGTGTTGAAAGCCGTTGCCTACGATATCAGCAAGCAATTATCAGTGTTTGTTGGTTTGATTATTACCAACTGTATCGTAATGGGCCGGACGGAAGCCTTCGCATTGAAAAACCCGCCTGTTCCGAGCTTCCTTGATGGTATTGGTCATGGCCTTGGTTATTCTGTATTGCTGATTGTTATTGCAACGTTCCGTGAAATCCTTGGTGCTGGAAAGTGGTTCGGTATTCAGGTTCTGCCAGTGGCTACCGATGGTGGGTGGTACATCCCTAACGGTTTGATGCTATTGCCTCCAAGTGCGTTCTTTATTATCGGATTGATTATCTGGGGTATGCGCAGTTGGAAAAAGAATCAGGTGGAGAAGGTCGACTTTAAAATTTCACCTAATACTGTAGCTACTCAGGAGATCGCATAATGGAACATTTACTTGGTCTTTTTGTTCGTTCCGTATTTATTGAAAACATGGCGTTGGCATTCTTTTTAGGTATGTGCTCGTTCATGGCAATGTCTAAAAAGATTAACGCGGCAATTGGTTTGGGAATCGCGGTTATTGTTGTTCAGACCCTGACTGTACCGGCAAACAATCTGATTTTGACCTATTTGTTAAAAGAAGACGCTTTGGCATGGGCTGGTGTTACAGGTGTTGACTTGACCTTCCTGAGTTTTATTTCTTTTATTGGTGTAATCGCTGCAATTGTGCAAATTATGGAAATCGTGATGGATAAGTACATGCCTGCGCTTTACAACGCACTAGGTGTGTTTCTTCCGTTGATTACTGTGAACTGCGTAATTATGGCTGGCTCATTGTTCATGGTTGAGCGCGACTACCATTTTACTGAAAGTGTTATTTATGGGTTGGGTTCTGGTGTTGGTTGGGCAATTGCAATTGTCGTTCTCGCCAGCATTAAAGAGAAAATGAAATATTCTGATGTACCTGAAGGTCTTCGTGGCTTAGGTATTACCTTTATCACTGTGGGATTAATGTCATTAGGCTTTATGTCTTTTGGCGGTATCTCACTCTAAGCGACGCGAGGAAGTATCTGAATGACTACTGAGATTTTATTAGGCGTAGGAATGTTCACCTTCATTGTGCTCGCACTGGTGGTGGTAATTCTTGTTGCACAATCAAAGCTGGTTAATAGCGGCGATGTGCAGATTCTTATTAACGATGAAAAAACTATTACTGTGCCTGCCGGTGGAAAGTTGTTACAAACCTTGGCGGCTAACAATGTGTTTTTGGCATCGGCGTGTGGCGGTGGTGGTAGTTGTGCACAATGCCGCTGTGTTGTAAATGATGGCGGTGGTTCAATTCTTCCTACCGAAGAAGCACATTTTAATCGTCGTGAGCAAAATGAAGGTTGGCGTTTGAGCTGCCAGGTTCCGGTAAAACAAAACATGAAAATTCATGTTCCGGAAGAGGTGTTTGGGGTTAAGCAGTGGGTTACTACTGTGGAGTCCAACCCTAACGTGGCAACTTTTATTAAAGAGTTGACCTTGCGTTTGCCGGAAGGTGAAAGTGTGGATTTCCGTGCAGGTGGTTATGTTCAATTGGAATGTCCACCACATCACGTGAAGTTTTCAGATTTTGTTATCGAGTCAGAGTATCGTGGCGACTGGGAACGTTTCGGGTTCTTTAACCTCGAATCTAAAGTGGATGAGCCCGTTATTCGCGCTTATTCCATGGCGAACTATCCTGAAGAAAAAGGTGTGGTTAAATTCAATATTCGTATTGCAACCCCTCCACCTAAATCCCAGGGAATTCCACCGGGTAAAATGTCGTCTTTCGTATTCAATTTAAAACCGGGCGATAAAGTTACTGTATATGGTCCATTCGGTGAATTCTTCGCTAAGAAAACAAATGCGGAGATGGTGTTTATTGGTGGTGGTGCAGGTATGGCGCCAATGCGTTCGCATATCTTTGATCAATTACGCCGTCTGAAAACAGATCGCAAAATGTCATTCTGGTACGGTGCCCGTTCATTGCGTGAGCTTTTCTACAAAGAAGACTACGACATGCTACAGTCCGAAAACGAGAACTTTAAATGGCATATCGCGTTATCTGATCCGCAACCGGAAGATAACTGGAGTGGCCTCACAGGTTTTATTCATAATGTATTGTATGAAAACTATCTGAAAGATCATCCGGCACCGGAAGATTGCGAGTTCTACATGTGCGGTCCACCAATGATGAACGCCGCCGTCATCAAAATGTTGAAGAGTCTGGGCGTTGAAGACGACAACATTTTGCTCGACGACTTCGGTGGTTAATGCATAAGGAAAACGAGGCAGGGCAACCGCCTCGTTTTTTCTTTATGGGCATCAATGGGTAATTAATTTTTAAATAGTTAATTTTGTAGTCGGCGTATATGCCTGGGAGTGAATCATGGCAGTCCTTCTGGTTACTCTGGTTGTGATGTTATTTGTTGCATTTGCGTTATCCATCAGCGTCCTTATGGGCAGAAAACCCATTTCGGGTTCCTGTGGTGGTGTAGGCAAGGCATTAGGTGATCCCAATTACGTTTGTGAATTATGCGGTGGCGATGAGGCGAAGTGTGCGGAACAAAAGGCGAGTCCGGGACCTGTAAAGAAGAATGCAAATGACCTTGCCTATGACGCAAGCAAGTCATCAAAAGAATAAATAGACAGGAATAATTGTTGCTAGACTATCAATGTATTTGGTCATCTAGCGTAAGGGGAATAAATTGACTGGTCGTAAAAAATCGGCAGACCATAGCTACGATCTTTTGGTAATTGGTTCCGGCCCATCAGGTGAAAGCGCTGCGATTTCCGCGTCCAAAGCGGGTAAACGGGTTGCAGTGATAGAAAATAGGGCATTAGTGGGTGGCAGTTGTGCGCACAAAGGGACAATTCCATCAAAATCCCTGCGTCACGTTGTGAAACAAATTATTCAATTCAAAAGTAACAGCCTATTCAGGGAGATTGGCGATAGCCGCCGGTTAACTTTTCCACGTGTGTTGCAATCCGCTGCGAAAGTAATTCCCAAACAAGTAGAAATGCACACCAATTTTTATGTGCGTAACCGTGTCAACGTACATATAGGTGAAGCTTCCTTTATTGATGCTAATCATGTGAGCTTGTCCTTGCTTGATGGCGGTGTTGAAACAATTTATGCAGAAAAAATTGTTATCGCCACCGGGTCCAGACCTTACCGTCCCGCAGATGTTGATTTCAATCATCCTCGTATTTATGACAGCGACACCATCCTCGGAATGGAGCATACACCCCGTCATATTATTATTTATGGTGCGGGTGTTATTGGATGCGAATATGCATCGATTTTTTCCGGATTAGGGATGCGTGTTGATCTCATTAATAATCGTGAGCATTTGTTGTCTTTTTTGGATGATGAAATTTCCGACGCGCTGAGTTACCACTTACGCGATAACGGTGTGACGGTGCGTCATGGTGAAGAGTACGAGGCTATTGAAGCCAGCGATTGCAGCGTTACGTTATTCTTGAAGTCTGGTAAGAGGCTAAAAGCAGATGCGATTTTGTGGTGTAACGGTCGCAGTGGTAACACAGATGGATTAAATCTGGCGGCTATCGGTCTGAAGGCGGATCATCGCGGAAATTTGAAAGTTGATGATTGTTATCGCACAGAGATCGAAAATATTTACGCCGTTGGTGATGTGATTGGTTGGCCAAGTTTGGCCAGTGCTTCCTATGGTCAGGGCCGTGCGGTTACTGGTGGTATTTTTGGTGATTATTGTCAACTTGTGCACGATGTCCCCACGGGAATTTACACGCTGCCTGAAATTAGTTCAGTTGGAAAAACCGAGACGGAACTGACACAGGCAAAAGTGCCGTACGAAGTAGGGCGTGCACTGTTTAAAAACACCGCTAGAGGCCAGATTAGCGGCGAAGATGTCGGTATGCTAAAGATTCTTTTCCATGTGGATACATTGGAAATTCTAGGGGTTCATTGCTTTGGTGCTGAGGCGGCTGAAATTGTTCATATCGGTCAGGCAATTATGAAGCAATCAGGCGAGGGTAATAATATCCATTATTTCCTTAATAATATTTTTAACTATCCAACAATGGCAGAAGCCTATCGTATTGCTGCGTTAGATGGTGTGAACCGTATTAGCCGCCGTTAAGAATGTATTATTTTGTAGGGCGCGATTCATCGCGCCTTTTTTCTGCTTTTTTAAATTGGGTTATTCCTCAATACTTTTGTTGCTGCTTTCAGCAGGTGATGCTTTGGGATGAAAATTCCTGACACAATGAATCACCGTATTGTTATCAAAATACACAGTAAATTCCTGATATTTCCAGCGTGAAATAGGCGGTTCCCCTTTGGCTGGAATCTCCTCCAATGCATCACCGAAAAGACTCTTCACTCGTTCTTTACTCATACCTTTGGTTGGCATATCAACTACCGGTTGGGTTTTGGCTTGTTCGCCAACGGGTATCCGAATTTCCTCTGCAATTGAGGTGAGAACCAACGTTGATGCCATCAATGTGCTTGTGATGGACATTAAAAGTATTTTTCGAAACATAAATACCTTATAAAAATAAAGATTGTTATTGTAGATATTGTTGGCTTTTTCTGCGTTCAGCCATTTGTGCCCGCATGATCTGTTGGCCAATCAATTGTTGCTGCCCATCGGTAACACGATGAAATTTTGCCGCAATCTGGTATTCACCGGTGTTACTCGGTTCACAACGAATGATTTTTGCAAAGAGTACTAAGCCGGCATTACTTGGTAAAAAAATAAGTCGAATTGCGATAAAGCTATTAACAGTTAACTCACGTGCGCTGCCAAACGCTATACCCCCTTCACTCAGGTTAACTTGTTTAATTGTCTTTGATGGTGGTTGGGGCCTGGTATCTGCCATCAGTTGTTGGCTGACAATATCAATCTTTCGATTGAGGTTATGTAAGTATTCTCCCAAAGCACGGCTGGTGTCTTTGATTTGGTGGAATAAATGGGCATTGTCGTTGTCAATTTTGCGTAGCTCGGCAAAGAGCTTTAATGATGCTGTATTGGGAAATTGCAGTTCGGCAGCTGCGGTATTTGCGGTTACTTCTTCAACTTCTTTAAATTCCAGGGCGATACTTTCGTCAATCCGAAAGTAACTACGGCGTTCACTCATGACATGGGTCTTCCAAAACAGTGATGGAATTAAACATAGCACAAGGTGGCTCGTGCGCATGATTTTTACGCGCCAGCATCCGGGAGGGCATAGTTTCACTTGAGCAAATGAGGCCAATTGGGTTTAATGCGTCCATGCAGAAAAATATCCCACTTTACATAGGCTTGCGCTATACCCGCGCCAAGCGTCGCAATCAGTTTATTTCCTTTATTAGTGCTTTCTCCCTTATTGGTATGGCCTTGGGAGTGATGGCCCTGATTATAGTGCTGTCCGTCATGAATGGCTTTGACAAGGAAATGAAGGAACGAATTCTGAGCGTTATTCCCCATGGATTCATTGACCAACAACCATCGGTTAAGGATTGGAAAACACTGGCAGACAAAGTCAACAAACAACCCGGTGTCCTTGCTTCTGCCCCCTACATCCAAAGCTCCGCAATGATTACTTACGCAGGTGGTGTCGAGGCAATTGAGTTGAATGGGATTGACCCTTCAGCGGAAGAAAAGGTTTCTGTTGTTGATCAGCACATGATTGTCGGCAATATGGCGCGGCTGCAACCGGGTGAATATGGCATTGTGATGGGGCGTATTCTTGCCAGCCGTTTGATGCTAGCGCCAGGCGATAAAATTCGTGTCACCTCACCGGAAATCAATATAACCCCAATGGGTGCGTTTACTCGTTCACGCAATTTTACCTTGGTTGGTGTATTTGAAGTTGGGGCTCAGGTGGACAGTACCCTGGCGCTCATTCATTTAACCGATGCACAAAAGTTTTTGCGGCAACCGGGCGTACAAGGCCTGCATGTTAAAACAGAAAATTTATATGAGGCCGGTTTGATTATGGCCCAGGTTCGCAACAATCTCGGCGATGAATTTCGGGTGCGGGATTGGAGTCAAACCCAGGGTAGTTTATTCCAGGCAGTAAAAATGGAAAAAATAGTTGTCGGCTCATTACTGATGATTATTATCGCCGTTGCCGCCTTTAATATTGTTTCCAGCCTGGTGTTGATGGTGGCGGATAAGCGTTCGGATATCGCTGTTTTGCGCACCCTGGGGCTAAGTGCACGTCAGGTAATGGCAATATTTATTGTGCAGGGGAGCGCCATCGGTTTTATCGGAACATTTATCGGTGCAATTCTCGGCTGCTTGGTCGCGCTCACATTGACGTCGATCATGGCGATATTCGAATCGTTTTTTGGTCTGCAAATATTTGATCCCGATGTTTATTTTATTGCGCAATTACCTTCGGTTTTGCTGTGGAGCGATGTGGTGATTATTTGCGGGATCGCACTTGGATTAAGTTTTTTGGCAACTTTATATCCTGCATACCGGGCTGCGCAAATTGAGCCAGCAGAGGCATTGCGCTATGAATAATTATTTAGCTGTTAACGGTTTTTGCTATGAATAACCAGAGTCCCGTATTGGTGTGCCGACAAGTACGTAAACATTATGGGCAGGGCGCACTTGCCGTAAATGTTTTAAGTAATGTGAATCTAAACGTTAATGCCAGTGAGCGTGTCGCGATTGTTGGAGCATCGGGCTCCGGTAAATCCACGTTGCTAAATGTTCTTGGTGGTTTGGATGTTCCGGATGCTGGTGAAGTGATGGTCGCAAACCAGAATCTCTCACAATTAAATGCCGATGAACGTGGGCGTTTGCGCAATCGAAGTCTGGGTTTTGTTTATCAATTCCATCACTTATTACCCGAGTTCACTGCATTGGAAAATGTTTCCATGCCGTTGCTTATTGGTAAGCATGCTGTAGCAGAAGCAAAAGATCGCGCACAAACATTGTTGGAACGCGTGGGGCTGGCCAAACGTATGGATCATAAACCATCAGAACTCTCTGGCGGTGAACGCCAGCGAGTGGCGATTGCAAGAGCACTGGTGGCTAATCCGGCTTGTGTATTAATGGATGAACCCACTGGTAATCTGGATACCCATGCCGCTGAGGCAATTCAGTCACTCATGCTGGAATTAAACCGTTCTATCGGCACGAGTTTTGTTGTTGTGACCCATGATCCTCGGCTTGCGGCGCGCATGGATCGCACATTGACGTTAATGGATGGTGAACTCCATGACGGTAATTTATTAATGGTCGGTCAATAAAATGTTCAAGCGATACATTTTCCTGGTCGGAACCCGCTATGGCATGTCGCATCGGCACAATCATTTGGTGTCTTTTATCTCGCGCTTGTCGACCGCAGGATTAGTGATTGGTGTTGCTCTGCTAATACTTGTGATGTCGATCATGAATGGCTTTGATCGTGAGTTACGCGAAAACATTTTAGCGGTAATGCCACAAGCAAGTGTGCTGCACAGAAAAGCGATTGATGATGCTGATGCATTAATTGCTGAAATCAAACAACACCCACGTGTTATCGCTGCAACACCTTTTGTGAAGCTGCAGGGCTTATTAAGCCAGCAAAAGCGTGTAGCGCCTGCAGAAATATTTGGTATAGATCCAGCACGGGAACACACGACATCCAAATTGCCAGAATTTTTAACGCCGGGTACTTTGGAGTCCCTTGCGACAACACCGGGTGCAATAATTCTTGGACGTGGCGTCGCTGAAAAAATTAATGCGCAACCCGGCCAAAGCATCAGCTTAATTATTCCGTCGGAAGAAGGTGCTGCCCCGCGTGTGAAAGTCGTACATGTCATTGCAATCCTTGATACACATACCGATATCGACAATGCATTGGCCTTAATGGAGATACACCATGCTGCGGAAGTTGCAGGTTTTCCCGGGCAAGTTACCGGCGTGCGATTAAAAGTGGACGATCTTTTTGCGGCACCGCAAGTAGTGCGTGACGTAATGGAAAATTTATCACCGGATTATTATGGCTCGAGCTGGATGCGTACTCATGGAAGCGTTTACCAGTCGATTCAAATGTCGAAAAGTATGGTTGGTATGTTGTTGTTTTTAATTATTGCAATCGCGGCGTTCAACTTGATTTCAACATTAATTATGGTGGTGGTAGATAAACAGGGCGACATAGCCATATTGCGGACTATGGGTGCATCTACAGTTGAGATTATGGGGATTTTTATGGTGCAGGGCGGGTTAATCGGATTAATTGGAACCAGCATTGGTTTATTAATTGGAATCGTGCTTTCACATTTCGTCACTGCAATTGTGCAGGGTATTGAGAAGCTTTTTGATACTCAGTTCCTGCCTTCGGATGTTTACCCTACTACTTATTTGCCTGCGGAAATTGTTGCAAGTGATGTAGTGAAGATTGTTGTTACTGCATTGTTAATCAGTTTTTTTGTCACGCTGTACCCCGCATGGCGAGCAAGTAGAATCCAGCCGGCGGATGCGTTGCGCTACGAATAAAAAACGGCCGCATTAGCGGCCGTTTTTTTAAGGGTAGAGCGGTTTTAATCCCGTATCTGTATTGGCATATTTTTGCCTGTCCCGACGCAAGTTAGCTAAAGTCTGCAAAATTTTATCCAAATCCGGGGTCGCATTTTGATGGCCGAAAATAGCTTCATCCAGTTTGCGCAACTCTTCATTTAACTCAGTATTATTTGCTTGTTCAGCAACTGCCTTTAATGTAGCGGTATGAGGCGCTTTCCAATAAATTTTTGCCCAATCAATAATTGCTTTGCGCAGTCCGGTTAACGATTTATCAGCGAGTTGGCGTTTTACCTGATTCCATGCCTCATTTTCAGTCTCACGTTGTGTATTAATAGTCTGCTGGCGATTAATGTTGTTGTATTCATGAGCGCGTTTGTATTGCCAAAACTTGCTTGCAAAATACAACGCTATTGCCAGCGAAACCAAATTGCTGATGTACAACCAGATGGGTGCTTTTGCGATAACCTGAACTTGAGGTTGATCGCTGCTAACATCAGTATTAACAGGAACACTTTCCGGCTCTTCAGCGGTATCAATAATTGTTGGATCGGCGGTTGAGGCGAGGTTTTGCTTACTCATTGCTCCGCTGCCGACTTTAAGGGTTACTGCACCAAGATACGCGGTTTCCATCATTTGACTGTGGGTATTCCACCAGCGGACTTCTGTTTGGGGCAGGGTAAATGTGCCTTCTTTTGTGGGAACGATGGCTATTGTTTCGATGCGTGAGCCGGTGACGCCATTAAACGATTTTTGGTCATCGTTTTGCGCCTGGTCTTTGTAGAAAGTAACTCCATCTATATTGGAAACCTCTAATGGACTGATTTGTCCCGCAGTAAGTCCTTCGGCTTTTATGGTAATCGTCCGGGTGATAGGTTCACCTACTTTTAAAGAGTCGGTGCTCGCACTCCAATGCTCAACCAGTTCAACTTTGTTGGCTGGCATCCAGGGCGCGCCATTGGCAGAGGCGGGCGCGGATAGGACATTAATTTTTTGCTCCTCGGTGCGCAGGCGCAAAATATTATTTTGCCCGTTGCCATAGAACCTGTCCCATACATCGCGGGCTCCATTGTTCACAGATACTTGGTAAAGCACGCTGGGAATAATTAACTCACCACTTTGTTGTGGAAAAATAGCGAAACGACTTTCAACCACTGCACCAGGGCGGTTATTGATTTTGGTTTGATATTGTTTTTCATCCAGTTGGACAACTAATGCGTCTTTTACTTGCAGCGGTTGTAAGTCCACACCTGATAAACCCACTGTGGTATAGAGCCTCAGTGTTATGATAATTTGTTGTTGTACGTATACCCTGTCAGTGTTTGCTTCCATTTCGACGGTCACATCGTTTTGACCATCTTTTGGTTTGCGGCTTCTCCCTTCAACCGTAATTTCAATTGCATCGCTAACGGCACCATCGATTTTAAACGAAGGAATTAACAGTTTCCCAATGCGCTTTGGTGCCAACGCAATTTTCCATTCAGTGGATGCTTCCATACTGCCATTGATAATGCTCATCTGTGTCCCGCTTTGAGTATTCAGGATGTCAAAATCTTTTTGCAGTAATTCATAATCCGGTGTGGCATTAATTTGTTCGTCGTAACGCAACACTAACGTAAACGTTTCTTCCAATCCTAATGTATCGCGGTCAACGCTGGCAGTCAGGTTGCCTGCGAAAACGTTAAGGCCTGTCACCATTAAGAGGAAGCCGATAGCGAGGCTTAACCAATTTTTAATTGTTGAGTTTGCAGGTTTCATAATTACCACCGATCCTCAGCACCATTATCAGGCGCAGACCATTCACCGTTTAACATTTCCTGATTGCGTTTGTAATGTTCGTAATTGAACTTGTTACGCAACAAACCACCCGGATCATCCGGTACACGCCTTAACCATTGTTCCATCGCCTGACGCTCTTCATCTGTCAAACCATCATCTTCAGGTGTTGCAGCCTGCATTTCCTGTTGCTTAGCCTCTTGTTGGTTGTGTGCTTCTTCTGCCTGTTGCGCAGCCTGCTTGTCCTGCTCTTGTTGTTCCTCGTTTTCTGGTTTCCCAGCTTGTTGCTGTTCGGCAGATTGTTGTTCGTTGTTTTGTTGTTCCTGTTGATCTTTCTCCGCCTGGTTTTTCATGTCCTGCTTTTGTTGTTCTTGTTGCTGCTCCTGTTCCTGCCGGGACTGCTCTTCGCTATTTTGTTCATTGTTGTTTTGTTGCTGGTTGTTTTGATTTTGTGAATCCTGATTTTGCTGCTTGTCCTGGTTTTGTTGGGATTGATCCTGTTGGTCTTGTTGTTGGTCTTGCTTATTTTGCTGGTCAGCATTTTGATCCTGATTCTGATCTTTGTTTTGCTGATCCTGGTTTTGTTGCTGTTGTTCCTGTTGTTGTTTCAGCGCATCTTCTACCAGTTTTCGATTTTTTTTGGCATCTTCCATGTCGGGTTGTTGTTTCAGTGCTTCATCATAGGCTTTGATCGCCTCGGGTAATTTTCCGGCCTTGGCGAGGGCATTACCGCGGTTGTAATGACTATTTGCGTTATCAAGTTGTGAAAAATTTTGCGCGGCACCGGCATAATCACCTGCGCGGTATTGGGCGCTGGCTTTCCATTCCGGGTCTTCAAAATTTTGTGCCGCTTCAGAAGCTTGTTCTTGTTGCAATTGCTCATAGGCTTGCTGGTTTTTATTTTTCCATAAGTCATCCCAGCCAAAGGCATAACTTTCCGTAGGCGTTAAACCTACGATAGGGATGAGCAACAAACCAAGCAAGACACCGCGACGGAAGCAGTACAGCAATAGGGGTAACAGTAATATAACCAACCAGTGTCCACGGTCATACCAACTGTCGAATTCACGATCCACCTTTTGTGTTTCCTGTTTTTCCGGCGCTGGTAAATTCATTAGGTAATCGATATCGCTACTATTATTGGTTAACGTGCGATAACGGCCGCGTGTTTGATTAGCCAATGATTGCAGCTCCCCAACATTTAATTGGGTGGTGACAATATTGCGTTTTCCATCGCGAACAAAGCCGCCTTTGCTGCTAGGAATAGGTGTTGGTTCAGTGCCGCCAATACCCATAATGGATAAGCGGTACTGATTATTTTGTTTCATGGTTTCAATAATGCTGTATTGCGCATCTTCAATCACACCATCGGTCATTAATAATAAATCGCCTTGTGGAATACCCGCGTCTTTTAAAAGTTTCAGCCCGCGTTCGACGGCAGCTTCAGTGTTGCTACCTTCAGCGGGCATTACGTTGGGGTGCAATGCAGGAATGATATTAATGATGGTTTCAACATCATCGGTCAGTGGTGTGACTACATGTACGTCGCCCGCATAAACCAGTAACGCAGTCTGCCCATCTTTGCGTTCGCGTAATAAATCAATCATTTTCAAACGCGCACGCACGAGCCGGGAGGGTTTCAAATCTTCACTCATCATTGACGGTGATAGATCAAGCATAATCACTAACGCTTGCTGATTTTTTTCCACGGCAACCGGGCGCTTTTCCCAGCTGGGACCCGCCATTGCAATACACGCCAGTAGCCAACTGACCAAAAGTGCAATCAGGTATAACGGATTAATACGGGTAGTTTGTCCATCAAGTAGATACTTGAGTAATTCCGGAGCAACCATTTGCTGCCACTGGCGAGCGCGGTGTTTTTGATACCACAACGTGAGTGCAAGTAACACCGCAGGTACGATAGCTAGTAACCACCAGGGACGTAAAAAATGAAATAAATCCATTGTGCTCATTATTTTGCCTCCACCCCGTTCGCACTGGTTTGAGTCGTGCGGCCTTGCCAGATATGAAGACCTGCCATCCCCATGCTTAAAAGCAATGCAAATGCCAGCGGCCAATAAAATAATGTTTGTACCGGACGAAACATTTCTGCTTCTATTTCAATTGGCTCCAATTGATCGAGTTCGTGGTGAATGTTGTCCAACTCTTCAAGATTGCGTGCGCGAAAATATTTTCCGCCTGTTTTTTCTGCAATTGCAATCATGGTAGGTTCATCCAGGTCGCGCGATGGATTAACGGTGCGCGAGCCAAATAGTCCGGGAACTTCCATAGACTCTGCGCCGAAAGCAATGGTGTAAATTTTTATATTGGCTTTTTGTGCAAGTTCAGTTGCTTTGTCTGGCGCAAGCACACCGGCAGTGTTGGCCCCGTCGGTAAGCACTACTAATACCCGGCTGCTATCGGGACGGTCACGCAAACGTTTTACGGCAAGTGCGATGGCATCACCAATTGCAGTTTCCCGTCCGGCAAAACCAATTTGCGCTTCTTGCAGTAATTCATTAACTGTTTGACGATCATAAGTGAGGGGTGCCTGCAAATATGCCTGGGCACCAAATAAAATTAAACCCAGTCGATCAGTATTGCGGCGAGTAACGAAATCACCGATGACTTTTTTTACTGCCATCAAACGTGTGATGCGATGGCCGTTCAGCGCCATGTCGGTTTGTTCCATACTGCCCGAAATATCAACCGCCATTAATAAATCACGTCCGCTGGAAGGCATGCTCATTGGTTCGCCAACCCATTGTGGATTGGTTGCTGCAAATACACAGCTTAACCACATCGCCCAGAGCGCAAATAATTTTGCCGGACGCTTGCCAATTCCTAATCGATTTAATTGTTCCAATTGACTGGCGTGTTGATAAAAAGGAACGCGCAATGCAGCTTCCACTCGTTTCTTGGGGGCAATGAATTTCATCGCCAGCGGCAGTGGGGCCAGTAGTAATAACAGTGGCCATTGCATCTCAAACATGCTTGGCCTCCGCAATAGTGACAACTGTTTTAGTGGCAGGTAATTTTTGGCGATGGTTCCGGTGCTGCGCTAACCAATAGCCGCATAAATGGTAAAGTGCAGTTGCATCTATTGCGGGATTTTTCTGGTAGCTGGCCGTCAACAACTGTTCACCACAAGTTGAATTAAATAGCGATTGCTGATTTTTTTTATCGGCAGGACAAACACGATCCAACCAATCCAGCCACGCTTGGCCTTTGATACTTGCATTGAAGCTGGTTGGGTGTGCAGTTAATGCAACCCGACGCAATAGCACACTAATCTCATGCAAGAAGGCGGCAGCATTTCCAGTGCCCTGATAATTTTTGTAAATGATATCCAATTGTTGCTGCGCCAATAGGCGATAGCTATTTTGTCGGTTTTTATAACGCCAAACAGCAAAAGCGATAACCGCAACAACTAACAGAGCAAGCAACGCCCACCAGCCGGGTGCGAGTGGCCACCAGCTTACGGCGTCGGGCAAATGGATATCGGCAAGTTGATCGAGTGGTGATTGTGTAGGTTGCATAAATGTAGTGCATCCGGATTCGATTTATTTTTTGCGCCCAAAGGCCTTGCGTAATCCTTCCTGAATGTCATCGCTGGTGGCGTAACTCAACAGGGGAACACGCAGGCGTTTACAAATTTGGACGAGGTTATTGAATTGTTGATCGAATTGATTTTTATAGGCTTGTTGGAACCTTTTTTCATTGGCTGCTAATTGCATGCGTTCGCGACCGTTACTGATAGTCAAAGGACTATTGCTGATTAATTGTTGTTCCAGCGGGTCGTAAAGATGAATGAGTGTGACATCAGTATGGCGCGCAAGCTCAAATAGTTGTTGCTCGCAAGCGGGGTTCATATCCTGAAAGTCGCTGATAATAAACAACGCACAACCGGGTTTTGCAATACGGCGTGCATCGGCGAGGATTTTTTGTAATTCGTTAGCGCGTTGGTGACCTGTTGGCTCTGGTGCTGTAGGCGAAATCAGGCGGTGATTGTAATCCTGCAACTGATGCAGTAACTCCAACACAGCATGTTTGCTGCGACGTGGTCGAACGTCGCGTTGATCGTAATCGCCAAACACCAATGCTCCCAACCGATCACCATTTGCCAGGGCAGCCCAACTCAATAAAGCGGCAATGTGCGCAGCGAGAACGGATTTAAAACAGCGCTGGCTACCAAAAAACAAGGGTGAGCGCTGATCGACTAACATAAAGACCGGACGCTCGCGTTCCTCGCGAAAAATTTTGGTGTGGGCAACTTGTGTGCGCGCAGTGACTCGCCAATCAATCGAACGAATATCATCGCCCGGTTGATAGAGTCGCACTTCTTCAAAATCCATTCCGCGTCCACGAAAACGCGTACGATCTCCACCGGAAATCACGCTCCGTGCTGGCTGGTGCGCAAATAGTTTTAAATCCTGCGCTGCAAACCGACAGCGCAATAGCGCACTTAATTCGGTATAGGCACCGCGCGGATTCAGATCTTGTTGCAATTCACTCATTTTTTTGCCCGGCAATTAGCGTCAATCAAACCCGCTTGCAAATTAGTTATTAATTACCTGTCAATTAATTAACTGCCAATTAACTCAGAGGGACTGCGGCCAACAATTTATCAATAGCCTGATTCGGGCTTGTGCCAGTGGCTTCTGCTTCAAAACTCAAAATCAAACGATGACGCAGCACATCATGAGCAACGGCCTGTACATCATCGGGGCTGACAAAATCGCGCCCCTGTAACCATGCATGGGCACGGGCGCAGCGATCCAATGCAATAGTTGCACGCGGGCTTGCACCGTACTCAATCAGTTCATCCAACTCTTCGGAGTATTGTCCCGGACGACGCGTAGCATTAATTAAATGCACAATGTAGTCCTCTACCGATTCAGCCATATGTATCGCAAGAATTTCCTTACGCGCCGCATCAATAGTTGCCTGACTAATGACTGCTGGTTGTGCTGCACTTATCGCCGCCGCTTCATTGCGCGCTAATTGCAGGATGCGGCGTTCGGCATCAATGCTGGGGTAATCCACAATTACATGCAGTAAGAAACGATCAAGCTGTGCTTCCGGTAATGGATAAGTACCTTCTTGCTCAATCGGGTTCTGGGTCGCCATTACCATAAACAAACCGGGTAGGGGATAAGTCTTGCTGCCCACACTCACCTGGCGTTCGGCCATGGCCTCCAAAAGGGCAGACTGCACTTTGGCAGGTGCACGATTGATTTCATCTGCCAATACCAGATTATGAAAAATCGGACCCGGCTGGAACTCAAAACGGTTTTGCTCCGGACGATAAATATCAGTGCCTGTCACGTCAGATGGAAGTAAGTCTGGGGTGAACTGAATGCGATGAAAATTGCCTTCTATAGCCAGGGATAAGGTTTTGATAGCTTTAGTCTTGGCGAGACCCGGTGCACCTTCAACCAGTAAATGGCCATCAGCAAGCAAGGCGATGAGCAGGCGCTGGATCAAATGCTCCTGGCCGATAATTTGATCATTAAGCCAGGTGTTAAGCGATTGAATTTGTTGATAGGCCTGCATGGTTCACTAACTTCCTCTTTTTTATTGAGTGGTCACTGTTGATCGTTGGTAAAGAATGCTGCTTGCCCTGTCGTTTGTGATGACCTGGCTGACTCCAATGAATGGCACCCGCCTGGTTGACGGTGCGCTGGATAGACTGCCCAATCTGGTGGCAGTTCCTTGTATTTTCAACTGTTTACAGCAAATTTTCGGCTAGGCTTAGAACACAAGCCCTCGTAAAAAGGCTGCTTTTTTCCAAAGGAGACAAGGTAATGAATAGCCCTCTGGTGAGCCAGCATAAACTTGCCGAATTTTTGGACGAATTTCACAGTTACGCCACACAAAAATTAGCACCGGATGAATTGGAGCTGGTTCAAGGCCTGGCGCGACGATTTTTTAATCACTATCCACTGGAAGAGCTGATTGGCCGGCGTCTGAGCGATGTATTTGGAAGCCTTTGCCAATGGCGGCAGTTCATTCAGCAATACGACGGACAAGAGCCCAAGCTGCGCTTGTTTAATCCGTCCCTCGCAGAGGATTCCTGGGTTTGTCCTCACACGGTATTGGTGATGCTGCAACGGGATATGCCTTTTCTGGTGGATTCCATCCGTATTGAATTAAATCGTCGCAATATTGCTATTTATTCCATTAAAAGTACCGTGTTGACCTTGGCCCGCGATGCTAACCATCAATTAGTTGAATTGGGAAATGGAGATAAAGGTAATCAGATAAACGCTTCGTTGCCTGCACGCAAGGAGGCGTTGATTGTGATGGAAATAGGTGCACATACCAATGTGCAAGAACTTGCTGCCATCACCACGAGTTTACGCAGCATCCTGCGCGAGGTGGAAGTTGTTGTTGCGGATTACCAGCCAATGCGCGCTGCAGCGTTGGCGATGGAACAAAATCTGGCTCATGCAACCCATGCACCTGTGGCTGCTGCGATTCAGGAAAGCAAAGCTTTTCTACATTGGCTCACGGAAGATAATTTCACCTTTCTTGGCTACTCCGAATATGAGTTCCGTGAAGTTGATGGCAAAAAAACATTATGTGAATTGCCCGGACAACGGTTAGGTATCTTTGCGTTGCGTCAATCACCGGCTACGCAATTACCCCTTGAATTTTTTAACGAAGGGATGGCGCGTTTCCATCTGGTGCCACAGGTTATTACCTTTTCCAAATCATCCAGTCGAGCACGTGTCCATCGCTACGCTTATTCGGATTATGTCATTGTTAAACGCTTTAACCTTCAGGGAGATGTCATTGGTGAAGCGCGCTTCATCGGGCTTTATACCTCGAATGTGTATTTGATGAATACGCGTGACATTCCTTTGATTTCAACCAAAGTTGCTAATATTTTTGCGCGCACCGGATTGGAAGAGTCGAGTCATGATGGCAAAAATTTTCGCCAGTTACTGGAAACTTTTCCGCGCAATGAATTGTTTCTCAGTAGTAGTACTGAGTTATATGAAATTCTCATCGGTGTTGCACAGATAAATGAACGCTCAATGGTGCGCTTGTTTATGCGGCGCGATCCATTCGGAAAGTTTATCTACTTCACTGTCTATGTTCCGCGCGATTATTTTTCTACCAAAGTGCGTTTGCAAATTCAGCAATTAATTGGTGATGCAATTGGTTCACATGAAAGTGAATTTACTACCTACTTTTCAGAATCCATACTCGCGCGGGTTCATCTCGTTTTTAAAATTGATGGCACTATGCCGGCTCAGGTTGATGTTGCTACCTTGCAGGCAGGTATCGTAAATATCACTCGATCCTGGGAAGATTATTTGCATACAGCGTTGTTGGAAGCGCATGGGGAAGAGGTAAGTAATCAATTATTGCGTGATTACCGTGAGGCGTTTTCGTCGGCGTACCAGGATAAATACGATGCGCGAATCGCTGTACAGGATATACACTCAATTGCCGAGTTATCAGAGCATCAAGCCATTGCGCTGAGTGTTTATCACTCCCTGACGAATGAACCGGCGACTATTGTTCAATTCAAGATTTTTCATCGCCAGTATACGCTGGCATTGTCAGACGTAATTCCCGTTTTGGAAAACCTTGGTTTTCGGGTAGTCAGTGAAAGTGCGTACGATATTCGCGCTAAATCCGGTGCAGTGGTTTGGTTGCATGATTTTAAATTAGCGCACCAGTTTTCCAGCAGTATTGATCTGCATGCAATCAAAAACCAGTTCATGAGTGCATTTGCTGCAATCTGGAACGGGCAAGCAGATAGCGATTCTTTCAATGCATTAATTACCACGGCAGGGTTACATTGGCGGCAGGTTGTGATGCTACGTGCGTACGCGGGCTATATGCATCAAACGCTGTTTCCTTTCAGTGCCGGCTACATGGCGGTGGCATTAACAAACCAGGCGGCACTTACACATAAGCTTGTGGAATTATTTTCGTTCAAGTTTGATCCTTCTCTCGTAGATGATTCTACGGTGACGCGAATGGAGGCACTGCGCAAGGACATTCTGCAACGATTGGATGCAGTATCTAATTTAAATGATGATCGTATTATTCGGCGTTTCCTGGCGCTTATCGACAATACATTGCGTACCAATTTTTATCAGGTGGATGAACGCGGGCAAGTTAAACCCTATCTCTCGCTCAAATTTTCCCCGCGACAACTAAGCGAAATTCCCGCACCGCGCCCGCTATTCGAAATTTTTGTTTATTCGACGCGTGTGGAGGGCGTGCATTTGCGTACGAGTAAAGTAGCACGTGGCGGGCTGCGCTGGTCGGATCGTTTGCAAGATTACCGCACAGAAGTGTTGGGTCTGGTGAAGGCGCAACAAGTAAAAAATGCTGTCATCGTACCAAGTGGCGCGAAGGGTGGTTTTGTTTGTAAGAAAATGCCAGCTAATGCGACGCGCGAGCAACAACAGGCAGAGGGAATTGCATGTTATCAATTATTTATTCGTGGATTATTGGATCTCACAGATAACCTGGTTGACGGTCGAATTTGTGCACCCGAAAAAGTAGTGCGTTATGACGATGATGACCCTTATCTGGTGGTTGCAGCGGATAAAGGCACGGCCAGCTTTTCGGATATCGCTAACGCTATTTCTATCGAATATAACCATTGGTTGGGTGATGCCTTTGCATCCGGCGGAAGCCAGGGCTACGACCATAAGCGAATGGGAATTACCGCGCGCGGGGCGTGGATTTCTGTTCAACGACATTTCCGTGAAAAAGATATAGATATTCAAACCCAAACGATATCGGTGTTAGGTATAGGAGACATGGCAGGCGATGTGTTCGGTAATGGAATGTTGTTATCCAATGCTATTCAATTGGTAGCGGCCTTTAATCACCAACACATTTTTATTGACCCCAATCCTGATTCGTTGGTCAGTTTTGCCGAGCGGCAACGGTTATTTAAATTACCGAAGTCGACCTGGGATGATTATGAAAAATCCCTTATCAGCGAAGGTGGAGGTGTATTCAATCGTAATGCCAAATCGATTGTTATCAGCCCGCAAATGCGCACGCGTTTTGTTATAGATGCTGCAAGTTTGACACCCACAGAATTAATAAATGAATTACTCAAGTCGCCTGTGGATTTAATTTGGAATGGCGGTATAGGAACCTATGTAAAAGCATCCACTGAAACAAATACAGACGTGGGTGATAAAGCCAACGACAGTTTACGAGTCAATGGAAATGAATTGCGATGCAAGGTGTTTGGTGAGGGCGGTAACTTGGGAATGACCCAGCGTGGCCGAATAGAATATTGTTTGCATGGTGGTGCGTGTAATACAGACTTTATAGATAACGCCGGTGGTGTGGACTGTTCTGATCACGAAGTTAATATAAAAATCCTGTTAAATGAAATTGTTGCTAACGGTGACCTTACTCAAAAACAACGCAATCAATTGTTGCTGGACATGACGGACAATGTTGCGCAGTTAGTGTTACACAATAATGTGCGGCAGACACAAGCAATCAGTGTTAGCCAATCGGAAGCATTAAAGCGGAGTGCTGAATATCGTCGGTTCATGAATGCGTTGCAAGCTGCAAAACGTCTGGATCGCAAATTGGAATTTCTTCCGGCAGATGATGTTTTATTGGAGCGACAAACCCATGGCAAAGGTTTAACCCGGCCTGAGTTGGCCATTTTAATTTCTTACGGAAAAGCTGTTTTAAAGGAGGATTTAACTAATACGGATTTGGTGGAAGATGATTACATGGTGAATTTTATTGAAACTGCTTTTCCGCATAAAATCGCCCAGCTATTCCCATTAGCATTACGTAATCACCGTTTGCGTCGTGAAATTGTCGCTACCCAAATTGCTAACGATATGGTGAATACCATGGGGATTAGTTTTGCGCAGCGATTGATGGAATCTACCGGCGCAAGTGCAGCGGATGTCGCCAAGGCTTATGTGATTGCTCGCGATATCTATGCGATGCCCGCCTTTCTTGGTGCCCTGGATGACGCTACCCGAATTCCCGGTGAGCTTCAGTTACAGCTGATCAATGACATGATGCGGAAAATCCGGCGTGCAACACGTTGGTTCTTGCGTAATCGCCGTAGTTACCTAAACCCCGCCAGTGAAGTGGAATTGTTCGCACCCGGCATGCGCCACATCAATGAACATCTACCCCAGTTATTGATCGGCGATGCGCTGGACGAATGGGAACTTACCTCGCAAAAATTACGTAACCTTGGTTTACCTGATGAATTGGTTAAACGTGTTGCGCACCCTGCAGATTTATATTCTGGTTTAAGTGTGGTGGAAGCAGCGAGAATTGCTAACCAGGATATCAATCTCCTTGCCCGGATTTATTTTGCACTGGGAAATTATTTGAGTTTGCCCTGGTTTGCCAATCAAATTTCCAATTTGCCAGTGGATAATTTCTGGCAAGCTATGGCTCGTGAAACTTATTTGGGTGATTTGGAATCGCAATTGCGCAGCTTGAGTATTTCGCTGATTCGTTTTAAAGAAGAACAAATGACTGTGGATGAATTGATACAGCGATGGAGCACCCAGCACAAATTATTAATTGCACGTTGGAAATCCATGGTGAATGAACTGCAAGCAGTTAACGGAACCGACTTTGCAATGGTTGCAGTGGCCCTGCGCGATTTGTTGGATTTGGCACAGGCTAGTCAACATTGTGATGGGTTGGAGTCTTGTCCTACTACATAAAATTTGTCTGTTTGTATGGGCCAGGCTAATGCTGTCAGGGTATCTACACTGAATGTGAAGGAATGATATGTCCAATTTCTACAGTCAGTTATTGGATAACACCTTGCAATTCAAAACTTAACAAAAATATTTTATGGCGATTTGAATCGGGTGATTTTTTGAAAAGCATAATCATCAATTTAGCAATTTCCTCTGAAGAGTTTCAGCGGTTGTATGAGGGGAGTGCAAAAGATGTATTCGCCCGTAGTGTTGATGGTCGCAGCATTCGGTTTCCTGCCAATATCCTGCGACCCTTTGTATTGCATGCTGGCATTCGTGGTACTTTCCAAATTGAATTTGATGAGGAAAACCGGTTTAAGGCGATCACACGTTTGGGGTGATTTGAAACCGCTAATCCAGTAGACTTGCCGCCTGAAAAGTTTGACCTCACGACCTGACTGCAAGGGCCTTCCATGTATCACCATATTCGCGATTTGCTGTTCCGTCTGGACGCCGAAACCTCCCATGAGCTTAGTCTGGATATGCTGGGCGCCTCAGAGCGCTTGCGTATGCTGGGGTTGTTTACCAAACCTGTTCCCGGTAATCCGGTGAGCCTATGGGGCTTAACCTTCGATAATCCCGTTGGATTGGCTGCCGGTCTTGATAAAAATGGCGATTACTTTAATGCATTAGGAGCACTGGGGTTCGGATTTGTGGAGATTGGTACGATTACACCTCGGCCACAACCGGGTAATCCACAACCACGTTTGTTTCGTATTCCGGAAGCCCAGGGCATCATTAATCGTATGGGGTTCAATAATAAAGGCGTGGATCATCTGGTCGCACAGGTTAAGAAACGCCGTTATAAGGGCGTATTGGGAATTAATATAGGCAAGAATGCGACGACACCCGTGGAAAATGCGGTAGACGACTATCTGGTGTGTTTACGCAAGGTGTACGAACATGCCGATTACGTGACGGTAAACATCTCATCCCCTAATACGCCAGGGCTACGTAACCTGCAATTTGGCGATTCTTTGTCGCAATTGCTTGGTCCGCTTAAGAAAGAACAAGCTGTTTTACAACGGGCCACCGGTAAATCTGTTCCCCTTTTGGTTAAAATTGCGCCAGATATGGATGAAAGCGAGATTGCGCAAGTCGCAGGGATATTGATCCAGGAGGGGATGGATGGTGTTATTGCCACTAACACAACAGTTAGCCGTGTTGGTGTGGAAGAATTTGGAAACGGTAACGAGACTGGTGGCCTTAGCGGGCTTCCTGTGCGTGATAAAAGTACCTGGGTTATTCGTACCCTTAATACGTGCCTGGGGGGAAAGTTGCCCATTATTGGTGTAGGCGGGATTTTTGATGCGGCAAGTGCAGCGGATAAAGTCCGCGCGGGTGCCAGCCTCGTCCAGGTGTACAGTGGCTTCATTTATGAAGGCCCGGCCTTGATACATGCTGCCGCACAAGGCATTGAAAGTTATCAAAAAGGGTTGTGATACCTTGATTGGTTTCATTCACCGTAATATGACGAAGCCCGCATTAGCGGGCTTATTTCATTCAAGATGATTGAGTACAAAGGAATTCTGTTGGTCTTGCTGTCTGTTAATGTACAGGAAGTTTAGCCACTCACGGCTAACGGACTAATGTTGGTGACTTTTTGAACCTGAGCCAAACGGCTGTAGCCATCCCATTGGTCGGTGCGCGATTCGCGCCACCCATTCAGCCACTGCTGACGGGCCTCACCGGACTCATGGGGGCAAAGGCTTTTAGAACGCCCATCAATACCTGCTTGATACCCTTTAACGAATGCGCGTTCTGTTTGGTCACGTTTTTGACGTTTCATCAGTTATTGCACCTCTGGTTTGTGGATTATCGTTGAAGCGGTTTTGCGGTCTTACGTATGGATATTTGGGTTGGTTTTTAATCCGGTTTTAAGAAACCCGGGTTTTGGTGGGCCTCCTTTAATTAATTGGCTGGCAGGTTTTGGGAGTACACCAGATTTATCCGGCGCCGTGAACAATTAAATTTTTATACTGAAGCCGTTCTATATGGCATATCGGCCTAGCAGTTTTATTTGACAATATTATTAATGCCGCCTTGTTTAGTCAGGTGCCATTTTCAAAAGTTCAATCTGGAATTCACATGATCCATCAATATTTCGCTACCTGCCCAAAAGGGCTTGAAGGCTTATTAAATACCGAACTTCAGCAATTGGGTGGTGAGGATATCCGCGAAACGGTAGCGGGGGTTTACTTTTCCGGTGATCTTTCAATGGCGTATCGTGCATGCCTATGGTCACGTTTGGCCAATAAGATTTTGTTACCACTGGCCAATTTTGAGGTTGGTAGCCAGGAGGAGTTGTATGACGGTGCACGCGAAATCCGCTGGGAAGAGCACCTCAGCCCTAATGGCAGCCTACTGGTAGATTTTATTGGCACCAGCGATGCCATTCGTAACACGCAGTTCGGTGCTCTCAAAGTAAAAGACGCCATAGTGGATTGCTTGCGCGATTTTAGTGGTGACCGCCCATCCATAGCCAAGCGCGATCCGGACTTATTGGTGAATGTGCGGCTCGCAAAAAACAAGGCGATTGTGAGTATCGATCTTTCCGGCGAAAGCCTCCATCGCCGTGGATATCGGGTAAAACAGGGCAGTGCGCCTATGAAAGAAAACCTTGCAGCAGGCATCCTGATTCGTGCGGGTTGGCCGGAAATTGCTGCTCAGGGTGGAGCATTGTTAGATCCAATGTGCGGGTCAGGAACCATTCTGGTTGAAGCGGCGTTAATAGCAGCGGACATTGCACCCGGTTTGTTGCGTGGTAGTTTTGGTTTTGAGCGTTGGTTAGATCATCGGAATGATATTTGGCTGGAGTTACGTGAAGAGGCGTTTGCTAGAAAAAATGCAGGCCTTGCGAAAGCCAGCTTACCGGAGATTCGTGGTTATGACGCCGATGTGCAAGTAATTCGTGCGGCGGAAGAAAACATTATTAGCGCAGAGCTGGACCATTGGTTGCGCGTCAGTCGCAAAGAACTAAAAGATTTCGTCAGACCTACACATAAAACTATGGAATCAGGGTTAGTCATCAGTAACCCGCCTTATGGTGAGCGCTTGGGTGAAATTGAATCACTCAAACTGTTGTATGCCCATTTGGGAGAACGTTTGCGCAATGAATTTCAAGGCTGGCGTGCCGGGGTGTTTACAGGTAATCCGGACTTGGGCAAGCAAATGGGTTTGCGCGCTGATAAAAAATACAAATTCTTTAACGGAACTATCGCCAGCGAATTATTGATGTTCAATATCAGCAGCGAAGTTTTTGTGCAAAGTCGCGTTGAGCAGGATGGTCGTTTTAGCAAAGATATTGACGAGCGTAATGCGGCTGAAGCAAAAGTAAAAAACGAAAATAAAAAGGAGCAAGCGGCGGCCTTAAGTAATGGTGCGCAAATGCTGGTGAATCGCTTGCAGAAAAACCTCAAGCAATTGGAAAAATGGGCCAGAAAAAACGACATCAGTTGTTACCGGCTTTATGATGCGGATATGCCTGAGTACTCTGCAGCCATTGATATTTATCGCGGCCAAACACAACCCAATCGTTCACCCTCCTTGTATGCACATGTACAGGAATATGCAGCACCAAAATCTGTTGATGAAGAAAAAGCGGCTGCAAGGTTTGCTGAAATTGAGCAAGCGGTTCCTTTTGTATTGGATATTCCCGATGCGCATATCAGTTATAAGCAGCGTCGTCGCAATAAAGGAACCAGTCAATACGAGAAATTGAGCGAACGTCCTACAGGTGACTTATTCAGTGTGCAGGAAGGCCAGGCAAAGTTGCACATTAATATGTGGCAATATCTGGATACCGGCCTGTTTCTCGATCACCGTCCGGTGCGTTTGATGATAGCCGATTTAGCCAAAGACAAACGCTTTTTAAATCTATTCTGCTACACCGCGACCGCAAGTGTGCACGCGGCGATGGCTGGGGCGCGCTATACGGTGAGTGTGGATATGTCCAACACCTACTTGAATTGGGCGCGAAAGAACTTTGCGTTAAATGGTTTGAGTGAATCGCGTAACCGTTTGGAACAGGCTGATTGCATAAAGTGGCTGGAAGAAAATGACCAGCAATTTGATTTGATTTTGCTTGATCCTCCCAGTTTTTCCAATTCAAAACGTATGGAGGAGATACTGGATGTGCAACGCGATCATGTGAGCATGATTAATCACGCTATGCGAGCTTTGTCAGAAACAGGTACTCTGATTTTTTCCAATAATCTGCGCAGCTTCAAATTAGATGCTGATGCCTTGAGTGCATACACTATTCAGGATATCACCGCTAAAACTCTTGATGAGGACTTCAAACGAAATCCTAAAATCCATCAGTGCTGGTTAATTAAACATTAAAGGTTTCAACGATGCGTTACGTGTGTTTGTTAGTGTTAATCGCTCTTTCCAGCACAAGTAGCGCCCAATCAGGCCAGTTATGTTTCGCAACCGCTGAAACCTATTACGAGCAGGTCTATTGTCAATTACAAGCCAGGGCACAAACCAAAAATTTGCCTCTTTTTCATGAGTTCCGGAAAAATACGGAAAATGTTCAATATTCGTTATTAAAAAGACTGGCTGAGCGCAACTCGATTAAATTACCTGCACCTGCCAAAAAAACTGCTTCGAATGCCCAGCAAAAAAATTCGTTGAAACCAATTGTGTCTTCTGCGCAAACAAATCGGAAAAAAGAAATTGGCCAACGCTCGGGTAATCCTGTGTCGGAAAAAACTTTACCTGCCTACGTTCAATCATTTAATAATTGCCAACTACTGGGTAAATCATTGCATTGTGGCGAACAAATTTATGCGCTTGTCGTAAACAAGGCAAATCATCGATTAGCAAAAAATGTATTGTCACCAGATAACAAAATGGAGTTGCCTGACTATCAGCAGGGTGATCTTGATCAATATTTAGGAGCGGCTTACCAACGTTATATTGTTAAAATGTGTGATATAGGGTTGGGTAGTGTGACAATGACTTACAAAAAATTTGCATATCTTTATCAGGATTTGCAGGTGAAAGGTCTGAATTTCAGCCAGCGTTTTGAAATCATGTATAGCTTTCTGAAAAAAGACAAAGCTAGTCTGGGTGTGAGTGAAGTGGCAATATTGCCAACCGGTTTTCGGCCAGGGATATGTACACCTTTAGGTGATTTTTATGTGTGTGATCATGCTGGGCGTAATTATATTTTTGAGTTGCAGTAACAAATTTCCTTGTCGCTAGTCTATCAAACTATTCAGTTACTAATCCGACGCAACGTACAGGTGATGCCATGGTTTTGATTAAACGTCCCGGTGATATATCTTCCTCAGAAATAACTCCTGAATCGGTTTATAGCAGTCGACGTGAATTTATGCGAGGCACTATGAGTGCAGCGGCGTTGGGCGTGGTAACTGCTGTTCCTGGTGCGTTTGCTGCGCCAACACAATTAGTTGATCAAGATTTACCGGGCCCGGCGTGGTTGAAACAACAAATTGCTACAGCAAAAGCCAATCAGGAAAAGATCAGTGAAAACCTGACCCCTTATGAACACGTCACCGGTTATAACAATTTTTATGAATACGGTTACGACAAGGCCGATCCGGCTGCTAAATCCCATGTACTCAAACCCCATCCCTGGTCCGTAGAAATAGCCGGTGAAGTGGCAAAACCTGGTACTTACACACTGGAGGATTTACTGAAAGGAATTGCTCTCGAAGAACGTATTTATCGTTTGCGTTGTGTAGAGGCCTGGTCAATGGTGGTACCCTGGATTGGCTTTCCCTTGGCTGAATTGATAAAGCGCTTTGAACCGATGAGCAGTGCCAAATACGTTGCATTTACGACATTGGAACGACCATCAGAAATGCCCGGGCAAAAAAGTTCTTTTAGCACTATTGATTGGCCATACCGTGAAGGGCTACGGATGGATGAGGCTATGAATCCTCTCACTATTCTGGCGGTAGGTTTATACGGAAAAGTTTTACCTAATCAAAATGGTGCACCTCTGCGTTTGGTTGTGCCATGGAAATATGGATTCAAATACATTAAATCCATTGTGAAAATTGAATTCACGGAAAAGCAACCTGAAACCACCTGGAGCATGATCGCACCGGATGAGTACGGCTTTTATGCAAATGTAAATCCAAAGGTGAGTCATCCGCGCTGGAGCCAGGCAGAGGAGCGTCGTCTACCGAGTGGTCTACTTCGACCTAATATCGTACCAACACAAATGTTTAATGGTTATGCAGAACAAGTCGCCCACCTCTATAAAGGTATGGATCTGAATAAATTTTATTAAGGGATTTGTTATGCCAATTTTTTGGAGGAGGGTTTTTATTTTTCTAATTGCTCTGGCACCGCTTGGTGTAATTGTTTATAAAACATTATCCGGGTTGTTAGGAGCAGATCCTGCAAAAGAAATTGTTTTATATACCGGTGAATGGGCTATTTATTTTTTGTTTATTACGTTGGCAGTAACGCCTTTACGTCGTCTTGTTAATTTTCCGATTCATTTTCGTTGGCTACAAACGCATCGGCGCATGCTGGGGTTGTTTACACTTTTTTATGCGCTGCTTCATTTGCTTTCGTTTTGGGTGCTTATTTTAGGGTCAGATATTTCTCGCTTTACAAAGGAAATGATAGAGCGCCCTTATATTTTGGTCACAATTCCCGCTATCGTTTTATTGATTGTATTAGGGGTGACCTCAACCCAATGCATGATGCGGAGATTGGGTAAAAACTGGCACAGATTACATAAATCAATTTATTTGATTGCAATACTGGCTTGGGTGCATGTATTCATGCAGGTGAGATCCAGCTATTTTGAAGCGGTTTTATATGGTGTAATCATCGCGATTTTGTTGTTACCACGAATGTATTTCGCTCTGAAAAAAAGGTAACTGTTTTATTTGCGTATCCATCCATCAGGAACGTCGAAATACTTTAAAACTTTGGCCGGAGCACCCGCAGCTACACAGTTTGCGGGTATTTCTCCTTTTACTACCGATCCTGCGGCAATAACTGAATTGTTACCAATTCTGGTGCCTGCCAATATCATGGACTTGGCCCCGATCCAGACATTATCACCGATTACAATAGATTCTTGTAATACCCCTGAGATTGGAGTTACTTCATGAAAATCGGAATCATAAATATGCACCTGGTCACCAATTTTATTATATTTTCCGATAGAAATATTTTTAGTGGCACAAATTGTTACCGCATCATTAAGAAAAGTCTTATCACCAATTTTTAGCTGTGCTTCAGGCAGCACCCTTACTCGGTGATTTAATCTATAGCTTCTAAAGGTGACCTGTTGGCCGATAACTAAAGTACCATGATTCAAGATGTCGGGAATTGTTCCTTCGATTTTAATAGGGTTGTCGCTACTGATTTTCCATTTGGATATAGCTTTTTTAACCTGATAATTATGTAATTTTCTTCGGATTATTTTAAACATCTTCATATTCCATTGGTTTGGGCTTATCTCTCGATTATGATGCATGTTTAATGGCATATAAGTGAAAAAGCTCACATAGTGCAATGTTACAGGTTTCAAGGTATAGCAAATTCGTTAAGTCAACGGCTTGGTGCCTTGATACCTCAATCGCAAACCCATCTTTCATCGTTAGAACAAACCCTTCATGTACAGCTTCTTCAATGATGCTAATCGACTGGAGATTTTTAATAAATAGAATCGAATAGTTTTTGATATTTTATCGAACGCTGGCGCATTGCCGGTATTAATCATAAATACATAACCTGTTTTCCAATTTCTTGTCTTTTTTGCAGCGTTACGGATTATTGTCTTACTGCTGGATCCCAATGCTCAACAATTTTTCCATCTGCAATCCGGAACTGATCGAACCAGCTGCTCGTGTATTTTTTTGTCGGATTTTCAGGGTCACTGTATTCTCGTACAAACGTAAGAATTACCATGTCGCCTTCAGCCACAATGGAAACCAGCGGGCTTTCTACCTTGGTGGATATGGGTTTCGGTTTTTTTAAGGTTGAGAAAAAATCGATAAATGCTTTTCTCCCTGTCGCGACATTCGGATTGTGTTGGATGTAATGCTCGGCAAGATATTTGGGAGCTAGATCCATGTGGCCAGCTTCAAATACTTCTCTCCAAAAATCGTAAACAAGTTTTTTATTTGCTGCTAATTTAGGATCGTTGCTTGCTAACAGGGCGGCATGATCATGTGCAGGTTTTACAGCTTCTTGGGCACTGGTAATGGCGCTGCATAGTATCAGTATAATTCCGAAGCAATATAGAAAATGTTTGTACATACGAGGCTCCTTGATTTGACATTAATTAACCAATTTTAATGTTGCGCTTATGGTTTCATTTTCATTCATTCCTGCACCTTTACTGCCGGTCGATGAGGTAAGGGTGGTTGCTAATAACCTGTCCCCATTGATCACGTAGGTTTTATCGACATCGAATTGGAATTCAAAACTGATCACCAATGCAAACCTGCCAGAGCCTTTTCCGATAGATCGGCTGGCTAATGGAATGCCTTTTTCATTGATCCAGATTTGTAGGTCTGCTTGATATTTTTTTAAGTTTTTCCTTTCTTCTTCGCTCAATGCTTCTATTGGAATTTGCAAATGTAATAATCGAGCCGGGTTACCTTGGAAAGTTACCGACTCTTCTTTTACCAGCTTCGCTTTGCGAAGGTCATTTTCAATATCACGTATTGGATTAAATAGGATGCTAAATTCTTCGTATTTAAAACGATTTATCGCATTGGTAGTGGGAGTTGGTGCGGAAGGGGTTTGTTTTTTGAGTTCCGCTTCTTTTTCGATAGTAACAAGCAGTTCATTTGGGTAACTTAGATGGAGACCACTGTTATTCTTTTCCAGATAGAACTGGGTATGGCCTTCAGTCTGGGATGTTTCATCGTTTTCCGTGTTCGCTTTTTTAACACTCGCACTTACATGGGCTTTGAAGGCAGATGTTTGTTTAAATGTTTTTAATGCTTGTTGTAAATCGCTTAGACCGTCTGCTTGCACTTGTCCGCTAAAAAATGCGGTTAATAATGAGCAGTAGAGGAAAAATGGTTTGCTTGAGGTGAAGTGATGCATAAAGGTTCCTATTCATTGTAATGCTGAAATCCTGGGGCGTTAAAAAACGCACCCCAATAGAGATCCGGTATTTGGAATAGTTCAGTGCACATACGAACTGCGCGCTAGATTGTTGCAAGAGGGCGAACGGAGGGGCGGTAAGGTGTTAAACAGTAAATAAAAATGGCGCCGTGCGGCGCCATTTTAAGGGATAACAAATCTGCGGATATTAAGCGCGGGATTTGTACTCACCAGTGCGTGCATCAATGATAATTTTTTGGCCGATCTCAACGAAAGCAGCAACTTGCAACTCTGTACCATTCTTGAGTTTGGCAGTTTTCATTACCTTACCTGAGGTGTCACCACGAACCGCTGGTTCGGTATAAGCTACTTCACGGGTGATGGCGTTTGGTGGAGTTACAGAAATCACTTTACCTTCGTAGAACACTGCGTCACACACGTCTTCCATGCCGTCTTCAATCCATGGCAGCAGGTCACCCAGCTCTTCACCAGTTACTTCGTATTGGTTGAACTCCGGGTCCATAAATACGTACATCGGATCAGCGTAGTAAGAATAAGTTACTTCTTTACGATCCAATTGGATGTCTTCGAATTTGTCGTCAGCGCGATATACGGTTTCAGTGTTAATACCGTTGAGCAGGTTTTTCAGCTTCATTTTTACAACAGCGGCGTTACGGCCGGATTTGTTGTATTCCGCTTTTTGAATAACCCAAGGTGAGCCGTCGATCATAACAACGTTGCCAGCGCGGCAGTCTTGTGCAATTTTCATGGTAAATCCCAGTTTGCAGTAGTTAAGTTAATGCGGGAGACCTTGCCCTACGCGGCGCGCACCGCCAGGTTTCCCGAGGGCTTGAAATCGGCGGGCTACTATACAGGTCTTTGTAGCTTTTCTGTAGCGATTTTTTATTGGTCAGGTTTAGCTATCAGATTCAGCAGTTGGCTGGCCAAATCGGTTTGTGACGCAAGGCGTGTGCACCAATCCTGTGTTACTTGTTGCCACTCAGGTAATAGCTTTTGTAATTGGGGCCAGTTGCCTTCAAGCGTTTGGTTTTCATTCCAGCTATGCCAGAAAGCCCTTATGTTACTGTGCAAAAAGCGCTCATCCGCTTTCAGGGAATCGGCCAAAAAACTATCCAGAAAGGCGTCAAGTTTGACAATATGCGCTTGTTCTTCTTGCGGATAGATATGCCATATAAAGGGCTTACCGGCCCATTGTGCTCTCACAAACGAATCTTCACCGCGCACGAAATTGATGTCGCAGGCCCAAAGTAGCTGGTCATATTCGGCTTGGGTCAGGAAGGGGATGGCTTCAAGTTGCAAATTACCTTTAATGACAGGTTTGTTGATTTGCAAATCAAACCCTGGCTGCTGGCTGATGCTTGTCATTATTTTGCCCTGCGGAACCAAGCAGTGGATGGGTTCTGGTGAATTTGCCCAATCCTGTAATAAAGAGGCTACAGCCGGGTTCTCATAAGCGAAGAGTGATATCAGTAATCCTTCATGGTGCTGGATGCCTATCTGCTTTAAAAACAGACATTTATCGAAATTATCTCGATTAATTAGCAAGTTTTTTTCACGCAATAAACCCCCGGTTTTCACGGTAAACCCCGGGAAAAAAAAATGTTTGCGTAGACCGGTGGACGGGTGAACTGATGTCATACCATGGCATTCTTCCACCCAGCGTTCAGCGCTCAGGTACTCCAGGTTAAACCAGAACGGAGCCTTGCCTTTACGCTTTTCGGTCGTTATGGATTGTAGGTAGGTAGCCGGAATATCACAGCCAAACGCCTCGATGACGACTTGTGCAATTCGGGGGTTTTCAGGAAATGATTCCGGCCAATAACAAACTTCTACACCTTCCAGCCATTGCTGGTCACAAATGTTAGCAGTGGGCCAAATTCTGATGAGCGAATTCAAATCATCCACCCAGAGCCTGATTTGTTGCTGATGCTCATTGGCGAGTTGCCTGGCCAAACGCCAGCAAACACCAATATCACCATAGTTGTCGATCACACGACAAAAGATGTCCCAGGTTTTTGTTTGTTGATTCATAACGAATAGATGAAAGTGGTTGTAGTTGGATGGCGGGCATTAAAACAGAAAGTGTTTTGCGTTACAGCACTATGTAAATTATTGCTGTTAATCTGGTGTGCGCATACAGCAATCAAAGATAAAGAGTGGATGTAGTGGCCACTCTTTATCTGTTTCCATCAATGGATTACGTGAGAAATTAGTGGAACTGCGTGAAGTTCACGGGTATCCACTCGTATGCCTTTTCCTCCTTGCGCAGATGGCCAAGCCCTGGAAACTGAATGTGGGCAGCGCCAACTAAAATTCCCTGTTTTGCAGCATGAGAGAAAATTTTGTCGCGTTGGGTTGCGGCTTTTTTCTGATCGCTATCAAAAGCAATGGTGACTTCCGGATGATCCATTTGTACCGCCGCAACATGAATCAGATCGCCAATTAACCAGAGTTTTTGCCCTTGGCTTTCCACTTCGTAAACTGTATGGCCCGGGGTGTGTCCGTAAGTCGACACGGCTTTAATTCCCTGCGTCAGTTTTGTCTTGTGGGTAAATGGAACAAATTTATTGACTGTCTTGTAAGGTGCGACCATGTCCATCGCATTTTTGTAGGAAGCCTTGCTGTCTTCCGGCGCCTTATCAAAATTTGCCTGGCTTAACCAATGCTCCGCATCTTTTTTATCGATATAAATTGTTGCGTTGGGAAAAGCTTGCGCGTTGTTGCTAGTAATGCCGCCGATGTGGTCGGAATGCATGTGGGTGATATAGATAGCATCAATCTGCTCAGGCTCATAACCGGATGCACGTAAATTATCGATGAGCTTCCCGAGTGTGGGGCCGAAGAGTGAGCCAGCTCCCGCATCAATCAAAACCAGTTTCTCTCCGGTGTTGATCACATAGGTATTAACCGATGTTTCCAGCGGAGCTTTCAAAAACGAATCAGCCAATGCCGCATGAGTTTTAGGCTCCGGATTATTCAGCAATTTATCGACGGGCAGTTCTACTGTTCCATCATTAATCGCAGTCACCTCAAACTCTCCCAACATCATTCGGAAATAACCGGGTGCAGATGTTTTTGCCATCGGTGCTGCTGCTGACGCTAGTTGGCTTCCAATGCTGCTAATAAAGGTGGCAGAGGCAAGTGCCACGGTGAGTACAAGTTTCTTTACGGGTAATCTAGACATGGAAATTTCCTTTGGGATCAACCCATTAGCTTAATGATCATTAATCAGGCACATGATTATCATGTGTTGGGGCAAAATTGTATTTGCTTGCGTAAAATCGCACAATGCAGCACTTTGCAAACCATCTTTGCAATTTCCGCAAAATAAATATGAGTTGGCAGGTAAATATATGTTGGATGCAATCCGTCTGTTTTTGGCTGTGGCAGAGACCGGTAGCTTGACTAAAGTTGCAAAAATACAGGCAATGGCGGTTTCGTCTGTTTCGCGCAAAATTGACGCGCTTGAAGAAGAGCTCGGATTCAGGTTGTTTCATCGCACCTCGCGTGTAATTTTATTAACGGATTCCGGGGAGGAGTTCCTGCCGCGTGCCAATCCATCTTGCGGGAATTGGATGAAGCAAAGATGGCAATGTCTGCGCTCAGTGCTGATCCTCAAGGTGTATTAACGGTGACTGCTCCCGCTGTATTTGGGCAAATTCATTTAGTGCCTGCGGTTATGAGCTTTATGCAGCGATATCCACGGATAGAAATTGATTTGAATTTAACCGACGAGATTCTGGACCTGGCGGTGCATCGTGTGGATGTTGCTATTCGCATTAGCAAATTACCCGATAGTGATTTGATTGCATCACGCCTGGCTCCCTTTGAGCGCGTAGTTTGCGCAAGTCCTCACTATCTGGAAAATTTTGGGTGGCCGGCAACCCCAATGGATTTGTTGCAACACAACTGCCTCGTCCTGAAACGCAAACCGCTGATCGTTCCCGGTTGCTGGAGTTTCGCCGGTATAAATCGCCATCAACCTCTGGCCGTAAGTGGTAATTTGCGCAGTAACGATATTAATTTTTTATTACGTGCTGCCATTGAAGGGGCAGGGATAGTACATCTCGCGAGCTGGCTGGTCAGTGAAGCGGTTACTAGTGGAAAATTGGTGAATTTATTTCCGGATGCCCAACCGACCCCTGCAAAAATTCAGCCCGCTATTCATGCTGTGCGTATGCCGGGGCGTTCTCATGCTGCCAAAGCACAGTTATTTATTACACATTTACGAGAAGTGTTTGGTCAACCTGCCTATTGGGATAGGGCTATTTCAATGGTTCTTAAAAGTGGTGTTCACTTGTAGCTTCACAGGGTGGGTGGCACACTAGCGCGAACCTTTTTATTTTTAATTACGAATTTGATAGAGAAATCACATGGCTTCCTTACAAGATCAACTCCTGAAAGCTGGCTTGATAGATGCAAAAAAAGCCAAACAAGCGAATAAAGAGAAGCGCAAGGAGACTAATGTTGCTCGTCGCTCCAACGAAGAAAAAGTGGATGAGATTAAGTTGTCTGCTGAACAATCCCGTCAGGAAAAAGCCGAGCGGGATCGAGAGTTAAATCGTCAGCGTGATTTAGAGCTTCAACAAAAAGCCATCGCAGCGCAAATCAAGCAACTGATTGAAAATCATCGCCAGAATAAAGGGGCGGGCGAGAATGGCGTGGAGTACAACTTTACCCACGGCAAGTTGATAAAGAAAATTCGTGTTTCGAAAACGGTTCAGGAACAAATTATTCGCGGCGTATTGGCGGTGGTAAAGCTGGGTGACGGGTATGAGGTAGTACCGCGTATCGTGGCTGACAAAATCGCACAGCGCGATGACAGCGCGGTAGTTGTTGCTAATACCAAATCCAGTCAGCAAGTGGATGAAGATGATCCTTATAAGGATTACGTCATCCCTGATGATTTGATGTGGTAGATATTATGTGGAATCCAATACGCGCCGTCATTCAAAGCAGTTCTCCGCGCGGAATAAAAATTATCGCCCTCAGCCTGATGTTGGTGATTGTAAGTGCACTCCCAATTATGTTGATTAGCTATTTCGGTAGAGCTGATGCGAACCCGGTGATATCCAGTTGGTTATTTGCCATTGGCGCTATCATTGGCCACATTGGTTTTTTTGTCGGTGTGGTTTTGCTGATTTGGGATACCTATTTCGCTAAAAAATAAAAACCGGATAATTTTTCAACTAAAACTCCTGGAAAAATCTTGTTGTCGGGTAAATGTCAGGTCATTTTCGTGACCGGCACTGATAATCTCTCGCCATTATTTGGGTGTACAGAGGTGGAGTATTTTTATGATTCTTAAAGAACTGCGCATTAGTCGTCATCTTTCCCAAGACCATTTGGCGCAAATGTCTGGATTAAATGTGAGAACGATTCAACGGATTGAAAGTGGTCATAATGCCAGTGTGGAATCCTTAAAATGCCTTGCTGCTGTACTTGAAGTTGACATTCAAACCCTAACCCAGGAGCGAGTCACGATGGATAAAAACTCTGATGTGTGGCGAAACCTGCCATTGTGGTTGAAATGGTGGTTTTTCTTTAATTATTTAACGTTTAGGCCTTCCCGCAAGTCTACGGTACGAGGCATGATTTTTTGCCATGTATGCGGGTTTGCGCTGTGTGTTTTTGCATGGTTTGATATGAAAGCATTACCCGGCGGGCTTGGCTTATTGTGGGCTGCGTACATATTCCAGTTGTTGGCATGGCAAGGTGACAAGTACGGCGTTTGGTACGATAAGCCTGATAACAATCCTACTTGAAAATACTAAAGGCGAACCGGGGAAGTGGTTCGCCTTTTTTTGTTAAAACTCCCCAAGAAAACCACCTGACTGATGCGCCCACAAATGTGCATATACGCCATTCAACGCGAGTAACTCGTTATGGGTGCCTTGTTCAATAATCTGTCCCTTATCCAATACGATTAACCGATCCAATGCTGCAATAGTGGACAAACGGTGTGCGATGGCAATGACCGTTTTGCCTTGCATCAATGAATTTAAATTGGTTTGGATTGCCGCTTCAACTTCGGAATCTAGCGCAGATGTAGCCTCGTCCATAATTAAAACAGGTGCGTTTTTAATCAATACGCGCGCAATTGCAATTCGTTGTCGTTGGCCACCGGAAAGTTTCACACCGCGCTCTCCCACATGGGCGTCATAACCTTTGCGGCCTTCATTGTCTACCAGATTCATGATGAATTCATGGGCTTCCGCCTGTTGCGCAGCGCGGATCATTTCTTCTTCCGTGGCATTAGGTTTGCCATACAAAAGATTATCGCGAATGGAGCGGTGTAACAGTGATGTGTCCTGGGTGACCATCCCTATCTGCGCGCGCAGGCTTTCCTGCTTTACGTCGGCAATATTTTGTTTGTCGATCAGGATTGTTCCTGAATCAACATCGTAAAACCGTAACAGCAAATTCACTAATGTAGATTTTCCTGCGCCGGAACGCCCTACCAAACCGATTTTCTCGCCAGCATTAATGTGCAAATTAAAATTCTGCAACAGGCCAGATTTTTTGCCGTAATTAAAATCGACAGCGTTGAAGTCAATTTCACTGTGGGAAATGTTGATATCACGCGCGGCCGGCTTATCTTGTACCTCACGAGGAATGGATAGGGTATTTAATCCGTCACGTGCAGTGCCCATGTTTTCAAACAACGCAGACACTTCCCACATAATCCATTGCGCCATTCCATTCAGGCGCAACACTAGCCCTACGGCAGCAGCAATTGCACCAGTGGTAATAGCAGCATTGGACCATAACCATAATGACGTCGCTGCGATTGAAAAAATCAGTACAACATTAATTACCCAAACGGCTGTACCTAATAAGGTGGCGAGACGCATCTGCGGGTGAACAGTGGTCAGAAAATGTTCCATGCCTTTTTTGGCATATTCTGCTTCGCGATTGGAATGTGAGAATAATTTCACCGTGGAAATATTGGTGTAGGTATCCACTAATCGGCCTGTCATATCGGAACGTGCATGTGCTTGTTGGGTTGATATTTGGGACAAGCGTGGCAGGAAATAATATAACAGGCTGCCATAGGCAAATAGCCAACCAAGAAGAGGCAAAGCAAGTCGCCAATCCAGCGAGATTGCTAAAACCAAAATACTGCTGAAATACACGAGAACATAGAGCAATACGTCGAGCAATTTCATAATGGTTTCGCGCACTGCCAGCGCTGTTTGCATCACTTTCGTGGCAATACGACCAGCAAATTCGTTTTGGTAAAATTGGTAACTTTGCCCGAGTAAAAAACGGTGCGCTTGCCAACGGATACGCATCGGAAAATTTCCGAGCAATGTTTGATGCATGAGCAATGAGTGCAGTAAAACTGAAATGGGTAAGCCTGCTAACAGGATAAATGCCATCCACATTAGTTCCTGGCGTGATTCTTCCCAAAAACTGGCGGGGGTATGTTTGTTAAGTGAATCCACCAAATCGCCAAGGAATCCAAATAGCGAAACCTCAAGCACAGCTATGAGGCCGGTAAATACGGCCATCCCCAGTAAATATACTTCTGCTCCACGGCTGTAATGGCGACAAAAGGCATAAAGGGTTTTTGGTGGGTTGGTAGGTTCTTGGGGAGGAAAGGGTTTGATCAGGCTTTCAAAAAAACGAAACATGGCTGACTTCACTGTTTGCAAACTGAGCGGCCATTGTAGCAGCTCGAACTGATGAGTTCGTGTAACCAAGTGTTATGGAGGCTAAAATGCCAGGTTACAGGTTTTTCTCTTTTAAAATCATGCATATATGCAATTTTTTCAACTGCAAAACACATCCAGTTAAATACTGTAGTAGACCCATAGTAGACGCTAGTAAACATTCTCTAAGGGGCATATCAGGAGGATTTGCAGATGAATGATTTTTCGTTGCCGAGTTTACCCCAGAAAAGGTATTTAACGGTGGCTGAAACCAGCAAGTTTTGTAAGGTTACTGCCACGACTTTGCGATACTGGCAAACAGAGTTTCCAATGCTGGAACCTATAAGAAGAGCCGGACGACGTTACTACCGCCAAGAAGATCTGGTTTGGATACTCAAAATTAAGCATCTGGTTCACGAGCAAAAATTGTCTATTGCCGACGCTTTAATTCAGTTCAAAACAACCTTTACCCCTCCTTCAACACCCACGGCCAGTCTGGCGCAATCCAGGGAGAAGCTGAAGGCTTACGCCGAAGCCAAAAAAAAGGAGGTGAGTACCGGACTTCAGCGTCTCAGCCCAGAGCACGCATTCTCCCCTCAAAACATCGCCAAGGTATGTCGTGTCAGCAATAGAACCGCGCAACGATATTTAGCGGCGGGAAAGGCTCCCTATGCTGTGTGCAGGCTGTTAGAGCTGGAAGCTCGTGGGCGCGTGCTTCCAGACAATTGGCGGTATTGCTTTGTTAACGCCAGAGGCAATCTTGAAATAAACCAGGTGGGTGAGGTTAGCGAGAATGAGATTACAAGTATTCATTGGCTCAACAGCAGAATTGGCGGCCTAAATCGCGAGCTTAAAGACAGCCAGGCGCGCGTAAAGGAATTGGATTCGCTGTTAACCCAGGAGCGAGCCAAACACAGCGCCCTAATGGACCAAATCACCCCTTCACCCGATCAAGAATTTACCAGGAACCCCAAAATGAAAAACCCAACTCTTTACAGCGCCAAGCGTCATCTCGAAATTGTTATTCAGGCATTCCAAGGGCTGGAGGAAATTGCCAGCCGCAGCGAGGGTGATGCTACTTCCGTGGGTAATGCCATGGTGCCGCTAATCTTCCAGGCGGAAGAAGTGCTTAGGGAGCTTGAGGCTGTTTATGAAAAATCGAAAAAACCTGTTGTGGAGCCTGACGGTTCCCCGAATCCCACCGGCCAGCCTTTGGTTCTACTGACATTCCCAAAATCCGGGCCAGAGCAATAAGGGTGGTATGGTGTATTTCCCTGCGGTTAAACAGGCCGCAGGGCCTTGTTACACAAGGTGTTTAACAGGTTTGCCAAGCGAAGTGACAACCGAATTTAAGCGAAATTTTTGAGCGAACTAACCGAGTTTTAACCCAGGGTTTTAACCGAACTTTAACCCAAACCCGCCCCCTCGGTGAGTGTTTAACTGCTGTTTTTTTTATGTTAAACGGATGACGAGGCGGAGTCTCTCGGCATTATTGAGAAGCTCACTCTGACTGTCGTTTATAGCTTCCAATGCAGTCTTGTCTATACTGCCCATAGGTCTCCCTAGAAAGTCATGTTGCGACACGTATAAATCGAGCGTCCATGCACGATAAATGATCCCTATTTTTAATTTCACTACACAAAATAGAATTTCGTTATGGAACGGGATACTTGACCATCAGTCTCTCAGTCTCATACGTGAGGATAAATCCAAGGTGATGGAGCATCACTTCACATGTTTCGATCTGCTTTCTTATGTGGTTTATATGTTCCGCATTCGTAGGCAGGATCTGACGATCAGCATTTAGCTTATTTTGAAGATGGATATATGTTTGGTCCTGCCTATTGAACAAGGCAATTGCATTGTTTATGTCCCTTGTTTGGTCGGCGATCCTCACTTGTTCAGCCATAGTTTCCTCGGTTTTAGCCTGCATTTCCTTAGCATTCACTAATGCCTGCCTAGCCAGCTCAAGCTCTTTGTTAGCCTGGATCAACATCAAGTGGTTTTGCCTCATACTAACGGTCAACAGCCAGACTGTGATAAAGCCAATCATTGGATTAATCAGTCCCCCAACATAATCACCAAATTGGCCCCAGGCGTCTTGCCTGCCACTTATTGCACCATTGAAATTCCAAAAATAAAGGGCCATAAGCCCCGTAATAATGATAAGCACTAAGTACGGTGCGCGCTTCTGAATAAAGGTTTCCTTCATAGGTTCGTCCGACATATTTGACTCCTGTAAGGTTGGATTGGGCAAGTCAGTTTAATTGATGACAAGGATTTCCTCATATCTTTAACAGCTCAGTAGGTCAGCTTGGATGATCAGCACCTCCCTGTTGCTGGCACCTTACAATCGGGCTAGTTGACTAGCTATTCGCTGTCGACGATTGGCATGGTTCTCCTCTCCGACGCATTAACCATAAGAACCTGAATATAATCTCCAGATGTCCGAATCAATGAAACATCGCCTATCATTTTGCTGGTCTTGGCTAATGGAGATGGCCAGTTTTCTGTTTGCCCATGCAAAATGCGTTTTATTTCATACTGGCGAGCCATTAGGGCTAGCGGACGCAGGCTGGTTTTTATTGCTTCATCTTCAATGAATCCGCCAAATATCCCGCGCGTAAACTCCCTCGACATAAGCTGCTCGATTTCCTGGTTATTTGCGTAGTATTCGCCTAACAAATCCTCCACAACATAGTTTTCCGACGCCTCGACAGAAACCACGAAACCGTCAATGATGCTTAAGCCATGTTCCGGGCTGCTTATGTGTTGCTCCACAGGTTTGGCCAATATGGTGGCATCTGGCTTCCATCCTTTCGATCCGTAATAGCTTGCCAGCGTGTCCAGTAAATGGTCCTCCAGCACGCGCTTACTTCCCTCAAATTGATTCAGGTAAGAGCGGCTGATTCCAGTTTCTGTAGCGACTTTGGCTTGCGAAAGATTAAGCTGCTCGCGCGCCTTTACCGACACATCAGGGGTTAAATATTTTCTTTGCGTTTGCATAACATGCTTCCTATGAAAATTTGATTTTTGTACTTCCGTACAGTTATTGACACAAGTCCAAGGCAGCCGCTACGCGGCTGAATTGAGACCATCACCGCGCAACAGATCAAGCAATTCATCAGCTGATAAAGTGCAGACCGGTAACGCATTTTTTACCGCTTTCGCGGATTCACCGACTCGCTGAATCGACCACCGATAAAAGCGAGTTAAAACATATTCACCTAATGCAACGAGGCCAAATAATTTCCCTTTGCTAGCTTCACCGTATTTATTTACAGCTTCATCGATCACTTCCCCTGTGATGGCGTCATGTTCTAACCACCGCGCAGCCTTGATCGGTGCATCATCGCGAGACACAAAATATTCGCCGTTTGATTGAATTAAAAAATAGGCAGCCCAGTCGCTCGCATCAGCTGCTACGCGAGCAGCTTCAATAACGCCTTCTGCATCATTGAGCCTACGCAATTCGCGCCACACGGTGACTGATGGGCCACCGATTTGTTGAAACTGCCGGACACCCCATGATGATGCCCAAGCACAAATTCTCTCCGCTGCATCAGCGCCAGAATTCCCCAGGAGATCAGTATCAATATGGTTACCATCAATACTTTTAGAAATATATTTCGCAATGTAGCCCGCAGCGCTTCCACGACTCCTATCTATCTCAACAATCTTCACGCGGTATTTCCGCGCACCGGTTTCTATATCCTGTAGCACTGCATATTTCCGAAAAATAAAGCGCACATGCTTGATCGCGCCAGGAGGGAAAAATAAAAGCTGGTGCCAGTGCGGGCACCCATCTGCATGCGGCTCTACAACGCGAAAGCCAAAACATTTAATTTCATCGCGATCCAATTTGGCTCGAATACGTGACCAGGTTTTGTTTAACCACTCTTGTGCCTCACGCGGTGTCGCATCTTCATATTTTTGGTTTTCTTCAATGCGAACTAATTGACCGCGCGCGTTTTTTATTTGGCGCATTGGGTGAAATTTTGAGGGGGCCGACATGGTTATAAATAAACCCACGTAGCCGAACTGCTCCGCAAGCTGCTCAAAGCCGCGCATTCTCACCATTAGCTCATGGCGGCGATTGGTTGGGTTGCTAACTGATAAATCGCTTAATTCAGCGAGGGTGTAGCATTCACCGTCCTGGTTTACTGCCTCGAATCCCTCCAGTGTCATGCGATTACGCCGCATTTGAGCGCGACGCAATTTCACTGCCTCATTGCTTGCATATGGTTGTGCTTTGGCGTGAACCATTTTGAAATGCCGCGCCAGCTGATCGATAGCGCGAACTTTTAAAACCCTGGCTTGGCGACGCCACCACTTGGAATTACATACACGGGCTACTGCCGATACATCACCATATAAATCGTGGGCGGGCCAGGGTAGGCCGTAGCCATTAACTATCCAGCGCAGGACATGTAAAGAGTGGTCATCATTAGAGATAATTTTTCCGCATGAGTCAGCGCGAGAAGTGGCCCAGCTCGATAACGAGTCATCATCCCAGGAGAGATTTAAATCGCTAACGCGTAGGACTTTATCAACATGCAGTAAAGCGCGATTTGCTTCTACATAAGCCTCCTGTCTGCGGGTTTCTATCGACGCAGATACGCGACCAACAACACGACCCATTAAATCCTTTTGGGTAATCAGTGGGCGGGACCTGTAAAAGGATTGCTTGCCAACCGAATTGCGTACGGAGGTTAAAAAGCTCAGCGAATCCAAATGACGACGGGCCATGACTCCTTGAAATTGAGCCTGGTCATATTCCCAGCTTTTTGAACGTGATCGACTCCCGCAACGGAGCGAGGCTTGAATATTGGCTGCCATTCATTTAACCTTTTTCTGCTTACCCAAAAGCGCCCAAAGAAATACGAACCCGCAGAACTACCTCACATAGTCCTGCGGGTTTTTTATTTGTGTGTTTGATAGCTTGAGGTGGATAAATGAATGCGCGACTGGACAAAAGAATCCACGTCTTGGTGACGATAACGAATGGAGCGAGCACCGACTCGGACAAATGGTAATTTTGCCCCATTAATCCGGTCATGTTCTAAAAAAGATGCACTAACACCAAGTATGTCAGCAGCTTGTTTCGTTGTAAGAAGTTGGGGTGTCATGGCGGCAGTCCTCAGTTAATGTCGTTTTACCTGAGGGCAGATTGCCAATTGTTTAAGTGCACCGTATATACCAATCCCAAGGATGCGTAGCTACATCTCCCCGGACGCGTAGCTAATATAGGTTTATTTGTTGAAGGTTGTTTTCTTTTTTCGCTCTCTTAATGCATCCTCCAGCATTCGGTCGGATTTTATTATTCCTTTGTCATCGTTAGGAATTTGATTTGCCCTATACTCCAGGATTGCATCAATATTCGTGCTGAATGAGCCACGCTCTTTGTCGAACCATTCTAAAAATCTGTTTTTTGCGTCTCTACTGTTTGCATATTTTGTGTCATTTGCCTTTCTTGATCTCTCCCTGTTTAAATCTTTTATCTGAAAGTTCCATGTCCGCCCGGGAAGGCTGGCTAGGAATGTTTCTACTTCCATACAATTCAAAGCAAACAGGCCCATGTACTCGCCAGTGTCATCACAAAAACTGGCATATGGCGAATTATTAAAGCCCCATTTCTTTATTTTGGTTTCTCGATCAAAAGCAAATTTAATTTTTCCCAAAAGAATACAGGCAAAACACTCTACCCATTCTAAATTAGGTACAGTCGAAACCGACTCAGGGCCTTTACCTTTTAATTTTAGGTGGAGAAGGCTTATAAATTGCAATCTCCCTGGATATAAATCCCACTCGTACAACTTTTCAATATTCTGGTGGGATAAATTTTGGATCGTCTGCTCCAGTGTCGAGAAGCCGTCATATTTACCTAGCATTTCATTGGCTGCGTGAGTATCAATATCCAACAAGATCTTTGCTATATCTGACTCGCTACGTGAAGCCAAAATCTTCATGGCTTCACGCTGCCAATGATCGAATGAGGGATTGTAATAATCGGGTAGCGAATAATCAGAAATAGGATATAAGGAAAAAATATAGTTTTTATTTGTCATTTAATTTAACAACCTTAATCAAATAATCTGTGATTTTTTGCATAGGCTCTCTAAGGCGATCAACACCACTAATAATGTACCCAGCCGTAACATCATTAGGATTGTGGTGATTTAACAGGGCCTTAAGCGCATAAGCGGGAATGTCCAAGCTTTCCGCAATAGTGATAAATGTGCGGCGAAGATCATGCAAAGAAAACTGTTTGCCGGTTATTGCAATAACTTGGCGCACCGCATACGTCTGATTTTTAATGTATGAGTCCGTTGTCGGGCTGGGGAAAACCCAGGGACTACCTTTAGTTTCAAGAACTCTATTTTTGAGCAGATTGGCTGTGAAATCCGTTAAGGGCAGGGTGTGCGGTTTTCCATTTTTTGTATCAGGAATAGTGAATGACGATGATTCAAAACTTATATCCTCCCAGCGAAGCGATACTCCCTCAATCTTTCTTAAGCCGGTAAACAGTAAAAATACAAGATAGTCCCTGGTTGTGCTGGACACTATTTGGTTTACAGCCTCATACCAGGCTGCGAGTTCATGCGGAGCTAAAAATGTTCGCCTGCGCTCGACCTTATACCAGGCTCTTCCTTTAGTAAGCCTGTCAACCGGGTTGATAGTTAATGCCGACTTTCCTGAATCATCTTCATACTTAGCTATCGCATGGTTAAAAATTAATTTGAGAACGCGCATAGTGTGATTTGCCATTACTGGTGTTTTCTCACCGATATTGCTATGCCGCGATTCCACCATATCCTTAGTGATATCAATTAAGCGTTTATCCATCCAATCCGGCAGGCCTACTTCCATGCTTCTACGGTAATTGTATTGGGAGTATTTTTTTAAATCTTTTCTCGCTGCAATGTAATCGTCGAGCGCTTGCCGCAATGTAATGTTATCCGCCTTATACGAACTTTTTTTCGCAGTGGGATCATCACCCAGGATGATGCTACTTAATAACTCTTGGGCTTTGGTTCTCGCCTGCACTGGAGTTAAGGGGCCGTACCGGCCAATAGAAATACGCTTTACTCGCCCTTTGATTCTGCGCTCAATAAAAAACGTCTTAGCTCCACCACTTCCCACACGCAGGCCGAATCCGGGCAGGGCGCTATCCCGGTATATCACTTGCGTGGCGCTCCCATCTGTTTGGGTTGCCGGTAGTGGCAAAGCGTCTATAAAGCTTTTGGTTAATTTGCTCAATTTTGGCTATCCGGTGCGTTTTATCGGAAATAGTAGACGCATAGTAGACAAAATATTTACAAACAATGCAAACTATGGACATCTTTGTACAAGAGCAAAGATGAAAAAAAGCCTTAAACAGCTGATATTTAAGCGATTTACAAAAACTCTGGAAAATATCCAAGAAAAGATTTTTTAACCAAGTGTTAATTTGCAATGCTACACTGTCGCCTATTATTGAGCAGCATGCTGCCAGTTATTGGCAGTAGTGAACACATTATTCTGGTGAGTTAGTGATTATGAAAAACGCATTAACGGTTTTTGGGGCAGGTTGCCTGGGTGGGTTGGTAATGTGTGTAGTGATGTGGTTATTTAGCCGCTATGGAATTACCCAGTCGCTCAATGTAAATCTGTCTGGGTCTGTGTCGCCGCACTGGATGTACCCCCGCATAGTATGGGGCGGTTTATGGGGATTTTTGTTTCTGTTGCCAATTTTCGCCAGTAGTTTGTTTGCTCGCAGCTTTGTTATCGCGCTGATTCCTACATTAATACAACTGTTTGTGTTTTATCCATTTTACGAAGGCAAGGGTGTGGCAGGCTTATCCTTGGGTATTTTGACTCCATTTTTAGTGTTTTTCTTCTTTTGGGTTTGGTCGTTAATAACCGCGATCACTCTGCGTGTTTCTTAAAAGGCGTGTAACGTAAATGAAAAAAATAATTGAAATAGTTTTTTTTATCTGTGTGGTGTTATCCGGGCATTTAGCGATTGCGCAAATGCTGCCTAATAATAGTGCGCTCAATGCACAATCCGTTCAGCGATGGATGCAAACCAATCGCGATATAGCTCCTATTGTGCAGGCTGTAGATAGTATGAACTCGACCGATGCTGATATAAAAGCATTTGATGCGTTATCAGCAGCGGAGCAAGATAAAAAAATTGATGCGCTTTTAAAAACTAAAAATTTGCAGGACATGGCCAACCATATTGCGCGCAAGCACGGATGGAAATCCGTGGGTGAGTATATGCGGTTGAGCACTAAATTGGGTAATGCAATTGCGGCTTACTTTTTGTTTGCCAATTTGGGAAAGGTAACTGATGAACAAGCAAAGCAGTTAAAGGAAAAAGCTGATCCTGCTGTGCTGGCGGTGCCGCGTGGTGATATTGAATTTATTAAACGCAATGAAAAGGCCTTGCAAGAGTATATTCAGGCTTATAGTGCTGGTGCGGCAACGCATTAAAGGTCAATACCTGGATCGCTGTCTTTAAACAGACGCGCGCCCAATCGGAATAGCCACAATAAAATTTCTATTGGCAGCTCGATAATGATTTCCAGGATGTCCAGCCATTGATTGCTATCATCACGTTTGCCGCGTTTCTTGCTTGGCCAAATAAAATAGGCTGCCAGAAATGCACCTAATGAGAAGAATAATAAAAACCAATCTGCAGATGTAATGGCAGTGACAACCAGGTACACACCGCAAAGAAAAAATAGCAGCGCAATGATTACGCGCAAAACTTCCATAAGTTGCTCGCTGATTTGATGGGACTTATGGAGTATAGAGGGGTATTCGCTACCAGCATAGACTGGTAGCGAATAGAGAGTTTAGCGTGAACCGCCGCTCAGGCTCAGGTAAACAAGAGTTTGGTTTAACAATTGATAAGCCACTTCACCAAAAGTAATGGGGCCTGTTAAATCGCGGGTTTTCTTACCTTCCAATTCCGAATAAAGATAATTCAGTATGCAGTTGCAAGAAAAAGAAATATTTTCGCTGGCTGATGCTGAGAGTTCTTTATTAAAGCTTTCGATGTAATTATCTACCGGTTGCGCGAAGCGGTAACTAATATCGCTAAACACCGGTGCATAAAGGTCAACTTTTTTATTGGCTTCGTCAATTTGCTGGATACTAACGTTGATCATCACACCGGAATAGTTGGCAACCAAGGGGAGTCGCGTATCTATTTTGGCGTACTTGATGTAATCAGCAAGGTTTGAAGGTTCGCCATTGATGGTGCAATCGCTGACTGAAAAACCGGTATTCTTGAATTTAATCTCCGGGCCTTGGCCTTGAGAGAATAAATTTACGATATTGATGTTCGCCAATTGATGGCCAGGCAAAGGAACATGCATTGCCACTGCTTGTTGATCAAACAGCATTCCACGGGCTGGGCCAAATCCAACTTTCGCCGCGCGGCTTCCAATATCATCCAGATGTACTCCCGAAATCCACCCGATAATAGGAGAGAAGTACATATTGGGGTAATCAGGTGCATTTTGTGCGTAACATGAATGCACTTCAGACATTGCCGGAAGAATCACGATAGTAAAACCGTGTTCCGGTGCTTCCTGGGCGATGCGCGATATAGAGTTTGCATCGTATAGCGTAATCCTCGGTGCGGTACTGGGTTGGACACCCTCGATAGTGTTAACAAAGATATGCTCTCGATCTACCTTGCCGCCTTCACTGGTCATGAAGTAGGGGATTGTGCCGGCAATCCAATTGCCGGATGGTAATCCTTCCAATACAGATTCATCTGCTGCAATTACGAGGTACTCTCCACGGTTGATTTTTTCCACAACCTGGTCGCGATTGACCAATGCGCTACGAATACGGATATCTGATTCTTGTGCCATACAAGCTCTCCTGGCAGTTAGTTCGAATAACTTTTACTCATTACCATACGCAATTCTTGCTGCATGAATCGCTGGTTATGCTTAATAAAATCTCTAACCCTTCTCACCGCATTTAATTCAACGACAGGGTCCGGATTCATCAGAATTTGTGAGCGTAAGTTGGATAATAATAATTTATATGCAATATGAGAGCTGGGGATGAAAGTGTCATCTTTTAGAATGCGTTTCCAAACATCGCTACGTTCATCTGGCAAGCTCATTTGGTGTTCTTCCGGTGCATTCATCATTTGATTAATTAGCACCAGCTCCTGTTTTAAATTGCGTGCATTTTTTCGGAAAAATTCACGTAATTGATTCAGGATTTCAACACGTACATTATTATCCTGCGTATTTTGAAATGCATGGCGCAATCTCACCAGAAATAAATTCAGCGGCATATTATTCGAGCCAAGATCTATTTTGGCGCCGATTAATTTTAACCAAATACTATTTTTAAGTGAGGGCAACACCAGTTTGGTGACAGTGCTGCGGCGTTCTTCAACCGATTGTTTCTTCATCGACAACGCACAAATTTGGCTTACTTCTGCGTCTAATGAGTTGGCATGGGAGATAAAAAACTTTCGCAATTCTGTGACTGAATCAGAAAGTTTTGTTTCAACTTTCGGATCAATCATGGTGAGTTTTAATTTGGAAAGCAGAAGCTTTAATGAAAACAATTGTGTTTTCAGGTGGAATTTATCATAGATCATACTTTCCCAAATGGAGTCTGATTCCATCGGTAAGCAAGTTGCCAAACGATAAGATTCCGGTGTTTTTTCTACATCGCCAATAATTTCTTCAACCAATGTTTGCTCTACACGCAGCATATTGGCGATGGCATCGGGCGCGAGGCCGCGAATGTGGGAAAGAGATACTTGCTGGCGCAATTCATGGGAGTAATTGCGATTAGCGTCACCCAAAAAGCCCGGTTGGAGTAATGAATCCTTACTGATGCCGGAGCCTCCAATAGTTTGGTCGTAAAAATTGGAGACTATATGGCAGCTGTAATTTCCAAAACCTGTATGTAACCAGCGTTTGGCAAATCCAGCATCGGAAATCTTGTTGTTGGTATCGGAGCTTTTGGAAAAGAAAGAGAAGCGAGATTTTTCAAACTGATAAGCTAACTCAATCTGGATAATCTTGTTCCTTTCATCGATTGCAACATCCTGTACTGACCATGGCGCATTAATTCCAAGTATGGCCTCAAAGTAATGCTTGGGTTGTTTAACCACTTGCTACTCCTTGGGATGTCAGTTGTCAAAAAATTACCTTTTACTTCGACAAAACCTCAGATCAAAGTAGTGTTTAATTCCATTGCTGTGGAGCGATGGAATGGCATGTCAATTAACAGTGAAATCGTGTTTAACCTATGTGATTTGAAGCTATAAGCAGCCCAGCCACTGACGTGTATTTGAGATAGTGGGGCGGGGCGCGCGATTATGACGATCTGTTCTCGTTTTTAATAGATGTTTTTTTATGCAAATAAAAATTGTCGCTTAAGTTTTCGTAAATTGAAAATTTAATCATTTTTCGCTTAAACCTTTGTTTGGTAAATATTGTGGAACATAAATCATTAATAAAAATTTTAGCGACACAAAATTTTGTAAAGCGCGTGAGATCTAAGTTCTAGCAATAAAAAAAACGCCTGTAATTTAAAATTTATTTTATGAGAGGCAGTTCGCGAAAATTTATTTTTACTATTTTCACGCCGAATTGATTGTGATTTCTTTGAACTGCGTTGTTACCCACCGACATCGAATCGGTTAGTGAGATAATTTTCAAGGAATAAATTATGCAGTTCATTAAATCTCTTTTGCGTGGTGATTTTTTTAGAACAGAAATATTGCAGTCTTCTCAATCAACAGACAAAGTGCGCGTGGGTATTATTGGCACAGGAAAAATCGGTGCTGACCTATTAGCCAAAGTGCAACGCTCACCCTGGTTAGAGTGTGTGTTGTTCGCGGGAAGGAATCTCGAATCGGCAGGGATGAGTTATGCGGCAAGCCTCGGCGTTAAAATATCTGATAAAGGCATTAATGCTTTCCTTGAAACTGCTAATCGTTGCGATATTGTGTTTGATGCAACCTCGGCGGCTTACCACAAAGAGCATGCAAAGCTTTTCGAAGAATTGGGAATTCTGGCCGTTGATATGACGCCATCCCAAATTGGTGAATGTTGTGTGCCTGCGCTGGGTATGGAAGAGGCGCTTAAATACCGCAACATCAGTATGATTTCTTGTGGTGGGCAGTCTTCAATTCCCGTTGCACATGTGCTTGCCAGTTGTATTCCAAACGTTAAAAAAATCTCTGTTTCTTCGATTGTCTCCGCTAACTCTATCGGACCAGGAACTCTCGCCAACATTGACGAGTATTATCACAACACCAAATCCGGTTTGCGCAAATACACCGGCGTTAATGATTTTGATGTGGAATTGCATGTGGACGAGGTCAATCTGGAAACACGTATGTTTACCAGTGTGACTGCCTGGTGCGATGTTGCAGATCTTGGTGCCCTGCAAGGTCCGCTGGATGAAATGTTAATGCGCATCCAGCGATACGTGCCTGGGTATCGATTGGAGTCAAAACCCATTCTTATTGATGGCGGTGTTCGGATTGACCTGAGTGTTGAAGGGTTGGGTGATTACTTGCCGAAATATGCAGGTAATCTGGACATCATCAATTGCGCTGCTATAGCTGTCGCGGAACATTACGCTCGAGCCCTGGCTAATGAGCGTCAGGCGAAGGCTATTCCGCTGGTGCATCAAAAGTTACAAATGGAATATTGATGGCTAAACCCTTCACAAGGATGTGATCATTAATAATTTCTTTCTAATTCCGCTATTTGTTTTTCCTCCCTTGTTTCCAGTTTTTAAATATTTCCCGCAGGTGCTCATGTGAAAAAAAACGACAGTGTTGTCGATCATTTTTACAGGGCTGAACTATACTCACCAAAGCTTTACATCCCAGCCATATAGTTTGTCGGAACAACAAGAATGAAATACGACATTGTTGTGATCGGTGCAGGTATTCAAGGTGCAGGTGTCGCGCAGGCCGCAGCCGCAGCAGGATATTCGGTACTGGTAGTGGAAAAAACAGCGCCTGCCGCGGGTACTTCCAGTAAATCCTCCAAGTTGATTCATGGAGGATTACGCTATCTGGAATCAGCCCAATTCGGTTTGGTTCATGAAAGTTTGTATGAGCGATCATTATTATTGAAATTGGCACCTGAGCTGGTGAAGTTAAAACCTCTGCATATTCCCGTGTATGACAACTCGACACGCTCGCCATTAACCATTCGCGCCGGATTAAGCCTGTATGCATTCCTGGCAGGACTTGGTAAGGATTCATTGTTTCGTCAGCTACCTAAAAATCAATGGGGTAGTTTGCATGAGCTTCGGCAGGAAAATCTCAAGGCGGTGTTTCGTTATCATGAGGCGCAAACTGATGATGCAGCATTGACTCGCGCTGTCTTGCAATCCGCTGTTTTACTGGGTGCTGATTTGATGATGCCAGCTCGTTTTATAGCGGCAGAACGGAACGGTCAGTGTTGCAAGGTTGATATTGAAACAGGCAAGGGGCATGAATCCGTTAGTTGTCGGGTGTTGGTCAATTGTGCTGGTCCATGGGCACAAGAGGTTATTGCGAATGTCTCACCGGCGTTGCCATCGCCCGGTATTGAGCTTGTGCAAGGCAGCCATCTTTTATTGCCACCGCTGCTGGATCAGTATTTTTATCTGGAGGCTCCGGCCGATAAACGAGCGGTCTTTGTATTGCCCTGGGAGGGACGATTATTGGTGGGTACTACTGAAAAAATGTATGAAGGCCCTCCGGAGCGAGCGGTTTGTACATCTGAGGAACATGATTACCTATTATCGACCTTGCGCCATTATTTCCCCGGGTTAGTTATTCCTGAAGATCAAATTGAAACCATTGCCGGTTTGCGTGTGTTGCCCAGGAGTGATAAACGCGCTTTTTCTCGCCCCCGTGAGGTGATGTTTTCCGTAGATGATGAAAACCATCCGCGTGTGTTATCCATAATGGGAGGCAAGTTAACCACTTATCGGGCAACAGCTGAGCAGGCACTTGCCAGGTTGATGCCATCGTTACCCACCAAGGAACGTCGCGCTGATACTGCACTCATATCCTTAATTCCGGTGCATTAAGTCGACAGATACCACTATTACGTAGTGAATCAGGCGGATTATTTTTCTAATGCCGTTGGTCTGAGTGATATCTGCCGTTAAAATGGCGCCCGTTTTTCCTGCCACTTAACCAGCGGTCTCCGCTAAGGATTCTCCTGTGAACTTCACTGGTGCCCATATTCTTTCCATCACCCAATTTGAGCGTGCCGACATCCAGCGTATTTTTGATGTGGCCGACACCATGGAACCCTATGCGTTACGTCGCAAAGTAACACGCGTGCTGGAGGGGGCAATCCTGGGCAATATGTTTTTTGAACCCAGTACACGTACAAGGGTTAGCTTTGGTGCAGCGTTTAATCTGCTTGGTGGTAATGTTCGTGAAACTACCGGCTTTGAAAGTTCATCCCTGACCAAAGGTGAATCCTTATTTGATACGGCGCGTGTGCTTTCGGGGTATAGCGATGTAATTTGTATGCGCCACCCGCAGGCAGGATCGGTTGCAGAGTTTGCTGAAGGCAGCCGTGTTCCTGTTATTAATGGTGGGGACGGTCCTAATGAGCACCCAACGCAAGCGTTATTGGATCTTTACACCATCCGAAAAGAGTTGCGTTCCAAAGGACGTGATCTGGATGGCTTGCGTATTGCCATGATCGGTGATTTGAAGCATGGGCGCACAGTACACTCGCTATGCAAATTGCTGTGCATTTTTGAAAAAATCAGCGTAACCCTGGTATCACCTAAAGAATTGGCAATGCCGGGGTATATTGTGGAGGAATTGCGTAAGGCTGGCCATGCAGTAACTATTACGGATGACCTGCCGACCAGCATCACTCATATTGATATTGCCTACTCAACCCGGATTCAGGAAGAGCGTTTTGCCAGTAAAGAAGAGGCGGATCAATATCGTGGGCGATTCCGCTTGAATCAATCCATTTATACGCAATATTGCGAGCCCAATACCGTCATCATGCACCCGCTGCCGCGTGATTCGCGTGCAGATGCAAATGAGCTGGATAATGACCTCAACACCAATCCCAATCTTGCAATTTTTCGTCAAACCGATAATGGCGTATTGGTGCGTATGGCATTATTTACACTGGTGCTGGATGTGGCTGATCAAGTGGATAAATATGCGCGTGAAGTAAATTGGTATAACTCATTGCGTTCAAAATGATTGCAAATTAAATAGTAGAAAAATCCGTGTTACTCTGTAATGCGGTTTTTTTTGAATTAATGAAAGTCCTGCAAAGTTAAAGTCCTGCGAATTAGTTAAAGCCTTTTGAATTAATGAAAATCCCGCGAATTAATATTCAAACTTTGTAAACAGTGCGTGTAATCCTGTAAGTGGCCGGCAACCAAATGAATTACCGGTGTTTCACTGTCGGTTGCGTTAATTTCCAATACTCCCTTTATTAATAATAATTGTGCATTTAACAGAGGTTCGCGAAAGTGAGCCTGGGTTTGTTGCCATACAATCACATTAATATTTCCAGTTTCATCTTCCAATGTTACAAACATACTTCCCTTGGCGGTGCCCGGTCTTTGTCTGCCGGTTACTAGTCCGGCTACACGCACAAAACGGCCGTGTCCGACACTGGCTAATTCGCGCTGGGTTTTGCAGCGGTTAAAAGGGGATTGATTGCGCAGTAACGCCATGGGGTGTGCACGCAAACTTAAACCGAGGCTGCTGTAATCATCAAACATATCTTTTTCGATTGAAGGTGCAGGCATGGTTAATAAATCCTGCTGATCTTCAGTATCTTCCAGCAATGACAGGTGCGGCTTTATTGCTGCGGCTTGCCAGCGCGATTCATGTCGATTACCTGCGAGCCGTACAAATGCATCTGCAGCGGCAAGGTGGCCCAGGTCGGCAGCGGTCAGCGGTGTGCGACGTGAAAGATTTTCCAATGAAGTAAATGGCTTGTTGCCACGCCAGCGCTCTATACCTTGTGCAGCAGTAGTATCCAGCGAGCTGATTTGGCTGAAGCCCAAGCGCACAGCAAGCAACGGTTGCGGATTGGGAAAGTATTCGGAATGCAAATGATTGGTGGTAATTTTTTCCAATTGGTTATCATAAACGCTGCAATTAATATCCACCGGAAGCACCATAACGCCGTGGCGTTTTGCATCCTGGATTAATTGTGAGGGAGAGTAAAATCCCATGGGTTGACTATTCAATAAAGCGCAATAAAAAGCGGCAGGGTGATGGCGTTTACACCAGGAGGATGCATAACACAATAATGCAAAACTGGCTGAGTGGGATTCCGGAAACCCATAACCGCCAAAACCTTTTATCTGGTCAAAGAGTCGCACCGCAAAATCCAGTGAATAATGTCGCTGTAGCATGCCATCGATAAAATCTTTTTCAAAATTTTCCAGTGTGCTGTTTTTTCCCCAGCTTGCCATTGCGCGGCGCAATTCATCGGCTTTGCCGCCGCTAAAACCGGCTGCGACCATGGCCAGTTTGATAGCTTGTTCCTGGAAAATCGGGACACCTAATGTGCGCTCTAAAACCGGAATTAAATCGTCGTGTTCATAAGTGATCTCTTCTTTTTTATTACGGCGTTGCAGGAAGGGATGAACCATTCCCCCTTGTATTGGGCCCGGTCGGACAATCGCAATTTGTATCACCAGATGATAAAACTTTTCAGGTCTCAAACGCGGCAGCATGGACATTTGCGCACGTGACTCAACTTGAAAAACGCCAATGCTATCGGCCATGCGTAACATCTTATAGGTGGCTTTCACATCCTCATGTTCTTCGTCGTTGGGAATATCCGACAGTTGTTGTATGCCTGGTTGATAGGTTTGAATAATGCGCAAGGTTTTTCGCAGGGCAGTCAACATACCCAATGCAAGTACATCTACTTTTAATAGTCTCATCGTCTCGAGATCTTCCTTGTCCCACTGAATAATGGTGCGTTCCGGCATGCTGGCATTTTCAATCGGCACCAGATCGCTGATTCGTTCGCGAGCGATAACAAAGCCACCAACATGTTGGGATAAATGCCGCGGGAATCCCATCAATTCATTAACCAAATAAAAAAATAAATGCAATGTAGATAGGGAAGGTGGGGAAAATGCAGGGTTGGATTCTTGCAATTGTTTATTCAACCGCGTTAACCGCTGTTCCCATTCAGCGCGTTGATCCCACCATGCAATGGAAGACGCAAGGTGTGAAATAAACACTGGGTCAAACCCTAATACTTTACCTAAATCGCGCACGGCGCTGCGGCGGCGATAAGTAATAACGGTGGCCGCTAATGCTGCATGTTCACGTCCGTATTTTTTATAGATATATTGAATAATTTCTTCGCGCCGCTCGTGCTCAAAATCGACATCAATATCGGGCGGCTCTTTACGCTCTTTGGAAATGAATCGTTCAAATAATACATTGATTTTATCCGGATCAATTTCGGTTATACCAAGGCAATAACATACGACCGAATTGGCTGCTGAACCGCGTCCTTGGTGCAAAATATCTTGCGATTTGGCAAACACTATAATGTCGTAAACAGTCAGAAAAAAATATTCATAACTTTCTTCTTCAATAAGCTGTAATTCTTTTTCGATGATCCGTGGAATGTGTTCAGGAATCCCTTGCGGGTAGCGCCGCTGCGTTCCTTCTTGTACCAGGTGTCGCAAATATTGGCTGGGTGAAAAACCGGAGGGAACCAGCTCTTGCGGATATTGGTATTTCAATTCCTCCATGGAAAAAATACATAATTCCCGAACCCGTTCGGTTTCTTCCAACAGCGCAGGTGGATAAAGTTTTTCCAATTGCCCAAGGGTTTTTAAATAGGCCTCGCTATTGGCCAGGGTTTGGGTTCCCAAGTGTTGTACCTGGATATTCAGGCGAATCGCGGTGAGTGAATCGAGCAACATTTTGCGTTTGCTGCTATGCATCAATGCATTTCCGGCAGCTATTAACGAAATCCCCCATTGCTTTCCCAATTGCTGCCAGCCTTCAAAGTGTTGTTGTTCGCCACTGTGTAGTTGATGGCTCACTCCAAGCCACAAACGATCTTTGAATGCCCGGGTTAGATAATCTGCGTGAAGTTGTATAGTTTGTTCATTGTTAGTAGTGATGGGGTCGCATAGCCAGATCAACAGGCAATTCTGCAAACGGAAACGCAAATCGTCCAGATGGGCTTCATAGCTACCTTTGTCGGCACGTCGCCGTGCAAGAGTAATAAACCCGGAGAGCTCTGCATAAGCGGCGCGTGTCGGTGCAATCGCAATCAGGGTGATTCCGTTGGACAGTAAAAAACGACTGCCAATAATTAATTCTATTCCACAGCGTTGTGCGGCAGCGAAGGCTTTTACGATACCCGCCAGTGAGCATTCGTCGGTAATGGCAATAGCGGTGTACCCCAATTCTGCTGCACGTTCGACCATTTCCTGCGGATGGGATGCACCAGTTAGAAAAGTAAAATTGGTAATTGTATGGAGATGGGTGTAATTCATGGCTAGCAAAAAATGCCGTGTACAAACCAGCATTGTTGTTGCAAATCTTTAAAAATCCACAACCGCACTCCATCATGTCGTTGCGCCATAAAATAATCGCGGGCTGTGGGAGTATCCCACCAGTGCGTATGGATTCGTTCGGGGCCAGCCAATAATTGCAATTTGCCTCGCCAGATTAATCCGGTGAGTGTGAGTTCAATCATTTGTGGATGTGTAAATAACCATTTGGGGCGCAAAGCCTGTTGCTGTATTTCAGGTAACACTTGCCATGCAGGTTTTTGGTAACTAATAACATCATTGCTTAGTTCAGGTAAGTGGTCATCCTTGTAACTGATTTTATAGATAGCACCATTACCCAGGCGTGCCTTTAATTTGGCAGTGGTGAGTGTGAAATCCCGAGTAGTTTTATGGCTTGGTGATTGTTGGGAAAAATCCAAATGATAAGCCTGTGCCTGCAATGCAGTAGTAAATGGGCAGTGTAATTCCAATTGGTCTACAGCAAAATGAAAAGTATATTGTTCCAGTTGAATCATGCTGAGTTCGAGCAACAACCCACTGTGTTGCTGCGGTGTATCACTATAAATTTGCAGAGTTTCGCGTTCCTGATAAATGCTGATGAGATGCCATTCGATGGTTTGGCATTGCAACTGGCGTTGTTGCAAATGAATGTTTAGTTTTTGTAACAGGGCGGATAACGCAGGTTGTAATAAATCCAGTTGTGCAACCGGAAACTCCAAATCCAAACGCGCAATAAATGGTATTTCCGGGTGAAACACAGGTGTGGGAGCAGAGAATAAACCCGCGTGCTGCATATCCTGGCTGATATCCAGCATATCGCTCAGGTACTGGCTGAATTCATTGCCGAATCGTTTTGTGAAGCTACGTAAACCACTGGTGTGTATTTGGTGAATCAAGTCCCCGAGCAATATAAAACCGGTCTGCTGTAATGCCTTCAGGGTGCGAGGGTAATCTTCTATACAAGTGATCGGTAATCCTTTTAATTGTTGATGGAAAAAAGTGCGTAGCCGGGAGGCGTTACCTTGTGCACTTGAGTTTTCGATTTTTTCAAGGTCGATAGCAGTGCTTGAAAAACTGCATAACCATGCAGCTTGTGCAGTGTGTGCCATTGCAAAATGATATTGCTGATAATCACCTCGCATTAATGTGATACGGGCATGAATAGCATTGATAAGTTTTTTGATTCCACCAAACAATGTCAATGAACGGGATACTTCTAATAGTACGCCATGATTGTGGCTATATTCAGACACATATATTTGCAAATGAGGCGTGAATTGGTACAAGGCTTCACACAACCCAATCAATTTTTTTTCGATAGCATTTTCATCCGCTTTTTGTGTCGTGTCCGCACTTTTGATTTCCCCATAACGAATCGATAACCAAAGATGCATTGATGGTGGTGATAAAACACTATGAGTGCTCATAAATTGCTCCGCACACGGCTGGCATCGTTAATAGTTTTTTTTCGACTTTGCGACAGTTTTTTGGGTAGATGTATTGAAGTGGTGATCTAATGTGATGCCCAGGTTTGCATGGAGCTGGTAACCCATCCATTCGCGCGGTAATGGCAATTTGATCGATGTATTTAATAAAGATTGTTCACAACCTTTTTGTTTGGTGATCACGACATCAAGATGATCGGTACAAATGCGTGTGCGCAATCGCAAATGTGCAGGTGATTGTTGCGATGTGTTTCGGGAGTGACGCAATAGCCAGTAAATACCTTCGCCTTCGTTGCTCGCTAATACACATTTGCGAATTTCTGTGTAATTCAAGGCCTGTTGTGGTTGCCACGCTAATAAATGATTACAGGCTTCAGCACGAGCGATTTCTACAAACGCTGCTAGAAAATCATTTTTTGCCGGTGCATGAATGATGAGTACCCTGTCCAGATCCAGGCCTGCTTGCAATAAACCCTGTGCAAAAGGCATGGCTGGTGGATTGATCAATATTTGCAACCCTTGTGTTTGATTGCGTAAAGCGGGGGTCAGTAATAACCACTCACCTTGACCCATTTCCAATTGATTTATTTCAATTAAACAACCTTTAGGCCAACCCCGATGCACCAGAAAATTATTCAAGAGGGGATGACCTGTATCTTCGGCAGGATGCTCATGATCATAAGTGCGTGCACCGCGCCATATATCATCGCGCTGTAATAATTGGTCAAGGTCGGGAGTGATGATGTGATCCATGGCAGTAAATAGGTAGTGCACTGTATTTAAATACAGTATATCGCTTTGGGCAACTGTATAGTCAAGCTGAACTTGCCGCTGCCTGAAATTGTTTGGTTATAAATACAGTATGTAAATGAAGCCAGTAATCTATTGAAAGGTGTTAAAAGTTGAAAGGTGTTAAAAATCAGGAGGAAAAGAATTAATTAATAACATCAACTATTTTATTTAACAGGGCAGGGCCACTAGTGGATTTATCAAAATAATTACGAATGCCTAGCGATTTGCCCAGATTGTTATTTTTCTCATCCAGGTTTTCGCATACCAACGCCAGATTGATACCGGCGGTTTTGGGAGTGCGGGCAAGTATCTTGCACAAATCTGCACCTGCTGAACTATGGGCAAGATTGGTACCCAGAAGAATCAAATCCGGCAGCAAATCCACTGCCAATTCCAGGCACTCTGTTGGTGTTTCTGCGGTGAGTAAATTGAAATGTGCTTGCAAGTGGCTGGTAAAATGCCTGATTAATTCAGCACTGCTATCGGCTAATAACAGGGTTTTATGGGTCGCTACTTCATCCACCCAACTGCGATTGCGGCCTGCGCGTTTGGCTTTATAGAGCGCACGGTCGGCATTTTTAATCAGTTCTTCCAGGTCATGCCCGGTAGTACGTAAACAAGTGGCGCCACCAACACTTGCCGTTACGCAACTGGCAGTAGGAGATACATCGTGACGTAATTGCAGGGCGCTTACTGCTTCCCCGATGGACTGGGCTACACACATAGCCCCTTTGGCATCGGTTTCCGGCAATAACACAATAAATTCTTCACCACCATAACGTCCCAAAATATCGGTTGTGCGGTGTAAGCAACTTTTGATCGCCTGGGTTACTTTCTTTAAACAGGAGTCACCTGCCGGGTGGCCATAATGGTCGTTGTATAACTTGAAATGATCTACATCGATCATTAAGGCACTGATAGGTTGTTGATGGCGTTTGACCAAAGCCCATTGTTGTTGCGCTTGTTCATTGAAGGTTCGACGGTTGTAGACCTGGGTAAGACTATCAAGTTGACTAAGGGCTTCCAGTTCGGAGTTTAAACGGCTGAGTTGATCGCGCATTTCAGCAATGCGTTCCATTGCACGAATCTTGGCCTTGATAATCATAAAACTGACTGGCTTGATCAAATAATCGTCACCGCCCGCTTCAATCCCTTCCCGGTAATTTTCATCTTCATTCAGGCCCGTGACGAAAACGATGGGAATCCAATGGCCTGCCAACCATTCACGAATGAGACGGGTGGTCTCAAAACCATTCAAACCGGGCATTTCCACATCCATGATGATCATATCTACCGGCGTGTTTTCGAGTAACTGTAATGCTTCTTCCCCACTGCGGGCTAATAAGGGCTCATGGCCGGCCTCAATGATGTAATTGCGCATGGCAAAGCGAAGTGTTGCGCTGTCTTCAACCAGAAGAATTTTCATAAGGCCGACAATGAGTTAAGTATCAATAAAGGTAATAAAAGGAGACTCATCTGAGTGTAGCCACTTTTATATTGTTTGTTGGCTGGAATTTGATTTGGCGTCAAATTAAACATTATTTTACGTTGTCATGTGATTGTAGTCGAATAAATTACAGGCAGATAGCCGATGGTTTGTCATGCATTGTTGCCTGGGAACACTCCATTTAATCCTGATGATCCACATAAACCCATTTGCCCAGATTTTTACGAAACAAGGATTTTTCATGATGTTTCTGCAACTGGCCGTTATGGCGAAAAATAGCGAGAAACTCCACCAGGCCCTCCTGATCTCCCGGGTTTCCTTGATGGGTGGAGAGTATCTGTAATCCCAACCAATCACAGCTTTGGGCCCATTGCAGGATGTCTGCTTTACTGGAACGCAAGCGCTGTTCAGGGCTCCAGGTATCCCACAAATAATCAATCTCCACTATTACATGGGCGGTGTAACGGGAGCGCATTAATTGTTCAGCTGTTTCCGGCCAGGAATGCCCTGCGATGTAAGCCTGGCAGCAATTCGTAAACAGTTTGTGGCTGCCGCAAGGGCAGGATGATTCGGGGTTTATGACAGGTGTTTTCGATGGCATTTTGTGGCCCTTTTCGGTATTTTGTGCGCCTGTTTTTGGCAGGTGCCAATTCTCGCCGAGTCCGGCTTCCGGCACCAGCTATCCTGCATTAGGTAAATGACCCTCTCGAGTAAGATCCGCTATGACTGACTTTGATGATATTCGCCCTTATCACGATGATGAGGTGCGCCCAACCCTGGATCGCATGTTGGCTGATCCCGAGCTTACCGATGCAGTGACTCGCCTGAAATTTCCGAAATTACATGGCTGGTTGGGTTGGTTATTGAAGCCGCTGGTACGCAGTAAGCTCACGCAACAGTTGGCCGCTATCCATGATGTGGAAGGTTTGCAAGCGGTAGTGGAAAAATACATGTCGGGGATGATGGCTATCCGTGTTAAAGACCTGACCGTGTCGGGCTTGGAGAAGCTGGATAAACACACCTCTTATTTATTTATCAGTAATCATCGTGACATCACTATGGACCCGGCCTTTGTAAACTGGGTGCTTTATCACAATGATTACAACACATTGCGTATCGCGATTGGTGACAACCTGCTCACCAAGCCTTTTGTATCGGATCTAATGCGCTTGAATAAAAGTTTTATTGTCAATCGTTCAGCCAAAGCGCCACGCGAAAAATTAAAAGCCGCAAAACATTTGTCGGCTTATATCCATCATTCGATTGTCAATGAGCATTCCAGTATATGGATTGCGCAGCGTGAGGGGCGCGCGAAAGATGGTAACGATAAAACCAACTCCGCAGTGTTAGGCATGTTGATGCTTAATAAACCAAAAGATGAAACCCTTGCTGACTACGTGAAAAAATTGCGTATTGTGCCTGTTTCCATTTCCTATGAGCTTGATCCTTGTGATGCAGCCAAAGCACGCGAACTTTATTTGCATCGGACTGAAGGTAGTTATCAAAAAGAAGAGCATGAAGATGTGCGCAGCATTGCAATGGGAATTGCGGGCAATAAAGGAAATATCCATTTGGCATTTGGTGATGTGCTGGATGGTGATTATCAAGACACTGATGAGTTGGTGGCTGCACTTGATCATCAAATTCTCGGCAATTATGTATTGCACGCAACCAATTGTTTTGCGTATGAGATGTTGCATGGCACTGTGCCCAAGGTAAATTTCAGCGCAAAAAATATCGCTTACAATCCTGCACCGCTTGCTGCAGAGCGCGCAGAATTTGAAGCGCGCATTAATGCTATTCCTGCGGAGCAACGTGAAATTGCACTGGGCATTTATGCCAATCCAGTTGTGAGTAAACTTGCCGAATGCTAACTGATGCGTTGAAAAAACAAATTCAGGGCGCGTATAGCCAATTTCTCGAAAATAAGGGGCTTAAGCCTCGTTACGGTCAAAAATTAATGATTGCCGAGATTGCAAAAACACTCGGCAAAATTTCACTGGATGATGAAAATCATCGCATTCCTGATGAAAATGCAGGTAAGCATATTTGTGTGGTAGAGGCGGGTACTGGTACCGGTAAAACCATTGCCTATTTACTGCCCGCGATTGTTATGGCAAAAGCATTAGGGAAAAAACTGGTCGTCTCCACCGCGACAGTTGCACTGCAAGAACAAATTGTTAATAAAGATTTACCCGAGTTGCATCGCAATAGTGGTTTGTCATTTACGTTCACGCTCGCCAAAGGGCGTGGTCGTTACTTATGTTTAAGCAAATTGGATAATGTAATTGCCGAATACCAAAGTGGCTTGAATCCAACACGCGCACTCTATGAAGACGAATATCCCAGTGTCTCTGCACAAAGTTTTAAACTTTATGAGTCCATGGTGGATGCATTGGCATCCAATAAGTGGAACGGAGAGCGAGATACCTGGTCGCAAGCGTTGGAGCAAAATGAGTGGCAAATAATTACTACGGATCATCGCCAATGCACAGGTCGACGTTGTTCAAATGTTACGGCCTGCAGCTTTTTTAAAGCGCGCGATTCCATGCATTCTGTCGACTGTATTGTTACCAATCATGATCTGGTGCTCGCTGATCTGGCATTGGGTGGCGGCGCAATTTTACCTGCGCCGGAAGATACCATTTACGTGTTCGACGAAGGTCATCATCTCCCACAAAAAGCATTGAACCATTTTGCGCATCACAGCCGCATGCTTTCCACCAGCAAATGGCTGGATCAATGTAATAAAGCGTTAGGGGCGATGCTTGGTGTAATTAGCGGTGCAGGCAATGTGGATCGTTTTGGTGAGCAATTACCGGCAGCGTTAATCGATTGCAAACAACGGTTGGATCAGTTGTATCCGGTTTTTGAATCGCTTGCACAATCCATCGCGTTCGATGATCGTCAATCCCATTATCGTTTTGATGGCGGTGTGGTGCCGCAAGATTTATTGGTGCCTTGCGTGGAGTTATATAAAGGATTTGACCGCCTCACTGATTTATTGAAAAAGATGATCGATGAAGTGAGTCAGGCCATGGAAGATATGCATTGTCCGGTACCGAAAGTGGATTTGGAAAATCATTATCCCATTCTTGGTGCATGGCAGGCGCGAGCAGAGGCAAACCGCGATTTATGGGCCAGCTTCGCAACACCGGATTCTGTTGCCAGTGTTCCCAAAGCGCGATGGTTAACACCCGTAGACGCTAGTGGAAATATGGATCTGGAAGTCTGTTCCAGCCCGATACTTGCTGCAAAAACATTGGAATTTAGTTTGTGGGAAAAAGCGTGTGGTGTGGTAATCACATCTGCAACACTCACCGCGTTGGGTAATTTTTACCGTTTCCAAATGCGTGCTGGCACACCATCGGATTCCAATTATCAAGTTGTTCCCAGTCCATTTAATTTTCAGCAGGCAACGCTGGAAATTCCGCTGCGCACGGTAGAGGCAACAAATGCCGATGTGCATACATTGGCTATTATTGATGACTTGCCAAATTTAATTGATCCGGCTGAAGGGACTTTGGTGTTGTTTTCATCACGCAAACAAATGCTCGATGTGTTTGATGAAATGCCGCAAAGCCTGCGCGATATTATTTTATTGCAAGGCGACAACTCCAAGCAGGAAATGTTAATCCAGCACAAAAAACGGATTGATGATGGCGAGGGTAGTGTGCTTTTCGGTTTGGCCAGTTTTGCAGAAGGTGTGGATTTACCGGGAAAATATTGTACGCACGTGGTGATCGCCAAGTTGCCTTTTGCTGTGCCGGATGATCCCATTGAAGCGGCACTATCGGAATGGGTAGAGGCGCGAGGGGGAAATGCGTTTATGGAAATTACGGTGCCTGATGCATCCTTGAAATTAATTCAGGCATGTGGACGTTTGCTGCGCACAGAAACGGATACGGGTCGTATTAGTTTATTGGATCGCCGGATTATCACCAAACGCTACGGTAAATCCATTTTAAATTCCTTGCCACCATTTACGCAGATTGTTCATAAATGAATGAATCGCTCATTGCTATTGCCGACGTCTTGCTAGATATCGAGAAAGAATTACGCGATCTAGGTTTGTGGGACGCGGAAATGATTTCCAGGGAAGCATTGGCAAGTGTGCAGCCTTTTGCGGTGGATACCATGACTTTCCCGCAATGGTTGCAATTTATTTTCCTTCCCCGAATGTATTTCTTACTGGATCAACAGCTTCCTTTGCCGGTGAGTTGTGGTATCGCACCCATGGCAGAGCAGTATTTTTCCGGATTAAATATGCACGTGTTTTCGCTAATTTTGCATTTGCAAAAAATAGATACCCTGTTAAGCCATGCGCACTAAATTGTTTGATGAAAAATTCAATCAATTGTGCTACCCCAAATCTCCGTTGTAGGTGCTCAGCTAATCGCTTCCAAATCATTACTTCAGGTATTCATGGAGTTTCGTTAGTTCTTTATTTTTTTTAATCGCATCTGCCACCAATTTTGCCATGGCTTCAGCCCCGTTTTTCTGGAAATGAGTTCCATCGGGTGCCTGAATACTTCCGGGGGCGTTGTTGGCATAAAATGGATTTACAGACGGGTCGACAACTAACCAATAATTTCTCCAACCCGGTTCACCCGCTTTATTTGCAAAATTAATACTGGCTGCCGCCAAATCAATCAACGGCAATTTATGCAGCTGGGCCGTCGTTTTAATAGTTTCTGTGTAATCGCCAGTATACAAATAGCCATTAACGGAATTTTGACGCGTCAAATGGGCATCAACTACCGGTGTTGTCTGTTCGCCTTTACGGTTTTTAATTCGCGCTGTTGGTGTGAACATGATGGGGTGAGCACCGTGTATTTTTGCAATGTCGATATAACGCTCTAATGAATGCTGAAATGAAAGCTCAGGATGCCCTTCGGGAAATTGCGGTTGGCCTTTTTCGTTGTTGGGATAAGTGCACAGATTTTTTACATCGGCACCACCGCGCACCGGTTTGCTACTATCGCAATTCTGATCGTTGTGACCGTGATTGATAAATACATAATCACCCGGCTGAATCAGGTGCTCCATCTGTGCAAACCAACGGCCATTATAAAAATCACGGGAGCTGCGCCCGGAACGTGAGCCAGTGATTACTTTAATGCCGCTATTTTTAACAAATCGTTCTTCAAATACCTGGCCCCAGCCCATGCGGGGGTAGCGTAATTTTTCATACACCGCCGAAGTAGAATCGCCCACAATAAAAATTCGCTGTTTCGCACGTTTTACTTGCTGGTATTCGCTGCGCGCCAATTCCAAATCAAGCGGCTCATAGGCGCCATTTGACATTAAACCAACAATGGGTCGGAAGCTGAAATCGGTGAGGGTGGTGTGGCCTGTGGTACCGGTATTGTTATCATAATTACGATTGTGATGAACAAGCGTAAAAATTTCTGTTACCGGATTAGTGTCTGTCATTGGAAAAATAGCAGGATCGAAATCAACCGGATCTTTAATGCCTGCAATGCTCAAGGCTTTCATAAAGCCTTTGCGCATTTCTATCAATGCCTGATTCATTATATTGTCATTAATAACACCAATAGTTCCTGAATCAACCCATTGTTGAGGGCCTATAAATCCTTTATTGATTGCAATATCTGAAACGATACGGTCAGATAATGGGTTTATGTTAACAATCGATTTTTTTTCCTCCGTTAATCGGGTAACTACAGCGGCCATGCAAATCGGGCGTAAATGGGTATTGATAGTGCAATCTTCCTTTTTGCCTTTTGATACTACGGAAACCAGCAGCGGCGGTGTAATGCCTTTCGCTGGCACACTATAAATTCCCAGTGCATTTGTTTTTGCATTACGTATTTTCCCGGATGAGTCGAGCAGGATGACTTGTGCATGGGCTAGTGGCTCACGCTCATAAGCTAATCCCGTGATAACCCGGGATTTATTCGTTAACTGGCAGCCTGCCAGGCTAATTAATAATAAAGTGCCAAAAAATAAATTAAGCGTGGTTTTATTCATCGTTATCCCGTTAAATCTTTTAATTGTGTCGATTCAATAAAGGAATTTTTATTAACCTCTCCCCGACACCAATTAACATTTTATTGTGATTATCTACATGCAAGGATTTTATGGAACCTTGCGTAATGGATGGCATTAGCTGCCAGGATAATCCATCATCTGTAGAATAGATTATTTCACCGGTTTTTCCCGGAATATAAATCAAACCGGTGTTTTGATCTTGCACTGGTGTGCGCAAACCGGATTGTGTCGGTGTGGTGATGAGATGCCATCGTCCATCTTCCTTATCAAGGCGCAATACAGTGCCTTGGGTGCCTGAAGCAATCAAATTACCCTCTGATGTCTCAAATAACGCAATCAGTGTTGCTTGCGTATCTGGAGTCGAATTTTGCCAATTTTTTCCACCATCTGTAGAGTAAATTAACACTCCTTTATCGCCTGCTGCCCATAAGATATTTTTGGTTGCATATACGGTTTGTAATGATTGCGATATGTTGGTATTGATTCGTGTCCAGCTTTTTCCATCGGGTGACAACTGCACCGTGCCTGCCTGGCCGACAGCAATAAATTGTTGGCGATATTGATCATAAGTAGCGTTAAACAATTGCGTGTCATTATCTATAGTGGCTGCACTCCAGTTTTCCCCGGCGTCAGTAGAGTATTGAGTAATACCAGGCCCGGCAATAGCGATAATGGAGCCTTTATTG
>DATJLF010000016.1:0-202449 GCA_035490715.1 Cellvibrio sp.
AGGCTACCTATGCGCGTCGCAATGCGGCTATCGAGCAAGAGCGGGCCATCAAAGAAAACGAATTGCGCACCGAGTTGGCGGTAGAAACGAAAAAACGCGAGCTGCGCGAAAATCAGGTAGAAGCTGATCGCGCCGTAAAAGAAAAAGAGCGATTGATTCATAAAGAAGATATGGAGGCACAAGTGGCGCTGGAGGCCAAACGTCAGGAGTTGGTTGATCTGGCTACTGCCAACGAGCGTAAGCAAGGCGAAGCCAAAGCCTATGGATTGGAAAAAATGATGGAAGCCCTAAATAAAATCGATCCGAAATTGTTTGACGCTATTGCTGCCAGCGGCACTGATCCGGAATTGGTTATCGCCCAAGCCTTTAAAAGTTTGGCGACTAATTCAGGCAAGATTGGCCAACTGAATATCACTCCGGATTTGCTCGGCAGTTTGTTGCAAAGGAGCTGATCATGGAGCGAATGAGTGATCGTAATATTATCCTCGTCCACCGCGAAACGCGGTTGGACGGGTTGATTCGCCGCCATAATACCCGTGAACAAGCCGCATTTTATTTACAGAGCCGCGGTGATAGTGTGGCTGACTATCAGGATGAGGATAGTGAATTAAAACAAGCATTAGCGCTTGCTGAAAAAACATTGCGACAATACGGTCGTGTGCAGCGATTGGAGCGAAACTTCTTACCTAATTTTTTATTTGGCCCTGATGATATTGTGGTTGTTACCGGACAAGATGGCCTGGTTGTCAACACGCTTAAATATCTCAAAGGACAACCGTTAATTGCTATAAATCCTGCACCGCAACGATTCGACGGGAAATTGTTACCTTTTCAGTTAAATGATCTTACGGCCATCATCAATGCAGTATTAAATAAACGCTTTTCTGCAAAAGCTGTAACCCTGGCACAAGCTCATTTGAATGATGGACAAACTTTGCTTGCGGTAAATGATTTATATGTGGGGCCGAAACTACCGGTGTCTGCTCGCTATGAATTGCATTATCGCGGTCAAACGGAAATTCAGTCTTCATCTGGAGTTATCATTTCTACGGGATTGGGTTCTAGCGGCTGGTTGAGCAGTTTACTTACCGGTGCCAGCGCAATTCTTGGCATAGACGCTAATCCGATCAATATGCCTTGGGATGCGCGCAGCTTATATTTTTGTGTGCGCGAACCGTTTCCTTCTCACACTACGGGAACCAGTTTGGTTTACGGAAAAATTGAAGAGCGCGATACATTTAAGCTTGCATCGCAGATGGCCGAAGGTGGAATTATTTTTTCAGATGGTATTGTTGATGATGCGATTGAATTTAATTCGGGCGCAATTGCCTCGATTGGCATAGCGTCCGTGCAAGGCCATTTGGTTGCCAATTGACAGGAATATATTTATGGGGTTTCAGAAACTTGCCGAAGGCATTTTCATCATCGATAACTTTCTTGACAAAGATGAATGTAAGCAATTGATCGCGTTGAGCGAGTCATTGGGATATAAGCCGGCGGATGTAGATGTTCATGGACAACGACAAATGCTCAGTATGATTCGCACCAATGAGCGGGTTGATATGGAGTCTCGAGAGATTGCAGCACAATTTTGGCAAAAACTGAAAGCCATCAATATGCCAGATATTAATGGTGAGCAACCGATAGGATTAACGCCGTTCTTTCGTTTTTACCGTTACGAAGGAGAGCAGAAATTCAATATGCACAAGGATGGTAGAAAAGAATATAAAGGTAGTCATACACGATTGACTATGCTGGTTTATCTAAGCGATCTTAAAGATTCGGGCGCTACTCGTTTTAGAGATGCTCGGATAGATGTATTTCCAAAATCCGGCAAAGCGTTACTCTTTCGGCATGAGCTTTGGCATGCAGGTATGCCAGTGAATAATGGAATTAAATATGTGTTACGAACAGATGTGTTGTTCGAGCCTGGGAGCGAAGAGGGTTAAAGCACTACCTTATTTAACGAGAAAGGGAATAATCTCAGTGAGTGAATTTATCGTGAAATGATTTCCCACTGGCTTATCCCGCACTAAATGCAATGCATTCATCCCGAACTGCGTAGGGCCATCATAATCGGCTAATAATGTATCCCCGATAAAAAGACAGTTCTCAGGTCTTACATTTGTTTTATCAATCAAAAATTGGTAAATCCCTGCGTCTGGTTTTATGAAGCCAACCTCATAGCTCATGCAGCGAATAAATTGAAATTCACTAAGCAATCGATCTACCGCTTCACCGTATGGGAAAGCAAGGTTTGAACATATCGCAAATGGAATCCCGCGATCACTTAAAGCCCTCAATGTCGGTTTCACATCTGCATAAAGAGACAGCGAATCCAATTCTTCCTGGATATTCGTTTTAATTTGATCGATAAACAAACTTGGTGCGGAGATATTAAGTGCTGCCGCAAGCTCCGGTATATCCGCATTAATAGTCATCAGCTTACGGGCGTCGTCAACTTTTGGTTGTCGCCCATTCTCTCTAGCCCATTTTAGTAACTGGTGAAATGGATGATGCATGGCTCCATATTGAATGAGCGTGCCAAACAAATCGAATATAACTAAATCTGTTTTGGCTGCTATAGATGTATTGGTCATGGTTTGGTTCTTTGGATATACTTGTTAACAGTAATGAATTTGGGCATTTCGCCCGCACAGAAATAAATGGTCGCCCGTCTGGTTTGGAGCATAGTCCCACAGGCGGTTCCGGCCAGTCTATTTAAAAGGCTGACATTTTGTCGGCCTTTTTCTTTTAGCGGGCGACGATTGTGGCTCGTGCAGTGTGAGCCCTTATCCTTCCGTCCCATAAAACATTTATCCCTCGCTTATTAGCGTCCCCTCTCCCTAGTGGACAGCCTAGCAAAACTCCCCCTGCCAGCTCTGCCGGATTCAGTGTTACCCCTGTGCAAAACCACTGCGCCCTCCCGGCCAGAGCCCTCATATGATGGTTCCGGCTAAAGTACCTTGCTGGTTTTGCTGAGGGGTAGCACCCAAACCGGTCAAGGGGTAACAGTAATTTTGCAGAAGGGTTTAAGGCTACAAAATGATCAACTTATCAGGTGTGGAAAACAACGAAGATCTGCTTTCTAGAGTGATGACCACGATTCATGGTCCATTACTGGCGGGTGATGTACTTGTAAAAGCTCTGGGATATAGTTCGAGTGGCGCTTTAAGACAAGCGTCGCTCAGGAACATGGCTCCTGTAACACTGTTTTCTGTACCACAGCAAAAGTTTAAATATGCCCTGAGTGCCGAGGTGGCCGAATGGCTAGTACAGCAACGGCAAGCTAAGTCTGATCGTCAGTTAGCTATTGACTTTCACTTGGTTGAATCAAAGTTTGCCTTACTGAAACTATTTGTATTGGACTATGGCTATTTATTAGATGAGTTGGAGCTGATAAAGCTTTTGGAGCTTGATAGAGGGGATTTGATTGCTCAAAAAAAGAAATTAGACGCACAACCTTTTGCGCTATTCAGGATTGATCATCGACATACCAAACGTGTTGCATTGACGATTGAGGCGTTTCATTATTTTGTATAGCCGGCTAATACTACCAGATCTGTTTTAGGCGGCCGCGCACTGTATTGTGATAGCACTCGTTGAGCAGTTCAGTATTGTCAGTAAAAGTTTCTTCCTTTAACAGGTGTGGAGAGAGCCAGCTGGAAGAATACTTATCTGCCCAATAGGGTGCCACCAAAGAAAAATTTATATCGGGTGGATAGTCCTTCCACTGTGGAAAGCAAATGTTCCAGAAGTTTTGAATCATTAATTGACTGGATCGTAAGTAATGATTGAATGTTGGATAGCGATTAGCCCAGATTTCAGAATCCAGGCTTATAAGTTGAGCTGTCTGTTGGTATATCTGATTGACGTCGGTTTCTTCTACATACTGTTTTATCTTCGATTCTGATATCGCATTCTCCCTGTTGCAATCGACAAAAATCCAAAATAGGCAAACGAGACGGCTTGCAATACAAACATATGGCGTTTGTGCGCACAGACGAAATAGATGCAGTGTTAAATCTTTTATATCACAGGGCCATTCGTCTCCTATTTCCTCGAGCTTTTTTAATCTATAAATCACCAGTTTCAGAGTAAAAGCATCGACGCTTTCAACCAGCTCATAATGCGCTGTACTGGAGAATAGTTTTTTGTATTGAAAACCGGGTTTTTCTTCCGACGTGTAAAACATTTTATCACCTAGTTTGGGTTCCAATAAAAGGACAATCTTTTTAAGCTCTTTTTTTGTTGCGAGTGGGTTTCCAAGTATTGCCCAAAGTAGGTTCACCCGAATATCAGTCAGTTCAGGAAACATCTTTTCGACACGGAAAGTTAGCGAATTTTCTGCCACACATATTTTTCCGCTCAATAATTTTGACCACTGTATTTTGCTCGTAGTGTAGTCAGGTTCTTCTCGTCGATTGTGTTCTAAATCACTCCCACTTGGAAAGGCTTTGGCAAGATCCATAAGGCTGGGCTGTTCTCCCTGACAAAGCAGAGCGATCTCTCGTCGCGCTCCTCTTGCCCATGCTGGCGAATAGGTTTTTTTGATATAGCCAGAAAGCAATTTCGAAGTTTTCTTCTTGATGGTTCCCATTTACTCTTTTTTGCCTCACAAACCGTGAATCTAAAAATTGCGTAGATATAAATGTAAACATTTGTTTTTTCTAAAAAAATATTATTTTTCAGTGTTTGAATAACGTTAAAAACAGCCAAAAATCTGCAACTTCTCAAAACCCCGTAATTAGCTATAGGCTGGAATGCCAGTGAAATTGTGACGAATGTGCGTGATAAACCGTGAGGAGTTTATTTGGTTGAAGCGAAACTGAACAGAACTGTGGAAAGATTGAGGTGTGATGTGCACGCAGCTTTCGGCGAACGCATACCATTCAAAACACTTTGTAAAGTGCTGGGATTTAACTCTATTGATGCTTTAAAAAGGGCGATTCGCGGTGGCTTGGATGTGACTATCCACAGTGATCTCCACTGCGGTGAGCGATACATCCAAACGGATGAGTTGCTAGAGTTACTTGTTCATCATTATCTGAAAGTGGCGGATGCCAAGATAACTAACAGAGAGTCAGGAGGTGTCTATGTAGAAATTATCGATAGGTAAAACCGTGTTTTTTGAACCGGCATAAACACAGGGTTTATAAATGAAAAAGCCCGATAGGTGTGCAACCACCTGTCGGGCTCAGAAGTCATCTGCTAGATCAGACTTTCCCTCATTTTATTCCTTGTCTGCATTCTGTCAAGAGGTTGACCTCTTATAGATTTCCTATGCCATTTGATAAGTAATCGGACTCCGGATCATGGGATCCGTGCGCCCTTAAAAAGTGGACTTTAACATGTTACATACATTAATTCGGTGGAGGCTGCCTGGTCATGCCCAGCAACCTGACATCAGTGACGTTATTCATTCGGTTATCATTCTGGAGCATATCGAGCAGCAAGGACTCAGCAGAGCGCCGCGCTATCACCCGGCATCAGTTCGAATGTGGATTCATGCCCCTCTCAAATGTGACAAAGGGAGGACAATCCAATGAATACAAAAATGATGGAGGGAGTGCGAAATATTAGCTGGATGGTATTAACATCAGATTTTTCAATTAATCAAATTGCAAATACCCTAAGCACTTCTCCAAAACGCGTTTCGAAAATCAAAAAGCGTTTGTACAAGGCAAAAATCTCATGGAGCGACATTAAACAAATGGGCGACACTCAGCTTGATAAGCTGATTTATCCACAACCTCGCAAGCGGTATATACGCCGAGATCCAGACTGGATCGATGTTCATGAAAAAATGCGGCATAAACATCAAACATTGATTCAAATATGGGAAGAATATCGGTTGATTGATCCTTGCGACGCTTACTCTTATTCACAGTTTTCTGTTCATTATGCAGCGTTCAAAAAAACGGTCGATGTCACCATGCGAATGACGCATCGACCAGGTGAATGTGTATTCGTTGATTTTGCGGGATTGACGATTCCTTGGCAAGACAACGAGATAGAACGTAAGGCACATATCTTTGTGGCCGTGTCGGGGGCATCGAATTATACCTTCGCGATGGCATGCCGCGATCAATCAACAGAATCCTGGATCGATGCACACAACAAGATGTTCATTTTTTTCGAGGGCGTGCATGAAGTGGTTGTGCCTGACAACCTGAAAGCAGCCGTCATACGACCTGGGCCATTTCCGACCTTGAATCGTACTTATCTTGAACTTGCTCATCACTTTAATACTGTAATCGCGCCAGCACGAGTCAGGAGACCACAAGATAAATCTAAAGCTGAATCCGGAGTTTTGTTTGTTTCTCGTTGGATTACCGTGCCACTGCGCCGACGAAAATTTTTTAGTTTGGAAGAAATTAATTCTGCCATTCAAGAATTATTACCTGCTCTTAATGAACGCAAATTTCGTAGATTACCTGGCACTCGGCACTCACGTTTTCTTGAGATCGATAAACCCGCACTGAAGCTGTTACCTTCTAAACCATTTGAGTGCGTGACTTGGGTTCATGAACAAAAGGTGCCGTCAGATTATCACCTGTACATTGAGCAACATGCTTACAGCGTGCCTTACCAATATGTAGGTAAGCTAGTCGAAGCATGTGTTTCCCACACATCAGTTCAGATCTTCCATGATCATCAACGCATTGCTATTCACAAACGAAGTTTTGAAGTCGGTGGTAGAACGCTGGATAAAACCCACATGACGAAAGCCCACCAAATTTACTCTGAGCGTAATCTTGGAGACTATTTGATGTGGGCCAAGTCGATTGGGGTTTATGCAATTAGTGCTGTAGACGCGCAGTTTGATGGCAAACCCGAATATTCCTACTCTGCCGCAATCAACTGCGACAAACTTAAACGGTTGTGTAGCCTCCACGGTGAAGCCCGATTTGAGGCTGCCTGCCAGCGCGCCAGTCTATTGCATTCACTCACGGTGAAAACTATTCGATCCATTTTGACTCGTAAAGTGGATGCTATAGATGTGCCTGAGCCACTCAATGCTGAAAATTTCCCCATACATCAAAATGTTCGCGGTGCTGAGTATTACACCACGGGAGGATCCATATCATGAATGATAATCAAACGTACAACAAAATCACTGACATGCGTCTTTACGGCATGATGAATCTTGTTCAGCGCTTCAACGAGAATCCACAACTAATCCCTGAGAGCGCGAGTGAATATTTTTCATCAATGGTTGACGCAGAATATCATGATCGTATGCATCGAAAACAACTGCGAATGATGAAAAACGCAAGACTGAAATATTCCAATGCCTGCTTGGAAGATTTTGATTTCTCTGTTGACCGTGGTGTGACTCGCCAAATGATCGCTTGGATAAGCGGGTTCTCGTGGCTAGAAAAGCATCAGAATTTAATCATCACAGGGCCTACCGGTGCAGGAAAATCAAACACAGCTTGTGCTATTGGTAACAATGCAATTCGACGAGAGTATTCCGTACTATACAAGCGAGTGCCGCGACTTTGTGAGGAGCTTGAAGTTGCGCACGGCGACGGTTCCTTGCCGAGTTTGCGCGCAAAAATTCAGAAATTTGATTTACTGATATTGGATGAGTGGGCGGTTTCTCCGCTAACTCCGCGCGCACGTTTGGATATTTTAGAAATTATTGAGGATCGCGCTGGTAGTGGCTCACTTGTTGTTACTTCACAAATGCCTATTGAACAATGGCACGCCTATATCGGCGAACCAACCATTGCAGATGCAATTATGGACAGGCTGATACATCGTTCCCACAAAATTGAATTGCGTGGCGAGTCCATGCGCAAACTAAAAGAATCCGTATGAGGTGAATCATGTATCAGACAAACAGTACTAATAGTATCAATAGTGCGATGCAAGCAAAAAGTTTTGCTTATCTACAGCGGGAGTTGTGGGAATCTCAGCAGGATAAATACAACCCCGACGCGTTGATGATTAATCAGGTCTTCGATCACTATCATCAATCGCTCAAGGCTCAGTCAAAACTTTCGGAAATGTTTGTTAGTCGAAAAATCGATCCAGATTATATCGATTTTTTCCGTATTGGATTTGCGGACCGGACATTAGGGTATGAGCTTCAATCACCCAAATGTCTTCTTGGTTCTCGCAATCGTGGGCATTTACAGCGTCTGGGCTTATTAAAATCCACAGGCCATGAGTTTTTCCGGGGGGCGATGGTGATTCCATATTTCGATCATGAAGGGAAAGTCATTGGCGCATATGGGCGACGTCCAAGACACCAACGGCGATCACCTGCTTACCATCTCTACTGGAATACAGAAAATGCTCCGCTCTTTAATACCCCTAATGCTTCTGCTCACGATTCATTGATTCTGTGCAAAAGCGCAGTTGATGTATTAACGTTGCTGACGGCGGGTGTTAAAAATGCCGTGGCTACGATGGGTTACAAAGGCTTTAACGAAGTGCAATTAAATCAGCTGCAGCAAGCTGGTGTGCGTTGTGTTTACATTGCTTTTGATAACTCTCCTGCAGCTAATCAATATGCCCTACTTGTAGCGCAAGCGCTGAATGCAGTGGGAATTGTTTGCTATCGAGTGAAACTACCACTCGGGCATGATGTAAATCGCTATGCGATGACACAAACTGATGTTGCGAATGTGTTCAATCGTTTAATTGAAAATGCTGTGCCGTTCCAATTGCGTTACGGTGAGCTGGTGCCCCGTATTAAAGATCATTGGCTGAAACAATTTGTCTCAATTGAGGATTGCGTTTCTTTCTATCTCGAAGAGCAAAAGCATTCAGGCAATGCATCTCGCACGATCAACACTGCTCGCATTCATTTGGATCGATTTCAGGAGTATTGTTACTGCCAAGAAATAGAACAGATAACAGAGGTGGATGATGAGCTATTGAAGTCATATCAGTGTTACTTGGCCCAGGAAGAAAATATTTTCACTGGCCAGATTATTTCTCTTGTGACCCAAATGGAACGAATGGAAACCGTATTCCGAATGTTGTCACGGTTGCACTACTACGGCATCACTGCCGAGCCTGTGGTTTTGGTAACGCATGCAGGATCACTCCATTGAAACGGAAGCTAAACCTGAAAGAACTCGGCCAATGCGCCGAGTTCTATTTCGAAGATTGCCTGGCGCTGGGAGAGAGCAATTCAACGCTGAAATCCAAGCGAGCTCTCATCACGCGATTTATTGAGTGGGCAGCACTTCAGGGAGTAAGTAAGCTCCAAGATCTGGATATGCAGGTCTTGGAGCATTATCGCCGTTACCTCAACAAATACCGCAAGCGGGATGGGCAACCGCTGGATATCAGCACTCAATGTGCCCGACTGATGGCAATCACCAAGTTCATCAAAGTCATGGATTATTACGATTTAATCGATGGTGTGTTTGCTGAAAAATTTCGATTGCCTCGCATTCCACGTCGGTTACCCAAAAACATCCCCACAGTCGAAGACATCGAGTTGGTATTGGAACAGGCATTAATTATGGGACGGCTTGGACTCAGAAATCGGGCCATTATTGAAGTCTTCTATGCGACCGGTATCCGTCGTATTGAACTGGTCAACATCAATATTCGGGATATCGATTTTCAGCGTCAGATCCTGACAGTAAGGGAGGGGAAAAACAAAAATGACCGGAATGTTCCGATAGCACGACGAGCACTGAATTGGGTCGAGCGGTACCTGAAAGAGATGCGCCCAGCTCTTGCCAAACTAGCCTCCGGGGAGGCGTTGTTCCTGACTGCGGTAGGTCAACGTATGAAGCCTCATAAAGTCACTGATATGGTGACCAAGTGCATAGATCGGTCGGGAATAGATAAGAAGGGCTCTTGTCATCTGTTACGTCATGCAACAGCCACGGAGATGTTGAGGCATGGGGCTGATATCAGGGAGGTACAGGAAATGCTGGGTCATAGCGACATCTCATCGACTCAGATATATGCCCACGTGACCATTAACGACCTGAATAGGGTTTACTATCAAACCCATCCTGCTGCCAGAAGCTAATGGTGCTAAATTCCAATGTGGATTAATCTATCTATACAATGTGCATGAATTTTTAATTAAAATATTGGCATTTATAGCAGTCATTGTGTGTTTTATATACAGAAACGCCGAATGTTAGGTATGAGCATGTCCGCATTAGATGAATTGAAGCAGCACTTGAAGCCAGGCCAGGTATACCGCAGAGGCGACTTGGCTCAGTGGAGTAATGCTGTTGATCGCCACTTGAAGCTGTTGGTAAAGGACGAAACCTTACAAAAGGTTTCCCAAGGCGTTTATGTCTGCCCCAAGAAAACGTCTTTTGGTAATGCTGCACCAGAGGATTACAAGCTGGTCGAAGCCTTCTTAAAAACGAATGATTTTTTATTGTTTTCCTTGAATGTCTACAATGCGTTAGGTGTTGGTACAACCCAGCTTTACAACGAGCAGGTCGTCTACAACCGAAAGCGCCACGGTAAGTTCAATCTGGGTAACCGTACCTTCAACTTCCAGATGAAGCCCTACTTTCCCAAAGAGGTTTCAAAAGAGTTCCTATTGGTCGATTTGGTGAACAACGTAAATAAACTGGCAGAGGATCAGGATGTGGTATTGGAGCGTGTTCGTCACTTAGCTGCCAACATGGACTCATCATCTTTGAAGAAAGATGCCCAACTTTATGGTGGTGTTCGAGCCAGGAAATTATTTGCGTCAATTGATAGTAGGGGTGCGAACCTTTAGCTTGCCTTGCTAAAGGCAAGAAATGTCTTTGAGTGGGCGCTCCTATTAAGGCGGGCTAACACTAAAGGTTGACAGCTGTAGACTGTTACGTCCTTAGGACGTAACAGTCTACAGCTGATAGTGATTTATTGGCAAGCTTTTCGGTACCTTAAAACATTTTCTTGACTTATGACAATCCGACTGCTATATGTCCTAAGGACATATAGCAGTCGGAATGCCAACTAATGAAAGCATCAAAAGCTCTTACTCTTTCGTTGGGCGAACTTAATATGCCCGTAATAACCGAATATCAGGTGGGGCTAGCTCTGCATAAAATCTATCGCCAAAAAGAATACAAAGGCGAAAGTGTGGCTCTACAAAAGGATGCAGCGGAGCGTAGGGACTTTAATAAGTATCTTTTGAATCTGATTGAAGACGGTGTCCTCAATAAGCACTCTGATCTGCCTCCAAAAGTCTTCGCTTTCGTGGGCCACCTTCGGTGGGCTCCAGAAGAAGTTGTGTGTGCTGCGGATCCTTTCTCCTACATTTCCCATCTAAGTGCAATGGCCTACCACGGGTTGACAGATCGGATCCCGGTGAAGCTTTATGTTTCATCTCCCGGCCCAACCGAATGGAAAAAATTTGCCCAAGAGCGAATGGAAAAAGATTTAGGTGCGAATTTAGATGAGTACACCAGTAACGGACTCCCTCTGCTAACTCGATCCAACTTTTTAAAGATTGGAAAAACTGAAATTCATTCATTTAAATCCAAGCATCTTGGCGCTTATAAAAATGCGCATGAAAGAGCAATCCGGGTTTCTACAATGGGGCGTACATTTTTGGATATGCTGAGAAGCCCTGAGTTGTGTGGCGGAATCAATCATGTTCTTGAGGTTTATGATGAATATGCGGAGAAGTATTTAAGGTTAATAACCGATGAGATAAATACTCATGGTGCCCCCATTGATAAGGTAAGGGCGGGTTACATTATTAGTGAAAGATTAAATATAAAAAATGATGTTGTGGAAAGTTGGATTGAATATGCGCAACGAGGAGGATCAAGAAAGCTTGATGCTACTGGTGAGTATATTCCCGAGTGGTCTGACAGGTGGTGCCTTTCTATAAATATTTTTGAGAAGGCCAAATGAATATCAAATTTGAAGAAATCAAGATTGCTCAATGGGTGCAATCTGCAGATAGCGATGAAAATAAAGAGTTCAGGTCTGCTGTACATACCATTCTCTCTGCAATTTCGGCAGAAAAAGAATTAAAAGCCAATATGGTATTGAAGGGCGGAATATTATTGGCAATACGCTATCAAAGCCATAGATTTACAAAGGATATAGATTTATCAACCGCTCAAACATTAAAGGATATTCAGCCTGAAAATATTGCTGCTGCTCTCGAAAGAAGTTTGGCCAATATGGTTGAAACGCTGGACTATGATTTGGACTGTAGAATCCAGAATTATAAGGTACAGCCAGCAAATCAACCTGATTCAACATATCCATCAATAAAATTCAGCATAGGCTACGCTTATAAAGGTACATCAAAACATAAGCGCCTAATTAGCCGGCAATCCCCCAGCATAATATCTATTGACTACAGTCTGAACGAATCAACACCGAACGTTGACAATTTCGAGTTGGCGCAAGGAGAAGAGCTTCTTGTGTATTCGTTGACTGACCTGATTGCTGAAAAATTTCGTTCGCTACTACAGCAAGAAGAGCGTAACAGGTACCGTAGGCAGGACATTTTTGATTTGTGTATTTTATTGCAGTGCATTGACGATTTTGATTCGATTGAAAAGAAAAAGATCCTAGACTCATTGTTAGAGAAATCTAGAGCTAGAAGTATTGAGCCTCTTGTAGATTCTTTTGAAAACGAAGAGCTGAAGCGAAGAGCAAAAGAGCATTACGCAACGATTGCAGATGAAATAGAAGGAGATCTTCCAGATTTCGAGGATTCATTTGGATACGTGGCTAATTTTTATAAAACTCTGCCGTGGGTGTGAGCTGATTCGTTCAATTGCTGATGAACTGTAAATCAAAGCTTTTTTACCTATCGATGACTATTAGCATCGGGCTCCCCTTGGTGATGGTTCTGTGTTTTGATCGCGGTTCAGGAGCTTATTGAATAGTAATAATATTTAGTAAAGTTATGCGGTGTAATTGAACCATCAATAGGTCGATGGTATTAGGTATTAGTTTTTTGGCGTCTGCTTTGTGCCCAAAAGCGGATAACGAATTTGTATTTGTATGGGAAATGTACAGCCATAAATTTCAGTCAATAAACAAAGCGTCAGCAAAATTAAAAATTATATTTGCGCAATAATAATCTGCATTGAAAAGGAGCTTGGATTTAATGACCACTGTTAGTAAACAGATTCAAAGCGCTGACGAAGTAATTTGTCTAAATATTCAAAAACTTGAAGATCAACGTGCATTGCTTTCACAAAACATCCTTTCTCAGTTGCGAAACTTGGTTGAAGGGGTTGCGGTCCTTCTTCATACAGGCTCCCCTGATGCTGAATTCAACTACGTTGCAGTGGAACCAGCACTAAATTTCGTCAAGGGAAAAGCAAAGTTTAATTTTCTTGGTAAATTCCACAAACTGATTCAGATAAGTGCTTCTCACTTCACCTTGGATGGGGATGCGTCCGAACGTCTAATGCTAAAGTACTATGAGTATCTCTATCGCATCCGAAATTTGCTTCAAAATAATTGTGGAATTAGCTTGCTCTCGAACCTTGAGAATTTTCCAGTCGATCTTGATCCTTCTCTACGAGAATATCATGAGAAGATTGCTACAAGAATAGAAGGTGCCCGTTTTTCTTATAAAGGAGATGTGAATCCTAAGCGGTATTACATACATAAGACACGGCCATTCTTTGTCGGTGGACGAATATATTACGAAGTCACTTTTTACCGTGCCGTCAATAAAGTGAACAAGTTTGATCGTATCATTGCGTTCACCGAAATTGATATAACTGATAAATATGCGGCCATGTTGACACTCCAGCAAGACTCGATTGCTGTACTTGGTCAGGCTATGCCAATTATTATTATTCGAGAGTGGGAGGTCTCGATTCGCCCATGCGAATTCGGCAACTTCGCCCGCCTATTTGGTATACCTACAGATGTTCGAGCTAATTCAACGGAGTATCGCTATTTGATGTGGTGGCTTACGAATTGCTATCACAGCCTGTTGGATCTAATGGACATGGCAGATGGTGGGTACATGATGGTAAAAGCTGAATGTATGGCAGGTGTTGCTAAACCACATATCTTCCCCGCATTGGATAAGGCGCGTCAAATTATAAGATCATCAGCCCCGGGCTACACAGTACTCCGCTATCTCATGCTGAGGATGAATAATCAGATCATCAAAAGCCAATATGATAGTGAGTGCTGCCAACTTCTTTCCGGAATTAGATTGCGATATGCCTGTATTCCCTTTGACACAATGCCGTTTTGTACATCGTTGTATGGGCATAACCCTCGCTATTGGGATCTTATAGAGAGCATCGGTCTGAACGAAAGAAGTCACGAGTTGCTTGCTCGATATGTGAAAAATAATGTAGAGCGCCATGGAATTCTATATACGCCCATGTCTGAATTGGAGCGGTTCGGAGATATAAATGGTTTGATTTCCGCTTACAACAAAAATCTTTATCGAAAGCACACTGAGCGTCAGCTTGTATCTGATATGAAGCATGTTTTTATTTGCGGATATGAGAATGAAACTGTTTCTATCGTAGAGGCGCTCCAGAAGTATGCATCCTCGAAGATTGAGGGCTATACCCAAGCTGTCGAACGCTGGCTTAATGAAGCTCCTCGGGGTATTGATGACCAAGCAAAGGTGAGTGCGCTCCAGCAGTTGTTTAGTGAGTCGCGTGTTGCGTTGATCTATGGAGCTGCTGGTACAGGGAAGTCAACAATGGTGGACTGCATCGCACACTACTTTAATGACAAGGCGAAACTCTTTCTCGCACACACCAATCCAGCTATAGACAATCTCAAGCGTCGAGTAACAGCTCAAAGCTCAGAGTTTCGAACGATTAGCAGTCAAATAGGCAGGAAGATGTGTGCGACCGAGTATGACCTCCTTGTTATTGACGAGTGTAGTACGGTCAGTAATTCCGATTTGATCAAGGTGCTGGAGAAAACCTCTTTCAAGTTGGTCGTGCTAGTCGGTGATGTATATCAAATTGAGTCGATCCAGTTCGGTAACTGGTTTGGTCTCATGCGTTGGTTCATCCCAAACTCGTCAATTTTCGAGCTAACAACGCCCTTCAGAGCCAAGAATAAGGCGCTCCTAGATTTCTGGAATAAAGTCCGAGCTATCGAAGATGATCTTGCAGAAGTCATGGCGCGTAACGACTACTCAACTGTTCTGGATAATACATTGTTCGAACCTCAAGGGCAGGACGAGATAATTTTGTGTTTGAACTACGATGGCCTCTATGGCATTAACAACATCAATCGGTTTCTGCAGAGTAGTAATCCAGGGGCAGCCACGGTATGGCGCGAGTCTACTTACAAAGTTGGGGATCCTGTCCTTTTCAACGAAACCGAGCGATTTCGTCCTGTGATTTACAATAATCTAAAGGGGCGGATAGTAGGCATAGAGCAGGATCTCGGGCACATACAATTCGACGTTGAGCTCGACCGACCACTCACTGAGATCGACGTTATTGGCGATGAACTCGAATGGATGGGTGGTTCGATTGTACGCTTCTACGTTTACGAATACGATGCTAGTGACGACGATGATGATTCTGTAAATGTCACTATACCGTTTCAAGTGGCCTACGCTGTTTCGATCCACAAGGCGCAAGGGCTCGAATATGACTCAGTCAAAATAGTAGTTACTGACGCGAATGAAGATGACGTTACGCATAGTATTTTTTACACAGCTGTAACTCGAGCTCGTGAACGCTTAACGATTTTCTGGACGCCTGAAACTCAGCAGCGTGTATTACAGCGTCTAGAACACAATGTTAATCAAAAGGACGCTGCCATTCTTAGCCACCGCCGTGGTCTTATACCGGTCAATAAGATTGGTATGTATTAGCATTACAATAGGCATTTTAAAAAAGTGATTAATTAGTGCTGCGATTTCAGTTAATCATTAATTAATAGTCCTAGAACTCAAAAAATTTCGCAATTCTTTTGCTTGTAGAAATAACGTGTTTCGAAATGGAAAAATAAAAAATGTCAGAGACTGATTTAGTCCGTGCAAGTCGTGACGGTGATCAATTTCATTATGTGTGGGCCGCACGGCGATGTTTGCTTCTGTTGTCACCAGATAAAAATCTGAAGGCTATTACTATTGAAGGTGCATCCTCATTTGAGGCTGGCAGCACTAAACGTGTTACCAAGGGTGAAGAATTAATTGACGTTGCTGAATACTATGGTAATGAAACAATTGAACAGGCAACGAATATTCGATATATACAAGTCAAACATTCTACAGCTACTCCTAACAAAGAATGGCCAGCTGGAGGGCTAAAGAAAACTTTGAAAGGATTTTCGGCTCGATATGCCGCGCTCAAAAAATTATTTCCCGCCGAAGATCTGAATAGTAAATTAGAGTTTTGGTTCGTCTCCAATCGGCCAATTAGCCCTGGTTTTCTTAATGCGGTAAACGATGCTATCAAAGGTGTCGTGACGAAGCGAACTGCAAATCATAACAAGCTTGAGGAATATACGGGCTTTAGCGGTGATCAATTATCGGCGTTTTGTAAACTTCTTAAGCTAGAGGGTGGACAAGATGGGCTTTGGGATCAGCGGCATCTTCTCGTACAAGATATAAATAATTATCTTGCGGGAGAAGATATTGACGGTCCAACGCAAATTAAGGAATTAGTAACCAGAAAAGCTCTCTCAGAAAGTGCGCATAATCCAGCTATCACTAAAATGGATTTACTTAGGGCACTAAAAACTAATGAAAAGGCCCTGTTTCCAGCTCCGAACTTAATCAAAAATGCTGAAGGTTTGATCCCTCGTGAACAAGAGTCTGAACTGCATAAATCAATCATCGAGGCAGGAGATAATCCTGTCATTGTTCATGCGGGCGGAGGGGTTGGGAAGTCAATTTTTTCAACAAGAATAAAATATGGTTTGCCTGCTGATTCAATAAGTATTTTGTATGACTGTTTTGGGGATGGAGAGTATCGTAACGCAAGTCGTTATAGGCACAGGCATCGAGATGGGCTGGTGCAAATTGCGAATGAGCTAGCTTCTTTAGGATTATGCCATCCATTAATACCAACTTCTCATGCGGATGCATCAGCTTACTCAAAAGCTTTCCTCTATCGTCTAGAACAAAGCATTAATTCGTTGAGGAGCCTGAATAGTGACGCATTGCTCTGTATTGTTATTGATGCTGCAGACAATGCTCAGATGGCTGCGGAGGAGGCGGGAGAATCACGCTCATTTGTTCAGGATTTGATTCGAGAAAGATTGCCAGATGGGGTGCGTTTAGTTTTTTTATGCCGTACGCATCGCCAAATACTTCTGGCCCCACCACCGAATGCAAAACGATTTGAGCTTCAGTCGTTCACTAAATCAGAGAGTGCTGCTTTCCTACGACACACCTTTCCTGAAGCTACCGAACAAGATGTCGATGAGTTTCATAGGCTAAGTTCACAAAATCCCCGTGTTCAAGCATTAGCAATTTCGCAAAAAATTTCACTGCATGAAATGCTTAGGTCCCTTGGGCCTAACCCTACAACAGTCGAAGATACTATCGGCAACCTTCTTGAATTAGCCATTAATAGATTACAGGATGCAGCAGTCACAGCAATTGGGAAGGCGCAAATAGATAATATATGTGCAGGATTGGCCGCCCTTAGGCCTTTAATCCCCTTGTCCGTCTTGGCATCAATATCTGGTGTTGATGAGGCTGCAATTAAAAGTTTTGCAATAGATTTAGGGCGACCGCTACTCGTGAGTGGGGATTCAATACAATTTTTTGATGAGCCAGCAGAAACTTGGTTTAGAGACAGATTTAAACCTGCAAAAGATAAACTGGAAAACTTTTTAACTAATCTAAAGCCTCTTGCCCAGCATAGCACCTATGTAGCATCTGCCTTGCCCCAACTTATGCTTGAAGCAGGACAGCTGGCGCAGCTTGTGGAACTCGCCCTTTCTAACGAGGCACTCCCAATTGAAAACCCAATCGATAGGCGTGATATTGAGTTGCAACGCCTTCAGTTTGCTTTGAAAGCGAGTTTGAAGGCCAAACGTTATGCAGATGCCGCCAAACTTGCTTTAAAGGCTGGTGGAGAATGTGCAGGAGATGAACGACAGAACAAACTTTTTCAATTAAACACAGATCTTGCATCAGTGTTCATGGATACTGCGCAGCTTGAAGCATTGGTTTCTAGGCGAACTTTTGGCTCGGGGTGGATTGGTTCTCACCATGCGTATGAAGCAGGGCTTTTATCTGGGCGGAAGGAGTTACTGGGGGATGCAAGATCAAGGCTAAGAATGGCTCAGGAATGGCTTCGTAATTGGAGTCAGCTTTCTAAAGAAGAAAGAGAAAGGGAAATCATTGATGAAGACGATATCTTAGAAATTGTAACAGCGATTTTTAATATTCATGGCTCTGATCATTGTGCTGAATATTTGCGCAGATGGACCCCCAGAAGTGTTTCATATCGAGTGGGATACTTGTTATCAACTAGGTTTGTGGATCATGGTCGTTATGAGGATTTAAATAGCCTTGCTGCTTCTGCTGGAAATAATTTTTGGTTAGTTCTTGCTATCACTGAAGCATTGAAAGAAGTCCATCGACTTCCTCCTAAAAGGTCAATAGAGCGAACTTGGCGTTTGGTATCAAGTCCCCGTGTTCAGTTGTTAGAAGACGAGTATTGGAGAGGTGAAACCAAACCCATTCAAATGGTGACGTGTTTGGTTGAAGCAGTTCATGAGCTTTCAATTGATACTGTTGCTAAGTTATCTGAACTATTGACTCGCTATTTGCCAGCTTCACCGCCCTGGAACATTTCAGCTCGTTATGATACTCAACGCTTTTTGTTACTGCGTGCATACTCTTTGCGTGCAGAGCTAGATAACCGAAATTTAGATCTAATAGATCTAGCTCACGAAAAGTTGCGTGATGAACTTGCTGCAAAGAAAAATTATTCAGAGTCGCAGGAGTTAAGAGAGTTTAAATACTATGTCGGCACACTTCTCCCGTGGTATCAGCTATGGGCTAAACTTCTTGTTAGATCTACATCACGTTCTGATATTGCTTCTGAAATTTTGGAGGCCAAAGAAGCTTCCTATAGAGCAGAGAGAAACAATTATCATGATGAACCAGACATACACAATAAAATCGCCTCGATTTGGTTTTATTTAATTTCTAAAGAAAATATTAATTCCGCTGAAGCTGATCGTTTCCATGATTGGATTGCTAATCTTAAATACCCCTTGTATACGAATACATTGACTCAACTTGTCCGCTTGGCGGCTCATACAACACTAAAAAATAATGCGTTCGAATTTGCTAAAAAGGTGTTTGAGTTAAATAAAAATGCACGTGAGGATGCAGAATCGATCACAGATAGCTTTGTAAAGTTGGCAAGGGCTATGCTCCCTGCAAGCCGCTCTGAATCGCTAGCATATTTCAACCTGGCAGTGGAAGTTGCAAGTAAAATAGGTGACGAAAACTTATCCCGATGGGATGCGTTATTATATTTGGCTGAAAAAGCTTCGGGATCTAGAAAGCCAAATCCTCAGTTGGCATATCGGCTCGCCCGTTGCGCCGAGTTGACCTACCAGTATGTTGCTCGTGATAAGCACTTTAATTGGGACGCCACTGTGCAGGCAATTACTGGCTTATGCAGTAACTCTTCCCTCGCAATTCTCAGTCGCTGGAGAGATCGAGATTTTGGTTGGTCAGAAAGGTTACTACCGATCGCAATCGATTATCTTGTTGATAAAGAGTACTTGGATTCAAGATTGACATTAATGCTTGTTCCTTTCCGAATGGAATGGGATGTGATTGCTTTACTAACTAAGGCTTTGGCTTGTTATGCGACTAGCGATGAAAAACAAGTCATGGCCAATTATGTTTATAGATATCTAACGCTCGATAATCAAAGTGCTGCAACATGGGGAAAGCTGAAGAACTTGTCGATTCAGCATGCAATATCTCTTAAGGATATTGATGAGCGTATAGCTGTGTGTGAACGAGAAGAGCAGTCCAACCAATCAAATCACCAGCGATCCCTTCTCAGGGATCCGTTAAATCACAAAGATCAAGTAGATTGGCAGGCTATTTTTGATCAAGTCGATTTGTGCACAGTAAATGGCATACTTATATCGTATAGAAAATTTAAGGAATTAAATTCTTCTTATTACGATGAGAATTTTTTTGAAAAAATATGCGATTTCATTCCTATTGGAAGGGAATCTGAGTTTATCAATGCTCTTCCAGATGTCCCCGATTTTAATTTATATAAATTAAGGTATTTTCTTGAGAAAATACCAGAAAGCTGGAGTGATCGGTTAGCAATAAAATCCTCGCTGCTCCGTATAATAAAATTATCGTGTCAGCGATTTTGTATGGATATTCGCAGGAATCGCTACTATGAAAAGCTACCATTTGACTTAGCGTCCAGGTTTGCAGGGATGTCGGAATCCGATTTGGCAGAAATAATTCTAGATGCAGTAAGTGAAGTAATGGAAGAAGCTGATGCACATCGCTTTTTCGATTTGGTTGGTCTTCTGGCTTTCAAGTTGACAGATAGTGAAGCAAAGACTGTGCTTTCTTTTGGTCTTAGATTACTAGAACCGATTTTGGAAAATGATGATGCTGATGGAGATTGGTCAGAGGCGCTTGCTCCTCCTGTCGATATTGAAGGTTCAATTGCAGGTTATATATGGGCTTGTCTTGCAGCACCGCAATCTAATTTGCGCTGGCAAGCTGCTCACGTTGTTCGAGCATTATGTGAAAACAAGCACTATAAAGTAGTTGATTACCTTAAGAAGTTTGCATATGGAAAAATGGCCGCTGCTTTTTATGATTCAAGCTTACACTTCTACGAGCTTCATGCAAGACAATGGATGCTGATTGGATTGTTAGGGGCAACCAAGAATTATCCACAAACAGTTGTGCCATATGTTGATCTTTTAATTAGATTCGCTTTTGATGGTGAACCCCATGTGATTATGCGAGAGTTTGCCAAACAAGCATTACTAAGAATGCTTGATTCTGGGGTCGTGGCCGATGAGAATATAAGATCGAAATTAGCAGCTGTTAATATTTCTGCCTTTCCGGTTGTTGAAGATGAATCTGATATTATCGATATAGCTGAAGATTTTGAAGAGAATGAAGAAGACAAGTTTTACTTTGGAATTGATTTTGGGCCTTATTGGCTCGCATCTCTTGGTCGTTGTTTTGGTAAATCACAGCATCAAATCGAACACGATGCTATACAAGTAATTAGACACGACTGGAAAATTCCAGGCAGCAATAGATGGGACGAAGATGCCCGCCATCGTAGAAAAATCTTCAGAGACAGCGAAACTCATTACTCGCATCACTCATATCCGCGCTCAGATGAAATGCGCTTTTATCTTTCGTACCACGCAATGATGATTGTGGCTGGTAAGTTATTGGCCTCAACACCAATCCATATGGATTCTTATGAAACTATTAACAAGTTTAGCGACTGGCTAAGTGGATATACTCTTACCCGCAAAGATGGAGGTTGGTTAGCTGACCGTCGTGATCCGACCCCACTCGAGCACCCGAAGTGGAAAGACGAGCCAAACTCGGATGCATGGCAATGGTCTTTATTGAAAGATGATTTTGATTACAACCTTATCAATCCTGACAAAAAAATTAATCTCTGGGGCTATTGGACTCGAATTTCAGGTCGTCGTAAGGAGGCAATTCATGTATCGAGTGCACTCGTTTCACATAAAGGCTCATTGGCTTTGCTAAAAGCTTTGCAAAGCGCCCACAACCCACATGACTTTCGTATTCCTCACGCTGATGATAATTCACAAATTGATTTCAATGGTTTTCAGCTTAAAGGTTGGATAGATGATCCATATAGACAAGATAGAGGTCTTGATGATCAAGACCCTTGGTCTGGTGATATTGTTTATCCATCCTATAGGTTTAGCTCTCACATCATCGAGCTTATGAGTTTGAGTCCGATAAATGAAGAGCGTGAATGGCATACTAAAAACGATAATAAATGTGTGGCATGGTCTCAGACTTGGGGGTATTACAAGAAAAACTCAAATGAAGATAGTGAGCAGGACAACGGCTGCCGTTTTCAAGCATCATTTCCTTTTATCGTAGAAACTTTACAGAAGCTGCGCATGAATCTAATCGTAAAAGTTGAGATAGAGCGTCGCCGGCCTTATTCTAGAATGGAGAAAGACGATGACAGACTTGGATTCATCTTGCCAAGCGCAAGACTATTCCTCTTTAGACCCGACGGTAGTATCTGCACAATATGACGCAACTCTTGAACTAGGAAAAGAATTAGTCCGCGAGCTGGGACTTGGTCAGTCTGTGGATACATTAGGGCGATGGATGGCGCATCACATTGCGGAGTTGATGCAAGACGCGGAAAACTCTGATACTGATGATCGCTCGTCCAAGATGCATGTTTGCAGTGAAGCAATTTATGCATTATGGAGCCATCAACACGAATTACCAAATGGCAAAAAACCATTTGAAAGTCTTGAGCCTATCAAGAGAGCGCTTGAAAGTTTAGATCCTGAAGATCAAACACCTAGATATTTTCGGGCAGCTAGAAGTGCTTATGATGAGCGTCAAAATAAAAACAGCGAAGCAACTACCTGGTTAAAAATGGCTGATGGTTTTGATTATTCGGCTAAGTTACTTATCCGATATTGTTTAGCCGAAGCTGCAAAAACTGCTATTGAAAAATCGGAAAAATGGGTTGTTTTAGCTGATAAAGCTGGCGCTGAAGAAAATATCGAAATCACTATAGTTCGTACGCTATATGATGAGCATATGAGACTGGAAGAATCCAGTCCAGGCGAAGAAAATAGTAAAAAAATTCAAGAGCGAATCCAGCGATTAGATGCTTTTATAGAAATGGCAAATGCTATGTCATTACAGTTAAAAGATACGTTGAAAGATTCTTCTGAATAAGGATTAGTTTACAACTACTTTCGGGATTATGACCCGTCGATTGGGCGGTATATTGAGAGTGATCCGATTGGGTTAGGCGGAGGCATAAATACTTATGCGTATGTTGGCGGTAATCCACTCAAATACTCAGATCCTCTTGGTTTGGCACCTAAGCCTGGTTGTGTGCTTCAATATACCGCTGCGGGTACAGCAATTGGCGGCCAATGGGGAGCGGGTATAGGTGGTACAGCTGGCTTTGCTGGCTTCGGTGTTGGAGCAATACCAGGCTCCGCTGTAGGTGCTGCGGCTGGAGCAGGAATTGGCGCTGCAACGGGCTACGTGATGGCACAATGGGTCTGTTCTGAAACGGGATTAGCTGACGTTCCTGCTGCCAATGATGATACGTATGAAAGTGATGATGGATGTATTTATTGGTATGAAGAGCTAACTGAGCTGAAAGATGAGCTTTCTGAACAATGCTTGGATGATTTGACAAAAAAAGCAATAAATGACTCTATTGCTCACTACAACAGACAATGCCGTGGATACACACCATACATTTCGCCATTATGAGATTTAAATATGAGTTCCTCGGAAACATATATATTAATGCATGATCTTATCGAATCTGAAAAGCAATTACTTCAGGTTGAGAGAGGGTCATTTGATTTTGAAAAGATATATATAAAATTGAGAGCAGTTACAGGGAAAAGTTTTTCTTCTGATTTGAATGTGTGGATTGACTGGTTTATTAATGATCCATATTTTTGTGAAGAAGAAAAAAAGTCCATCAATATTGTCTATAGATTGTTGGAAATAGAAAAAAATAGTATGTCTAAACTAAATAAAAAAAACCTTCTTAAAGAATAGTGAGATTATTGCAATGTCTCACAAGCCAGAATAGGGCTGTTGATTTAATATTCGTAAATACAAGCCAGAACTAGCTGATATCTCATTTGCAGGCTCGGTACCAACCGGGCTTTTTTTGCCTGTTGGAAAAACTGGCCAATATCACCAAGCAACACCTTTCCGGTCTCGCTGGTCAGTCACGGCCAGTAGGCAGGTGAATTAGGTGCACCCCACGAAATTGCGGATGCTGACTAAATTGAATTCCCTGCTAGTTTAAATTGACCGCTTGATGCGTAAGTATATTCATCTAATGTTTGATTATCCAAATAAATCAAAATTGACTTTTTTCTAAAAAGTTATTAGATACAAGTCTCATGTATATCAAATAAAGTTCAATTTAAACCTCCTCCAACACCACCAACATCTGACCCGCTTGCACTCGCGCCCCATCAGTTTTTAATAGATGGGTAACTTTTCCTGCGCAAGGTGCGCTGATGTTGATTTCCATTTTCATGGATTCGAGAATTAATAATACCTGGCCTGCTTTAACCATTTGACCGACTTTAACTTGCGTTTGCCAGACGCTGCCGGAGACGGAGCTATCCACGCAAATAGCATCGTCGGGGAATTCATGTTCAGTTTCGCTTTCAGTGATTTCAGGTTGTTCGTAATTGAACTGGCCATTGGCATGCCACCGGGCGAGTTCTTCGTTAAATGCGTGTTCACGTTGTTGGGTGAACGTTGTTATATCTTCCTGGTTGGATGCGATGAACGCTTGATATTCCGCAAGACTAAAATGGCTTTCTTCAATACGAATATCGTAACGGCCTAATGGAAAATCGCGGCGAATTTTTTGTAGTTCCGCTGCACTGACTTCATAGAAACGAATTTGGTCAAAGAAATTTAATAACCAGGGTTGGGCAAATGCTTTAGTAGTTCTGTAGCGGTTCCACATTTGCAAGGTTCTGCCAACAAATTGATAACCCCCTGGGCCTTCCATTCCATATACACATAAATAGGAGCCGCCGATGCCGACAGAGTTTTCTGCTGTCCATGTGCGTGCAGGATTGTATTTTGTGGTTACCAAACGATGACGGGGATCAATTGGAGTTGCGACTGGAGCGCCTAGATACACATCGCCCAACCCCATTACTAAATAAGCGGCAGAGAATAAAATATCTTTTACGTGTTGGATGGAATCCAAACCATTAATGCGACGAATAAATTCCAGATTGCTCGGGCACCAGGGAGCATTCGCACGCACTGATTGCATATATTTTTGTATTGCCAGCTGACAGGCGTCATCGTCCCAACTCAACGGCAAATAAATAATGCGTGAAGGAACGCTTAACTGCGTCAGTTGCTTGCTCAATGATTTTTCCGCAGTTTCCAAATGTGCAAGCAAGTTATCCAATGACAATAACTGGCTATCATAATGAATTTGCAGCGAACGTATACCGGGTGTTAATTCGCGCAAGCCAGCAAGTGAATTTTTTTCCAGCCATTGCATGAGTGCGTGTGCGCGAAAACGCAATTTAATATCCAGTTCTAATGGGCCATATTCCACCAACAGGAAGTGATCACCTGCTACGCGGTAAACGATGTCCTCACCGAATTCTTTTGCTGGTAAAGCTTTAACAATAGGGGAGCTGATGGTGACTGGTTGCGCATTGTGAATAACGTTATTGAGTTGCTTTAATGATTGGATTTGTGTTTTTTCAATAGCCACAGCGTCACTAATGCTCACCGGCGTAAAACGAATTTTATCGCCCGCCCGTACTTGGCCGAGCTTCCACAAATCAGCAGTGATGACTGTGGCAGGGCAAACAAACCCACCTAACGAAGGTCCATCGGGGCCAAGGATGACGGGCATATCCCCGGTAAAATCTACTGTGCCGAATGCATAGGCATTATCGTGAATATTGGAGGGATGCATGCCTGCCTCACCTCCGGAATTGCGCGCCCATTCCGGTTTTGGGCCGATCAGGCGTACACCGGTACGGCTGGAGTTGTAATGAACTTCCCAATCTGTAGCAAAAAAAGTGTCGATATCTTTGGGAGTAAAAAAATCCGGCGCACCATGGGGGCCGTAGACAACGCGCAAATCCCAGTTGTTGGTAATAACAGGAATTAACTCGCGGGGAATATTTTTTGTAGTGATGTTTTTATTGTCATCGTGTGTGAGTGCCAATACATCACCAGCACGCAGAGCGCGGCCATTGTGACCACCAAATTGACCAAGGGTAAATGTTGATTTTGCACCGAGATAATCAGGACATTGAATACCGCCGTCAATACAAAGGTAGGCGCGCGCGCCAATAATGATTCGTCCCAATTGCAATTGTTGGCCTGCATTCACAGCTACAATTTCATAAGATGGAATTGGATTGCCGTCCAGTTTCGCATCAATCTTTGCTCCGGTAATAATAATGTTTGTAGCGCAGCCAAACTTCAAGGTTGGGCCTTGTAACGTAATTTCCAAACCGGCAGCAGTTTCATCGTTATTAAGTAAACGATTACCCAGACGGAAAGAATAGCTGTCGAAGGGGCCTGAGGTGGGGACACCAACATGCCAGTAGCCCTGGCGGCCAGGAAAATCCTGAATAGTGGTTTGGGTTCCGCCCTGAATTACGTCAATGCGTGGGGGTTGAAAGACAAATGTGCTCAAATAACGGGTTGTCATTTTCCCTTGCAGTAATTTTTCGTCTTTTAACAATGTGCGCAAATAACCCAGATTAGTTTCAATACCGTAAAGTTGGGTATTTTTTAGCGCATCGCTCAGGGTCGCTAATGCTTCGGCGCGACCACGGTCTTTGACAATTATTTTTGCAAGCATCGGATCGAAATAGGCCGGTACTTCAATACCGCTTTCAATCCAATGATCAATCCGCACGTTTTCAGTCAGTGTGGGAAATTCTACTTTGCTGAGCAGTCCCGCGCAGGGCTGGAAGTTGAGTGCCGGGTCTTCCGCATAAACGCGTACTTGAATCGCATGGCCTTTAGGAGAAAGTTGGTCGCGCAATTCGCGAATATTGCCCAGTTCGCCAGCTGCTTGTTTGAGCATCCACTCTACCAAGTCAACACCATACACTTCTTCAGTCACGCCATGTTCTACTTGCAAGCGAGTATTAACTTCGAGGAAATAAAATTTTTCTTCTTGTGAATCGTAAATAAATTCTACCGTGCCCGCATTGCGATAATTAACCGACGCGAGTAGTTGCTCTGCCACTTTTTGCATCGCTGTACGTTGGTCGTCGGGCAAGTTGGGGGCAGGGCATTCCTCTACCACTTTTTGGTTGCGTCTTTGGCTGGAGCAATCGCGTTCACCAATTGCTACCGCTGTGCCATTACCGTCGCCAAATACTTGTACTTCAATATGACGCGCAGCGGCGATAAATTTTTCGAGGAAGACACCATCATCAGCAAAGTTATTTTTACCGAGACGCTTAACGGAGTCGAATGCAGAAAGAAGATCCTGTTCACTGTTACATAGCTGCATGCCAATACCACCGCCACCGGCAGTGCTTTTTAACATGACCGGGTAACCAATTTTTTTCGCGGCTTCTTGTGCATCATCAATGCTTTTTAATAAATCTGTTCCAGGGCAGAGCGGAACATTTGCTGCCTGGGCAAGTTCGCGTGCTTTGTGTTTTAAACCGAACGTCAACATTTGTTGGGCTGTCGGGCCAATAAATACTATGCCGGCAGTTTCGCACTCGGCGACGAAACCGGCATTCTCACTCAAAAAACCATAACCCGGGTGAATGGCTTGGGCACCGGTTTGTTGGGCGATGGAAATTATTTTTTTGCGATCCAGATAAGTTTGCGCAGCAGCGCCTTCACCCAATGAAAAAGCTTCATCAGCGAGGCGTACATGCAGTGAGTCAGCATCAGATTCTGCATAAACCGCGACGGATTTGATATTGAGTTTTTTCAATGTACGGATAATGCGGGTAGCAATTGCACCGCGGTTGGCGATCAGGACTTTGGTAAACATTTCCGGCTCCGGCGGGTCGTCCCGCTGGTGTCATTTACGACAGTGGTCGTCCACTGAAGAATTGTCATAAGTGCGTTAACGTAGGTTGCTGGTGAGCTTGCGACCGCAACATAATGGCTGCATTCTGCGTTGCGGTTCGTTCCTCACCAGCAACCTACGGGTGTATTTAAATTTCATTAATTCCAGACTATCACTTCAATCGGTGTTGGGTTGTAGCCATTGCAAGGGTTGTTTAATTGCGGGCAATTGGATATCAACATGACAATATCCATTTTTGCTTTAAGTTCGACGTATTTTCCCGGCGCTGAAATGCCATCTTCAAAGGTAAGCCCGCCCTGTGCTGTCACAGGTACATTCATAAAGAAGTTGATGTTGTGAGTGATGTCGCGTTTGCTGATGTGGAATTCCGGATGTTCGGCAATAGCGAGCATCCAGCTGTCACGGCAGGCGTGCATACAACGTTTTTCCAGGCTGTAACGAACAGTGTTGCTTTCGGTAGCGCAGGCGCCGCCCAAGGTATCGTGACGGCCACAGGTATCAGCAACTATTTCCAATAATTTGTTATTGGCATTGGAAATTAATTTTGTCCCTGCCGTTAGGTATAAATTGCCCTGTGTGCGAATGGTGTCCATAGCGCTATAGCGTTCGCTGGGGTCTTTGGCGTTATAAAATAAAACATCGGCTGCCTGGTTGCCTTCCAAATCGACGATGCGAAAGGTTTGGCCTTGTTTAATTTCACCGAGGAAATAATCGCCGGCTTTTATATTGTGACGGGCGATTGATGTTTCCGGGTGGAGACTACTTTGGATAAGCGACATATTTTCGGTGCCCCAATTAATTTTTCACGGCCAGGTAATAGAGATCATTGTTTTGAAATCCGCGTTGGTTTTCCGGGCGGAAGTTTTTACAGTAATCATCTTCACTAACCGGATCCGCTTCGCCCAAATCAATTTGCACAGATTTAAATGGATAGTGTTCAGCTGTATTTAATGGATGCGGACAACCGTGCATGATCACCAATGTATCCATTTCAAAACGGAGGGTTATGCTGTTTCCTGCTGCACGGTTTTTCGTGTCCAGTGAAATATTACCGTGATCGTCGGCGATCACTTTGCTGAACCAATTAATATTGGATGCCATATCGGCACGACCCAAACCGTATTTGGCAAGCTCAACCAAAAATGCATCGTAACCATTTTGCAGCCATTGGTTCCGATCCGTTTGGTAATCACGTTTGCCCCAGCGTGACTCAACAATGTGTGCAGTGCTGTTGCCGCAGACAGTATCGTGCCAGTTCCCCGCACCATTGACAGAATGGTCCTCAATGATTGAGGCAAAAATACGTCCCATATCGGAGTACAAACAATTACCACGTTGTAATTTAAATGTGTGCTGACACTTAAGCGTATCAGGTGCGTTGTATCGCTCCAGTAAATTGCGCGGGTTGTAAAACAACATGCCTACATTGGCTCCGCCTTCGAGATCGGTCATTTTTAAGAGACTGCCGCGGCGTAATTCCAGTGACCAGTGACCGTTACCGGGCAAGCTGGTGGTGTAAATAAATTGGTTCATATATTTTTCCCATAAAACAGAGATCTGAAAAACTATAAATCCTGGGACTCTTTGGTGAGGATTTGTAATTCGCCGGGAATTTCGTTCTTGCGCCGTGTGACGGGTAAATCGTAGGTAATATTGGCTCCGTAGGCATTGGGTGCCTGATTATCACGCCGCAATTTATCGAATACCCATAAACGTGTGCCCAGATAAAATCCCTCGCTTAAATCGTGCGTTACCATAAATACGGTGAGTTGATGTTCTTGCCAGAGCTGTAAAATTAATTGATGCATATCTGCGCGAATGCCTGGATCAAGTGCACCGAAAGGTTCGTCCAATAGTAATATTCGCGGCCGGCGAATTAATGCCTGGGCAATGGCAAGGCGCTGCTTCATACCGCCGGATAATTCATGTGGATAGCGGTTTAATGCCTGGGTTAATCCGACGGATTCCAATAATGCTTTTGCTTCTTCGATAACCTTGCGTTTGGCACTACCAAATAATTTTCCTAACAGTGGGGAATGTTCAAATTCCCGCGCGATAATCACATTCTGCAACACTGTAAGGTGCGGAAATACGGAATACTGTTGGAAGACTATACCGCGTGATTGATCCGGTTCGTCGGGAATGGTTTTTCCTTCCAGTAGTAATTCACCGGAGCTGGGTGATTCCATGCCGAGCAGCATTTTTAGAAAAGTACTTTTGCCGCAGCCGGAAGTGCCAACCATAGTAATAAATTCACCTGCGTTGACGCTCACATTCATGCGTTCCAGTACAACGTTATCCCCATATTTTTTCCACAGGTTTTTGGCCTTGATCAAGGGCATGGCTTTGGTTCTTTTTTCTTCGAGAGTTTTTTTATCAAACGGAAGAATTGTCATAGGTGTTGTCATAATTGATTAGGTGTCGTCACAGGTTATTTCACGGTGGGACAAATTATTTCGCATGGGGATAGTGCCAGGGGAAGCACCAGCGACTGGTTTTGGCCAGCAACCAGTCCACTAAAAATGCCAGCAGGGTAATCCAGGCTACGTAGGGCAATATCACATCCATGGACATATAGCGACGGACTAAAAATATGCGATAACCCAACCCATCAGTGGAAGCAATTGCTTCGGCGGCAATTAAAAATAACCAACCTGCGCCGAGTGACAAGCGCACGGCATTAATAAGGCGCGGTAATAATTGTGGAATTAATACGCGTATGAGTATTTGCCAGGTGGACGCGCCGAGGGTTTGTGCTTTTACCAATTGCTCTTGTGGAATTTCCTGCGCACAGCGCTGGATGTCACGCGCAATAAAAGGTGCAACACCAATGACAATCAACGCAACTTTGGATAGCTCACCCAAGCCAAACACAATAAATAAAACTGGCAACAACGCCATCGGTGGAACTAGCGAGATAATAGTGAGCAATGGTGCAATTGGAGAATGGATGGATGGAATTGCTCCGGTAAGTAAACCTATGCTGAAACCCAGGATGGCTGCAATAAGAATGCCCAGTGCCAAACGATAGAGGCTGCTAAATGTATCTTGCCAAAATAAATATTCGCCGCTGCGTTTACTGGGTTCAAAGGCGAGAGAGTGAATGGCATCGCCCATCTGAGCAAAACTGGGTAAGAGTTTATCGGTGGCGTTTTCTGCAAGCCGCGCATCTGATGCAATTAGATAAATAAAAGTAAGTGCAATAAAAGGAATGAGCCCCAGCAGTAATCGTGTTGGTTTTGATGGTGTGAGGTTTATTAGTCTTTTCATATCACATCTTCTTTATTGTGATTGTCACAGCGAATGGGGAATAGTCACACTTGCTGCGCGGCGTGACTATTCCAGGTAGAAAAACTAAAGTCCCTGTTAAAAGACTAAAGTTTTTTATCGGCTGCCATCTGCATGTAAGTGGTATCGAAACGCAATTTCACATTTTTCTTATCGCCGTAGATACCGTTGGGGCCTTCTACGCCGATAAATGTTGCGTCGGGTGCGCCTTCGCCCAATAAGCCATGGTCAAATGAAAATTCGGCCACTTTTTGCATGGTTTTTAACAGCGCATCGCTATTAACCAGTTCAAGTGCCGATGTAGGTGTGTAAAACATTTTGGTGCTGGAGAGTTGTGATTCAAAGCCTGCGAGGTCAGTGCCGGATGCCGTGGCCATTGCTGTTTTTGCCGCAATAGCTGCTTTGTCGCTTGCGTTCATTACACCCATGATTTCATACCATGCACCGACCAATGCTTTTCCCAGCGCAGGGTTCTTTTTGAGTGTTTCGGTATTTACCACCATCAAATCCATAATTTCGCCGGGGATTTTGGAGGAGTCGAACACTTTGGTGCTGTTGGGTTGCGTGAGAATTTCGCTGAGTAACGGGTTCCATGTTGTGATAGCGGTTACATCTTTGGTGCCGTAAACCGCAACCATATCGGCGTCAGAAGTATTCACTACTTTTACATCTGCTTCTTTCAAGCCAACTGTTTCCAGACCACGAGCGAGTAAATAGTGGGAAACACTCAGCTCAACCAGGTTAACGTTTTGGCCCTTGATATCTTTCAGGGATTTGTTAGCGCCTTTGAGGACAATTCCATCGTTGCCATTTGAAAAGTCACCCACGATCAATGCCGTTGAATCCACACCACCCGCAGCAGGAATAGTGAGTGCATCCATATTCGTCATGACACAGCCATCGAATTGGCCAGCGGTGTATTGGTTGATCGATTCGATGTAATCGTTGATTTGGACCACTTCAATGTCGATGCCGTATTTCTTTGCCCATTTGTCGATAATTTTTTGTTCAGCGCCATAACCCCAGGGCATCCAGCCGACGTAGATGGACCAGCAGACTTTGAATGGTTCGGATGCTGAGGTGAAGGTGGTTGAAAATAGTAATGTAAGGGCGAGTAATGTTTTGGTGAGGCAGCTTTTTGTGAAGATACGGCAGTGCGACATGAACAACCTCCAAGGGTATGGTGACATCGGCGTTTTTTTAAATAGGAGCACTCTGGCGGTCAGGCCAATCATCTCCCGGGCTTTTATCCCGCCGTGTAACCCCTTGCTGGATTCAGCCGGAGGTCGAAAGCTCTCGGACCAGGCATCGCATTGGCGACCGGAACCCTAGCTCTCTATTAACAAATTGTGTGGAACCGTCGAATAGCTAAAACCACCCAGAGTGCGGATCAGTTATGACAAGGACGCTATCGCAATATAGGTGCCAATTCGTTAATTAATTGATATTCATAAGATTTTTAACAAGGGCACGATAAAAACCCATCAGGAAATGCACCTATGTTGGGCTTTGGCAGAGTGCATTGAGCTTTATTTTGGTGCATTGCAGGGTGCTGGTGGTTTAAATAGCCACCAAGGCACAGTTTGGATTTTTATCGGCACATCAGGCAGTTACAAAAATGTCGTGCTATTTTTAATCAACGGCGCCGATTTCGTTTGTGTGTGGAACTATTTATACAAGCTGTTAAGATTGGCGCATAGGACAACCTGAACCACTCACTCTGTCTCCAGGTTTGTAAAGGCTTTGCTGCAAATCAGGCAAATGAATACCTGGTTGTTGCCGGGCTAGGGAATACGACCATCATGGAAAATACACGGAATAATTATGCGTAACTCAGGCTTACCTGGCTCAGATTCCCAGAAGGTATCGACCTATTCTACTGTGGCTGTGTCAGAGCAATTGGTTATTCAACATTTGAAACATTGTCGCGATTTGACGCGCGGCTTTGCGTACCGTGTTTTTCCTAATTTCTGGCGGCAATGGTGCAAACAGATTCTGGAAGTCGCTGAAACGGCTAAATCCAATAAGGAACAGGTTGTACTTTACGAAACCCAAAATTTAATTGTTGCTGTGCAACAAGCCGCTGAACAGGAGTTCTGCCAACACCTTGCGAATGGCTTTGTCAAATTCAAAAATAAATCCCTCAACACCCTCACCGGTGAAGAGCGCTTTAGTGGCGATATCCTGTCATTGGTCGAACATTCTGACCTGGAAGAAACAATCGCAATTACGTCTATTACCCATCGCGCCGATAATTTTTTTGCCGAGCCGTTATGGGCCTTTCAACAGCGTCTCGCGTTATTGAATGACGGTGAAAAGATTGACGAGCGCAGCAACCCCGTTAGCCCCGTGCAATTTTGCGAAGCGTTGCGAAAATTATTAAGTAATCTGGAAGTTGATTTAAAAACAAAAATCATTGGCTACAAATTGTTTGACCAGGATGTGATTGGTGTTCTGGATGAACTCTACAAAGAATTAAATGATTATTTGGTTCGGCAGAATTTATTACCTAATTTGCGGTTTGTACCCAATAGCGGTGAAGCGAAAACGGCACAAAAAGAAAGGGTCGAAGATGATCCTGTTGGACGAGAGGCGATGCCGTCGGCAGAGCAATCAGAGGAAGATGAGGCGCAGCAACATCAACGTCGTGCGAGCGATAAACTACTCAGTGGTGCGCTCAATCCTAATGACATTCAATATCAAAACAGCTTATTAAATGCCATTCGCTTGTTACAGGCTCATGTAACCCAGCAATTACCAGCGGTGCAGGCCTTGCAAATATTACGTGCCCAATCACCTGCTGGCCCTGATGCAGGTGGCCAATCCTTCCATAGTGAACCGATCCCTCCTGCCAGTTTGCAAGTTTATTCTCAGCCGCAATTGGTGGGTGTGCTTGAACAAATGCAAAATCAGGCATTGGATTTTACTCGCCAGGCACTAGCGGTTAATGAAGCCGGACCAGTAGCAATTCAAATCCAGAATGCCGCCGATGTCGGCCGTAAAATGATGGAGCAAATAGCGAGCGAAAACGAAAATGGTGCAGTTGAAGCCGGTGATATGCAAACCATCGATTTGGTCGGCATGTTGTTCGAATACATGTTATCGGATGAGCACTTGCCAGATTCTGTGAAAGCATTGTTAAGTTATTTACACACACCTTTCCTGAAAATTGCATTTATTGATAAGAATTTTTTTGAACAACCGGAACATCCGGCACGTGTCTTGTTAAATAGCCTGGCAGAAGCGGGGGTGCGTTGGGTCAGTAATGACGGTAGTGATCAGTACGACATTTTTACCAAAATCAAAACAACTGTATTCCGGTTGCTGCAGGAATTTAAGAATGATGTGCGGATATTTGCCGAGTCATTAATTGAATTTAATGCCTATACGCACAATGTTGCGCGTCGACAGGAATTGATGGAGCGTCGCGCCCTGGAAAAAGCGCAGGGTGAAGAAAAACTGCGTGAAGCAAAAATTCAAGTGAATACAGAAGTGCGTAACCGTACCGACAATCGTGAAATGCCGTCGGCAATATTGTTGTTGTTGCTTCAGCCCTGGTCAGATTTTCTATCATTTATTTTGTTGCGTTACGGTGAAAAATCCGAAAGCTGGACTCGTGCCTTGCAGGTAATTGATGATTTGTTATGGACATTGGAACCAAAAACCAAGCAAGCCGATAAAGTGAAGCAAATGGAAATGCAAGATGACTTGATACGCGTTCTTGGTCGTGGTTTTGAAACGATTGGCTATGAGCAATCCAAAGGGCGCAAATTACTTGATGCGGTAGTCTCGTTACAGCGCATGGCATTGTTGAGTCGTAAAGCAGAACCAGCGCCGGCGCCAATGCGTACCAAGCTCGAAAGCCTCGCTGCTGAAAAAGCCGGTCATGCCGTTGAACAATCCCAGCCAATATCGCCTGAAGAGGCTAAGCTTGTTGATAGTTTGAAGATGGTGGAATTTGGTACCTGGTTTGAGTTTGAAGGCGGTAAACGCCTGAAAGTGGCTTGGTACAACAAAAAGACCCAGCACTATATGTTGGTAGACCAACAAGGGCGTAAAGTGTCCCTGGAGGCTGGTGTGCAATTGGCGCGGGATATGTTGGCAGGGCGTGCAAAAGTTATTGCGGGCAGCTCCAAACCTTTCTTCGAACGAGCGTTGGAAAATATCTATCAAACACTTAATGAGCGTGCAGATACTCTCAAAGCCGGGAGCTAAACATGACCCACAATTGTTCGCGTGAACACGACAGGGAATTGGAACGCCACACGATTAATGGCGATGTGGATGTGTACGATAATCTGCGTGATTTATATATTGGGCGTTTGGTGAATATTCACGCGCAAGGGCTGATGATCGTTGGTGATGTTGCGCTTGAGGAAGATCGACTCTACACCCTGGATTTGCACGTGCCAGAACCCGTAAATGGACAAACGGTTATCCAGTTGGGAGTTGATTGCCTGTGGACACGTGACGCCGATTTATCGGGCAAGCGTTGGATCGGGTTTTCAATTATCGATATTTCACCCCAGTCATCCGAGTCCATTCGTGAGTTGATAGGCAGGTTGGGCGAAGCTTTTTAAGCCTGCCTAAAATAAGTCGGTAAATACAACTCCCAGCGCAAAAATTTCCATATCGGTGTTGTAGTCAATCAAGCTGTGACCATAACCTTTAAAGTATTTCAGTTGTCCTCGCAAATTTGAACTGAGTGGAAAACTCCACCCCAGTTCTACCGCGCCTTTATTATCGCTATCTAAATTGTTACGCACCATCGCATTAAAAATATGTTCGCGATGTTGATAGGCGGTGTTGAATTCAAAATTACCCATGTAATGGCCTATATCCGGATTGTCATCTCCATGCGGATCACCCGGGTATTCCTGCTCGGGTTCCGGAATGCGATACCAGGGTGATAGCGCGAAGGCAAAATTACCGCGCTCAAATACGGTATTGAACATGATCCGGTTCCAGCTGCGTGATAGTGCACCGCCCAATCCATTGGATTGATGGTTTAACGAAAACTCGTTGATACGGTTTTGAAATCCCCAGATTTCCCAATCGTTGGTGAAGCTCAATATAAATTCCGGCTGATGGTCCGTTTCACGAAAGGGAGCAGAGTCAGTATCGTTGTACACCTGCCAGAGCGAGTGGTTGGTGTAGCCCAAATAAAGATGGCCATTATCACCAAACACATCTTCGTGAATCAGGATTTTAATGCTGAGCTGGAATTCGGCTTCAGTTTTACTAAGGACGCTTAACGATTCGGAATTATTATTTCGATAGGGAACTTCATTCGGATGGCGAGTGTAACTAACCGGGAAAAAATAATTACGCTTGTGTGGGGTGAGCATAAAACGGTTGGAGCGATTGAGAGCTTCCATCGTCATGCGTTTTTTTAGCAAAGGTGTTTCGCGTACTTCGGCCACAGCGGGTGATGTTTCGATAATGTCTGCTTGCTGTTCTTCGTCTTTCTGCTGGTTATGCAGCATTTGGCAGGCTTCTTTGAGCTGTCGAATCGTCATGGTTTCTGCCGCGCTGACCACCGAGGCTTGCAAGCAGACGTTCATAGCTTCCGGAGTCAGCTCCGCGTTGGAAACAAATTCTTCCGTTGCCGGTGATTGTGCGAGGGTCAATGTTGAAAAGGGAAGTGCCGGAAGGATCAGTAAACCAAGGGGCCAAAAATAGTGCATCGTAATTGTTCCTTATGATCCGTAAACATTGCTTGCCATTGTAGGTGACGACCAGTGAGCAACAAGTGTGATGGATCACAAACGACAATCAGTAGGATTGCACCCAGACTTCAATGTCTTGCTCATGCCATTGGGTCAACAGTTGTACTCCGTCGTCAACAACTTTCAAATACACATCGATAACATCGGTTGCCAGGTTGAACAATCGGTTACTGTCGGCATTGATTTGGTGCGGGTTGACTACATCGGCCTCAACCATGGACAACAAAAACTCCAGTTTGATCTCATAACTTTTCAGTTGGCCGAGCAAGCTCAAGTCATCATCCAGCAAGCCTTCCAATCGTTTGGTTTGGTGACGGAGCTTTTCATTGTTCACCCGAGTGCATTGGATAACGTAGCGAAGCTTGCCGGCAAAGTCCTTATCACAATAACCCAGGGCGGCGGCGTAAGTGGCTAACGCGCGAATCCGGCCTATTTGTTCGGCAACGGCGGGCATCAGGCGCGTAGCGAAATGCAAAACCTCCAGATATTTGAAGCGGTTCGGATACAGTGTTTCATCGGCATGGATGATTGTCGTTTCCTGTATGTCCGGCATGGATTGCGATGTGGGTTGCTCCAGCTGCTTGCCGAGTGCACCTACCATACTTAACAACTGTTCAATCAAATGGCAATGCAGCTCATAATTATCAATGACGGAGTCTTCCTGCCAGTTTCGGCTGATGGTCAACCAGGCGTTACTCAGGTTTTCCTGATCACGTGGGCTTAATAGGTTGATAGAGCGCGACGAAAAAGCCTGCAACAAGCGTAACCGACGTTCCAACTGGACTTGCAAATGGCCGAGTTCATCACGGAACTGCTGGTTTCCCCCCAACATACCCATCGTCATGCCACGGTGTCGCTGCACTGCTTTGATCATGTGAATAAGCTGCTTCGCAAGTGTCAATGCATCCAGTCGCTGGTGGTAAAGGTCGCAGAAGTGTGCAAATTGCCCTGTCGTGTTGCCACGAGATGGTGCACTGGAAGGGGTCTTGTGTGAATTAATGGTGCTTACTGCCATTCGTCGCGGTACTCCAATCAACAGAGAGACGCTGCGTTCACTGCAATACGACTCTTGTACCCATTGCTCAAATAATTAGCAGTCTGTACAGCAACAGATATGCCAGTGAAGCAAGGTTTGGCTCCTGCTCCGCTGATCTTGCTTGGCGATAATATGTGATTAATGATACTTTTTGCGTCAGTAGTATCCAGCTAATTTTGTCGGAGAGTGTTAGTGAAAAAACCAATAAAAAAAATACTCATCGTCGGTGGTGGTACTGCCGGATGGATGACTGCCGCATATCTCTCCCGCTGGATTTCCAAAATGGGCATAGATGTCATGTTGGTAGAGTCTGATCAAATTGGAACGATTGGTGTGGGTGAAGCCACAGTACCCGGTATTCATCAATTTATGCGGGATCTTGGGATTAATGAAACAGAATTCATTAAGGCCACGAATGCCACATTCAAATTGGGGATAGAGTTTGAGGGGTGGGTTAAACCTGACAAACATTTTTTCCACCCCTTTGCCAGTTATGGGGTGCAAATTGAGGATCGACCCTTTTACCAAACATGGTGGTCTGCCAGACGGCAAGGTTATTCAGAGGGGTTGGAGAGTTTTTGTCTGTGTACACAATTAGCCCGGCGGGGCAAGTTTGCACAGCCAAGCTTTGATGAGAATAGCCGCCTGGCCTGGTACAACTATGCTTATCATTTTGATGCATCCCTGTTTGCAAAATATCTACGCCAGTTTGCCGAAAAGCTTGGCGTAATACGCGTTGAGGGAAAAGTTAACCAAATCAATGTAGATAAGGAAAATGGCTTTATTCAATCGGTACAAATGGAGTCTGGTGAGCTGTTAGAGGCTGATCTCTTTATCGATTGCACCGGTATGCCGGCGCTGTTGATTAGCAAAACCCTGGGGGTGGAGTTTGAGGATTGGAGCCACTGGTTGCTGAGCGATAGTGCCTTGGCGGTGCAAACAAAAAGTGTTGTGTCACCGGACCCATTTACCCGTTCTTCGGCTCGCTCGTCTGGATGGCAATGGCATATTCCATTGCAGCACAGGGTGGGCAATGGCTACGTATATTCAAGCCAGTTCATCGACCATGATCAGGCACGGGAGGAGCTGATAGGTAATCTGCGTGGTGAGTTGGTGACCGAGCCGCGCTTGATCCGCTTTACCACCGGCATGCGCAAGGATTTTTGGCGCAAAAACTGTGTGGCCATAGGTCTTTCAAGTGGATTCCTCGAACCTCTGGAATCGACCAGTATCTCGCTCATCCAAACCGGCATTTCAAAGATGGCTGCCTTTTTAGTGAATCTCGTTCTGGATGAAAAGCTGGTTGATGAGGCCAACCGCCTTAATCGCCTGGAATATGAGCGTATTCGCGATTTCATCATCCTTCATTACAAATTAAATGGGCGTTCCGGCGCTTATTGGAATCACGTTCGGAACATGGATATTCCGGCGACCCTCGCAGGGAAACTGGAAACTTTCAGGTCTTCCGGCAATATCCAAATGTTGGAGCAAGAATCGTTTAAGGAAGAGAGTTGGGTCAGTATGTACAGTGGTTTTGATGTTGATCCCGTTGGGCTAGCGTTATCTGAAAATAGTGCACGAGTTCAAATGCTGATGGAAAAAATGAAATCAGCGATCCTTAAAGGCTGTGACATTGCCAGCAGCCATGAGGAATTCCTTCTTACTGTTAATAACTGATGTTAGTGCCTGATATTTTTGAGGTTTTAAATCAGGTCATTTCCTGTTTGCAATAGACGCCTGTTTCCTTTAGTAGCACCTAAATCGCTGCAACAATTATCACGTATGATAATTGTTGCACGAATAAAAACATTCGCTTACCATCCATCAAATAGTCATATATACCATATTAAAAATTGTGACATTTTATGGCCCATTTCTTCCGTAGTAGACCTGTACGTCGCTTTTTAACTGGCACCCTATGCATCTGCCTGATGGGGTTTGGTGGGCACTCATTGGGGGGGGCACCTACCGACACCGAATCTGTTATCCGTTTTGATCGTCCGGCAGTTGACTGGGAGAAAGAGGGGTTGCCGATTGGAAATGGGGCTCTGGGAGCGGTCATTAGCGGTGGCATTGGTAGCGATCAAATTCAGTTCAATGAGAAAACCTTATGGACCGGCGGGCCAGGTGCTGACGGTTATGATTTTGGCTGGCCGGAACAACCCCGGACTGCTGCGCTAAAACAGGCACAAGAAACTATCGCCAGGCAAGGCTCTATCACACCCGAGGCTGCGGCAAAATTGCTGGGGCGAAAAATTACCGCTTACGGTGATTATCAAAATTTTGGCGATTTGCATTTGGTTTTTGCTGGAAATGACAGCGGTGTCAGCAATTACCAGCGCGTCTTATCATTGGATAATGCGCAAGTGGACGTGAGTTACACCCAGGATGGAATTGATTACAAGCGCGAATATCTGGCCAGTTATCCGGACGGTGTTATTGCGATAAAACTGTCAGCGAGCCAACCCGGAAAAATTTCGTTAACGGCAACATTATCGGTGCCGGGAAACCGTAGCATTGCTACCCGCATTGAACAGGGTCGGTTGATTGCGTCCGGTAAATTAAATAGCAACGGATTGCAGTACGAAACGCAAATCCAGTTCCTGAACCAAGGTGGGATGCTCGATGTGGTTGATAACCAAATCCGCGTTAGCAACGCAGATAGTTTGGTTGTTTTGTTGAACGCTGGCACCGACTACGCGCAGAAATATCCTCGCTATCGCACGGTGCACCCGCATGGAAAACTGAAGCAACAAATGGATGTGGCCAGTAAAAAAAGTTTTTCCCAATTGCAAACAGCACATCGGAAGGATTACCACAATATTTTTAATCGCGTCCGTTTGGATATTGGGCAGCGAGCGTTTTCTGGAACTACTCCTGCGTTACTTGCCAATTATAAAAAAGGTGAAGCAATACTGGATCGAACATTGGAAGCCACTTATTTCCAATTCGGGCGCTATTTATTAATTGCATCTTCACGTGCAGGTTCATTGCCTGCCAATTTGCAAGGCGTATGGAATAACTCTATCACTCCACCCTGGAACGACGATTACCACGTAAATATTAATTTGCAGATGAATTATTGGTTGGCAGAAACCACCAATATGCCTGAATTGATGATTCCTTATTTTGATTTTGTAGATAGCCTTGTTGAACCAGGAAAAATATCAGCGAAACGTGTTGCCGGTGTAAATAATGGATGGACATTATTTCTCAACACCAACATTTGGGGGTTCACCGGCGTCATTGAATGGCCCACCGCATTTTGGCAGCCAGAAGCGAGTGCATGGTTAGCGCAACATTACTACGAACATTATCTGTTTTCCGGCGATAAAGATTTTCTACAGAAGCGCGGATATCCCTTAATGAAAAGTGCAGCGGAATTTTGGCTGGATTTTTTAATAAAAGATCCTCGCGATGGAAAATGGATTGTCTCGCCCAGCTTCTCCCCCGAACAGGGGCAATTCACCAACGGTGCTGCCATGTCGCAGCAAATTGTTTTTGATTTATTGCGTAACACCCATGAAGCAGCAAGCTTGTTAGGGGACGAAAAATTTCAACAAAAACTCGAAGCCAAATTAAAACACTTTGATGAAGGATTGCGAATAGGTTCATGGGGGCAATTGCAAGAATGGAAGGAAGATATTGACGACCCCAAAAATGATCACCGCCATATTTCCCACCTCTTTGCATTACACCCGGGAAGACAAATTAATGTTAACCGTTCTCCGGAATTATTAAACGCAGTTCGTAAAACGTTGAATGCGCGCGGTGATGGCGGCACAGGTTGGTCCCAGGCCTGGAAGGTGAATATGTGGGCACGCGCGCAGGATGGAAACCGCGCGCACAAAGTGTTAGGCGAGCAATTGCAGCGCAGCACCCTGAGTAATTTGTGGGACAACCACCCACCGTTCCAGATTGATGGCAATTTTGGCGCGACAGCAGGTGTTGCGGAGATGCTCCTGCAAAGCCACAACGATGGGTTGCATTTATTACCTGCGCTGCCGGATGCATGGAGTTCGGGTTCAATAACCGGCCTGCGCGCGCGTGGCGGCGTAACGCTGGATATGAAATGGCGTAACCGATCAATAACAGAAGTAAAAATTTATTCTCAATACACAACCACAATACAGCTGAGAAGCCTGCATTCTTTAATGGGATATTCGTTAACGGATGCTGCACGCGGAACCTCCCTTGAATTAAAAGCCGAGGGCAATACGGGAATATTTACCGCACAAGGAGGAAGCACTTATCTCTTAACCAACAGCGAGAGATAGCTTACGGGGTAGTCAAAAAATAATATTAACTGGAGAAAAGTCATGACAACGAAAAATAAACATTTCTTGAAAAAGAAATTACCGACCTACATAAAATTTGCATCAAGTTTGTCACTAGCCGTTGGCGTTGCAGGCGCTGTTGCACCGGTATTCGCACAAGGCACTGCAGATAGCCAGGTAGAAGAAGTATTGGTAAGTGGTCAACGCGCGAGTATTCAATCTGCTCAAGATATTAAAAAGAATTCCAGCGTTGTAGTAGATTCAATTGTTGCTGAAGATATCGGTAAGTTACCGGATCGCAGTGTGACTGAGGCGTTGCAACGTGTGCCCGGTGTAACTGTGGGGCGTTACACCAACAATGATGCTGAACACCCGGCTGCGGAAGGTAGCGGTGTGGCAGTGCGCGGATTGTCGCAAGTTCGCTCTGAACTAAATGGTCGTGATGTATTTTCTGCTGCTGGTGGTCGTGGTTTAAGTTTTGAAGACGTACCGGCGGAATTGATGTACGCCGTTGATACCTACAAAAGTCCTTCAGCCGATATGATTGAGGGTGGGCTTGGCGGCACGGTAAATTTGCGTACCCGTATGCCGTTTGATTCCGATGGTCAATTGGTAAGCCTGTCGGTAAAGGGCAACTACGGCGATCAAATAAAAGAGTCCAATGGCGAATATTCCGGTTTGTACAGCAATCGTTGGGACACCAGCGTTGGTGAGTTCGGTGTTTTAGTTAATGCTTCTACTTCCGATTTATCCAGCCGCTCAGATCAGGTTTATACCCGCGCATTTTTGCCTCGCACAATTAACGGCGATGACGTATGGGTTTCAAAAGGTGTTGATTGGCGTCGCAACGATTATGAAAGTACCCGCGAGGGTGGTTACCTCGCCTTGCAATGGGCGCCGAATGATGCAACCGAGTTGTACTTCACCGCATTCCAAAGCAAACACGATACGACTTACGATGAGAATGCTTTTTTCCTTGAGGGGGCGAACGGCGATCAAGCGTTGTTTCCAACGGCAGATGATGATTGGGTTTACGATGCTAACGGCGCATTACAATCAGGCACAGTAACAGTTTCCAATCCAACGCAATGGGGCCTGGATTTTGGCACTAGCACCCGTTGGGCAAACAACGTATCAGAAACAACGGATTACTCGTCTGGCATTAAGTGGAGCCCCGATGATCACTGGAAGTTTTCGGCGGATTTTCAATATGTAAAAGCGGAAGCGACTTCAGATGATTTTACGTTGGGTTTAAAAGTAATTCCGGAAGCGGCCTATATGGATGGCATAGGCACAAAGACTCCATCTGTTTTACTTGATCCCGAGTATATGGCTGACTTTTCCAATTACAGCCTGGGTCAGGAAATGACTCACTTCGAACGAAATGATGCTGAGGCGAAAACAGCGCGATTCGACGCTGAATATAGTTTTGATGATTCCGTTATTAAATCAGTAAAGGCTGGTGTTCGTTATTCGGACAAGTCGGCTGACAATATTAATACGGAGTACGATTGGAACACACGATATGCGACCTGGTACACCAAGTTGGATTGGAGCAATTACGACAAGAATACTTTGCCGAAAGTTACCGCGGACGAAGCATCAAAATACTTAAATCTCTATTCCTTCGATGACTTCCAGCGGGGCGATGTTGCTGTACCGGCTGCAGGTTATTTGTACTCAGCGGACGCTGTGAAAAGTTTTGCAGCTACTACTGCTGCCATTAATGGTGATCGCGCAACAACCTGCGCTATTTATCAACCTTGGATTTGTGACTCGATTTATCCAGATACAAATCGTCTGACATCTCCAGAATATCGCAATCAACAAAGTGAAACCAATTTCGCAGCCTATTTAATGGCAAATTTTGGTTTCGAAGATTTGGCAATGCCAGTTGACGGTAACATTGGTGTGCGCGTGATTGAAGTAGACAACCAAGCGGATGGTTATGAGGGTTGGAATAATCTGGATGCTCCACCGGGAGTGGGTTTTGCAAAAGACTCCAGTCCATATCGCGTTCAGCATAGCCGCAGTTATGTCCTACCCAGTTTGAATCTCAGAGTAAAAGCAACGGATGATATCTTTATTCGTTTTGCCGCCTCGCAATCGATTTGGTCTCCGAGTTTCTCAGAACTTCAAGCGAAACGTATTATTACGAATAGCAAAAAAGACGGTGTAAATAATGTCGCAACCACCGACGATGTGAAGTTCGCGCAAGATCAGTTTAGTAACCCTGATCTAAAACCTATGGAGGCTACGCAATTTGATATTTCTGCTGAGTGGTACTTCGATGATAATGGTGGTATGGCGCACGCTGCAGTGTTCCGCAAAGAAATAGATGACCTCTTCCGTCGTGAAAATGTTGTGTATGACTTGTCAAATCCAAATGGTGTTGTCGTTCCGGTTAATACTACCGTGCTGAAAAATGTTGGCTCAGGCGAAATCACGGGGGCCGAAATTGGAGTGAGCAAATTCTTTGATTCCTTACCGGCACCTTTTGATGGTCTGGGCATTCAAGCCAGTTACACATACATTGATAGTAAGGCGAAAAATCCTGCTAATCCTGATGGTGTAACCCCTGTGGATACGGATCGCTCGCGTTATGGGCAAATGCCGCTTGAGCAGCTCTCCGAAAATGCTTACAACATCGTGGGTATGTATGAGCGCGATGGCTTCTCGGCGCGGTTGGCTTACACATGGCGTAGTGAGTACCTGATTACGTGGGGCGGTAACGGGTTTGATCCGGATTTCAACTTTGGCACCAGTGGTAAGGCTCGTCTGCCAGTTTATAACGACGACTACGGCCAGCTGGATGCTTCCGTCAGTTACACTTTCCTCGATAACTATACCGTTACCGCAGAAGCAACCAACCTGCTGAAAGAAAAAACCGTCGGTATCATCGATCAAAACGGAGCCGGCGATCATGTTGCATACTCTTATGCACAAGATGCCCGTTTTGCGATTGGTCTGCGCGCCAAGTTTTAATAGGTGACGCATTTAAAACCTTGTTCCGTAAGGAGCAAGGTTTTTTTATTTTCTGAATATTAGCTACGCTCAATGACGACTATGTAAACAAGGGTAAAACCGGCTATTTTTGCCATGTATACAAGGCAATTTCTTATGGTTTATATGATAATAAGCCTCTTTTTTAAACCAACATTTCGTGCTTTGGCATTGTTCACCTATAAAAAATAACGAGAAATTATTCGGATTGTTAATTATGTCCAACACCTCTTTTTTTAAATCATCTGTTCGCTGGTTGGGATTAGTCTCTGGCGCAGCGTTGTTGGCTGCCTCACTTCAGGCGGCAGAATTACCGAAGCTCGTGAGTAAGAATGGCAAGCATGCACTGATGGTGGATGGTGCACCGTTTATCATGCTCGGATCGCAAACGAATAATTCCAGCAATTACCCGGCAGCACTGAAAGATGTATGGCCTTCGTTTAAAAAAATGGGCGCGAATACGTTGAGCATTCCAGTTGCCTGGGAGCAAATTGAACCTGAAGAGGGAAAGTTTGATTTCTCTTATTTGGATGTTTTGTTAAAAGAAGCGCGTGAGAACGATGCAAAACTGGTATTGCTTTGGTTTGCCACCTGGAAAAACAATGCACCGCATTATGCGCCTGCCTGGATGAAGCTGGATAACAAACGTTTTCCTCGCGTAGTTAAAAAAGATGGCGATACACTTAATTCAATGTCGCCCTTTGGAAAAAACACACTCGAAGCGGATAAAAAAGCCTTTGTTGAGTTAATGAAATATTTAGCCAAGCGCGACAAAGAGCACACGGTGATTATGGTGCAGGTGCAAAACGAAGTGGGTACTTATGGCAGCGTCCGCGATTTTTCTGCAACAGCGCAAGCAGTGTTTAACGCCCCCGTGCCAAATGAGTTGATTACCAAACTGAAATTAAAATCCGGTACCTGGCCGCAAGTATTTGGTAAAGATGCAGATGAATTTTTCCACGCGTATTACATTGCCAAGTATTGCGATGAAATTACTGCCGCCGGTAAAGCAATAAAAAATCTACCGATGTATGTCAATGTGGCGCTACGGAATCCATTCAACCCAGGATTGCCTGGGCAGTATTCCAGTGGTGGTGGAACCGATAACGTATTACACATTTGGAAAGCGGCTGCGCCCAATATTGATTTAATTGCACCGGATATTTATTTCCGCGATTACAAAACGGCAACGAAAGTCTTGGAGCTTTATGCGCGCCCCGACAATGCATTATTTGTTGCTGAAATTGGTAGTGCACAACCCTATGCACGTTATTTTTTCCCAACACTTGGGCACGGCGGTATCGGTTTTTCCCCTTTTGGAATGGATGATACTCCCTACACCAATTATCCACTGGGCGCAAAAGACTATAACGACGAGACCATCGAAAATTTTGCGCAGGTTTATCGCATGGTTTCTCCCATGATGCGTGAATGGGCAAAGTTGAGTTATGAAAGTAATGTATGGGGTGTTGCTGAGCCGCTGGATACCACCGACGAGCCACAAAAAATCTGGAATGCAGAAACGACGCCCGAAGAGAAAGAAAAACATGTTAAAGATCGTGCTGCTGCGTTGACCCAACAGGTGGATTTGGGGCGTTGGGATGCCGAAGTGACGTATGGCCGCCCGATGTTCTGGATTGAACCACCCAAAGGTAATACGCCTTCATCCGGTGGTGCATTGATTGCGCAGTTAAGTGAAGACGAATATCTGGTTACTGGCTACAAAGCGCGGGTGGAATTAAAACCCTCCAAAGAAATTGCTGATAAAAAATACATGATCGTGCGCGTTGAAGAGGGTCACTACGAAAACGGTAATTGGATAATGCACCGGGTATGGAATGGAGATCAAACCGATTGGGGTTTGAATTTTCCCACTCGCCCGATTTTGTTGCGAATTAAAATGGCGACTTACGAAGTCAATTAAAAATATTTCCGCTGAAGTAATTAAATTTAAAAACGCAGAATGAGGACTCAAACATGCTATCTGCACTAAGAGGGCTTTCCAAAAAAGCCGTGATCACGAATTGTGTTATCGGAATGGCTTCTGTCGTTCTGTTGCAAGCGTGTTCAAAACAATCTGGCAGTGAATCAACATCATCAAGCCAGACGTCTGTGGAGCAGGTTAAAAACCTGGCGCAAGTAGAAAAAACGGCTGACGGTGTTGTGTTAACGCTGCCGGAAGGCCAAGTGAAAAAAGTTCGCTTGCAAGTGATTAACGAAAAAATTATCCGTGTGACTGCGTTACCGGGTACTGATTTCGGCGTAATTCCCGAATCAATTCAGGTGGTGGCCAAACCGGCAACGAATATTCCGTTCACTGCCCACCAGGCGGGCGACAAACTGGTATTAAAAACATCGCAAGTCAGCGCCGAAGTTTCTTTGGTAGATGGCACTGTGAGTTTCCGCGATGCGAAAGGTAATTTGTTGTTGCAGGAAGAAGGGCGCGGCTCATTTGACACCGTTACTGCTGATCCCATTAAACCGGATGCAGATTCATTTGCCATTCGCCAGCAATTCAACCGTGGTACTGATGAAGGTTTCTTCGGCTTGGGTCAGCATCAAAATGGACAAGTCAACTACGCAGGCGAGAATGTTGAATTAACCACTTACAACCTCGTTATTTCAGTTCCGTACGTTGTGTCCAGCCGTAATTATGGCGTGCTGTGGGATAACAACTCTGTAACGCGTTTTGGCGATCCGCGAGAAACCCAACCATTAAATGCATCATTAAAATTATTTGATGCGGAAGGCAAAGAAGGCGGTTTAACTGCACGTTATTACGACGGCGATAAGCTGTTGTTAACCCGAGTTGAGGCAGATCTGAATTATCAATTTTATAGCGATAACACTGTCCGTGAGTTTCCATTCCCGGAAGAAGTGAAAGATGCAAAAAATTTACGTATCGAATGGGAAGGTGCAATCCAGTCGGATGAATCAGGCACACACCATTTCAAAATGTATAACTCGGGTTACGCGAAATTGTATGTGGATGGGCAAATCGCGCTGGATCGCTGGCGTTTGAACTGGAACCCCTGGTACCACACTTACAAAATGAACATGAACGCGGGCGAGAAAAAATCGGTCAAGGTCGATTGGACAGTGAGCGGTGGTTTCTTCCGTTTGACACACCTGGACCCATTGCCGGTAGAAGAGCAACAACAATTATCGCTGACATCCGATACGGGTAAAGCAATTGATTACTACTTTGTTGCAGGTAATAACAAAGATGAAGTCGTTGCCGGTTACCGCGAATTGACGGGTAAAGCGGTGATGTTGCCAAAATGGGTTTACGGATTCTGGCAAAGTCGCGAACGTTATAAGTCGCAAGATGAAATCGTGAATACATTTAAATACTATCGCGATAGAAAAATTCCTATCGACAATATTGTGCTCGATTGGTCTTACTGGCCGGAAGATGCCTGGGGCAGCCATGATTTCGATAAAAAATTCTTCCCTGATCCCAAAGCCATGAACGATAAAATTCATGCGATGAACGGAAATATTATGATTTCCGTGTGGCCAAAATTTTATCCAACGACTGACAACTACAAAGAGTTGAACGCGAAAGGTTATATGTTTAATAAAAATCTGGAAGAGGGTAACCTCGACTGGATTGGCAAGGGCTACCCTAATGCGTTTTACGATCCTTACCCGAAAGAGTCACAGGAAATTTTCTGGAAACAAATTAATGAAAAATTAAATTCCAAAGGGTTTGATGCCTGGTGGCTGGATGCGGCTGAGCCGGACATCCATTCCAACCTGACATTCACCAAGCGCAAAGAGTTAATGAGTCGCGAAGGTGGTGTAGGTTCTGGTGCGGAATATTTCAACTCTTACGCAATTCCAAATGCGACAGCGGTTTATGAAGGTGAACGCAAAACTGATCCGGAAAAACGTTCATTTATTTTGACCCGTTCAGGATTCGGCGGCATTCAACGCACCGGCGCTGCAATCTGGAGTGGTGATACTTCTTCGGATTGGGATAACTTGCGTGAACAAGTGGCAGCCGGTGTGAGTACAGGTATTGCCGGTATGCCTAACTGGTCGTTTGATATCGGCGGTTTTACACCGGAAGATAAATACCGCTGGGGCAGTAAGAACGGCGGCCCTGCATTAAATATTCACGACTTGAAACCGGAATTGGTTGCTGATTGGCAAGAGTTGAACGTGCGTTGGTTCCAGTTTGGCGCCTTTGTGCCGTTGTTCCGTTCGCATGGACAATTTCCGTATCGTGAAATTTTCAGCTTGGCTGATGAAGGCACCGAGGTATACAACACGCTCGAATCCTACATCAAATTGCGTTATCGCTTGATGCCTTACATCTATACCTTGGCGGGTGATACCTATCACAAAGATGGCACCATCATGCGTCCATTGGTCATGGATTTCCCGGCAGATAAAGCGGGTTGGAACATCAACACCCAATTTATGTTTGGCCCGGCGTTTTTGGTCAACCCTGTTTACGAAAACAAAGCGCGCGCGCGCGATGTGTATTTGCCAGCAGGTGCAGATTGGTACAATTTCTACACCGGTGAAAAAACTGCCGGTGGTCAAACCATCAAAGCCGATGCGCCACTGTCACAAATGCCGCTGTTTGTAAAAGCAGGCTCAATTGTGCCAACAGGTCCGTTGATCCAGCACACCGATGAAGGTTTGAATGCACCGCTCACGCTGAATATTTACACCGGCGCTAACGGCAGCTTCGACATTTATGAAGATGATGGTCGCTCGGTGAAATATGAACAAGGTGAGTGGTCACGTATTCCAGTGAGTTACGATGATGCCAGCGGTACGGTAACCATTGGTGATCGCGTTGGTAGATTCACTGGCATGGCAGAGCAACGCAAAATCAGCGTTCGCTTCATTACTGGTGCCTCAAAAGACGCGGCGAATTTTGACGCGACTCCACAAGAAACCATCGATTATGCGGGGAAAACTGCCGCGGTGAAATTAGCGAAATAATTTCGCTGTACGTTAACAAAAAGCCCGCTTGTTGTGAGACAAGCGGGCTTTTTGCGTTATTGGTCCGGTTGCATTAACCATAATCACCGGTTTTATTGCGCTAGATCAAAAAGTTCCCCGTCACTGCCACAGATAATGCGTCAGCTTAATAATAACGATAGGGGAATCTGCACATGTTAAAAACACTTCTGGTTTACATTCATCTCATCGCGGCCTGTCTCGCGATTGGCGTTTTACTGATTCAGGACATTGCATTGGCTAAATGGCGCGGTGGAGCAATGGATGCTGATGCGATAGCAAACCTCCAGCGTAATTCCGGTCTGGTTACATTGGCATTGGTGGTGCTGTGGGTTTCAGGATTGGCGATTGTGGTTATCGGGTATCTGGACAACCCCGCTTATTTGCAGAATCAAAAACTCTGGGGAAAATATACGGTAGTCAGCATACTGACCCTGAACGGATTATTGCTGCACTACTACAGTTTCAATGTGCTGACCTCTGTGCGCGGATTTATCGGTGCGAGCCGCACAGCGCAATTGGTGGTGTTGGTGACGGCGGTAGTCTCACTCGTTTCCTGGCTTTACTCGTGTTATTTGGGCATTGCTCGCCCTTGGAATAATGTTGCACCTTATTCCTATGTGATGATGGTGTATTCGATTGTTCTTACGGGTGCTCTGATCATTGCACTCGGGTTGTGGCGCGAATTGCGCAATGAGCATCGCCTGCTTGCAGGATGACGGCTTTTGTGGTTTTTATTTTTTATTCAAGCTAGCCGGGATCTACGTCAATGAAAATGATTTGAAGAGGAAATATAAGTAGGAAATATTTAAATAGAAATTATTTAAATAAGATTATGTGTCAGCACAGCATAACACTTGCTTAAAAAACCAAGTGCTGGAAGTGCGGATTTTCCACACATACTTCTAACGATGTCAGTTCTTTTAAAACAATCAACTGTAGATTATTGTTCTTGCTTTTGATTTTTATGCATTCCTCCCGCTGTTCATTGTGCTCGGTATCCTGCGCAACTCCCTCAATAATTTCACCGGATCTCAGTGTGAGCTTAATCGGGTAATGGTACATGCAAACAATTTCGATATAGTCGTGTTGGTTGCAGCTGATCATATTGGTCTCGATCTTTTTTTGGAGATGGATTATTTTTTTGCGGCGGAATCCAGCATCGGTATAAAGCCACCGGCTATCAAACGCTTGCCATCAAATGCGGGTGGTAAATCTTGAAACTGCATACGCGGATCGCTGGTCATTTTTTCCATACCCGCATCGCGGGCAGCTTTATCTTTCCACTCAACATAAGAGATCACAACGGTTTCCGTTTGGTTAGCACCGGCGGCGTGCACAAAGGTGTTATAGCTGCTGGATTCCTGACGCGCCGTGTCGCCGTGATAAGTGGACGCCTCGGGGCCGCTTTCATCCTGCCAGCATTCAATAACACGCAGTGCGCCTTGTTCCTTCAACACTTCAGCAGAAATAGTTGCAAGCTTTTCGTAGGCCGCGCGATTTTCGCGCGGAACCGGTACGAGATAACAATCGATATAGCTCATGTGTTTTCTCCTTCGGTTAATCAATTTTGAAATTGCTGTTGTAAAAACTTTTATTGATGTGACGCCTTTATCCCCAATAATGCGAGCACTTCTTTGCCGGGAAATCCATCCGCCACCATGCCTTGCTGGTGTTGAAATTCGCTGATTGCACGACGTGTGCCCGGGCCAAGAATTCCATCTGGCGTACCGGTATTAAAACCTTTGTTATTGAGTTGTGCTTGCAGCGCAAAAACCTGATCGCGATGCAAGCGCGGTACATTGTCTGGCGGTGGCTGTAGCAGTTTTCCTCCACCGTCAATTTGATCGGCCAATTGGCCAACTGCAATGGCGTAAAATTCAGAGCGGTTCCAACGCATAATCACATTGAAGTTGTCATAGACCAAAAATGCCGGTCCTTGATGGCCGGATGGAACCAGCAGTGATGCATTGATAGGGGTGATTGGCAAAGCGGAATTATCTGCACGCAGAATTCCCATGTGTGCCCATTCCGACAACGGCTTGCTATTTTTTAACCCTGCCTCAAGGAATGGAAATCCTTGCGGTAATTTAACTTCGCGCCCCCAGCGCTCATTGGTTTGCCAACCAAGGCTTTGCAAAAATTTTGCAGCGGAAGCCAATGCATCCGGTGTGCTGTTCCACAAGTCACGTTTATTGTCGCCATCATAATCCACCGCATTTTTTAAAAATGAGGATGGCATAAATTGCACATGCCCCATTGCTCCAGCCCAGGAGCCGATCATTTTATTGGGCGCTATGGCGCCTTCGTCGAGAATACGTAACGCGTTCATGAGTTCGATGGTGAAGAAATTACTTCTTCGTGCATCACACGCTAATGTAGACAGCGAATCGAGTATCGGAATATTGCCGAAGTAGCTGCCATAGTTGGTTTCCAGCCCCCAAAATGCCAACAAGTAAGGAGCGGGTACTCCGTATTCCTTTTCAATACGTGTTAACAAAATGCGATGTTTTTCCAATAAGGCGCGACCCTGGGTTACACGCTGTGTTGTGACACGGCGATTAAAATAATCGGCAAAACTGGTTGTGAATTCCGGTTGTTTACGATCCAGCTCCAGCACTTGTGTATTGAGTTTTGCATTTGCCAGGCTACTGGTAATTGTTTCTGTCGAAATGCCGGCGGCTTTTGCTTTTGCGGTGAAAGATACAATGCACGCGGCAAAATCCGCTTTCGTTAACATAGGTGTGTATTGTGACCCTTGCGCGTTCGTTAACTGCTGCGGGTTTTCTGTTTTTGTTTCGATGGTTGCAGTAACAGGGTTTGATTGATTGATATGGGCGGACTGTGGAGCTTGCGCGCAGGAAATTAAACCCATACAGCAAGCAAGCGGTAAAAAATTCCGTAATGGACTCATAACAACTCCAGATTTCAATGTCTCTGGCCAAGCATCATTTCCCGACATCACAACGTTGTGTGCCGGCATGGCCATGCGTTTATATAAGGTTCGCATATATAAGGTTCGCAGGCATGATAACGCTAAATCGCATTCGGCTGGCTATTCGTTAAGACCACACCAGGCGGGTTTTGCTGCGTAGTTAAATAACTAAAGGTTTGTCATGTTGGTGATTTTTCATTCGCGAGCTATAACGAATACTAGAGATGTAACGTCTTGTAAATTCAGTCGATGGCGCATTTTTCTACATGCTAAACTTTTATGTATGGATTGGCAGCATGGCAGCTGGAACGTTTCCGCAACATCAACCATGCAGGCTCTCTATGAAATTCATGCCGTTATTGGCCCTTTGGGCTGGTGTTTTATTGGCATCCGCGTCCCAGGCCCAAACGATTATCAAGGTAAATGAAGCCACCGATGGCAATGGCCGTTATGCGATGCAGATGATTAATCTGGCCCTCAGCAAAATCGATACCCAATACCAATTAAAGATAGACAGCAGCACGGTTACCCAGGCGCGCAATATTGACGATGTGGCGACTGGACGTTCGGATTTATTATGGGCTGCGACAAACCAGGAAATGGAAAATACGTTGTTGCCGGTGCGGATTCCACTTTACAAGGGCTTATTAGGCCACCGGATTTTTATTATTAATCCTGCCTCCCAAACAAAGTTTGATCGAGTAAAAACCTACGAGGATTTAAAACAATTTACGTTTGGCCAAGGCACAACCTGGGCGGATTCAGACATCCTCGCCAGTAACGGTTTGACGGTAGTGCGCGCTAATAAATACCAGAGCTTGTTTTACATGGTGGATGGCGGGCGATTTGATGCTTTTCCGCGCGGTGTGCAGGAACCCTGGCAAGAATTGGAAACCAATTCGAATCTGCCTCTGGCAGTAGAAAAACGCATCATGCTGGTATACCGCATGCCGTTTTATTTGTTTACCGGAAAACAGAATCAGAAGCTGGCCGCCGATTTGGAGTTGGGCTTGAATCGGGCGATTGCCGATGGCAGCTTCGACAAAATTTTCTTTAACGACCCCATGGTAAAGGCTGTGCTTGAAAAAGCGAATCTGGAGCAGCGATTGGTGTTCAGTCTGGATAACCCGACCTTGCCCAAAGAAACGCCACTGAATCGCCCGGAGCTCTGGTTGGATATTAACAACTTACGCCAACCGATTGCCTCTGCGCAGGGTGATTCGTCGTCGGCCAACTGATATGAAAACCGCTATGCCTTTAACTAGCGGTTTTCCAGCATATCCGGAGTGATATCGGCGATGCGCGCGCAGCCAGACAAAGCCATTGCAACGCGCATTTCCTTTGCAAAAATCTCCAGGATCTCTTTCACGCCGCGTTTTTGGCGCGCGGCCAATGCGTAAACCCATGGCCGGCCAATCATAACCATCTTTGCTCCCAGTGCTAGCGCACGTACCACATCAAGGCCTGAGCGGACACCAGAGTCCAAAATCAAGCTCAGGTCATCACCCACCGCATCGGCAATCCGTGGCAACGCTTTGATCGAAGAAAGCGCACCATCCAACTGCCGACCACCATGGTTGGAGACAATCAAACCGTCGCACCCGATGTTTTTTGCTTGCCGCGCATCATCGGCATCCAGAATGCCTTTGATAATAAAATGACCATCCCATTCGGCACGGATGCGGTCGATATCAGCCCAGGTCACAGTGGGGTCAAAGTTGGCACTGAGCCAGGCCCAGAAGTCATCGATACCTGCTTTCTCTCCCAGCACGGGCACTATATTGCCCAAGCAGTGGGGGCGACCATTCAGCCCGACATCCCAAATCCAATGAGGTTTGCTGAGCACTTGGGTAAAGCGCGTAATTTTACGTTGCAGCAAACTGCCGCTGGAAAGACCGGAGCGCATATCACGATAGCGGGTAGCGGGAACTGGCATGTCAACAGTGAACAGTAATGTGTGCGTGCCGGCTGCCTTCGCTCTTGCCAACATCTCGCGTAAAAAGCCGCGGTCGCGAATCATGTAAAGCTGGAACCAAACAGGATTATTCACGCCTGCCCGCACTTCATCGATAGAACAAGCGGACACCGTGGACAGGCAAAATGGAATACCGGCTTCTTCAGCCGCTTGTGCTGCCTGTACTTCGCCCCGTCTTGCATTCAAACCAGCAATGCCGACCGGTGACAAACCCAGCGGCATGGAAAAAGTTTGGCCGAACAATGTCGTTTCAGTGTTTATGCTGGAGATATCGCGCAGCACTCGCTGGCGCAGGGCAATTTGCTGTAAATCCAGTTGATTATTGCGCAGGGTTGTTTCACTAAAGGAACCTCCCTCAATATACTCAAACAGGAAGTGGGGGAGGCGCTTGCGTGCGAGGGTGCGGTAATCGTCAATATTGGCGAGGATCATGAAGCTGTTGCCCTTTAAAAAGCTTTTATAGTTTGTTTGACCTTATGTTAGCATCTTTTATGTATAAACCATCTTTCATTTATAAAGATGGTATTGATAAAAATGCGCTTGGATTTCGAGCCAGTTTGTTTCCCCCGACTAATAACAATAACGAAGTATCGGCTAGCTTGGCCGATGCTCGCCGGAGAACCGATGAACAATAATAAGTCTGTCCCTGTGCTACTTCCCCTGATTTTAATCATCAGCCTTTTTTTTCTCTGGGGTATGGCTAACAACCTCAACGATATCCTGATTACCCAATTCAAAAAAGTGTTTACCCTTTCCGACTTTAAAGCGGGCCTGGTGCAATCCGCTTTTTATACGGGCTACTTTGTCTTCTCTATCCCGGCGGCTTTGTGGATGAAACGCTACGGTTACAAGGCTGCCGTTGTCTTTGGTTTGTTGTTGTATGCGGTGGGCGCCTTTCTTTTTTATCCCGCCGCTGCCGCGCGCGAATACACCTTGTTCCTGGGGGCACTTTTTGTGATCGCGAGTGGATTGGCCTTTTTGGAGACCTCGGCCAACCCGTTGATTGTTTCTATGGGAGACCCCGCGACAGCAGAGCGACGCCTCAATTTCGCCCAATCCTTCAACCCGTTCGGGTGTATTGCGGGGATTTTGATTGGCCGCGAATTTATCCTGTCGGGACACGAGCCAACGGCGGAGGAATTGGCGGCAATGAGTGCGGAGCAGCTGGAGTTGTTTTATCAAACCGAATCCCATGCGGTTCAAGGCCCTTATCTGGTGCTTGGGTTTGTAGTATTGGCGTGGGCTTTGTTGGTGTGGTTGGTGAAGTTTCCGGCGGTTGCAACTCGCGCGGCGAGCAATGAAGGGGCTGGTTCCTGGAGCGACTATAAACAATTGTTTGCCAAAGGATCATTTATGTTTGGTGTGGCTGCCCAGTTTTTTTACGTGGGGGCGCAGGTATGTATCTGGAGTTTTTTGATCCGTTACGGGCAAGAGGCGGTGCCGGGTACAGGCGAGAAAACCCTCGCTAATTATTTACTCGCATCACTGGTGATTTTCATGATTGGGCGTTTTGTCGCCACCGCTTTGATGAGCAGGGTACGTGCGGCATGGTTGATGTGGGTATATGCCGTGGTTAATGTGGTTTTGTGCGCCTATGCGATTGTACAACCCGGTCACGGTGGGCTGCTGGCCCTTACCGCTACCAGCTTTTTCATGTCATTGATGTTTCCTACCATTTTTGCCTTGAGCCTCAAAGGGTTGGGTGAGCAAACCAAAGCAGGGGCATCGTTATTGGTAATGGCAATCATTGGTGGAGCAATACTCACCGCATTAATGGGGTTGGTATCTGACCTAGCCTCAATCCATACTGCTGTGATCGTGCCGTTGGTTTGTTTTGTGTTCATTGCTATCTATGCCCGATTCTGTGATCACCCTGGAGACCATCAATGATCGACGCTCACCAGCATCTCTGGCAGCTTGGCAACAATGACTGTGAATGGCCAACGGCTGATCTCACCTCGATTTACCGTGATTTTGAGGTAAAAGACCTGTTGCCATTGACGCGTGAGTGCGGAGTGACGGGAACCGTATTGGTCCAATCCCAGACCAGCGATGCCGATACTGATTATTTATTACGAGTGGCTGATCAATCGGATCTGATAAAAGCCGTCGTCGGGTGGGTGGATCTGGCTTCTCCCGAAGCGCCCGAGCGTATCGCCCGATTGGCTGTACATCCAAAATTTCGCGGTATCCGGCCGATGTTGCAATCATTGCCTGATGATGCCTGGATTTTACGTGCGGAGCTGGAGCCAGCAATTGCTGCGATGAAAGCCCATCACCTCAGTTTGGATGCACTGGTTTATACCCGCCACCTTGAACACCTTTACCAGTTCGCCCGTCGTCACCCGGCATTGCCGATTGTGATTGACCATGCTGCCAAACCGGCAATTATTGTAAACGACCTGCCTGCGGATGAATGGTGTGAGGCCATGAGAAAAATCGCCCGGCTGCCCCAAGTGCATTGCAAATTGTCCGGTTTGGTAACCGAGGCAGGAAAAGGGCAGGGTGTGGAAGTGTTTAAGGCTTACATTAAATTCCTGGTAACGCTATTTGGTCCAGAGCGGTTGATGTGGGGCAGCGATTGGCCCGTCATCCGGTTGGCGCCAAATCCTCAACTCTCCATCTATAAAAATTGGCTGGATCTTGTAAATCATGCGCTTGTTGAGCAAAAAATAACCAACTTTGAAAGCGTTTTCATAGGTACAAGTTTGCGTTTTTATCGAATTACGTAAAGTGGAACGCCTTGGGTGTAGGGCTGTGCGTAGAATTCTGTCCGCCAGCGAGAAAAAAATCCTGACCCTATGTCGCCAGGTAATGGCTTCATGAACTCATACTAATAACGAGAAAGCACTATGACAGTAACTATGACGAAAGAACTCGATAGCGCCGTTTTGGATGTACAAGACGAAGGCGAACGTAAATACCGCGCTCCGGCCCTGGAAAAGGGGTTGGATATCCTTGAGTTGTTAGCGCGCAACTCTTCACCGATGACAACTTCGCAAATGGCTGCCGCCTTGGGGCGTTCTGTGAGCGAATTGTTCCGCATGGTGTTGGCCCTCGAGTATCGCGGCTATATTGCCCAGATGCCCGACGGCCGTGACGGCTACATGCTCACCAATAAACTCTTTACCTTGGGGATATCCCAGGGAACTGCCAAAACCTTGCTTGAAGTGTCACTGCCGGTGATGAAGGAATTGAGTCGTGAATTGGGTCAGTCCTGTCATTTGGTGGTGCCGTCGGGTGATCAAATTGTGGTAGTTGCGCGCCAGGAAAGCCCGATGGATCTTGGCTTTTCGGTGCGGGTAGGTTATCGCCGCCGCTTGATTGACACTAATTCCGGTGCCTTGTTATACGGTTTTGCAACACCCGATGTACAGGCCGGCTGGTTGCCAATCCTTTCTGCTACCGTAGATCTGGAGCGTATCGAGCGTTTTCTTGCCCGTGCACGTAAAGGTGTTGACCAGGGCTACATCCAGCTCGCCAGTGATTTTGTCGATGGTGTGACAGATTTTTGTGTACCTATTATCGGGGTACACGGAGCGGCGGCGGTATTGATCATTCCATTTATTCACATCAAGGCACAAGCAATGTCGCCCGAACGGGTGATGGAACGTTTGATCCAGAGTGCTGAAAAAATTTCCCAGGGGTTAATCGACTAACTTCAGGAAGCGCAGCGCCAGAGAGCCGATCAGCAGGATCGGCTTTTTTGTTTCAGATGCCGCTAAATATTAAGAGTCGGCTTTAGGTTCTGAGGATTGATGTAAATTACTTCAAAAAGTCTAAATAACTATATGTGATTTCAAAAGCGGTTCAGTTAGAATAATTTTTATTGGCAATTCCTATTTTAATTATAAAAAAGAGGTTCTGTGGTCCTGTCCAAATCTTTTCGGGTCCCATCTTTTCGGGCATTACCTTTTCGAACATTAGGGGCTAGCGGAATTGAACTTTCACTATTGGGGTTCGGCGCTGCGCCCATCGGCAACCTTTATCAACCATTAAGCGACGATGAAGCCAGTGCAGCAGTGAACTCTGCTCTTGATGCAGGTATCCGCTATTTCGATACTGCGCCTCATTATGGTTTCGGCCTGAGTGAAACGCGGTTGGGGACTGCCCTGACAGGGTTCACCCAAGCGGTGGTGATCTCGTCAAAAGTCGGACGGGTATTGGTGCCTGCCAGCTCAACGGCGAGTGTTCGCCATGGGTTTGCGGATGCACCTCCGCTTGAGCCGGTGTTTGATTACACCTATGACGGTGTGATGCGTTCTTTTGAGGCGAGCCTGCAGCGTTTACAAGTTGAGCATATCGATATTTTGCTGGCCCACGATTTGGGGCCTATGACCCACGGTGCGGATCACCCGGCCAAATTCCGCGAGTTTATGGATGGCGGTTATCTCGCTATGAACAAACTGAAAGCGGATGGAATGGTGAAAGCCATCGGGCTAGGAGCCAATGAATGGCAAATCTGTGATGCGGCATTGAAGCACGGTGATTTCGATGGGTTCCTGTTAGCGGGCCGTTATACCTTGCTGGAGCAGGCTCCCTGCGAACATTTCTTGCCGCTGTGTGCAAAACGCAAAGCCTCCGTCATTCTTGGCGGACCATTTAATTCCGGCATCCTCGCGACGGGCGTAAGAGCCGCGCTGAATGGCGCCAGCAAGCAGCCGCTTTATTACAACTATGAGCCTGCGCCCCAATCTATTGTTGAGCGCGTTGCGGAGCTGGAGTTGGTCTGCGACGCGTTTTCTGTTCCGCTTGCCGCCGCCGCATTGCAATTCCCCGCTGCTCATCCGCAAATCTGCTCTGTGCTTGCGGGATTGGCAAACCGTGAGCAAGTAGAGCGTGCGGTGCAGCTTATTAATAGTGAAATTCCGGCAGCTTTCTGGGATGAGTTGCGCGAGCGCAACCTGTTGCACCCGGCGGCTCCTGTGCCAAATTGATGTGAGTAAACCCTATGAGTGAAAAAAAAATAGCACCGCTGATTTTGCTGCACCCTGATGACAACATCCTGGTGTGCGTCAAACAAATCCACGAGGGCGATGAAATTACGATTGAAAACGAAACTATGCCCAGCCCGATCTCGATTGGTGTCGGGCACAAAGTTGCTCGTTTTTCGTTAGCGGCGGGAGATAAGGTTTATCGCTACGGTGCGCCTATCGGCTCTATGACGGACGCCGTTGCCAAAGGCCACCACGTGCACATTCACAACATGAAAAGCGATTACCTCCCCAGCCACACCCGCACTCGCCAAAACCAACACCGGAGTGAATCATGAATTCCGCAATAAATTTTCCTGCCTGGCTGCGAGCTGATGGCCGCAAGGGCATTCGCAATGTGATCGTGGTGGCTTATCTGGTGGAGTGCGCACATCATGTGTCGCGCATGATTGTGAATCGTGCAGATAATATGGACGTGCATTTGATCGGTTTCCCCGGTTGTTACCCCAATCAATACGCCTACGAGATGATGCGCGCGGTGTGCACACATCCCAATGTGGGTGGTGCGTTATTAATTTCGCTTGGCTGCGAAAGTATGAATCGCGAAAAATTATTGAAAGATATTCTCGCGAGTGGTCGCCCCGCTGAATTGTTAGTGATTCAGGAAGCGGGTGGTACAAAAGCCACTATTCAATCCGGCCTTGAAGCGGTTGCGCGCTTGCAAGCACAAGCGGCGAAGGTTGAACGTGTGCCCATGTATTTGAATGAATTAATTGTGGGAACTATTTGTGGTGGTTCTGATGGTACCAGCGGCATCACAGCAAACCCGGCGGTCGGTCGTTGTTTTGATGCGCTGGTTGCCGCTGATGCCACCTGTATTTTTGAAGAAACCGGTGAATTGATTGGTTGTGAAACTATCATGGCAGATCGTGCGATCACGCCTGAACTGGGGGTGGAAATCGAAGCCTGTGTTGCCAAAGCCGAACATTATTATCGTGTGATGGGATTTGGTAGCTTCGCACCGGGTAATGCGGATGGCGGTTTAACAACGTTGGAAGAAAAATCGATGGGGGCTTATTCAAAATCAGGCTCATCGCCGATTAGCGGTTTAATCAAACCGGGTGATATCCCTCCGTCCGGAGGTTTGTATTTGCTCGACGTGGTTCCCGATGGCGAACCGCGTTTTGGTTTTCCAAATATTTCCGATAACGCTGAAATTGTGGAATTAATTGCGTGCGGTTCGCACGTCATTTTATTTACTACCGGACGTGGTTCGGTGGTGGGTTCAGCCATTTCCCCGGTGATAAAAGTTTGTGCAAACCCCGAGACTTATCGCCGGTTGGCAAATGATATGGATGTAAATGCCGGGCGCATTCTGGAAGGCGATGCAACGCTGGACGAGGTGGGTGAAGAAATTTTGCAACAGGTTATTGCTGTTTCATCGGGTAAGCGCAGCGTTTCGGAAGACTTGGGGCACCAGGAATTTATTCTTACCTATAAGGCGTTTGAACCTATCGGGCCCAGTTGTTTGCCGGTTCGGCAAATTGCCTGATTAACCCGTCATCCAATCTCCTGACACAATTTGTTATTTCATTCAAAAGATAAACAACACTATGAAACGATTGGAAGGTAAAACCGCGTTCATCACGGCGGCGGCGCAAGGTATCGGCCGTGCTGCTGCAGAATTATTTGCCGCAGAAGGTGCGCGAGTTATCGCAACGGATATCAATGTCGAAGGTTTGAAAAATCTGGTGGGTTGTGAAGTATTCAGCCTCGATGTATTGAAGGCCGATGACATAACTGCCTTATGCAACCAGATAGGTCCGGTGAATATTTTATTTAACTGCGCAGGCTACGTGCACAATGGCACGATATTGGATTGCGATGAAAAAGAATGGAATTTCTCGTTCGATTTAAATGTGAGTTCCATGTATCGCATGATTCGCGCGGTATTGCCTGGCATGATCAGCAATGGCGGTGGTTCTATTATCAATATGTCATCAGTTGCAAGTTCCATTAAAGGCGCTCCCAATCGTTTTGCTTATGGCATGACCAAGGCCGCGGTGATTGGTTTAACCAAAGCTGTCGCTGCTGATTTTGTAACCCAGGGCGTGCGCTGCAACGCGATTTGTCCCGGCACAGTGCAAACGCCATCGCTGGAGCAGCGTATGCAAGCCACCGGGGATTACGAAACGGCCTATAAAAATTTTGTCGCGCGCCAACCCATGGGGCGTTTGGGCACTGCACGTGAAATGGCGGAACTTGCGCTTTATCTTGCGAGCGATGCATCTTCGTTTACCACCGGCACTATCAATATTATTGATGGCGGCTGGAGCAATTAATTTTATTAAAGAGAGCTGTTTATGAAATTACTTCGTTACGGAATTGCAGGTCAGGAACGCCCGGGTATTTTGGATGCGCAAGGCAATGTGCGCGACTTGTGTTCAATTGTTTCTGACATTAATGGCAAAAGCCTGACGGAAGAATCGCTGAAAAAAATTGCTAGCATTAATATCGAATCACTCCCCGTCGTCAATGATCCGGGCCGAATTGGCCCTTGTGTAAGTGGTGTGGGAAAATTTATTTGTATTGGTTTGAATTACGCGGATCACGCTGCTGAATCCGGTTTGGATGTTCCATCCGAGCCCGTAGTATTTATGAAAGCCACCAGCGCGATTACCGGCCCTAACGACAACATTATTAAACCGCGCAATTCCACCAAGCTGGATTGGGAAGTGGAGTTGGGAATTGTCATCGGCAAGCACGCCAGTTATGTTGAACTCGATAAGGCAAATGAATATATCGCTGGTTATTGCGTAATTAATGATGTATCCGAGCGTAATTTCCAATTGGAGCGCGGTGGTCAATGGGACAAAGGCAAAGGTTGCGATAGCTTTGGCCCGATAGGACCGTATCTGGTAACTCGTGATGAAGTAGCCGATCCGTTAAATTTACATTTATGGCTAAAAGTTAACGGCAAAACATTTCAAAATGGTTCAACCAAACACATGGTGTTTGGCCCTGAATTCCTGGTGCATTACCTTTCCCAATTTATGAGCCTGCAACCGGGAGACGTGATCAGTACAGGCACTCCGCCCGGTGTTGGCCTTGGACAAAAACCGCCATTGTATTTGAATGAAGGCGATGTGGTGGAATTGGGAATTGAAGGAATGGGCATACAAAAGCAAGTTGTTGTCGACGCGAAATGAAATAATTCGCAGCAACCTACACAGCTCAAAAAAGAGAACACATTCAATGAAAAAAATCCACCAACTCGCCCATATCGGTTTAATCGCTGCTGCGATTTTCACCGCTAACTATTCGGCCCACGCCGAGCAAAAAAATAACATCAAGCTTTGGCCCAAAGCAGAAGCACCGATAAAAGATTCCGCAGAGTTCAATGCGAAAATCGAATCCATTTTGCAAAAAATGACGCTCGAAGAAAAAGTCGGTCAAATTATGCAAGCGGAAATACAAACCGTAACGCCGGACGATATTAAAAAATACCATTTGGGTTCCGTGTTGAATGGCGGCGGCTCTATGCCGAATCGCATTGAAAATGCAAAAGCCAACGATTGGGTAACTTTCCTTGATGGCCTGTACGACGCTTCCATGGATACCAGCGATGGTAAACAAGCGATCCCAATTTTCTGGGGCACTGATGCTGTGCACGGCCACAATAATTTAACGGGCGCAACGTTATTTCCGCACAATATGGGGTTGGGCGCGGCTCATAATCCCGAGCTGATTCGCCAGATAGGCGCAGCAACAGCGAAAGAAGTGCGTGCAACCGGGGTTGAATGGGTTTTTGCCCCCACACTGGCCGTTGCACAAAATGACCGTTGGGGACGTACTTATGAAAGTTATTCCGAAGATCCAAAATTAGTTGCTGAATATGCCGCTGCCATGGTGGAAGGATTGCAAGGCAAAATAGGTAGCAAAGAATTTTTGGATGAAAACCATGTAATTGCCACGGCAAAACATTTCCTGGCAGATGGTGGTACCGACGGTGGTGATGACCAGGGTAACGCACGTATTGCTGAAAAAGAATTAATAAAAATTCACAACGCCGGTTATGTGCCAGCACTCGACGCCGGTGTGCAAACAGTGATGGCAAGTTTCTCTGAATGGAATGGAGAAAAAATGCATGGCAATAAATATTTGTTGACTGATGTATTAAAAAATCGCATGGGCTTTGATGGTTTGGTAGTAGGCGATTGGAATGGCCACGGCCAGGTTCCCGGTTGCACTAATGATTCCTGTCCACAAGCAATCAATGCAGGTATTGATTTGCTCATGGTGACTTACGACTGGAAAGCCATGATTGAAAATACGCTCAAACAAATAAAAGCCGGTGAAATTTCGCAGGCACGTCTGGATGATGCGGTGCGCAGGATTTTGCGCGTGAAAATGCGCGCGGGATTGTGGGATAAAAAACCATCGCAACGTGCGAACGCAGCAGATCAATCTGTTGTGGGTAATGCAGAGCATCGCGCTATTGCCCGTCAAGCGGTACGCGAAAGTTTGGTGTTACTGAAAAATACCAACAAGGTTCTTCCAATAAAACCACAGCAAACGATTTTGGTTGCTGGCGATGGCGCTGACAATATCGGCAAACAATCCGGTGGTTGGAGTGTGTGGTGGCAAGGTGTTAATGATGCAAAGGAAAATCATCGTTTCCCAGGTGCGACGTCAATTTATTCCGGAATTGCAACGGCGGTTAACGCTGCCGGCGGAAAAACTATTCTGTCCGTCGATGGATCATTCACGCAAAAACCGGATGTTGCCATCGTTGTGTTTGGTGAAAACCCGTATGCTGAAGGTAGCGGTGATCGCGATACGTTAGAGTTTGAACCCGCGAAAAAGAACAGCCTCGCTTTGCTGAAAAAATTAAAAGCGCAGGGCATTCCAGTTGTATCTGTATTTTTATCGGGACGCCCGATGTGGGTTAATCCGGAATTAAATACCTCGGATGCTTTTGTTGCCGCCTGGTTGCCAGGTTCCGAAGGTGCGGGCGTTGCAGATGTGCTTATCGCAAACACCGATGGCAAAGCGAATTTTGATTTCAAAGGGACATTGTCATTCTCCTGGCCAAAATTGCCATTGCAGGACCTGCTGAATCCGCATCATAAAAATTATGATCCATTATTTAAACTGGGTTACGGCCTTACGTATAAATCTGGCAAAACCGGTCCGCTGAATTTACCGGAAAATGTTCACGGGATTGCCAGCGGCGAACCGCAAAACATTAAACTTTATGTGCGTCGTCCGTTAGAGCCGTGGCATATCTTCATAGAAAATTATGAGCGTCAACAAATTCTGAGTGGGGCATTTGCAGCATTGCCGAAAGGCGATGTGAAAGTGCAGACCAGTGATAAAGATGTTCAGGAGGATGCGCTGACGTTTGCATGGAAAGACACCTGGCGTGCAGGTATGACACTAGAGTCCGGTGAGGCATTGGATTTAACAGCGCACATGAAAACCGGTGTGTTGGCGTTGGATATTAAAATCAATGAGCTTGCTAAAGGCGGCGTGTCTTTCAAAATGGAATGCAAGAAAGAAGGCTGTGATCGGCTGGTTCCCTTTACATTGAAAGCGCGTGAGTTGTTAGGCAAGGGCTGGCAAAAAGTATATGTGCCGCTCAGCTGTTTTAAACAGGACGGTGACAATTTCAATGCGGTAACCATGCCTTTTGCATTAGAAACGGGTGGCGCCGGTGAAGTAGCAGTCGCTAACGTCGAGTTACTGATCAACACTCCAAAGGATATAACGCTCCATACTTGTGCTGATTACCGTACTCAATCGATAACACCGGATATGTTGAATGAGTGGTGGGCTATTGATTGGTGGTTGCCACGTCATCAACAAAAACTTGCCGATGCAAAAACGATTCTTGCAAAAGGCGGAAAAATTGATGTGCTGATGATCGGTGATTCAATTACGCAGGGTTGGGAAAAAGAAGGCCTGCAAGCCTGGAATAAATACCTGGCTCCATTGAATGCATTTGGAATTGGTTTTGGTGGCGACCGTACGGAAAACGTATTGTGGCGGTTACAGCATGATGCAGTCGCCGGATTAAATCCAACAGTGGCAGTATTAATGATTGGCACTAACAATGCGGGTCATCGCCGTGAAAATCCGCAGACGACAGCGGCGGGGATCAAAAAAATTCTGGAGGAATTACAACAACGTCTGCCGAACACTAAAGTGTTGTTGCTTGCTGTTTTTCCGCGCGATGCAAAACCGGATGGTGAATTGCGTTTAATTAATGAAAAAGTAAATGCAATCATTAAAAACTATGCCGATAACAAACGTGTTTATTTTGCCAATATCAATTCTGTATTCCTCACCAAAGACGGCACGCTGGAAGAAAAAGTAATGCCTGATTTATTGCATCCTCATGAATACGGTTATGAGTTATATGCAAAAGCACTTGTTCTGGAATTAAACAAACTGCTCAAATAATAACTATGGCTCGCTATTAAGCGATAGCGAGCTTTTTCCTGACGTGTAATTCTGCTGTAACAATCCTGTCATAGAGTGCTCGCCCATATCCGGCGGTGAGCATTTCCTGCTGCTGTCGATTCCCTCCTTTTATCGCAATCAGCAGAGATTTTTTATGTCCCCCAAACACCACAAGCATTTGCATTACAACGTGGCCCTGGTTGATAAGCTGTGGAATTTAAAGAGGCTGTGCGAGACGCATTTGAAAATGCATATTCCTCTGAACATGATACTTAAAGATGAGGAATACAGGGCTGAGTTGTTAGATAAAGCGCTGTTGGCAAATAACCCTGAATTAACCCAGCTAGTGTGGGACGTTCGTCAAATGGAAGATGCTATCGTTACTTCCACCTATAAAGGCGACGAATTCAAACCGAAAAAGAAAAACCGCCATTTCCTCCGCATGGGCGGCTTTGCGGCCACCACTTGCGCTTTATTATTGATGTTGAGTGGTTACCTGTTGCGTTCATTTTTACCATTGGATGCGGGCGAAGTATTTGTATTGGAGGCAATTACCCAAACGCAGGTCAAATCTGCAGTCCACCCACGTGCAACAACCAATTATATTCCGGCAGGTGAGTTGGTGCGTGCTACCAAACCGCTATTCCGTGTACATGGCTCCAATACGGTGGGGGAAAAATTGGCACCGCGTTTGGTGGAATCCTATTTGATGGCGCGTGGTGCGATTAATATTAAAACGCAACAAGGCAAGTTACCGGTAGAAAAAGCGGTGAGTGCGGAGTTGAATGGACGCATTGAATTTATTGAAATTCACGCACATGGTTCCAGTACAGCATTTGCCGATTTATTACAGGGCAACGCCGAATTAGGTATGTCATCTCGTCGTATCACAGAGGCAGAGCGCGAATCCTTACAAGAAAAAAGCGGTGATCTAACCGAGCCAGGTGCAGAACATATTATTGGACTGGACGGGTTGGCAATTATTATCGACAGCAAAAATGCTATCACCCAGCTCTCAATGCCGGAGTTGGTAAAAATATTTTCCGGTGAGGTGACTAATTGGTCCGAGCTTGGTGGTGAGAATTTACCCATTAAAGTGTATGCGCGCGATGAAAACTCCGGCACATGGGATTCCTTTAAAAGCCTGGTATTGGACCCCGTCAAAGCGAATTTGGTAATGAACGCAACGCGTGTTGAATCCAGTAGTGAGTTATCAGATGCGGTTGCCAAAGAGCCGGGTGCGATTGGTTTTATTGGCTTGCCTTATGTGCGTAGGGCCAAGCTGCTAGCAATTTCATCAACCAAAACATCCAAGCCTGTTTTGCCCACGCATTTCACGGTGAGCACTGAAGATTATCCGCTTGCGCGACGGCTATATTTTTATTTGCCACAAAAAAATATTAATGCCGATGCAGAAGACTTCGTAAAATTTAGTGCAACCGAGCGTGGACAAAGTATTGTGGAAGACATTGGGTTGGTTTCGCAAAATATTAAAACGGGCCAACCTTTTAATAATGATTTCTACCCACAGGAAATGCGCGACCTCACATTGCGCTCACAACGGTTGTCAATTAATTTCCGTTTTAAAGATGGCAGCGATGAGCTGGATACCAAGGCCATCAGTGATCTTGAACGTTTGGTAAAATACATGGAAGTAAATGCACCTAAACGTGTGCAACTGTTTGGTTTCTCCGATAGCGAAGGGGATAACTCCCAAAATATGGAATTGTCATTGCGCCGCGCAAAAGTGGTGGAGCAACATCTGGTTGCCCGGGGTATTTATCCGCTGGTAGCACGTGGTATGGGTGAGCAAGCGCCGTTGGCAAGCAGCAAAACAGAAGAAGGACGGAGAATGAATCGGCGGGTAGAAGTTTGGATTTTATAAGGAAAAAAAGCCCTGTTTACAACAGGGCTTTTCTATTCACTGTCATGCTTGTTGTTTTTTTATCGTCGAACCAATAAGCCAACGTTTTGCGGCATCTGTGCTATTAAAAATCCGGCCGTTACCGATTAATCGGTTGGTGAGCAGGTTGTGGATGAATTCTGTCATTTCGCGTGTGCGCGGATTTTTATCTACCCAGGCAATGCGGTGTTTTTTGGTAACGCCTACGGCTTTGAACAGATCCGGGTATTTCAACGCTTCAGGTGTTGTTAGGTTACAAAAAAGATATTGTTCACCCAGAATGTTGTAACACTGGGTTTCTTCACACGCGCGAACTACCTGTTGCCATAAGTCTTGCGCACCTTCATAGCTACCCAAACCCTCTGCATACACATGTACATAATCATTGTGCCGGGTAATGGTAATTTCATAATCCAATTCGGTTTCCATAATCAACAACTTCCCATTCGTAAATCTGCAATCAATTTTCCAGCAGCAAGAATTTCTTCTTCATGATCCGGCTCGCGCCAGGTTTCTTCCAAACCACTAAAGTACCATTCCTGCATGGCAGGTAAGCCAAGTATCAACGGTAAGTAATTGGCGGCGGCCCCGGTCGTTTTCAACCCGTAAGTTTGGAAGCGAAAAGCAACCGGCGCAAAGAAAGCATCCACTGCAGTAAAACTTTTGCCTGCTAAAAAAGGGCCTCCAAATGTTGCCAGACCCTGGTTCCATATTTCGTTGATGCGATCTATATCTTTCTGTAGCGCTGCCGGGATGTCGTGCAGTTGTATGCGGTGGCCACAACTCATTCCGCAGCTGTTGCGCAGGGTTTGGAAACCGGAATGCATTTCTGCACTGGCAGAACGCGCCCAGGCGCGAGCCGTTTTATCAGTTGGCCATACCCGGGGATAACTTTCAGCGAGGTATTCTGTAATAGCGAGTGAATCCCACACAATTTGCCTGTCATCAACCAGGCAGGGCACACGTCCGTTGGGCGAGAAGCTGCGATACGTATTCCAGCTGCTACCCGCTTCCAATGGATGAATTTCTTCATCAAATGGAATATTCAAGGTGCGCATCAGCACCCATGGGCGCAGCGACCAGGAGGAGTAATTTTTGTTGGCAATATGCAATGTGAACATCGGGTAGACTCCTTGTGCAGATGCATGCGGGGCGGGAAAACTAACATATTTCGCCTGGACAATGATGCAAGCGTTAACCAAATCTAACAAAAAGAAACCTTGGCTAAAGTCCTGGGTTAGGCCGCAAACCTGCTGGCAGGTTCCGGCCTCGGGGGAATTAGAGGGATTCCAGCGCCGCAAGGCTCCATTCAATCGCCTGCGGATAATGGTGATCGGGCAATAAATCACCCAACAGAACCAGCGTTTCCCGTACCTGGGTGATATTGGTGCCGAGGATATTGATATGGCCGACTTTACGCCCGGGACGAACTTCCTTGCCATACCAATAGGTGCGTGCACACGGCAAATCGCGCCATGCCGGGTTATAGTCCGTCCCGATGAGATTAATCATTACATTCTGGCCAACAATTTGCGGTTCGGGTGTGGCCATATTTGCCACTGCGCGCAAATGGTATTCAAACTGGCTAATACTGGCGCCTGCCTGGGTCCAGTGCCCGGAGTTATGAACGCGGGGAGCCAGTTCATTGATCAATAATGTGTTCCCGACGCGGAAGGTTTCCATCGCCATAACACCCACGTAATCCAGCGCAGTCAAAATTTTTCCCAACATCTCCTCGGCTTGCGTTTGCAGTGGTTGCAGGCGGGCGAGGGGAGCCACAGAGGCGTAGAGGATGCCATTCAAGTGCAAATTAAGGGTGAGCGGATAAAACACGCATTCACCCGCGAGGTTACGTACCCCCACGAGGGACACTTCTTCATCAAAATTAATGGCTTGTTCTGCAATGGCTTCGCCTTGCCAGTCGTCGGGTACCTGATCGTCGTCGGTACGCAGCCAATGTTGACCTTTTCCGTCGTACCCGCCAGTGCGGCGCTTAAGTAATACGCGTTCCCCCAGTTGGTCACGTAATTCATTAGCGGTAATGTCACTCGCTACATTACGCCAGGGGGCAGTGGCGATACCCAGCGAATCGATTAGCTCTTTCTGGGTTTTACGGTCGGCCAGGCGGCCAAAAATATTCTTGTTAATAAAGCGGGGATGTTGCGCCAGCGCATTGGTAATCAGGGTTTCCGGCCATTGCTCACGCTCGGCGGTTACGAGGTCGTCAGCCTCCAATACCGGTGCAGTTGCTTCATTGATATCTATCGGGCATACCTCCAGATCCAATGGCATTCCTGCATGCTTCAGCATTGCGCCCAATTGGCCTGCACCCAAAACCCAAATACGTTGGCTCATAACAACCTCGACAATAACTTATTGATCGCGACCTATTGTTCACGAGGATCAGGGTTGTCCAATACCGCCTGGGTCTGGTCATGGCGGAACTGGTCAATTTTGGTGGCTAATGACGAATCAGTCACAGCAAGAATCTGGCACGCCAGCAGGCCTGCATTGAAAGCGCCGGCTACACCAATAGCGAGGGTGCCTACAGCAATACCTTTAGGCATCTGGACAATGGAATAAAGGCTGTCGATACCGCTTAATGCCTTGCTTTGTACGGGAACCCCCAAAACAGGCAAACGAGTATGTGCTGCAACCATTCCGGGTAAATGAGCGGCGCCACCGGCACCGGCAATAATGACGGCATAGCCATTTTCGACAGCAGATTCTGCGAATTCAGTGAGTTTTTGCGGGGTGCGATGGGCAGATACCACCTCGGTGTGATATTCCACACCCATTTGCTCCAGTATTTCCACCGCGGCCTGCATGGTGGCCCAATCGCTCTTGGAGCCCATAATCACTGCGACTTTTCTTGCCATATCAATTGCCTGATGCGTAAACCAATAGTGTAGGCCCGAAAACCGGGCGGGTAACAGAAAAAAGGCGCGCATATTACCATGTTAACAAGACGATACCTAAAGGATTTGCCCCGGTATTTATTCCATTTAATGGGCGGCAGGTAGGTTGTTATGAAAATGGTGGAGTTTTGTGGTTATTGGTTATGCAATTCGCCAGGCGTTTTATTGCAGCGTCAATATTATGTTGCGTAATTCGTCCCAAGCCGAGCATGAGTTGATTGGGGATATTCTCCGTCTCACTGAATTCATGTCCGCAATGCAATTTAATTCCCCGTTGTAATGCATTCTTGCAAACCTCGGCAGCGGAATATCCCGGATGCAGGTTCAAGGTAAGGTGTACTCCGGCCCGTATTAATCCGGGGCTCAAAATACCTTTTGCATAGCTGTTCACCGCAGACACAATCATGTTGTACCGTTGCTCATAAACTGAATTCATCCTTGAAATATGTCGGCGTAATTCCCCTGTTTGCATAAATTCGGCGAGTGCCAATTGCACTGCCAGCGGGTTGCGCCAATCCTGTGCCTGACGCACGTTGGCCAGATAAGGAATTGCCCACTCCGGTGCAGCAATAAATCCGGTGCGAATATCAAAAAACATGCATTTTGAAAATGTACCCACATAAAAAACGCGGCCTTGTGAATCCAGTGTTTGCAAGGCATCAACAGGTTGGGAACCGATGCGAAACTCACTGTCGTAATCGTCTTCAATAATTATCATGTCGCGCTCGCGCGCAAGTTTTAATAATGCGGCGCGTCGGGTGATTGACATGGGGACCGATGTCGGAAATTGATGCGTTGGCGTTACGAATACAATTTTTGCATCAGCAGGAATTTGATCGACTACCAAACCTTCATCATCTACCGGCACATCGAACATTCGCGCTCCCATCGCTGCAAACGCGCGGCGTGCCATAGGGTATCCGGGTGATTCAATGGCCACACCGGTCTCACCGGGTTTAACAAATAATTGCGCCAGCATGACATAAGCTTGCTGCGCACCACTGCATACAAAAATCGTATCGGCCGTGCAGCTGACAGCGCGCGACTGTGAAATAAATTTCGCAATCATATTACGCAATACCGGTTGGCCGGCTGGATGTCCCACTTCCATGGTTCGGGTTTCCATTTTTCGATATTGATGGCTGATGCATCGACGCCATATTGCAAATGGAAATTGGGTGGTGTCGGCAATGCCCATCGAAAAATCAAATTCAGCCGGCGCTACTACCGATTGTGCAAAAAGTTTGGCGTGTTGCCAGTGAGGTGAAATACGCGCGATAAAATTTGTTTCTGTTGTGGAGTGCGGCAATGTGCTCGTTATTTCTGCAACCAGTGTTGCGCTGCCCGCGCGAGTCACTAATAGCCCCTCACTTTGCAAGCGTGCGTAAGCTTGCAAAACTGTATTGCGCGAAACCTGTAAATGCTCAGCCAATATACGGCTCGACGGAATAAAGGTGCCTGACGCTAAGCGCCCCTGCAAAATAGCTTTACTGAGCTGATTGTAAATTTGCGCGACGAGATTGCCGGAATTGCGCGATACCATAAGGCCAAGTGCAAAAACTGGTTCCATAAAATTCCCGTTTACTGGTTCTTTTACCGGACCAATATACGTGGGAGGCTAAGCCAACTCAATGGCAGAACAACATCTCCGTTGGGTAATGGTAAACACTTTAATTTTCTTTACCTTTGTTAAAAAACTCGTGTGTTGAAATTATTTTCCTCAAGCAAATGGATATCCATCCTTTTGCAATTCTCCAAATTTCCTATTTTTTAAAGGACAAAGATGATGAGTACATTTACGAAAAAAATTGGCTTGGTATTTGGTGTGATATCTGGATTATTGTTATCAACGACCACTGTTATGGTAACTGCTGCTGAATCAGTCGATGATTCATTACACTATCAACAATCACTTCGCGATACTTATCGTGAGCAGTGGGCGGCCACCTGGTCATCGCCACCGACCGCGGCTGGAACGGCGTTTGAGCCGGCAAAAATTTTTGAAAACCAAACCATCCGGCAAACGACACGCGTTAGTTTGGGTGGCCAGCGTTTTCGTGTGCGTATTTCAAATGCATTTGGAACAAAAGCGTTGAAAATTGGTGCTGCACATCTTGCGGTACAATCATCAGGTGCGGCGATTATTCCCGGCACAGACCGCGCACTCAAGTTCAGCGGCTTACCATCCATCGCCATTCCCGCCGGTGCCGTGGCCCTGAGTGATCCGATAGATCTTTCTGTGGCTGCACGTACGGTGTTATCGGTAAGTATGTATGTTCCCGAAAATACTGGTGCGGCTACTTATGTAGAGGGAGTGAACCAGAATACGTATATTTCCGGTCCCGGTGATTTCACTGGTGCAACAGAACTGCCTGTTACAGAAACAGTGACATCCACTTATTTTATTTCTGTCATAGAAGTAGCTGCGCGTAAAAATGCCAGTGTGGTTGTGGCATTTGGCGATTCAGTAACAAAAGGTGCAACCGCAACCAATTGGCCAGCATTTTTATTTGGCCGTTTGAATAACAACTACGGTACACAAAAAATGGCGGTGGTTAACCAGGGCATTGGTTGCAATCGCACATTGCGTGATTTTTGCGGCCCCAGTGCCGCTGCACGTTTTGATCGCGATGTTCTCGCTGTTACAGGTGCAACTCATGTTATTTTGGCTTTGGGATTGGTGGATATTATTTTCCCCTCTGTGTCCGGCAACCTTGCGGAAGTAGCCACCACCAGCGATATCATCGTTGGATTAAAACAATTAACTGAGCGCGCCCGCGCCCGGGGTTTAAAAGTGTATGGCGCAACTATTACACCTTTTGGGGATAGTATTTTTGCTGGCGTTTACACGCCGGAAAATGAAGCAACCCGCCAGGCGGTGAATCGTTGGATTCGTACCAGCGGCGCGTACGACGGTGTCATTGATTTCGATAAGGTGGTGCGTGACCCCGCCGATCCAAAACGTATGTGGCCAATTTATACGCTGGACGGTATTCACCCGAATGATGCAGGTAATGAGCTGATGGCTAACGCCGTTAACCTGGCGCTATTTGATTAAGGTTTGGAAGCAACCTGTGCCGGGGCAGTTTCCTGTCCCGGTAACTTTTTCGCATTTGCATTGAATGGAGGGAAACAGCCAACACTATCAGGTTCTTTGATTTATCCACGGCCGACATTTACTCTAATAATTTATGTGATAAATTGCTGGATGATGACAGCTCTGCGTAACCCAATAATTTGCATATCAATAAAACAACACTATTGTTATTGGCAAAAAAAAAATTCGTTAGAGCTGTGAATGGTAAATTAAAAATAATAAACCGATAGATAAGGGACATAAATATGAGCGATAGCAAGTCAGGCCCGTATAAAGTCAGTTCATTAACCATCACTGAAAATTCCGACCCTTTGCGGGGGGTAGTTAAATGGGATGTGGGGCGATCAATCTGGAATTTCTCAATATTCGGAGCAGCAATAATTCTCGGTCCAATGTATTTTAGCTGGAGCGCTTTCCTCGTATTTTTTATTTTATTGGAACTGACTATGTGCGCGGGCCACTCGGTTGGATTTCATCGCCGGCTTATTCATCGCACATTTCAATGTCCCAAGTGGATCGAGCGCATATTGGTATGGCTAGGTGTGTTGGTTGGAATGCATGGCCCATTTTGGGTAATTCGTTCACACGACATTCGCGATTGGGCACAGCGGCAAAAAAATTGCCATCCTTTTTTACGTCATGCAAAAGGTGTATGGATGGACGGATGGTGGAATTTGCATTGCACCCTTGTGCTGGATAATCCCCCTGCCTTTAATCCAGGGCCTGGTATAGGTGACGATAAGTTTTATCAGTTTTTACAAAAAACCTGGATGCTCCAGCAATTACCGATTGCAATTTTATTGTATTGGTTGGGTGGCTTTGAATGGGTAGTATGGGGTGTTTTTGTTCGCGTAGCTGTGGGTGTTTCAATGCATTGGCTTGTAGGATATTTTTGTCATTCTATTGGCCCACAAAATTGGTTGGTAGATGATGGAGCAGTACAAGCGCACGATGTGCCTTGGGCTGCATTATTATCAATGGGGGAAAGCTGGCATAACAACCATCACGCATTTCCTGCATCGGCGCGACATGGTTTATATAAAAATCAAATCGATATTGGTTTTCAATTTGTAAAATTTCTGGAGCGGATTGGTTTAGCCTGGAATGTTCAGGAGGCGGATACCTTGCCTCCACGCAAGGGCATTACCCCTTTAACTGAACAAGCAAAATTAACGTTGCAGCGTCAAATGAATAATATTGCTTCACCTGCTGAGTAAGGCAATTACTGTGAAAATTGCAATTGTTGGATGTGGCCCGGCCGGTTTGAGCTGTGCACTGGCGTTAGCGCAACAAAATCACCAGATTTGTATCTATGAAAAAATGACAGATCTTTCAATGCAAGGGTCTGGTGTAATTATTCAGCCCGTTGGTTTGGCTGCGCTGGATATTCTTGGTATACGCCAGGAGGTTGAGTTATACGGGCAGCGGTTACATTCCGTGATTGGTCGCTCCGGCGAACAACAACAAATATCTGTAAGTGTTGATTATTCGGTCTTGAGCGGAATCAACTATGCATTAGGTTTGCAACGTGGTGCGTTATTCCATCTTCTATATCAAAAGGTCATTGAACGCGGAATCAACATTTATACCGGAATTATCATAGAGTCACTTCGGTATGAAAAAAATCGATCCATTAGCCTGATTGATAAACACAACCAATCCTTCGGTCCATTTGAATTTGTGATTGATGCAAGCGGGGTGCACTCACATTTGCGTCGATATGCTAAAAAAATGGTACCACTGAAACTGTTGCAATACGGTTCGCTCTGGAGCAAGGTAGATCTTGATGCTAATCCAAACTTCGACCCCTATCGCATGGAAATGTACAGCGATAAATGCAATGTCGGTATTGGGATTATGCCAATTGGAAGACAGGCATTAGATGATAAACCACAAGTGGCGCTCTTTTGGAATTTGAAATGGGCGGATTATCCACGTTGGCGAAATAATGAGTTGAATATGTGGAAAAATCATTGCATTAAAAATTGGCCATCCACAGAGCCATTTTTGGAAAAAATTACCTGTCACGAACAAATGTACCTGGCAAAATTTTTTCGTCATACTTTGCCGTTTCCGTACGGCCATAATATCGCTTTCGTTGGGGATGCTGCACATGCAACCAATCCCCAATTAGGTCAGGGAATCAATATGTCGTTGGTTGATTCTGTTGTGCTTTGCGAAGTTCTCAAGCAGCAAGACGATTTAACGACAGCACTGGAGCGTTACGCAAAATGGCGTGGACGTCATGTTAGCTTTTACCAGTCAATGGCTCGTTTGCTCACGCCTTTTTATCAATCGGATAATGCAATGGCAATTCGTTGTCGTGATTGGTTTTATGAGCCCTTGTGTGAAATACCTTTTGTTAAAAAACTGACTGCCAATTTAATTGGTGGAAATATAAGGCGGCCATTAAGGAATCTGCGATGAAAATAATCGGGTTTTGGTGTTTTCTTATTATTTCTATTTCATCTTTTGCTGATGAGCCTCGTGTTCAGGCGGAATGTAAATTTGGCTATAAAGAATATCATTTGAATAAAACAAAAATTCAATTATGCCCAAATGAAGATGGCTCCTATAAAGTAGACGCTACCGCTGTTGGTGGTAATTACCACACCTGCTGGTGGCCTCTAACATTATCTAAAAAAAGCGAGGGTTTCTCTGCTTCTGAAGGCGATTGCACGTTGAATGTTATTTTCGGTGAAGGAAAGCTTAGCGCGCAGTTTACCGGCCAATGTCGTGACTCTTGTGGTATGAGGGCTAGCTTCAACAGTGGTGATTTTGTAGAAAAACTTGCCACAGGAGCAAGCAACAAAAAAACACTGGATACTGGGACGGCTACCCAGCCTCCAGCAATTCAATTGTGGACAGGTAATAAGTTATTAGCGGGTGATATTGCAGCTTGCGCGTTGAAAACAGAAGAAATTCTAAATTATCTGGGGTTCACCAGTATATCCAAATCCGTCTACCCGACAGAGACGTATTTTTACGCTAATTTCGTTGGTAATCGAGCCGGAATTCACTGCACAAATATTGCCGGGCAAACATTCGTTTACGGCTCTGTTGCGGGAACGGATGTAAAAACTGTAGAACTGCTAAGAAATCGTATTTTTGGGAAGTTTTAAAATATCTCTGAAATGCTTTTTGCCTTGGCTCAACGGTTTGTGGTGGAGTCCAACTGCTAGCAATATATGCTTTATAATTGTTTGCGAAAATCGTTCAATACAGGAGAATATCAAATGAGAATGGTCGTCATGCTAATTGCTCTATTGATTATAGGGCTCTTGATTTACAAACAAATAGATTCTGATTCAAGTCAACCGATAGAAACGGAAAGCACTCTTTCTGATTCGGCGCCGCCTGAAATTCCAACCAAGCCCGATGAGATAAAAAAATTTGATTCGCAAATGAACGAATACATGAAGAAAGAAGCAGAAAAAAGGGATAAGGCTATTGAGAATGCAACGTCACAGTAGTCCATGAATCAGTTAAATATAATCATGATGCCATGTGTCAGAACGATAAGAATATCACAAGAAAATTTTCGTTCTTTTTGCTTGATGATAAAAGGATATGGCCACACTGTCATTAGTCACTTTTTATAGTTAACGGGCTTGCTGCTGGGCATTCAACACTGCAGAGGCAATGTTGCGAACATTTTCTGTTTCTTGTGAATTATTGGATATGTCAGTCAGGATACTAATCATTTCATTATCAATGTGATCAGGATTTAATTTAAACACTGCGCTAACGGCCGAGGCCCTGATATTTTCATCTGCATCGCGGATGTATTGTTTAACGGTGGATGCAATAGTGCCTTGGCTGGCTAATTGGGAAATACCATCAATCGCCCTGGCTTTGACGGTATTGTTGTCACCAGCCAGGAAAAATTGAAAACGTTCGATAGCGATATTTTTCGTTGGGTCATCGACAATTTTTTCGCTCAATCGATAGATGGTTTCGGTTAATAACTCCGGGTTTGTTTCATAGTAAGTTGCATCCAGTAATGCCTGGTTGAGCTGGACATGACTTTCCTTGATGTCCATGGATTGTAATAATTCAAAGCCTAATTGTTTCGATTCATTGTTTGGATTTTTGATCAGGTCAATCACCAGATTAACCGTTTCTTCGCTGTTATCGTGCGCCAATAAATTCACTAATGTGTATTTCTCTTCATAGGATGTACTCATGAGAAGCTTGCTTCTTAATTGAGCTGCAATATTTTTATCTTTTCGCATTAAATAAACCAAATCTTTATATTTTTCACTCTCAAATAAATTTTCTGTACGGATTGAAATTACATCATCTATTAAACTGGTTACAGATGAATTTTTTGCCAATGAATTGTTGGATGCTGCATTAGCTTGTACAGGCGCAGGAGGCGATTGGGCGATCTGCTCCCAATGATCAGGTGCGTGTGTTTCTACAGCAGCAGGATTAATCGTGCTGTTCAGTTCATTAGCATCGCGATTCTCATAAGAAGAACTTGAGATTATGTAGAGGGTACTACCACACCCCGCAATGGCACCTAAAATAAATATTGAGAATTTGTTCATGGGATTATGATTAAAGTTGATTTTATTAGAGCATTTTTGTGCGCCAAAAATGATCGAAATTGCTATTTATTAATCATTATATGATCTTTTTTGGTCATTATTGATCATATTTTGCTGCAATATCAATCATTATTATGCTAGATTTTTGCGACCTGAAATTGTGATGTATTCGGGTGATCATGGCTTTTGGTTTATGCCCAAAGCTTTATTCACCAATTAAAAGGTAAAGCACAATGATAACGAATAAAAAACTACTCACGCGTTCTGCGTTAATCGCGCTGTTTGTCTGTCCTTCGTTGGTCTACGCAGCTGACACGAGCAAAATTCCTTCAAAACCTACATCACCGATTCTTCTTCAAAGTGGTGAAACGTATGACTTTGGTGGCAGGACTCTGGATGGTAGTAACATAAAGAATGATGGTTTGTTCCGGTGTTGGGGAAAGACCAATGTAACTGTAAAAAATGTGACAGTAACAAACAGCCCGCGTTATGCATATTTTGCGAGAAACTGCACTAACGCCACTATCTCCAATTTCAAAATGACAAACATGAAAGACAGTGTGGGCGGCATTCGTTTTGATATTGATGGTGATGCCAGTGGTCTGAAAATGAGTGACATAAGTGCCTATGACGTGGGTGGACAGGCAATTGAAATCTGGAATGCAAACGGATTTACCATCGGTAATGTGCGTGCAGATAGAACTACAGGTTGCGGTCTGTTGCTTAACAAAAGTAAGAATGGAACTGTCGGAACAGTAACAGGCAATTACAACAATCAGGGTGGCGGTTACGCTACATTTCGCGTTGCTAACGGGAATGGCCCGAATGTCAAGGTTGAAAAAGTATATTCACGGAATTCCGGCCGTGGTTTCTTTAGTGTGAGCGGCAGTTACGGTACTACAGTGAATACTGTTGATATTGCGAGTTCTACCAAAGAAGGTATTTATATCCAGGATGCTACCAATACCAAAGTGTTGAGTGGAAAGGTCAGGGGCAATCCAAACTGCCGTATTCGTGGCGGATCAGGAAATTCAATTTCGGCCGATTGTGGAGGATCAATAGCCAATTAATAGCATTGCATTTTTGATCATCAATACTTTAAAAGCCCTGCCTCGCAGGGCTTTTTCGTTTATATTGACCAGGGTTGGTTTGAAAAGTCCTCACTGCGCGCTAAGTTTTGCTAGCGCGTGTCTGGATATATTTATCATCAACTCATCACTAAAACATCGCTTGGCGGTTGATAAAATTCAGGAAGAATCATGCTAAAAAAGCTTTCACTTTATTCAGGAATAATTATTCCTGTATGGCTATTTATCGGAGTGGCAATTGCGGGAACAATGAATCCAGGTTATAGCCATATCGAGCAGGCCATGAGCGAATTGGGCGCACGGGGTTCTGCAACACATTTTTTATCACCCGTTATTAATAATTTTCCGCTAGGTATTCTTTTTATTACGTTTGGCCTGCATCTCATTTCAGTATTTAAATCCAGGTTGGCGATAGCATCCGGGGTAATGGTTGTGATTCATGGGATAGGCAGTATCTCGGCGGGCTATTTTTCCTGTGATATTAGTTGCCAACCTGAATCACCATCGAATTCACAAGTCATGCATAATTTATCAGGACTTATTATGTTTGTTTCGCTCACGATTGCGGGTTGGTTATGGGTTTATTTGGGCAAAAGGCAGCTCGGATCAACCCCTTTTTCCTGGTTCACTTTGGTGTGTATGACTATTGCGTTGGGTGCTGCTTTGATGCTTCCCCATGCGGTAGAATCGGGCCATTATTTTGGCCTTTATCAGCGAATAAATTATGGAGCGTTCGTGGTGTGGTTGGCGGGGTTGTCATACATGTTGTCGCAATGCCATGAGAACGTTCAAAATTCTGCGCCACCATCGGTTGGATAACGTTTTCTTAAAAGCACCGTACAGTTTTTACTAATTTTTTCCTTTACTTAAGCGGGAATCTATCACTGCCATCCACGCCTTTGCGAGCGTGGATTTTTTATAACAATTATTGTTTATTATGGTTTTATTCCTGCACTGGATTTTCTGCAGCAAAATCTTTAAGTAGTTTAATTGCTTCTTTGCAGGATATTTCTTTCAATAAGAGCGTCACATTGCCATTATTTTTTGTTGGCAATATTTCATTGGTGCTACACTTTTTGTTCACCTCTTTCATCACCTCATGTACCGGTGTGTCAGCTACATCAAGCGATATGGTTTTATTGGCGTTATCCGGGGCCGCATTTACGCCAATGGCCATTGCCAGGCTGGCAAATAGAATTAATAGGCTTGCTGCTAGACTATTTCTAACGGTTGTTATTTTCTTGCGCGTATCAAAAATCCGAATAATGCGGTTCAATAATAATTTATCACCAATAATGTTCATCGCTATTTCTTGTTTAGTGTTCATTTCGGCAAGCTCCTTCAGTGTGTTGGCAAATAAGTGTGGGTTTTGACTAATATCTATAGCAATATCATCACATGCATTCTCGCGCTCCTTATCTATTTGAGAGGAAATCCAGTGGAGAAAGGGGTTAAAAAAGAATAAGGTTTTAATCATTGTTTGAATTATTCCCAGTAGGTAATCCTGCCGGCGTATATGAGCTAGTTCATGCAGTAGAATCACTTCGATCTGTTGTTGATCCATGCGCAATAGTAATTTCATTGGAAGTAAAACCACGGGTTTTAAATAACCAATAACGCAGGGAGTGTTTGCTATCAGTGAAATACGTAGTTCTATATTGGAGGTAATTCCAACTTTCGTGGCAAGCATGGCGAATATGTCCTGCCATTTTTCTGGTGTGGCGGTAATAAAATGTTTTTTTAATTGTTGGCAATATTTGTAGGCCAGTAGCATTCTCAGGCCACAGACAGCAACTCCAAGTAACCACACAAATGTAATGCTGCCAATGTGAGCACTGATTACATCAAGCATGCTCAGTACATTAGGCTCATAAAACTGTGGTATCAGTGTGCTCGTTTGCGATGGTCGTATAACAATTTCAGAACTGGCTTGTTGATATTGATAGAAGGTTATAGCACTTGTAAGTGCTGACAAAAAAACTCCCAGGGCGGAAGTAAGATAGCGGGAGTTTGCACTTCCTTGTTTGTTGAGCGTTAGCAGCAGGGCACAACATATCGCGATTAACGCGTGTTGCCACAGTGAGTGTAATAATGTCCATCCAAGGGAGTTAATCCAATCCTGCTGCAGCAAGTTTTCTGGAACCAACATAATTATTTCTCCAGATTATCGAGAAATTGTTTGATTTCATTTAGCTCCTTCCTGGATACCTTTTTATTGCCGAGTAATTGCATGACGAGCTGGGACTTTGAGCCACCAAATGCACTTTGTAATAATTTTTCCAGCATTGTGCTCTGCGTATCTGCTTGTGCAATGAGTGGAAAATAAATATGGCTTTTCCCATCCCGTTCCCGCCCCAATAAACCCTTTTGTTCCATTATTTGCATGGTTTTTAAGGTGGTGGTGTAGCCGACAGGTTTAATTTCACTGAGTTTGTCATTAACCACTTGGACTTTTGCCTCGCCCAGTTGCCACAGTACTTGCAATATTTCCAATTCGGCGGGGGATGGTGTGATCATGGAATGGTTTCCAGTTAAGTGCTTATTTAAACTACGTAATATTTCGTAGAACAATATACGAAGAGTTACGTAGTTTCAAGTTTTATATTCAGGATGACAGAGTTTTACATTTGGCATTACGTGACGTGGGTGTTGAATTAACACATTTTTTGTTTGGTGTGGTAATGGAAATGTCAGGCTGAGAAGAGAAAGAGGGTGGTGCATGGTTGGGCTCATAGCCTGAGGAACGAGCCCCAACCTGGGATTTAAACTACAGTGTGCGGAGGTGGTCGATCAGGTTATTTTTTTCTTGAGAGAATAGGTTTTCCATAGTCAATTTTCCAAAAAATTGTGGCCAGCATAGCTGGCCACTTAATCAAGCTTTCGCTGTTCTATCCGTAATCCTCACCAAATCATTCATAACACCATCCAAACCGCCATAAACGTTCAGGGTGTTAATTCTGCCGGTGATTTTTTCCAGTACTTCCAATTCCTTCAAGCGCAACAATACCGGGTTGCCTTCCATGACTTTTGCGGTGTTGTGCAGTGAGCGCGTTGCCTGGGTTTCTTCCTGGCGTTTGATCAGGTTGGCTTCGGCTAGTTTTTGCGCTTCTACCACTTGAGTCAAAATTGCTTTCATTTCACCGGGCAGGATTATGTCCCGTGCGCCTACAGACTTGAGTGAAATACCGTACTGCGCTGCCCTTTCACTCACTATTGCCAGCACCTGCTGGTTGAGTGAGTTTTTATCGGCGAGCAATTCATCCAATGTCTGGGTGCTTACAATGGTGCGCAATGCCAATTGTAATTCGCGGTACAAATAATCCTTGCTGTCTGCGAGTTCACGTTTCACGATTTCCGCATCCACAATCTGCCATACGGCCGACAAATTAATACGCAAGCTCACGCGATCTTTGGTCAAAATTTCCTGGCCGTTTACTTCCATGTTTTGCAAACGCAAATCGAATTGTTTTACTTCGATAGTGCGATTGTATTTCCACCACATATGCAGACCAGGTTGCAAACTGCTTTGTGTGGTGCCGTCCACCATTAAAAATCCGATATGGCCTTCCGCAACATTGTTGAGTGCAATGGCAGTCATTGCTGCTTTGCTCAGTTGCGGGTCGCGTATGCCGGATAGTACACGTACCAATTTGCCTGAAATTGCGAAATTTTCGCTGATATCAATTTTTTCCAGGCTGATCAGGCTTTTTTGTTTCCAATAGGCGCCGCGTTGGCTAGGGCCTTTGATATCGCGCAAAATGCCTTGCTGGTAAATCAAACCGATTTCGTTTTCACCGGTTTCCCACTGATGTAAATAATCCGCGAATGCTGCCGGATAAAGTTCAGCGAGATATAAAATTTCTTTACTCACTCCATCGCTCAGCGTGTTGGTCACGTTGATTGATTGCATGGTTAACTGGTTTTTCCAATCCCACCATTCATGGGTGCCAGTCGTTAAGACTTGCTGGAATTGTTGGTTCTTGAAGAGCAAGCCCAATTGGCTATCGCTGAGTACATATTTTTTCTTGAATTTCATTTTTTCATCCTTTGCCATTCCTGGCTTTTTGTTGTTAGTGCAGTACCTCCACACGGAGATGGCACAAGGGAATTAATTAACCGGCATTAATAAATCAGTTGCTTTCCATGTCGTATGTTGCAATCAATTGCATTGATCATTTTGCGCATTAATCAATGTTTTCCTTGTGGCAGCTCCGTGTTTGGAATGTATGTGTGTTGATGAAATCCTTTACCGTTTGAAATACCTTTATATCAACACATTTTTTCCGTGGAGGCCTGCGGTATTACGTTTTAGCTGGTTGGAAGACCAGTTTGCTAGCCGGAGTTGAACCGGCGACACTCTCATCCGTAGTGAGATGCTCTACCATTGAGCTATAGCAATGGAGCCTTGGCTGGATTCGAACCAGCGCACGAGAATTTTTAATTCACTGCTCTACCTCTGAGCTACAGGGCTTTATTTAGCAACTGCATGATCCCGATACACAATTCATCAGCGATGGTTGTATCAGTCCGGATAAAAACCGGAGCCGCTGTGATCATTCAGTGTTGTTATTTTTCCATCAATAACAACTTGCCAAATTCTGTTTATTGCACACTTCCCTGTGCGGATTTTTTTAATTGTTAATAGCAGCGGTTAATCGTTTAACCTTTCACACACAATACTTGTTTCAATGTGTGCACAATTTCTACCAGATCGGACTGTGCGCTCATTACTTTATCGATGGGTTTGTACGCTGATGGTGTTTCATCAATTACATCTTCATCTTTACGACATTCCACGCCGGCAGTTGCAAGTAAATGTTCATCCATGGATACGCGGCGTTTTGCTTCGGTTCGCGACATGACTCTCCCTGCGCCGTGGCTACAGCTACAAAAACTTTCTTCGTTACCCAATCCGCGCACGATGAAAGATTTCGCACCCATGCTTCCCGGAATAATCCCCATCTCGCCTTTTTTCGCACTCACTGCACCTTTACGCGTTACCCATACATCTTGTCCGTAGTGGTTTTCGCGGCTGATATAGTTGTGGTGACAGTTCACCGCTTCCACATGCGCCTCAAACGGAATTTTCAAAATATCGCGCATGGCTTGCAGCGTTCTGGCCATCATCACTTCGCGATTGGTTTTCGCAAAATCCTGTGCCCAGGCAACCGCTTCTACGTAATCGCGAAATTTATCGCTGCCTTCCGGAATGTACGCTAGGTCCTTGTCGGGTAAATTAATAAACCAACGTTCCATATCTTTCTTGGCTTGCTCGATAAAATGCGTACCGATTCTGTTTCCGACTCCTCGCGATCCGCTATGCAGCATTACCCAGACTGCATTGTTTTCATCGATACAAATTTCGATGAAGTGATTTCCTGTTCCCAACGTACCTAGATGATTCATGTTGTTGGTATTTTTCAAAAACGGATGCTTTGCACACAATTTTTCAAAACCACCGTATAGGTATGACCACGCGTTTATCACATCTTCCGGCGCATTACTCCAAGCTCCCTTGTCACGCACTCCGCGCAATTTCGGGCTGCTTCCGTGCGGAACTTTCTTTTCGATCTCGCTACGCAATGCTGCTAATGAATCTGGCAGTTGCGATGCATTCAGGGTAGTCTTCGCGGCCATCATTCCGCATCCCAAATCCACACCTACGGCTGCTGGAATGACTGCGCCTATCGTTGGAATCACGCTACCAATCGTTGCGCCTTTACCTAAATGCACGTCCGGCATTACCGCGATCCATTTATGGATAAAGGGCATGCTCGCCATGTTATTCACTTGTGCCCGTGCGTTTTCATCAAAACTTACGCCCTTGGTCCAGGACTTCACGGGCGTTTGCCCTGGCTTATGCATGACTTCGTAATTGCTCATGATCTATCTCTCTTTCCTTTTCATTTTGTTTGCACAAGGGTAATTGCAATCGCATTGCCAACTTTGTGTTTCTGCTTCAAATTGTTTTTAAATTATTGATATTTAAGGGTTTTAAATTGTTCTATGGATCGCCTGATGATTTCGCGTACAATTCTGATTTGTGTTTATCTATCAAAATAGATAGGAATATATCTATATGAATAATGTGGTTATCGGGATTCTGGGTTCGCGATTGGATCATGGGGGCTTGGGGAAAAGGCGATGGGAGCGGTGGCGGCCCAGCGTTGCTTTACTTATGCATCCGGAATTCCCTGTGGCTGAGTACTTATTAATGTATTTGCCTGAGGATCAAGTGCTACTGGATTTAACGATTCACGATATGGCAGTAGTTTCGCCGCAAACAAAGGTGACTGCGGTCCCCATTCATTGTGAGGACCCTTGGGATTTCGAACAGGTTTACAACCAGATTCATAGCGTTGCAGTTAATCAATCTTTCGATGTTGAACAAAATAATTACTTCATCAATATCACTACCGGAACCCACGTTGCGCAGATTTGTTTATACCTGCTAACGGAAGCGCATTACCTGCCGGGAAAATTATTGCAATCTTCTCCGAGCAAAGATGGAATAAAAGGGACTTATCATGTTATCGATCTGGATTTGTCGCGTTACGATCAGATCGCCTCGCGTTTCGCCAAAGAATCTTCCGATGCAGTGATTCATCTCAAGAGTGGAATTCAAACGCGCAATAAAGCCTTCAACAGTTTAATTGATCAACTGGAACAAGTTTCAATTAAATCCACTGCACCGATTTTATTGAATGGCCCAACGGGTGCCGGAAAATCGCAATTAGCAAAGCGTATTTACGAATTAAAAAAACAGCGCGGGCAATTAAGCGGAGAATTGGTGGAAGTCAACTGCGCAACTTTGCGTGGTGATAATGCGATGTCAGCATTATTCGGGCATATAAAAGGTGCGTTTACCGGTGCACTGAGTGCGCGTACGGGATTATTGCGTGAGGCCGATAAAGGATTGTTATTTCTGGATGAAATTGGCGAGCTAGGCTTGGATGAGCAAGCAATGTTGTTGCGTGCAATTGAAGAGAAAATATTTATGCCCTTTGGCGGGGATCAGCCGGTGTCCAGTAACTTTCAATTAATTGCTGGAACCCACCGAAATTTATTTGATCAGGTAAGGCAAGGATTATTCCGTGAAGATTTGCTCGCACGGATAAATCTGTGGACCTATGAATTGCCATCGTTAAAAGAGCGCATTGAAGATCTCGAGCCCAATATTGAGCATGAATTGCAAAAATTTACACGTAATGCCGGTTATAAAGTTAATTTTAATAAAGGCGCGCGTGAACATTATTTGCAATTTGCTAACTCATCACAGGCATTGTGGCGAGCGAATTTTCGCGATTTAAACTCCAGTATTACCCGCATGGCGACGCTTGCAGTGGGTGGTCGAATTACAGAGGCAATAGTTGATGGGGAAATTTCACGCTTACAGCAAGCATGGAGCGGCTTTCAGGGCTCCATGCAACAGCAAGCGGATTTGGTTTCCGAGGTGCTTTCATCCGCGCAATTAATTGAGCTTGATTTGTTTGACCGTCTGCAACTGAACGAGGTAATAAAAATTTGTCGCAGTAGCCGATCCCTGGCTGAGGCTGGGCGCGCTTTGTTTAATGTGAGTCGTGAGAAAAAGTCATCTACGAATGATTCGCATCGTGTAAAACAATATTTGCAAAAATTTGGATTAACGTTTGCAGATGTTACCTTCGAAAGTTAGTACATCATGCCGTGGTGAAAAATTCGATCAAATGGAAGTAAATCGGAATTCCGAAGAGGACATTTAACGGGAAAGTCACACCCAGTGCCGCAAAAATCGCTAAACCAACATCCGCTTCTTTTATTGCTGCCTTAATGGCGGCGGGCGCTGCGATGTATGAGGCGCTGGCGGTCAGTGCGGCGAGAATTAATGTGCTGCCGATTGGCAAATCCAATGCGAATCCTGCTGTTGTTCCTATCAATGCCAATACAAACGGGGCGAGCAGCGCAAAGCCGATCAATTTCCAGTGTTGCCAGGGAAACGGATTTAAATGTTGTGATGCACACACGCCCATTTCCAATAAGAATAGAGCGAGCAGGGCTTTAAACGCGCCGAGAAATAATGGAGCAATATCTTTACTCGCATCGGGGCCGTAGAGATAACCGATAATTACCCCGCCGGTCAGCAATACTACGCCGCGACTGGTGAGCGCTTCATGCCAGATACCTTTCATACTGCTGCCGCTGCCTGTGGCTTTTTTGTATAACAGAATACCCACCACTATCGCCGGTAATTCCAACAGTACAAGATACAGCGTTGTTTGCGGGGCGATGGCCAGATGGTTAACTTCGGCAAAGGCGAGTGCAACCGCGAAGGTACCGGCGCTGGCAGAACCGTAATGCGCGGCGATACTCGCGCTATTAGCTGCATTTAATTGCACGAACTTGCGCAGTAGCGGGTAAAGCAGGAGTGGAATGGCGACGCCGAGCAGAATCACCGTAATAACTTCGGGTAGCAATTGCCAGTGAACATTGCCATGCAAGGCAAGGCCGCCCTTCAGGCCGAGCGTAAGCATTAACAGGATGCTGAGGGTGTCGTAAGCCGCTTTGGGTACTTTCAGATCGGATTTGGCAACTCCGGCTACTACACCGAGCAGGAAGAACATAATCACTATATCGGGCATGGTCATAACCTCTAACAACGGAATATGAGGTTATTTTGGCGACTCTTTTGAATAGATGATAATTAATGTTTATGCTGTTTATTATTGATGATTATCTATGCGTTATTTCCATTGGGATCAATTGCCATGAACATTCGCCATCTCACCTTTCGCCTGTTGCAGGTCTATATCGCCGTTATCCGTACCGGCTCCATTTCCCAAGCGGCAAGCCAATTGCACCTGACACAGCCTACCGTATCCCAACAAATAAAGCGGCTTACCGAGGCGGTGGGGGAGGAGTTGCTGGAAATTCGTGAGGGGCAATACCAACCGACTTATGTGGGGCGCGAGCTTTATCATGCGGCCTTGGATGCATTGGGGCGGTTCGATGATTTCAATAGTTTTCTAAGCGAGGCTGCCCAGGGCAATAAAGGGCATTTCGGTTTGGGGGTTGTGACTACTGCGCAATATGTCTTGCCGTTGTTGTTGAGCCCGTACACGCAACAGTATCCCGGTGTGGATGTGACGTTTAATATCGGCAATCGCGGCAGTGTTTTACAACGTTTTCAAAACCAGTTGGATGATTTGTATTTATTTAGTCATCCACCGACGGGCGACCATGTTGTCAGTGGGAGGTTTTTGCGCAATCCCCTGGTATTGATCGCACCGTTAAATCACTGGGCTGCAAAAAAGAAATCGCTGACATTTTCTGAATTGATTAACGAGCGTTTTTTAATGCGTGAGCCGGGCAGTGCAACGCGCATGATGTTTGAGAATTGGCTGCGCGAGCAGAATTACCAATTACATAACACCCTGCAAATTGAAAGTAATGAAGTAATTCGGATGAGTGTTGAAACCGGTTTGGGATTGGCGGTGCTTTCCGAGCATACACTCGCGCAAGCCAATGCCAAGGTTGCATTATTACCGGTGAAGGATTTTCCGTTGACGAGCCACTGGTATCTGGTGCGTCACGGCGACCGGCGCTTGCCGGTCGCTGCACACAATTTTATTGAATATATGAATGCACACCTTAGCGAGTGGGTGGATGAAAAATACATCCGCAATGAACTGGATTCCCTATTGAGCGGGCGCGGATAAATCGAGCCTGACAATCACAGGATAATGATCGGATGGGTAGAGGTTGTTGTACAGCGTGGTATTGATAGTGTGGCTAATAACTTTGGCGTTTTTTCTGAGAAAAATAAAATCGATTTTTTTATCGGCTTCATTATCTTCACCAAAACCGTTATAGGTTTTATTACCACCAGTCGGTGTTGTAGCTGAAATTTTTTCTGCATCAGCCAGGGATTGGGTTATGGTTTCATAGCCTTTTGCGTTCGCTTTAAAATTAAAGTCACCTGTTACGACGAGGTTTGCTTGTGGGTCCAGTTTGGTGATTTCAGCTAAAAGCATTTTGGCGCTTTCCTGACGGGAAATTTCTCCTTCATTATCGAAATGGGTGTTGAATACAAACAGCGGTTTTTTGGTAATTGCATTCGTCAGTTTTGCGATTGTCAGCGTGCGACGGTATTGTGCGTCCCAGCCGCGCGATGCTTGTGAAGGCGTTTGCGAAAGCCAAAGGGTTTGTTGTCCTTGCAAGGTAAAACGGCCGTGGCGAAATAAAATGGCAGTGGTTTCACCTTTTTCTTTGCCATCTTCACGGCCCACACCAATCCACGAATAGTCATCAAGCATTTCTACCAAATCTTCTACTTGCGGAATTTCTGCTTCTTGTAATCCAATAATGTCCGGGTTATGGGTTTTAATAATATGGCCGACCAGAAATTTTCGCTTCTTCCAGTTATTAATGTGATCAGGTGATTCACAAGCGCTGCAGCGAATGTTGTAGGACATTACATCCAGTGTATTAGCAGTTGCAATGCTGGAGCCGAGACTGATTAGCATGCAAATAATTAATAATTTCATGGTCGCGGCTCCGTTAAGTCAATGGCAGGATTAAGTGTAGTTCAATTATCAGGGTAGTTTTAAACTCACATCGTTAAAGGTTTTCATGGCGTTGCTTTCATGTTCAATTAACTCGTCTCCCTGTTGATCAATAAACAGAACGGCGAGGTTATTGGCATTGGCTGCTTTCAATCCCTCATTGCTGCCCAGGCACAATAATGCGGTGGACCAAGCATCCGCGATGGTGGGGTTTTCATGGAAAAGAGTTACTGAGACGGTGTTGTGCTCGACAGGTTTGCCGTTGCGGGCATCCAGAATGTGGCTGTAACGTTTGCCGTTGCTATCAAAAAAATGGCGATAAGTACCGGAGGTCATGAGTGCCATAGGGACACCGGAATCAAAGCTAGCGATTTTATGTAGTTTGCGCTCATTAGGAAGAGGCTTTTCTACCGCAATTCGCCATGCGTCGCCATTGGGTTTTTTTCCTTTGGTTTGCAACTCGCCACCGATTTCCACCAAATAATTTTGTACTCCGAATTGCTCCAATACCTTGACGATTCGGCCGACGCTATAACCTTGGCCGATGGAAGAAATGTCCACACGCAATTCAGGAATTTGTTTGCGCAAATGCGTTGCGTCAATTGTTTCCAGTTTGTCCATGCCGACACTCACCAGTGTTTGTGTAAGTGCTTCTTCCGTCGGTGGACTGAATTGATCTTTTTTGAAGCCCCATAAATCAAACAGTGGTTTGATCGTTAAATCGTAACAGCCGTTGCTCGCACGGTAGATTTTGCGTGCTTCTTCAATTAGTGCAACCAGCTCTGCATCTACGCTTAACACTTCTGTCGTTTTTTGCGCATTAAATTCTTCGATGGCGGAGTCGTCGCGATAGTTGGATAACGCTTTATCGATACGGGAAAATTCGTCGGTAACTGCCTTCTGAATATCGGCCACCGCAACATTGGTGTTCGCAGGTAATTCGAACGTGAGGTTGTAAGTGGTGCCTTGGGCCGGGCCGCTAATTTTGGTTAATTCAGGTGCTTTGGAGCAGCTTGTTAGTAACATGAGGGACAAGGCTACACAGGATATCGGTGTGAAAAAAAATTGAATGGAAGATTGCCTGGACATGATGGGCTCCGTAATTCCAGTTAAATCAAATGGACGAATTATAGCGAGCGCCTCCCTGACTGAGAATGTAATCGCCGTTCTACACGGCGATTAATCTAATTACACCGGGTCTGATTCACCACCAAACGCCGCAAGTAACGCTGCAATAAAATTTTTCAGTTCCATTGCCATGATGGCGAAATCGGCATCAAATTGTTCCGCTTTACTTTCGGGATTTCGTTCGTTGGCTTTATCGCTAATGACATCTTCAAACTTTAATCGTTTGATACCCAATTGGTCATCAATAATGCAGCTAATGGACTCTTTCCATACCAGCGCTATTTTGCTCACGTGCATGCCACTTTCTAAATGGTTGCGAATTTCAGCCGCAGTAAGATCCAGTTTTTTACAGCGGACCACACGGCCATCTTTTGCTGCTTGTAGCTCTACTTCTTCACCCAATTCGAATTGATGCGGTGGTTGGCTTTCACGTAGCCAATGGGTCATGGCTTGAGTGGGCAAATTTTTAGGCGAAATAGGCAAACAACGTAAACTGCCCAAGGCTTCGCGCAATTTACTGAGTAAATCTTCTGCGCGTTTTGCAGAGGACGAATTTACCACGATTAATTTTTCTTGCGGGGCGATGTACGCATAATCCAGCGTGGAGCGTGTAAATGCTTTCGGGAGCAGGGAAAAAATAATTTCGTCTTTTAATGCATCGCGCTCTTTGCGACCAACGGGGCGTGACTCCGCTTCATTAATCGCCTGGACTTTTTCTTCCAGCGCCTCTTTGATCACTCCGCCAGGTAATATTTTTTCCTGTTTCTTGGCGCAGATCATGATGTAACCATTGGTCACATGTACAAACTCGCTGCCGTGGCGGCCGAGCGGAAATTCAAAACCGTAGCGCAACGGGTCCAGGCTACCGCAGGGGTTAAAACAAAACTCGGCGAGCTTTTCATTTAATTCTTCAGTGGAAATAGTCCACTCTTCGGTCAAGCGATACAAACGTAAATTTTTAAACCACATGGAGAAAAATCCGGTAATTCAATTCTGGGATGGCATTGCAGAACTTATCGAAGCTGCTGAAGCATGGGGGTCGGTGTGATCTTTGCGACCGTATGCTCACAGGATGTGAACGTCGAGCCCCCCATGGATGGGTTCACGGCATGTCGTAAAGATCACACCGAAACCCATGCTGGTGATGAATTTCAGAGAATGTCGGTTAACCAACAATATCAATCAACTCAACATCAAAAATCAGCGCTGAATAAGGCTTGATACTTGCGCCCGCGCCACGCTCGCCATAAGCGAGTTGTTGCGGTACATACAAACGCCATTTGGAACCAACTGGCATCAACTGCAACGCTTCGGTCCAACCAGCGATAACACCATTCACCGGGAAATCGATGGGTTGGCCGCGATTCACAGAACTGTCAAACACGGTGCCATCAATTAATGTGCCGTGGTAATGGGTTTTTACTTTTGAGGTTTTGGTTGGAATTGCGCCATCGCCTTGGGTAATGACTTCATATTGCAAACCGGAAGCGGTCACGGTAATTCCCGGCTTTTTCGCATTTTCAGCGAGGAAGGCTTCACCTGCCGCTGCCAGGGTTTTGCTTTGTTCTGCTTCTTTGGCTTGCATACGGGTGTTGATCTCGCCGAATGCTGCCTGCATTTGCTCATTGCTGTAAGGCATTTCAACGCCGTTTAATGCGTCCAGCAACCCCTGGGCAACGGCGGCGGGTGAAACGCCATCAAAGGGGTTATCGGCCAATTGTTGGCCCATCTGACGGCCAATACCGTAACTGACAAGCTCTTCAACGCTGTATTTGCTGGACATAAGATTCTCTCGCTGGGAAATACGGTTTATGAAATAAAAAGCCCTGCACTGGGCAGGGCCGTTTAAACGGTGGGGCAGTCTACCAGATCAATCCGGGGAGTCATCGGGGTTTTGCAGTTTGTCCCGGGTAATGTTTTGTTGCCCCTCGGGGACGTTTACCTCGCGAATAAATATCCCCCAAAAGGCGATAAACAAGGCAGCCACCAATGGGCCGATGACGAAGCCGTTCATTCCGAATACACCGAGCCCACCCAAGGTGGAGAGGAGCACGACGTAATCCGGGAGTTTTGTATCACGGCCCACCAGGATTGGACGTACCAGGTTATCGATCAGGCCGATAACGCCTGCTCCGACGCCCACCAGAATGAATGCTTTTACACTTTCGCCTGTAGCAAACAGGTAGATCGAGACAGGCAACCAGATAATTGCAGGACCGATTGCCGGGATGAGGGAAAATACCGCCATCACTACACCCCATAACAATGCGGCGGGAATTCCCAATATCCAGAAAATCAAACCGCCAAGGGTGCCCTGGATAATGGCGATAACCAGATTGCCTTTGATAGTGGCGCGAGTGACTTCACTGAATTTTGCAAACAGTAGACGCTCGCGATCATCGCCTAACGGCAACGCACGAATCAGTAGTTCCAGCAAATACTGGCCGTCACGGAGGAGGAAGAACAGCAGATACAACATCAAACAGATGTTGAGTAATAATTTGAAAGTGTTTTGGCCAATACTGAGCGCATTCTGTGCAAGCCATTTGCCGGAGGCCATGGTCGCACTCAACGCGCTGTCTTTGACTTTGGCGATATCCACACCGAAACGCTCAAGCGTTTGTTGCGCACCGGGAAAGGCGGTGCGGATTTGCTCAATGTACTGGCCAGGATTCACTTCACCAGACTCGAGTTTTTTATACAAATCGGCACCTTCTGACACAACTGAACTGATCAGGATTGTCACAGGCAAGACCACAATCAGAATACACGCGGTCAAGGTAATCAATGCTGTGGTGTTAGGGCGGTTTTTAAATTTCGCCATCAGTTTCAGGTGCATTGGATAAAAGATAATAGTGATCGCACAGGCCCAAAAGATGGTGCCGAAAAAAGGCTTGAGAACAATGAAAAAAGCGACTGAAACGAGGAACAGAAACAACAAAAATGAGCGGGTTTCCAACTGGCGCATAACGCATATCCTTAGTGAAAACGGAATTATAGCTACCGACTATACGGGAGCGAGTGAAAGGTGTCACCTCTCTGTAGCGAGTGAACGGATAACATAAGCTGCAAGCTGAAGCCTGATCTTCTATGCTTCGTGGATACATCCAACAGACAGGGTTCATCATGCCAGGGCCTTTCGCAAAATTTTATATTTCGCGCTATTGCGGGTTTGTACTGCGTGGGCTGGTATTCATTGCGGTGCTGGTGAGTGTTGAGGGTTTTGCGCAAAGTAGTGATGGCAAAATCCATATTCCGGTGCGTGTTCAAGGAACTGCACTGGAACAACCGGCAGATTATTTCACTACCCTGTTGCTGATGGCCCTGAATGCCAGTAAAGCAGAGAACGAAGTGATCGATATTATCTTTTCAGAGCGGGATTACTCCCAGGCACGCTGGATTCATTTGCTACAAAACGATACGCGCAATTTTGTGATTTGGACAATGACTGACAAGGAGCGTGAACAGCAACTACGCCCCATCCGGGTTCCTTTGTTTAAAGGGTTATTTGGCTATCGGGTATTTTTAATTCGCAAAGGTGAACAAGCGCGTTTCAACCATGTGAAGTCCCTGAGCGACCTTAAAGAACTTTTGGCAGGGCAGGGTACACATTGGCCGGATACACCGATCATGTATCACAATGGTTTGCGTGTTACCACGGCGGAAACTACCGAGTCCCTGTTTCGCATGATGAATGCAAAACGTTTTGATTATTTTCCGCGTGGTATTTCAGAGGCATGGTTCGAGCTGGCGCAGCGCGGCGAAGAAAATCTGGTAGTCGAGGAAAATATCTTGCTCTATTACCCGGCAGCACTTTATTACTTTGTAAATAAAAATAACGAAGCATTGGCGAAGAGAATTGAAACCGGTTTGGAAATATTGATTGATAGCGGCAAGTTCAATGAATTTTTTTACAACCATCCGCGGGTAAGTTCCGGATTGGAGAAGCTCACTAGCCGCCGGATCATCCGTTTGGATAATCCATCTTTACCCTCTGCAACACCGGTCAATAATCCGCGCTACTGGATTGATTTGAACATCGATAGGATTGAAACCAATCCGGGCAAACCGCTAACGAAGGAAAAGCAATAATATTTTGATTCGCGATACAGGGGTTGTTTATCGCGTGGCGGCATTAATGCGATGCTTTTTCGGTGGGATTGCTGCAGCTGGATGCACTGGTTTTGCCGCACCCGCTACAGCCGCCACAACTGGCCGATTTTTTTGATGGGAACAGCCAGCGGCGCAGCAGGAACACCACTGCGCTGAAGACGCATATCCCGACGACTATCTCTTGCCACGGAATGTCCTGCCACATAAATACCTCGGTGTTACGGAAGGTTAGTTCACTATTGCACTGGCGATTTGGTAAGTCGCCCACGCGGCGAAATAGGCCAACGCAAATAAATAAACGGTAAAAAACGTTGTCGCCCTGGCAGAGTTGGTTTCCCGTTTGACCACGGCAATAGTGGAAATGCATTGGGGCGCGTACACAAACCACGCGAGATACGCATAAGCTACGGGAAGTGACCAGCTGGCGGCCAGTGTTGCCCCCAGTGCTGCATCAATAGACTCTTCTCCGACAGCGTATACCGTTGCCAATGCACTCACAGCAACCTCTCGTGCTCCCATCGCCGGAATCAGGGCAATACACATTTGCCAATTAAAACCGAGCGGTGCAAATAAAGGCTGCATGAAATGACCCAGCTGCCCTGCAAAGCTGTAATCAATCGCCGGTTGGGTTGCACCTTCAGGAGCGCCGGGAAAGGTAGCGAGGAACCAGAGCACAATTGATAACGCCAGGATGATGGTGCCTACCCGACGCAAGAAGATCCAGGCCCGCTCGCGCAACCCCATCAATAAATGGTACGCCATGGGCCAGCGGTAACTGGGCAATTCCAGCAGCAGCGGGAATTCTTCGCGTGCAGTCCGGCGGCGCATAATCCAGGCGATTAATGCGGCACTGGCAACACCGGCAAAGTACAAAACGAAAAGCGTTAGACCTTGCAGGTTAAAAATGCCCCAAACCGTTTGTTGTGGAATAAACGCGGCGATAATCAGCGCATAAACCGGCAAACGTGCCGAGCAGGTCATTAGCGGTGCAACCATGATGGTAATGAAGCGCTCGCGTGGATCGGCAATAGTACGGGTAGCCATAATTCCCGGTACCGCACATGCAAAGCTGGACAGCATTGGAATAAATGAACGTCCTGACAGGCCCAGGCCACGCATTGGGCGGTCAAGTAAGAATGCAGCGCGAGTCAGATAACCGGTGTCTTCCAGTACCAGGATAAAAAAGAACAAAATCAGGATTTGTGGAAGGAATACCAACACGCCACCGACGCCAGCAATCAGGCCATCCACCAGAAAATCTTTGAGAATGCCATCCGGTAATACGCCAGCAACACCCTCACCCAAGGCAATAAATGCACCATCGATCAGATCTACCAAGGGCGTGGCCCATGCAAAAACAGCCTGGAAGATCACTAGCAAAGTGGCAAACAGCACTACCAGACCTAATACAGGGTGCATTACCAGCGAATCCAGCCGATCCTGCCAACGAGGCAATTCAGCAGGCTGGATGACGTGCTGCCTCATCAAGCTTTCTATTTGATCATACAGTGCTTCAACCGATTCCTGTCTGTCACTCAATGCCAGTGCTTGTTCGCCGGACGGTAAGGGCGGTTGCTGGGCGTAACCATCCAGAACTTTGCGCAATTCGGAAACGCCGTGGCTGTTGACAGCCACAGTTTCGATAATTGGTATGCCGATGGCTTGCGAGAGCGCTGCGGTATTGATACTGACTCCGCGACGACGCGCTTCATCCATCTGGTTTAAGGCAAGCACCATGGGGCGGTTGAGGCTGCGCAGTTCCATCACCAGGCGCAGGCCAAGCCTTAGGTTGCAGGCATCTACCACAGCCACCAATAGATCTGGCCTCCTTTCACCCTGCTGGGCACCCAGTATGACGTCACGCGCGACTTGCTCGTCAGGTGAAGTGACGAACAAACTGTAAGTACCCGGCAGATCAAGGAGTTCGGCCGGGTTGTCCAGCTCAGTCACCATGCCTGAACGGCGTTCTACCGTTACACCCGGATAATTCGCGACTTTGGCGCGTGCACCGGTGAGGCGATTGAATAATGAGGTTTTGCCGCAATTGGGGTTGCCAACCAGTGCGAGGCGGATAGGGATAGCAGACATGCGATTTCCTGATTAGCGGTCAGTAATGATGGGTTCTACACAGATTTTCGCCGCTTCAGCGCGGCGCAGGGCAAACTTGGTGCCATTAACCTGGACGGCCAAGGGGTCCGCCCCGAGAAAACCAAAGCCGATAACTTTCAGAGGTGCACCGGGCAAAAAGCCCAGTTCTTTGAGTCGCAAGCTCACTCGCTCGTCCTGCGCCCCAAAAAGCGGCTGTTCAATTAAATTCACTACCCGTACTTGAGCACCTTTAGCGCATTGGTCAAGACGGAGGGCCTGGCTGAGTTTGTTGTTTTGGGCGGTATTCATGGCAATCGGGGTCTAGGTGTAAATGAGAGTGATTATTAGAAAGAATACTTTATTTACTTCCCTGTCGCAATTTATGCCAGCCTTTTTGCTTATTCTTCGTTTAACGATTTTCCAGTCGGTTGTAGTCCAGTAATGCGGCTTCCTTAGGTTGCTGTTGGAAATAGAGCTGATGCACCTGATCGCTGAATGCCCAGAAGTCGCTATTACTGCGCCTTATGCCAAATGCATCGCGCAGTGCGCGATAGTCACCTTCGGATTTCATTGCCTGGAATTGATCAACAAATTGGCCGAGATTCTCAGGGGCGATGCGCATAAAACTGTTGGGATAATTGCCTACGACGCCGCGTGCAATTGTTAAATTATCTTCATCAGGAATATGCCGCTTGTCTTCACCAAATAGAGAAGAAAGATTGCTGTAGGCGTTGTTGTGGATGAGCGTAAATAGGCCTTCACCGGGAATTTCCAGCACAGTAGTTTGTGGCAGAAAACTGATGGCGGTTCCACTTGTACTTTGTAATTTTTCATACAGGACGAATTGTTGAGCATTGAGCTTTCTGGTTCGAATGTTATGCATGGATTCACTCGCCTTGCCTAAATGACCTTTCAGTTTTTCGTACAATTCCAGTTTGGGGTTGTCACTCGTGTAGCGAATATTATTGCGCTCATTCAATTGGTTAATATAAAGATCCACGTAGGTTTGCAAATTGGCTTCAGCATGGCGATACCAAAATGCCATTTCGGTTTGCTGGCTTTGTTTGGGCAGGAAGCTGACAAAATTCATCTCACCTTCTATGCGCAAAAAATCCATGTACAGGCGACTAAGCAACTGGTGCGAGACATTCCCGTAAACATCAAAGCCGGCCACTAATAAATAGTGAATACGTTCCAGTAATGGATAGCCGATTACCCATGCGGTTTTTGGTGATTGTCCGATCATACCCTGATGCACACTGGCGCTATCACTGTGCCGGAAAATAGTTAATGCGGCGTTGGGATTTGTACCCTTATCGCCATTCCAGATCATCTCCAGATCAAGGCCATTTTTCTTTTCCACTACCTGATTAATAAATTGTGCTTTGGCTGCAAGATATTCTTTCTGTAACTCGGAATACTTCAACCAGTTAGTCAACGGTAAAAACGTGTTGCCCGCTCCGGCCGGTAATTGTAGGTGGCTGCTGTTATCAGCAAGGAATTTTTCAATGCCTGACGTGTTTTGGGTTTCTGGCTCCAGGAAAAATACCCAGAAGTGATCCTGAATTACATTCAAGGCAACCTGGCCGCGACACACGGGGCCTTTAATAAAATTCATTATCGTGAATTGCGCTTCATCGAGCATAAACCGGTAGCGTGCATTCACCGGTAAATCAGAAAACGTAACAAAAGGATTTGCGGCCATTTCCGGGTTATAAGAGGGTAAATGTGTTACCTGATAATCTGCTTGATAAAACCACTTCAGCCATTTGTTCATTCGTTTTTTATTGAGTGGATAAGGCATGAATGTTTTGGCAACGGTGCTGGAATCGTCGCGCCACAAGCGATAATAAACCCGTGCAACGTTGGGATCATCAAATGGTCGGGCAGTGCTTATACGTTTAATCGGTTGGCCGGGGGGGGTACTGGAGCGTACCATGCGGAAATAGGTGCGTGGTGCATCATTAAAAAATAGTTGGGCCAGGAAAAGATGTTCATAAATGTAACGATTAACCAATTGTTCTTTTAATGAATCACCGTTAAAGAATTTTTCCCATTCATTAATTTGCTGTTGAACCTTCGCGGAAATTCCTGGCGGTACACCCATTTCAGCGCCTTGTTTTAGCCAATCCATGGTCAACTGAAATTCCTGGTCATTTAATCCCGGTAAGCCGTAAGGCATTCCCCACAACGGATTTTTTTGCGCAAAATCGCTAAACGTTTCGATGCTGGGACAATGTTGGTTATGGTCAAGATTAAAATCAAAACTATCTGGCAGGATTGCGTCGGTAGGTAGTGGATGTTTCTGCTTTAATTTCAAATGTTGCGCCATAACTCCGGCATTAATATTCGCGCTTGCTATATTGCGTCGCTCATTCAATACCGGATGAAATTTTTTCAAGCGCCATTCGCCAGTGGTCTGCGCATCTTCAAATAAACGCGTGAGGTTTGCACCTAACAAGCGTGTACCGTCATACACTTTTTCCGGATTGGCTCCGCGCAGTAAGCCGGTGTATGACTCCAGTTTTAATTGGCAGGGTGCATCGTAACAACCATGACAGACCACACAACGTTGTTCGATAATTGATCGCGTATGTTGGTAATAACTGAGTTTTGCCGGTTTCGGTGAATCCGGTAATTCGCGTGCTTTGGCGATACCGTAGGCTCTATCCCATTGCGAACCGGTGATGCTCGCACAACCGGCGAACATGAACAGCATGAATATTACGCTGGCGGGCCTGAAGCGGGTGGTGAATCGGCTAACGGTAAAACGGATTCCATGGATCATAACGAACCTGCAAAGCAATTAATTTCAGTGCAGTTTAACTGAAAGGCCCCGGTGTCGCTGGATTAGCATGGATAGAGCGGAACCGCGTCACCATTGGGAGGAACCGCCGTGCTATAAAGCTGTCACCTTAGGGACGTTTGGGCCATAATCTGCCACACCATGATTCCGGGATTCATTTCTGTATTTAAACAGCAATCAAAAAAAGGTATTGAGTATGCATGATGACTATCAACCACGACAAAGTTCTTCCGGTCCGCTATGGGCAATCGTAGCGCTCGTTGTGATTGTGGCCGCTGCTGCATTTTATTTTTTGCGCGATAAGGCTCCAGCAGAATCACAAACCGTTGCCACTCCCGTCCCTGTAACGCCACAAGCGGCAATCACCAGCAATGCTGCGTCATCGGTCGCACCGATTGAGCAATACCAACCGCCGGAGCCGGTAGCAGAGGTTGAACCATTGCCTGCTTTAAATGAGAGTGACAGCAGTGTGTTGGCTGCATTGCAACAATTACGCGGCGAAGGTTTATTGCAACTGTTGGTGCCGCAAGAAGTCATTCGCAAATTTGTATTGGCAGTAAACAACTTGTCTGAAGGCAAAGTGATTCATGAATATCGCCCGGTAGTATCACCTGCTCCACCATTTATTGCGGAAACTTTTTCAGTAATGGTGGAGGGCAGTGCTGTGGATCAGGAGCGCATCGCGCCAGCAAATTTCCAGCGTTATGAGCCTTATGTAACCACCCTGGCATTAATTGATAGCGATGCGGCTGTTGCGGTATATCGTCGTTTTTATCCGTTACTGGAAGAAGCATTCCGCGAGCTGGGGTTGAAAAAGCCTAACTTCCATAGTGTACTTATTGCAGCAATAGACAATTTACTCGCGGCACCCGATACGCAAGGTGATTTGTTATTGGTCAGGCCGAAGGTGTTCTATCAATACGCAGATCCCGCGCTTGAGCAATTACCGCAAACACATAAGCTGATGCTCCGGATGGGGCCTGAAAATGCGCGCAGCGTTAAGGCGAGTTTGCGTCAGTTGCGAGCACGGTTAGTTAATTAACATTTCTTGATCACACTGAAAAAAGCCGCTGGATATGAACTGCATCCAGCGGCTTTTTATTTTTTGTTCGTCCACGTGGAATTTGTTGTGATGTCGATGAATGTATCGTTTGCGTTTAAGTAATGGTTTTTGGAAAATTCAGACGTGTGTATTGAACCGGTCTTACAGTCTTGTTTAATGGTGTTACTTCGGACTAACGTTTTGTAAAAGTTGGTCATACGCTTCTGGATAGCTTTTCAGTTATTAAGTGTTTCTTTCCGCAACATTTTTCACGATTATCTGAGTGGCTAAAAGGAAGGATTTTAGAAACTGATAAAAATAGACAGATTAGTTTGACAACGTTGTCCCAACTGCGTAATCTATGCTTGTCCGATGATGACCCCGGGGCGGATATCTCTCCTTATCCCTCCCGGTATCATGGGGCATGAGTTCTCTAGAGCTGTAGTAGTGGTCTTGTGGTTAGTGTCCTGTGGGGCACTAACCTTTTTTAACAGTCTGTTATTATCACTACACACACAGGACGCTTTACACCAAAACAATGAATTTTTGAGTATCTGGTTCTGGTGTGATGGAATCCAGGTATTAGCTCTAAGCAAGAGGTAGATCATGGCGAAGTTGCCACTGGGCGAGCAAACCTTGTTTATCGGGATTGATGGGGGCGGTACTAAATGTCGCGCCAGTATCATGACCGAGGATTTGCAAGTGCTGGGCACTGGCGTTGGTGGTCCTGCCAATCCTTTCCAGGGTATTCAACAAGCAAAAGACTCTATCCGTACTGCCGCTGAATTAGCATTGATTGATGCAGGCCTGCCTACCTCCCGGATGGCTGAATTAATTGCTGGCGCAGGCCTTGCCGGTGTGAATGTTCCCAGTCTTTACGATGTGATGTCTGCCTGGGATCACCCATTCAAACAAATGCATCTCACCACTGACCTCCATATTGCTTGCCTTGGAGCACATAACAGTGACCATGGTGCAGTGATGATTTGTGGTACGGGTTCATGTGGTTATTCCTTCGTTAATAACCAACCGCTGTTTATTGGCGGGCATGGTTTTCCCATCGGTGATAAAGGCAGCGGTGCATGGATGGGATTGGAAGCAATCCAGGCCGTATTACTTGCTTGTGATGGTCTTGGGCCACAAACACTGCTCAGTGAATCTATCGGTGATTTCCTGCAAGCCAAAGGGATGATGATTGTGGACAAAATGTTCGGTGCACGTCAGGGCGACTACGCCAAATTTGCCATTTTTGTAGTCGATGCTGCCGAAGCAGGAGACGCGGTTGCCATTAATATTGTTAAGGATGGCGCTACCTACATGAGCGGGGTAGCGCGAAAGCTCTGGGCAACCAACCCGGGGCGTATGTCGATTATCGGTGGTTTGGCTCCACGCTTAATTCCCTGGATGGATAAGGACATGGCCGATAATTTATCACCCGTGCTTTTCCAACCGGAATTCGGAGCAGTTTATTTTGCAAAGCAAGCTTCGAAACTGGCAAAAAATAGCAACGATCAATTGAGTGCTACCCTTTAACCTGAGTCGACTAATAATGAATAGTGAATCTATGACCACTGCTAATATTCAGGAAAAATATACAAGCTCTTTCATACCGCTGGCGATGATTGCGGGGTTGTTTTTTATTTTTGGATTTGTGACCTGGTTAAATGGGTCGCTGATGCCGTATCTGGAGATGATTTTAAAATTAAATCCAATTCAGGCCTATTTGATTATTTCAAGTTTTTATTTTTCTGTTTGTATTTTTTCAATCCCCTCATCCTGGCTTATCAACAGTGTGGGTTATAAAAATGGTATGGCAATCGGGTTGGGGGTAATGTCGGCCGCCGCGCTTTTTTACATACCCGCAGCAAAAGCCCAGTCCTTTGCATTATTCCTGCTTGCCCAATTTATTATGGGGGCAGGGCAAACACTGGTACAAACTGCAGTAAACCCTTATGTGGTAAAAATGGGGCCGGAAGAATCCGCTGCACGGCGTATTAGTATCATGGGAATTTTAAATAAATCTGCCGGCATTGTTGCGCCTATCGTATTTACAGCATTAATACTGGGTGGAATGAATTCCCATACCAGTACTGCACCAACACCGGAAGAGATTGATCAGTTAGCGAATAACCTGATCATGCCCTACATCTATATGGCAATTATTATCGGCGTTGTGGCATTGCTGGTGCGTTTTTCATCGTTACCTGATTTGGAATCCGAAGAAAGTAAGGATGACAAATTGCCTTTGCGTGAAGTGTTTCAGTTTCCAAATTTAATTCTCGGCGTGATTGCCTTATTCCTCTACGTGGGTGTTGAAGTAATTGCGGGCGATAGCATTGGCGCTTATGGGCGCAGTATTGGTTTCAGCAATTTTGCAATCCTTACATCCATCACCATGTCGTGTATGGTTGTGGGATATATTCTGGGGATTTTATTAATCCCTCGCGTGATTTCACAACAAAATATGTTGTTGGTTTCCGCGGTTTTGGGAGTGGTATTAAGCTTGAGTATTGTATTCGGCAACCACGAGTCCACTTCCATATCTTCCCTGCTTTCATTCGCCGGGGTGCCAGCAATCCCGGACACAATCTTGTGCATCGCCTTGTTGGGATTGGCAAATGCGATTGTATGGCCCGCGATTTGGCCTCTCGCGTTGAGCGGGTTAGGCAAATATACGGCCACCGGTTCGGCTTTATTAATTATGGCAATTGCCGGTGGAGCAGTATTGCCGTTAATTCTTGGTGGTGTTTCGCATGTGGTTGATCGTCAAACGGCTTATATTGTGATGACGCCTTGCTATTTATTTATTCTTTATTACGCGGCAAAAGGATACAAGTTGCGCAGTTGGAAATAATCGTATCGTTGATTATTTATTAGTACATTTTTAACTGCACCTACGAGGTATCTAATGGTCAAGCAACGTTTTTTGGCCCTTGACGTCATGCGCGGCTTGACCCTCGCGCTAATGATTCTGGTGAATACTCCCGGCTCCTGGGAGTTTGTTTACGCCCCTTTATTGCACGCTGACTGGCATGGCGCAACACCCACGGATTTTGTGTTTCCGTTTTTCATGTTTATTGTCGGTTCAGCCATGTATTTTGCTGTGCGTGGATTAAGTCAATTGAGTGCTCCCGCGCAAACGATAAAAATCCTTCGTCGAGTTGCCTTACTATTTTTAATTGGTGTTTTATTGTCTGCATATCCATTTAATGAAAGCCTGGATCAATGGCGCATTATGGGTGTGTTACAACGGATTGCAATTGCGTACGGTTTCGCTGCATTTATTATTTTGTATTTTGGTTTTGCAGCGCGTGTATTGATCAGTATCAGTTTATTGATTGGTTACTGGGGGCTGCTGAACCTTTCTGCCGATCCATACAGCCTTGAAAATAATATTGTGCGTCAACTCGATTTATCGGTATTGGGTGCAAGCCATCTATGGCAAGGAAAAGGGATTGCATTTGATCCGGAGGGAATTTTGAGTACCTTTCCGTCTATCGTTAATGTATTGATTGGATATGAAGCAACACGCGTTTTGCTGGCAAGCGAAGATAAAGAAAAAGCATTGAGAAAATTATTTATTTCTGCGCTTGTGCTTATCGCATTGGCGTTGATGTGGAACACCGTATTTCCGATTAATAAATCCTTGTGGACGAGCCCGTTTGTGCTGCTGACCTGCGGCGTTGCTATTTTGGTATTGCTACTGCTGGTGAACATAGAGCGTTCATCCGCAATCAATATTGCGCGTCCTGCCTATCATTTTTTTGAAATTATCGGCAAGAACCCTTTATTTATCTACGTGTTGTCAGGGTTATTGGCGACCACACTCTATTTAATTCCAGTTGGCGACGGCAATAGTTATTCCGCGTTGTATGGTTTTTTGCGCGATCTTACCGAGCCTTATTTCGCCTCGCTTCTGTTTGCGATCCTGATGGTTGCTGTGCTTTGGTGTGTGGCTTGGCTGCTGCACAAACGCAATATCATTATCAGTTTGTAGATTAAGGGTTATCTGCTGATTGCAAAATTTATTATTCAGGTATTTGTATGAAACAAGCGTTAGTTGGTGCGCGAATTTTTACCGGCGAGCAATTTTTAGAAAATCATGCTCTTGTTATCCAAGGTGAAATGATTGAATCGCTAGTACCAATTGCGAACATACCGAACGATATTTTGCGTGTTGGGTTACAGGGCGGGGTGATTGCGCCTGGTTTTATTGACTTGCAAGTGAATGGCGGCGGTGGTGCATTTTTTACGAACGATACCAGTGTTAGTGCGATTCAAATGATGTTGGATGGCCATCGCCCCACCGGTACAACATCTTTATTGCCGACATTAATTAGCGATACCCGCGAAGTGCATCAAGCTGGCGTGCGTGCTGTTGCCGATGCAGTAGCCACAGGCTTGAAAGGCGTGTTAGGCGTACATATTGAAGGGCCGTTTTTTAATATGGCGCGACGTGGTGCTCACAACGAACGCTATATTCGCAAAATGGAGCAAGCGGATGTTGATTGGCTAACCGCTTCTGTAAAAGCGCAGCATACGTTTAAAGTGATGTTAACACTCGCTCCCGAGCACGTTGAGGCGGGCCACATTAAACAGCTTACGTCGGCGGGCGTTATCGTGTGTGCTGGCCATACCGATGGGCATTACGAAGATGTTGTTGCAGCGTTGAAAGAAGGTCTCTCCGGCTTTACTCATTTATATAACGCGATGCGCCCCGCTACCGGCCGCGAACCCGGTGTGGTTGGTGCGGCATTGGAAGATAAAAATAGTTGGTGCGGAATTATTATTGATACTTATCACGTGCATGCAGCCTCTGCGCGGATTGCGTACGCAGCAAAACCAAAAGGCAAAATGTATTTGGTGACGGATGCCATGTCCACTGTGGGATCACCGGAAAAATCATTCCAGATTTATGGTGAGACTATCTATGAAAAAGAAGGTTGCCTGGTGAATGCAGAAGGGCGATTGGCGGGTAGTGCAATTGGAATGATTGACGCCGTGCGATTAAACACAACCTGGGTCGGTGTAGAACTCGCAGAGAGTTTACGGATGGCGTCGCTGTATCCCGCTGAATATATGCAAGTCGATCATTATCTTGGGCGAATTCGTGAAAGCTACCGCGCTGATTTGGTTCACTTTACGGATGATTTCCAGGTTACCCGCACATGGGTAGCGGGCGATGGTCGCGAGCATACCTGGCAAGATTGATTGTTGTATAAATTCCAAACCACTCACTGGAGTGATTAATGAAAGTTGTCATCCTGAAAGACGCGGCCGAAGTGGCTAAATACGGTGCTGATATTTTTATTAAGCAAATCAAGCGCAAGCCGGATTCTGTATTAGGGCTGGCTACCGGCTCTACGCCGGTAGCGTTGTACAAAGAATTAATTGCTGCCTACCAATCCAGCCGTGTTTCTTTCAAAAATGTGAGCAGTTTTAATCTGGATGAATATCTTGGCCTTGCTGGTTCTCACACACAAAGTTACCGCTACTTTATGAATCAACAATTGTTTGATCATATTGATATCGATAAAACCCAAACCGCCGTTCCACCTGGCGATGCGACGGATCCATTCGCAGCCTGTGAAGATTATGAACGTGAAATCAAACACAAGGGTGGAATTGATATCCAGCTATTAGGTATTGGTCGCAATGGTCATATTGGTTTTAACGAACCATCATCATCACTAAAATCGCGCACGCGAGTAAAAACGCTGACTCGCGCAACCATTGATGATAACGCGCGTTTCTTCGGCCCTGACGAATACCAGCCGCATTTATCCATCACCATGGGCATAGGTACTATTCTGGAATCCAGGAAAGTTGTTTTGCTGGCTACCGGTACTAATAAAGCGGAAGCGATAAAAGCGACTGTTGAAGGACCATTAACGGCAGCTTGCCCTGCATCTGCATTGCAATTGCATGAACAGGTTGTATTGGTAATCGATGAGGCGGCCGCCTCGCAATTATCAGATGTGGATTTTTACAAACACATTGAAATTGAAAACCAAAAGTTGCTGGATCGCCTGGGGCGCGATTAATGCGTTTATCACCTAATAGAGTAAACAGAAAAGGCCAGCATTTAGCTGGCCTTTTGTTTGTGGTTTTGAACTATCTGCTAGCGTTTTGATGATGCAGGGCAGGTGGAATCGCGCACGATTAATTGTGGATAAAAGCCTTCACTTTCAACCGCACGTTGTGCGCGGATGGTTTCGACGAGTAAATAAGTAGCGCGTTCGGCGATGGTCGTGTTGGGTTGCTGTGCCGTGGTTAAGTTTGGCCAGGCCTGGCGGGAGAAAGGGCTATCTTCGAATCCGACGATGGATAATTGTTGTGGTACATCTACACCTTGAATACGCGCAGCAAACAAAGTACCCGCTGCTATTTCATCGTTACAGGCAAATACGGCGGTAGGTTTTAAATTAGAGGCCAGTAATTGACGGGTACGTTTTACACCGGATTCAAATGAATACTCGCCCGGCAAAATTAATTTTTTATCCAGCACAATTTTGTTAGCTTTCAGTGCGGCCTTGTAACCCTCTAAACGTTCGCCGCTGGATTTATGTGCTTCTTCACCCCCGAGAAAGGCGATAGCTTTGTGGCCAAGATCGATCAGGTACTGGGTAATTTTGTAGGCCGCCGTACGGTCATCAATAAAAACGCAAGGCCCTTTTTTATCGGGTGCTTGTCCGCCTGAAAGAATTCGCACGAAAGGAATTTTACGTTTGCCCAGTGCGGTGAGTACGTCAGGCATTTCTGACATGGGCGGCGTCAATACCAATCCACCTACCTGGCTACGATCCACCATATTTAACACTTCATCAATAATATCTTCTGCCTTGGAGTCGCAAGGGTGAATCACCAGTTCATAACCCTGACGACGACACTCACCAAGAATTCCTTTTTGCATATCGATGACGTAGTTACTGTTCGGGTTATCGTAAATAAAGCCAATAGAAGATGCAGCACCGCGTAGCAAACGCGCGGATAAGTTGGGTTGGTAATTCAAGGTTTTTACTGCTTGCATGACCTTGTCTTGCAGCTCCTGACCGACGGTTCCCTCTTTGTTAATGACGCGGGATACGGTTTTGAATGAGACCCCGGCGAGTTTGGCAACGTCTTTGATGGTGGCTTTGGCTTTTGGAGCGTGTTTGTCGGCGGTGGATTTGGTCATTATTAGGCAACTTTTCGTAGTATCGGGCGAATATTACAAGTTCTGGTTATTACCAGTCGGTTTAGCTTAAGAATGTTTGTAGGTTAGAGCCTCATGAAGGTGAGCGCAATCATTCCAGGTGCTATTATTGGCACGTTATATCGCGAAAGGTTTTGTAAAGCTTTTTGCGACATTCAGATTTTCAATGGCAAAATTTAAATAAATCGGTCAATACAAAAATGGAAGTGGTTGCTGAAGGATCCAGCGCTACAACAATAATTGAGGTAAAAAATGAAAAAGCATCTGGCTCTCGGCGGCCTGCTTTGCCTATTGGGCGCAATTCCGCTCCCGGGATGGGCACAGCATCAATTGGAGCAAAAATGGCTAACGCCGGATTTGCCCACACCTGAATCGGTTCTGTTTGTTGCCGATAAGAAAACCCCCTATCTCCTTGTTTCACTGATTGACGGTGAAGGCGCTGCTGCCGATGGAAAGGGTGGCATTGCCAAATTGTCAGAAGACGGTGAAGTCATCGATAAAGAATGGATCACTGGTCTTAACGCTCCAAAAGGTATGGCGATGGTAAATGGCCACCTTTATGTCGCCGACCTGACAGAAGTGGTGGTGATTGATGTGAAAAAAGCGAAAGTCATTAAAAAAATCCCGATCCCCGATTCGGTTTTTTTAAATGATGTTACTGCAAGCTCATCGAGTATTGTGTATGTATCTGATACGCGAACCGGAAAAGTTCACCGGATCGAAAAGGATACACCGACTGTGTACCTTGAAAATCTGGCCAATGCTAACGGTTTGAAAGCGTTGAGCTCCAATTTGATTGTGGGTGCAGGGCCGGAATTATTGTTTGTCGGGCCGGATAAAAAACCGCTTGCCCTGGCAAAAGGTTTTGCTCAGGGCATTGATGGTATTGAAATGACATCCCCAGGTGAGTTTTTAGTGTCGTGCTGGGCCGGGTTGATCTATTACGTCTACGCCGATGGCAAGATTCAACTGTTACTCGATTCCCAGGCCGACAAAATCAATACGGCCGATATAGGTTTTGATCCTGAATCCAAAACGCTTTTTGTTCCGAACTTCCTAAAGGATTCGGTAACAGCCTACCAACTTCAATAGCCACATCCGACAGTAAACGCGCAGTAATAAACCTGCGCGTTTTTATATATTAAATTCTTTTAATCCTTCCTTGATGTTTGACGTGCCCGCGTGCGTTTTTACAGCGGTATGTTATTCGCTTTGCTCGATATAGCGGCTGGCTTTAGGCTAAGCTAAAGTCCTGAGAATAACCTCTATCCTTTGGTAGCTGTTTGGCAGCGAGACAATCACTTGCTGTGGAGTTGCTGGAGGTTTACCGCTAGACAGGAATATCGCGTGGTGTTGTGCAGTCGTTGGAAAAGTGTTGTTCATTTGTTATCGCATATACCCCGCAACTTATCGGGGTTCCGGCGGCATATTGCAGCCGCTAAATCGGCTGGAAACCTTCTGGTAGTTTTCTTTCTATTTACAGCCGTAAGCGGATATGCCCAATCGCCAGCCATCCCGTCAAAACGTATTGTGCCCAATTATTCATTCAGCCATATCCTTCCCGACCAGGTAGCCGCGGTCGGATATATCACGTCGATTGCGCAAGATAAGCAAGGGTTTATGTGGTTTGGCGGGGCTAATGGCCTGGCTCGTTTTGATGGCTATAGCCTGCGGATTTATCGGAAAGACGACAACGATATCCATACCCTGAGCCATAACTATGTGAATGACCTGCGCCTGGATTCGAATGGTGATTTATGGATCGCTACGCGCAAAGGCATAAACCGCTATAACTCAACCAGTGATCGTTTCCAGCGTTATGTTGCCGCACAGGATTCACCCGATGCCCACAGCGTGGATGACGTAATGGCTATTGAGGAAAGCAACGATGGTCATTTATGGCTAGCGACGCGGGGTGGCTTCCTGAGTTTCAATATTGCAACCGAAAGCTTCCGTAAATATTCCATTACTGATGATACCCAGGGAACCTGGGTATGGAACCTGGTAAAGGACCAGCAAGGGATGTTGTGGTTGGGACACCAGAATCGCGGAGTTACCCGTTTTAATCCTGCTACCGGCGAAATGCGCCATTACGGCAAAGCGGAAGGATTAGGGTTTCCGGATATTCGCGAGTTGTATGTGGATTCAGCGAATAACTTGTGGGCCGGGAGTTACGGTGCGGGTTTGTTTATGCTGGATCAACGGCGTGAACGCTTCGTCGCGGTTAAGCATGACAACCAGGAGAAGAGCGCAATCGTCTGGTCGGTATTGGAGGATCGACAAAAGAACCTGTGGGTGGGGGATGGCAGTGCCGTGTATGTGCGCGCTCCGGGCACTGAACAATTTGTTCGCTTTACCTATTCGGAAGCGGACGTGTCATCGCCGGGTAACTATGTTGTTAATGAGCTTTTTGAGGATAACGCCGGTGATATGTGGCTGGGTTATTTTCCCTCTGGTGTGGATGTGGTGGACCGCCAGGCATCGATCTTTTCCAACTTTCGTTACAGCGCGAGCAATACCAACACGGTGACCGAAGGTGGCGTGTTGTCGGCAGTGAAGGATAAAGCAGGTAATTTGTGGATTGGTGCGGGTTACGGGTTGAATTATTTTGACCCGGATCGCCGTAAATTTACCCGCTATAAACATGACCCCACCAACCCTAAAGGATTAAGTGGCAACACGGTGTTGTCATTGGCACTTGATGACGCCGCGCAACAATTATGGTTGGGCATTTGGGCCGGTGGTTTGAACCGTCTGGATTTGCCAACGGGCACCTTTAAACATTATCTGCCCGATGCTAACAATCCCGCTGCCATTCGCGGACGGGAACCCTGGTCAGTTGCACGTGATGCCAGCGGTTATTTATGGATTGCAACCGAGGAAGGGTTAAACCGTTACGATCCCGCCACCGATTCATTCCGCTATTTCTCGCCCACACCCGAGCAGTTGGATGGCGACAAAGTATTGTATGCACGGGTGGTATATATCGATAAACAGCAACGGATTTGGTTGGGGACAATTCGGGGTTTGTATTTATTTGATCTTGCGACGGAAACCTTCATCCGTTATCGCCATAAAGACGGTGACCCAACGAGCATCGGTGCTGATTTTGTATTTGCATTGTATGAAGACAGTCGCGGTAATTTTTGGGTCGGCACTGATGGTGCCGGATTGAACCTGATGGATCGCAGCACCGGAAAATTTACACCCTACACCAGTCGCGATGGTCTGGCGGATGATGTGGTTGCCGGCATTATCGAAGACCAGCAAGGACATTTATGGTTAGGTACCCAAAAAGGCATCGCCCGTTTTGATATTGATGCAAAACAGTTTCGGAATTTCGATAAGCGCCATGGGTTGAATGACAATTTATTTAATCGTAACGCGCCAGTGCAATTGAATACCGGGGAATTATTTTTTGGTAATAGTAAAGGTTTTGTGTTGTTCAATCCCTCCGCTATCACTACCAACCAACACAAACCGCCGGTGGTATTTACCAACTTGTTAATTCTCAATAAACCGGCCGTTATTGGTGCCGATAACTCACCGTTGACCAAAGCGATAAACCATACCGACGCTATTACCCTTACCCATAAAGATTCTGTAGTGACATTGGAATTTTCTGCATTGAATTACCAGATGAGTGAAGAAAATCAATATGCTTACCGCTTGCTGGGATTCGATCATGATTGGATCTATGCGGATAACAAACGCACAGCGACTTACACTAACCTGGATGCAGGGACTTACATTTTTGAAGTTAAAGCCAGCAATAACGATAACGTATGGAGTGATAAAACAGCACGCCTGACCATTCACGTGCAACCACCCTTGTGGCGCACCTGGTGGGCGTACTTCCTTTACGCAATATTGCTAATGGCCCTGGTGGTGTGGTTCTTGCGCATCCAACGTTTACGTTTGCAATTTGAGCAGCAACAGGTAGAGCAGGAACGTTCATTAGTAAGGCGCTTGCAACAGGTCGATAGAGTAAAAGACGAATTCCTCGCTAACACGTCACATGAATTGCGCACCCCGTTAAATGGCATTATCGGTTTGGCTGAGTCCTTGCTGGATGGTGTGGGTGGCAACCTTCCTGCTCCTGCGCAATACACATTGCGTTTAATTGTCGCGAGTGGCCGGCGGTTGTCCGCATTGGTGAATGACATACTCGATTTTTCTAAATTAAAAAACCAAAACATCGCGCTACACAAAAAAGCAGTGGACCTGCGTGTATTGGTGGATGTTGTTATTACCCTGTCGCGTCCGTTGGTGGGCGATAAGCCACTTCAATTAAATAATTATGTTCCCGCCGAATTGCCGGCGATTTATGCCGATGAAGATCGCTTGTTACAAATACTCCACAATCTGATTGGCAATGCGGTGAAATTTACACATGAAGGCAGTGTGAATGTGTATGCCGAAGTGAGTGAAGATCAAATTCGTGTGCAAATTGCCGATACGGGCATTGGTATTCCCAACGATCACCTTGACGATATTTTCCAGGCATTCCATCAAGTGGATGGCCGTATGGAACGCGCCTACGGCGGCACCGGTTTAGGGCTTTCCATCACCAAACAATTGGTAGAGTTACATGGTGGCAGTATTTCGGTGGAGTCAACCCTGGAGCAAGGATCTGTATTTAGTGTGTTTTTGCCGTTATCACTTGAATTACCTGCCTCCACTGCAATACCTGCAAAAGCCAATGACCTTGTAGAGCCTGTCGGTTTACACCCTGTAGAGGTTTCACCCCGTGAAATGTCAACTGCACACCAGGGGCACATACTGGTGGTGGATGATGATTCTGTTAATCGCATTGTGTTAAAAAACCACTTGGGGCTACGTAATTATCGCGTGAGTGAAGCGGCCAGCGGTGAAGAGGCTATCGCGCTGATTGAGCAACCCGGTGATGTGGATCTGGTATTGCTGGATATCATGATGCCGAAAATGTCTGGCTACGAAACCTGCAAACGTTTGCGCGAAACCCACCGCGCGTATGAGCTTCCCATAATCTTTCTCACTGCGGGTAACCAAACCAACGACATGGTGATGGGATTTGAGGTAGGTGCCAATGATTATTTAACCAAACCGGTTTCGAAAGAAGAGTTGCTCGCGCGGGTGGATATGCATTTGCAACTGTACACGGCGACGCAATACCTGGATAAAAAAGTTGCCGAGCGCACGGAGGAATTGCGTAAAAAGAATGAAGGTTTGCGTCAAGCGCAGCAGCAATTACAAGTAGCCTACAAAAAATTGGAAGAGGCAAGTTTGTCTGATCCGCTGACTGGTTTACACAATCGTCGTTTCCTGAGCAAATCCATTAATGCCGATATTTCATTGGTTGACCGCGAATATAAGAACTGGCGCGATTCAAATCACGGACGCAGTGAAGATTCAATTTTCTGGCCGCCCCCACGCGATAACGATTTGATTTTTTTATTGCTGGATGTGGATCACTTCAAAGCGGTTAACGACACCTATGGCCATAGCGCGGGTGACAAAGTGTTGGATCAATTAAGCCGCTTGCTGGAAGGTGAATTGCGCGAATCTGATTATCTGGTGCGCTGGGGTGGCGAAGAGTTTTTAATTGTTGCGCGCTTTTGTCAGCGCGATGAAGGGGCAGAGATGGCGGAGCGTATTCGCCTGGCGGTTGCAAATTATTCATTCGACATTGGCGATGGAATTTATTTACACAAAACCTGTTCGTTGGGGTTGGCCGCTTATCCCTTCTATCAAGATTACCCGGATGAATTAGGTTGGGAACAGGTTGTCGATATTGCCGACCGCGCGCTGTATGCCGCGAAAAAAGCCGGCCGCGATTGTTGGGTGGGTGTAGGGGGGCGATTGAGTGATGAAATACCGTTAAATCCGTTACAGGAAAATAATTTGCAGCGGTTACTCAAGTCCGGCCAATTGGAATTGCAATCCTCCCGCGACATTCGCATAGAGGATTGGTAGCGCTAATCCTTTTTATTTTTCACTTTTATTTTCCATCACTTGCTGGAATGTTTGCAGTTGCGCACTGCTGGCTTCCCGTTGGTATTGCTCTTTCCATTCGGGGTAAGGAATACCGTAAACACGGGTTCGCACCGCTTCATATTCCAATGCAACATTCGCTTCTTCAGCGGCTGCGACATACCATTTGCTAAGGCAATTGCGGCAAAAACCTGCAAGGTTCATCAAATCGATATTTTGTACGTCCTTGCGGCTATCCAAATGTGCAAGTAAGCGACGAAACGTTGCCGCTTCAAACGCTTGTTGTTGTTCCGGGGTTAAGTCTTCAGGTTTCATGCTTCAGCCCTTTCATAAAAGTCCGTCTTCGGTGCATGACGGAGCGTGGAATTCGACGGCTGCGAAGTGTGGGCGAATGATCAGCGTTGGTCAAATGTCGCAAATTCCTCCGCATAAATTTCCACTCACCTTGAACCTCAAATCATCCTGCCTATACTCAATTCGTGCCAGTTTGCTGGCGCTTATTCCATTGCTTGATATTTAGACATTTTTGCCGCTTTTCGAGGCGTTTTTTACGCTGGGGGTTTGCGTGAATATTATTTTGGGGATCATCGTCCTCTTCGCTTGTATGCTCGGCGGATTCGTACTGCATGGTGGTAATCTATTGGCAATTTGGCAGCCGGTAGAAATTCTTATTATTTGCGGTGCCTCCCTGGGGGGGATGATTGTTGCGAACCCTATTTCCGTCAGCATAGGCGTTGTGAAATCGGCCGGGTCATTAATGACACCGTCCAAATTCAAAAAGTCTTTTTATCTGGAAATGCTGACGCTCTTGTACGACATCCTCAATAAGACTCGCCGCGAAGGGCTAATGGCTATTGAAGGCGATATCGAAGAGCCCGACTCCAGCCCGATTTTCGCCAACTATCCGGACATTCTCAAAGATCATCATATTGTTGAATTTATTTGCGATTACCTGCGCATTATGGTGGCAGGCAATATGGCACCCCATGAGCTTGAATCCCTTATGGAACAAGAACTGGACGGCCATCATCAGGAAGCCTCGCTGGTGCCGGGTGCGATCCAAAATGCGGCGGACGGCTTGCCGGGTTTCGGTATCGTAGCAGCGGTATTGGGGGTGGTAATTACCATGGGGAAGATTGGGGGCCCTCCGGCGGAATTAGGTCACTCTGTTGGTGCTGCGTTGGTGGGAACGCTGATGGGTATTTTATTCGCCTACGGCATCATCGGACCGTTTGCGAGTTATTTGAATCACAAACTGCGCGATGAATCGCGCGCGTACGAATGTATTAAAGCAGTGTTGGTTGCCTCCATGAATGGTGTACCTCCGCAAGTGGCAGTTGAGTTCGGCCGCAAGGTTTTATTTCACAGTGTTCGCCCCAGCTTTAAAGAGTTGGAAGAACAATATCGCGCAAGCAAAAAATAAGGGCTTGAGCGATGGAAAAAGGCGCAACGCAACAACCGATTATCATCAAAAAGAAAAAGGGGCACGGCCATGGGCACCATGGCGGCTCCTGGAAAGTGGCGCTCGCGGATTTTATGACGGCAATGATGGCGTTCTTCTTATTGATGTGGTTATTGGGAAGTACATCCAAAGAAGAACAAAAAGCGATTGCCGGTTATTTCCAGGATCCGGGTAGTGAATACGTGGTGGGTGAGGGCGGTGCAGACCTGGGATTGATTAGCCAGGACCAGCCGCTCAAACAATCCCAATCCGAAGAACCGGATGATGAAGATGCGAGTAATAAGGAAGCGACCAAAGACCATGAAAAGGAAATGACCGAAGAAGATGTTAAAAAGGAAATGGAGAAAATAGAAACCCAGCAACTGGAAGAATTGAAAAAACAATTGGAAACCGAAATTAATTCGTTGGACTCTGTGTTCCAACAAATTAAAGACCAGATTCTTATCGATTTCACTGCATTAGGTTTGCGCATCCAGATTGTCGATAAAGACCAGCGCCCCATGTTTGATGTGGGCAGTGCGAATTTGCAACCATGGTCTTCCGATGTATTGCATGCATTGGCCCCCATTCTGGATAAAGTACAAAACAAAATCAGCATTACCGGCCACACCGATTCCACACCTTATGGAGCTGGCGCAACCTATACGAACTGGGAGCTTTCGGCAGACCGTGCGAATGCAGCGCGCCGTGCATTACTGGAGGGAACTTATCCGGAACCCAAAGTTGCAACGGTACAAGGCATGGGTTCCGCAGCGCCCTTATTGGTGGATAAACCTAATGAACCGATTAATCGCCGCATTGCAATTATTGTGTTGAAGAAAGCAGTCGCCGACGCTCTCGGCAGTGGTGCAGGTATTGATAGCAGTAGTTTGATGAAAAGTGCAGATCCGTTTAGTACCCCGTCGCCTGGGCCTAAAATTTTATCGCCTACTGAAGTTGATGACGCGATAGATACTGAAGGCGCACAATAATTTTCTCGAAAAATAAAAAAACAGCATCGGTTTAACCGACGCTGTTTTTTTATTGACAGGGAAATTAATTTATTTCTGCATTGAACGATTGGTTTAGTAATAATTTTTCTACAGGTAATGGATGGCCAATGTGATAGCCCTGCACAAAGTCGATGCCCATGGATTTCAGAATCCCCAGTATTTCTTCATTCTCCACATATTCGGCAACCGCTTTTTTGCCGAGCGCCTGAATAACCTGAATCATCGATTTAACCAGGGTTTGATCAATCTGGTCGCGGTGCAGGTTCTGTATAAAGGAGCCATCGAGTTTGATGTAATCGGCTGGCAAATCTTTTAAATAGGCAAAACTGCTAAATCCTGACCCGAAATCGTCTACTGAAAAACTGCAACCGAGTTTGTGTAAATCGGCAATCACTTTTTGCGTAATGCGCAGATTAAACAGGCTGGCGCTTTCTGTGAGTTCAAACGTAATTCGTTTGGGATTAACGCCTGTAATCTTCAGGTTTTCCAAAATCGTAGGCACCAGGTTTTCATCTTTAAACGCCTGAGCAGAAAGATTAATGGCGATGTGATTCAAATCGGGATAATGATGCAGTGTGGTTAATGCCAATTTGATAATCCAGCGATCCAGTAGATGCATTTCCCCGGCTGCTTCCAGTGCCGGTATAAAAGCCGCCGGGCCAACAATGCGACCATCGGGTTCACGCAACCTGACCAATGCTTCGTAGTAGGACACACGATTATTATTCACATCAAAAATCGGTTGGAAATAGAGTATTAACCGGTCTTCAAGAATCGCTTTGCGCACTTTTTGCGAGGTGTTGATGGAATGACGCAGCTCGTCACTTTCACTGTCGAGTGGATCGTATTGATGAATTAAATTGCGCCCGCGTCCCTTGGCAACATAGAGTGCAATATCTGCACGCATCAAATGCTCTTCTGCATTATTCGTGCTGCCATCAATCAGGGTTAAACCAATACTGCTACCAAGGCTGATCCGTTGCTCTTGCAGCTGGAACGTAAATTCCGCAATGATTTGCTGGATGTTGCGCGCAAATTCATAGACTTCATGGGCCTTGATATCGCGCAATAAAATGGCAAATTCGTCGCCGCCCAAACGGCACAAAATATCAGTACCGCGAATACGTTTACTGAGCAGGTGCGACATTTCCCGTAATACGTCGTCCCCCTTCTGGTGGCCAAACGTATCGTTAATGACTTTGAAATGATCCAGATCTAAATATACCAATGCATGTTGGCGATTATTGCGTATTGAATCAGCGGTGAGTTGTGCAAGGGATGATTCAAAAAAGTGGCGGTTGTATAAACCGGTGAGCGAATCGTGCATCGCCAGGTATTTGAGTTGCTCCTGGGTTTCACGGCGCTCGGTAATATTGTCAAGGCAAACGGTCAGGTTTCCTGCATCTTCAAGTTTGGTGGAGCGACTGATTTTCAGTGCAGCCCATAATTTCTGGCCGCGATAATTACTCAGGCATAATTCAAATTCGGGGCAGGGGCTATTATTTTCCAGCGATTTGCGAATCTTGCTTTTAAATAATGTAAAGAGGCTGAAATCATCCACTGAAATAAAAGCTTCCAGGGGTTTATCCAGACATTCGCTAATGGGAAAGCCCATCATGCTTTCCCAGGCGTTATTTAAATAGCGGATGATGAAATCTGCATCCAGTTCCATCACTACCGTTTGTAAATCGTTAAGCAATTGATGATGGCTTTCATAAAGCGTGCGAAATTCATGCTCACGTTCCTGGATAGTTGTTACATGCGCGGCAAATTGCGCGTTACTAACGAGATAGTCGTCGCGATGAATGGCAATGTCGCATACCTTACGAAGTTGCTCTGCGCGGAAAGGTTTAGGCAGGAAATCTGTTGCACCCAACAACATTAATTCTTCTGCTTGATCGATAGTCGTGTGCGCGGTCATTATCACGACGGGTTGGTGCGGATCTATGCTATGGATTTCAATCAACACATCGCGGCCGGATAATTTCGGTAACATCACATCCAGTAAGACCAGATCATGTCTACCTTGCACCCAGGTTCGCAAGCCCGCATCGCCCTCCATCGCGTATTCAATTTCAAACGATGATGAAAGCAAACGACGAATTAAATCGACAGTATCCTGTTCATCTTCAACAATCAGTAAACGGGGTTTTGCTGTGGCTGCTTGTTGATTGCGCGCGAGGTTTTTTACCAGCGCTGGCAATTGTGCAATGTGTTCGAGGGGTAATAATTGGTTAATGCCGTATGCACGTGCGGTCACTTCGGCAATGCGTTCACCCCAGGTCTTTGTGGTAATTACAATCGGTAAATCAATCGGGCAGAGCAATATACCGCTGCGTACCAGTCGCGATAACCGCCAGCCATCCATGTCGGGAATATCAATATCGACAATCAGCAAATCAATGTTAGGTACACGCAATGCGCGCAATGCTTTTTGTGCTGAATCCACGCAGGTTGTCGTGATAGGGGCGAGCGATTGCAAGCTGGCATTAATGGTGGCCAGTGCCTGGGGATCGTTATTAACGATAAGGATGTTAATAGGTGAGCCTGATGGATCGGTGTTATTGGGTAACACGCGGTAGTCTCCGAATGAATATCCTTTTAGCCTAGCATATACCGCCCTTACGGGTTTCCTTGCCGGGTTCGGTTTTTACTTTTCCTTAAAATTGCGCACCCGGGTGGTTAACCACCCGGCGTTGCAGAGGCAGAGCCATTAACGGCCAGCCCTTTGATTCGGTCACCCATCGGAGGAACTTCTTCGCGGTCTATACGCACGTCCAGGAGCGTAGGCCCTTTTTTACGGAAGAGTGCGGTGTAATCCAGTGTATCCAATTGCGTGGGCGACTCAATGACGATGCCGTCCACACCCATTGAACGGGCCATTTGCGCGTAATCCACAGTATTGAGTTCCCAACCGATAGATTCCTGTTGGCCCAGGCGCTGGCCGTGCATCACCATGCCCATAGCGGAATCATTTAACACGAGAAATACAATCGGTAATTGTTGCTGGGCGGCAACGGTAATTTCTTGCGCGCTCATCAGGTAGGAGCCATCACCCACAATGCAGAGTGTTGGTGCTGCAGGGTTGGCGATCCCTGAACCTATGGCTGCACCTATTGACCAGGCCATGGAACCGTACCCCATGGCAATACGATAAAGACCGTTGGTATTGCTGCGGCTCAGATAATGGGTTGCCCATGACCAACCGTTGCCGGCATCGACGAATATCCGCGTGTCTTGCGGCAAGCAGCGCGAAAGATGGCTCATAAGCCGTTGCGGTTTTACCGGGCTTTCGTCAGAGCGGCATTTGGCTTCATCAGATAAACGGAAATAGCCGCCGTTGGCATTGGGCTCCTGCGTGCTACCGGGTAAGGTTTGCCATTTGCGGCCCCATTTCCGGATCTCGCGTACCTTTTCCACCAAACGGTTGAAAATGACATCAATGTTGCCAAACACATGCAAATTGGCCATGGGCGAGCGGGTAAAGTGTTCGATGGAGGAATCGATGTGGACGAGTTTGGTATTGAGCAAATCGTCTTTCCAGCCGCTGGTACCCAATTCGCCGAGCTCGGTTCCTACGGCCAGAATCAGGTTCACGTCTTTGTTTTGCAGTAGCTCGCGCGCACTTTCATGGCCGGCAAAGCCATACACACCGCGATATAGGGGGTGGTGTTCGTCGACCCAGGTTTTACCCATCGGCCCGGTCACAAACGCGGCTCCGGTCAGCTCGATAAACTCCATGATTTGTTGGCTGGCTTTGCCTACGCCATTGCCGATATACATCACCAGGTTGTCGACTTTACCGAGTTTCTCGCACAAGCGGGCGATGGCGGAGTCATCGGCCATGGCAAAATCATGCACCAGCAAGTCGCTATGGATATGGGGTTTGATGTTTGCCGGCGCGCGCAATATGTCAGCCGGAACACTGATATGAACCGGGCCATTGGGCTTGCGATGTGCAGCCATAATCGCAGAAACCAGTTTGCTTTCCAGCTGCTCATGGTGTGACACCAGGGTATTGAACTGGGTGACGTAGCGAAACATACCCACGGTATCAATCGCAGTACAACTGGATTCCTGTAGGGCGCGCTTGCCGAATTTCGGCAAGGGGGTTTGCGCAGTAATGACCAACATCGGCACTTCATCAGCAAGTGCCGAGGCAACACCGGTAATCAGATTGGTCGCGCCTGGGCCGGTGGTGGCACACACCACACCCATTTTGCCGGTTTCACGGGAGTAGCCGTCAGCCATGAATGCTGCCCCGCATTCGTGACGCGCGACAACTAACCGGGGGCCGCCCCGGCGTGCGCTACGCGCCAGTGAATTCAACAGTGGCTCAATAGCACCACCGGGTACTCCAAATACTGTATCTATACCCATTTGGGCCAGATAATCGACAATCAGGTCGGCATAGGTAGTAGCAACCTGGGGTTCTAATGGGGTTTCTGGCTGACTATGGGGGAGTTCAGGCGCCAGGAATGGCGCATTGACGAGCTGCAACATGGACTTCGCACCTTGGTTCCAAATGTGAGTGGTCCATCACAGTTGATAGGTTCTAAGTGGCGCCCAATATATCTCAATGATGAAAAATGTGCCAATCAATTAATAAACAAATTGTGCAAATAACAATCTTTTTATTAATGAAAATGCTAAAGAACTGCAAAGCCGGGAAAAAGGATTGAGTTAGCAGGGTAAAAAAGCCCCGGCAAGCCAGGGCAAACAGAGGAAATATTCGCACTAGGTGGACACGAATCAGGCGACGCTTTTGGCTTGGACAGGCGCGTCCTTTTCAAACTGTTTTTCGGCTCGTTTGGCAGAGATAGGCTCAATTTTTTTTTGCTTCTCATACAGGAAGCGCAATACCGCCGAGCGATAACCGTTGTATTCGGCGTTGTCGGCCAGCTCCAGGCGATTGCGTGGGCGAGGCAGTTTTACATCCAGTATTTCACCCACCGTTGCCGCCGGGCCATTGGTCATCATGACGATGCGATCAGAAAGCAATACTGCTTCGTCAACGTCGTGGGTAATCATAATCACGGTATTGCCCAGCTCATTTTGGATCTCCATCAAGGAATCCTGTAGATGCGCGCGTGTCAGGGCGTCCAGTGCACCAAAAGGTTCATCCATCAGTAATACCTGCGGCTCCATCGCCAACGCGCGGGCAATGCCAACTCGCTGCTTCATACCCCCGGAGATTTCGTCAGGGCGTTTATGCATCGCATGGGTCATGTGTACCAGTTCGAGATTGTGTTCAATCCACGAGCGCATTTCCGCTTTGCTTTTCTTACCCTTGAATACGCGCTTCACTCCCAGTTCCACATTTTCATAGGCAGTCAACCAGGGCAATAGGGAATGGTTTTGGAAAACGACGGCGCGCTCTGGCCCTGGCTCATTCACTTCGCGGCCATTCAAGACAACACCACCGGTGGTCGCTTGATAAAGCCCGGCAACAATATTTAGAACAGTTGATTTGCCACAACCTGAATGGCCAATCAACGAAACAAATTCGCCTTTTTTAATTTTCAAATCCACATCGCGCAATGCGCAGAAAGAACCTTTGGGTGTGGGGAATTCAATCCCCACCTTGGTTAACTCCAAATGAATCTGGTTCATGGTATTTCCTCTGTTTTAAATGTGTGATGAAAAACTGTGATGGGTAATTTGGATAAGGCAAATTGTGTGCCTGTGCCGTCATTAACGGACGACGGCGCTCTTATCCCAATTCACGTAGCTTTGCAGCATCAAAATGGCGCGATCAAGTAAGAAACCGATCAAACCAATAACCAAAATGGCGAGGCAAATGCGGCTAAGCGATTCAGATGAACCATTTTGAAACTCATCCCATACAAATTTTCCAAGACCAGGGTTTTGCGACAACATTTCTGCGGCGATCAATACCATCCACGCAATACCTAACGAAATTCGCAAACCGGTGAACATCATTGGAATTGCTGAAGGCAGCACAATTTTTACGACGTGGGTGAACCAACCCAGACGTAATACACGGCTTACATTCACTAAATCTTTACTGACACTCGCAACACCTACGGCGGTGTTAATCATGGTCGGCCAGAGTGAACATAAACTCACGGTGAATAACGAAATAATGTAAGACTTTGAGAATGCCGGTGAGTCAGAAACATACACAGCACTGACTACCAGGGTTACCAATGGCAACCATGCCAGGGGCGAAACCGGTTTGAATAATTGAATCAGTGGATTGATTGCACCGTACAGCGTTTGGCTCAAACCGATCATGATTCCAACGGGAATAGCAATCACGGTTGCTACTAAAAAACCGGAGAGCACGGTAATCAAACTGGTGTTGATTTTGTCAAAAAAAGTAGGACGGCCGCTAAACTCGCGTGTATCCAGTGTTGCCCCCGGATCTTTCGCTAACAATTCAGCATTCCGTTTTTCCTGACGCTCATAAAATTGCGTAGCGCGATGTTGTTCGGATTTATATTCATCGACCAAATTACCCCATTGCGCAAACACTTGTTTGGGTTGAGGGAAGTCCCCCAGTGATGTTTTGATATTGGGGGCAACGCTGTGCCATAGCGCCAGAAAAACCAACAGGCCGATCATTGGCATGGTTACGCCGATAATCAATTCGCGCCATTTTATTTCTTTGAGCTGTTCAAATTTCAGGGTGGCGAGTTTGCTCATGACAATTTCCTCTGTTTATGCTTGCCAGGCCGTAACCTGGCAAGCTTATGGTGTGCATCTACGCTATCGAATATTTATGAATGCAGTTGAAAACCAGGGTTATATTTTTTCGTCGCCTTTCAAACCGATTTTGAATTTGGTGAGGTATTCATTAGGTTTGGTTGCATCAAATTGAACGCCATCAATCCATACTGTTTCGTCGGCTTTGCGAATACCATTGAAAACGTTGAAATCCGGAAAATCACTGGCTTTTACTTTTCCTTCCTCAATTAAATCGGCAACTGCTTTTTGATAGATTTCCGGTACGACGGCTTTTTTCGCCATTTCCATATACCAACCGTCTGGTTTTGCTTCTGGAATTTGGCCCCAGCGGCGCATTTGGGTCAGGTACCAGACTGCATCGGACACGTGTGGATAAGATGCGTTGTAGCGGAAGAATGTATTGAAATCCGGTGCAGGGCGAATATCTTTGCGTTCATATTCGAAAATGCCCGTCATGGAATTGGCGATGACTTTGTAATCGGCACCGACGTAATGCGCAGCAGAAATCATTTTCGCCGCTGCGTCGCGATTAGCGTGATTGGCTGCATCCAGCCACATGGCTGCACGAATTAATGCCTTCACTACACGCACACTGGTATTGGGATTTTTTTCAACAAAATCTTTGCGCATGCCGAATACTTTGTCGGCCATTTTATTGGAGACTGCAATTACCGGAACACCAATTCCGCGGAATACTGCTTGTTGATTCCATGGTTCGCCCACGCAATAACCCTGGATAGTTCCGGCTTCCATAGTGGCTGGCATTTGCGGTGGCGGAGTTACTGACAACAATACATCTGCATTAATTTGTCCAAGCGTGTCACCTTTGTGTGGTGCATACAAACCAGGGTTTACACCACCGGCAGCTAACCAGTAACGTAATCCCATGTTATGGGTTGATACAGGAAACACTACGCCCATGTTGATGGATTTACCTGCATCTTTCATTGCATCCACAACGGGTTTCAATGAGGCGGCGCTAATCGGATGTACAAGTTTTCCATCGGCACCAACTGGCACATTCTTTTTCATTTTTTTCCATATTTCATTGGAAACAGTAATCGCATAAGTATTCTGGGTCATGGTAAACGGGAACACTAATTCTGCGGGAGTGCCGTAACCAATGTTGGCTGCTATGGGTTGTGCAGCCAACATATGTGAACCGTCCAGTTCACCGGAAATGACACGGTCAAGTACCACTTTCCAGTTTGCTTGTGCTTCCAGTTCAACAGTCAAACCTTCATCGTCGAAGTAACCATTTTCGTAAGCGACTGCCAGATCTGCCATATCGGTTAATTTAATAAAACCAAATTTTAATTCTGCTTTTTCAGCGGGACCGGTTGCCGCCTGTGCAGAAGTGATAAATGAAATACTGGCCGCAAGTGCACAGGTTAATCTGGCAAGTGGACGTAAGAACGTAGAAATTTTTTTGATTTTAATTGCAGACACAATCATCTCGGGCTCCTGGCTTTGGTGGTGCAAAAAATAATTTTCATAACAGCGCTAAATTTTTTTTTACAAATTATTTAACGAAGAAAATTTTTATTGAATCGACACAAGAAGGCTTATTCAAACACTATGCCAAGTTAAGTGACGCACATTTATGGCGCAGCGTTTTTTCACATCGGAAATATGTTTTGCAGTGGTTTGCACTTTGCTGATCCACACTAATTGCAGTTGCATTTTTTTGGTGCTGGTGTTTCGTGTAATTCAATGCGCTGATTGCAAACGGACGCAAATTTTTGCGCACTTTTTTTGCGCAGGTGATTCGTTGAGGTAAATTAGAAAACGCTGGAGTATTCAGAAGAACAGGGTGATGAGTAGTCCACGTTAAAAATAGCCTTATATATCTGTGGTTTAGCATGACATTAATGACGCGCGGATCTGCCTGGCTCTGCCTATACTTGGGAGAGTTTCGCCCCATCAACGGATATCAACCCATGAAATTTCCCTGTTTAGCGATAGTTTTAATGGTTTTGCTGCTTGGCGCCTGTTCTTCGGTGGTGCAAAAAACACCGTTTTTGGCTGACAACGGCCCGCTGGCACAAGCCTTATCCGGTGAATTGATATTCGGACAGCCTTTTAAGAGTGACGAGCTGCCTGAGGCAGACTTATTTGGCCTTACGGAAGAAATGAAAGTATTCGCAGAAACCGTGACCGCGAGTGCCAGGCTTAAGGATTCAAAAGCCGAGGCATTGCATCAAGCGTTAATGACATCCACTTCAGCCGGCGGGCGCGGCGTGACCTACAGTGCCTATTACACCAACACCGGTATGGAAGCGTTTGAGCAGCGACAAGCCAATTGTTTGAGTTACACCTTAATGTATGTCGCCATGGCCCGGCATTTGGGCCTGAATGCGGAGGTCAACGAAGTCATATTGCCGCCGACCTGGGATATGCGGAATACCGATACCTATTTGTTCATGCGACATGTGAATGCCAAGGTATTTATGCCGCGCAAACGCAGTATGCCCTGGGTACGCGTCATGGAAACGGCCGATATTGGGGACATAGTGGTGGATCTGGAAATGCGCCGCTTTAAACCTCACTACAAACAGCATGTGATCGGGAAGGATTTGGTTGCTGCGCAGTTTTATTCCAATCGCGGAATGGAGTTCGCTGCTGAAGGCAAGACGCGCGAAGCATTTTTGTATCTGCGTAAGGCCTTAATCGAAAATGACGATCCGAGTTATATCTGGAGCAATTTCGGCAGCTTTTATCGTCGCCTTAAATTTTATCCCCAGGCAGAAGCTATCTATTTACACGGGCTATCCATCAATCCGCGCGATTACACCATCATGCACAACTTGTCCGGTTTATATCAGGAGATGGGTAACACCGAAAAATATAAAGAATACCAACAACGCGTGCGCCAACATCGCAATGCAAATCCCTATTACATGTTCAAACGCGCGGAGGAACTAGCCGCTGAAAGTAAGGATTCGGAGGCCCTTGTATTTCTGAAAAAGGCGTTAAAAAAAGAGAAAGATGAAATACGTTTCTATCGCCTGGCAAAAGCTATTTACGAACGTCGTGGTGATACAGCCAATGCAGAAGAGATGGGCGATAAAATTTACCAGTTGAGCACGATACGATTTTAATCCTGCCTGTTGGCCACCCCGTTCATTGCTGTAAAGGTAAAGGACTGTAATTGTCACTCTGCCTATATGGACGCCTCTGCGGTCTGGCCCTAGTCTGCGCTCCACAACAAAAACCGCGAGGATAAATAATGAAACGACTATTACTCGGTCTTACCCTGTGCAGCATGATGGCCGGCACCACTGCTGTGGCGGGTGAGTGGAAAAGCCTGTTTAACGGTAAAGATTTTACTGGTTGGGAGACTTACGTTAGTTTCCAGCCGGAAACCAATGTTCATAATCTGGTTTCCAAACACAAACCACGTGGCGTTAACAATGATCCAAAAAAAGTGTTCTCGGTAGTGGATGGTTTCTTGCGTGTATCCGGTGAGGAATGGGGTGGAATTACCACCCTGGACGAATTTGAACACTTCCATTTGAAATTTGATGTGAAGTGGGGCGAGAAAAAATGGCATCCACGATTGGATGCACGCCGCGATAGCGGCATCCTTTATTTCGCCGTTGGCCCGCAGGGCGCACAAAGCAATCACTGGATGCGCAGCCACGAATTTCAGGTGCAGGAAGGTGATAGCGGCGATTATCACAGCCTGGATGGTGTAATTATTGATGTGCACGCCGGTGATGCGAATGAAGGTGACTGGAAGTTCTATGCCTACGACCCTAAAGGACCTTTGCGTAAAGATATTGCAGCGCGTGTTCTGAAGTTGGGTTTGCATGAAAAGCCCGCCGGCGAATGGGATACCATGGAAGTGATCAGCGATGGCAAAACCCTTATCCATAAAGTCAATGGACAAGAGGTATTCCGTGGGTTCAATTCACGTGAAAAAGTGAATGGAAAATATGTTCCGCTGACCCGTGGAAAGTTACAAATCCAATCGGAAGGCGCAGAGGTTTTTTATCGCAATATCCAGATAAAAACACTGGATAAACCTGCTGCACAATACTGATAAAAATAAGGTCAGTAGATTTTAAAAATAGTTGCGCCGGCTTAACGGAGCAGGCAGTCTGGGCTCACAGTCCGTCTGAATCAAGAGGTACTTGTGAGCCCTTTCTATTCTTTCTCCGCCGAGCAATTGAACGGCCAGACACAAAACCTGTCTGACTACGCGGGTAAGCTGGTGTTAGTAGTAAATACCGCTAGCGAGTGTGGATTCACTCCGCAATATGCCGGTTTGGAAAAACTCTACCAGCAATTTTCTGCGCAGGGGCTGGTTATCCTCGGTTTTCCTTGCAACCAATTTGGCGGACAGGAACCGGGCGGAGCTGAGCAAATCACGCAAACCTGTCAAATTAACTACGGTGTAACGTTTCCGATGTTTGCCAGGGTTGATGTAAATGGTGAACAGGCGCATCCACTATTTCAATGGTTAACCAGTGAACTTCCTGGTTGGTTGGGAAAATCCATTAAATGGAATTTCACCAAATTTTTAATTGGCCGGGATGGAAAACCCATCAAACGTTTTGCCACGATCACTAAACCGGAAAACATGGCAGACTTTATTCGCGCACAACTTTAATGAAATTCACCTTAAAAATAATGTTTGCATACATTTCTTTCACAATCATTTTTAAATAATAGCAATGAGCGTAAAACATACTATTTCCACGGCGATTATTGCGTTTGCCCTGGGTTTTTATGCCAGTGAATATCGCCACGCACAAACCAGCGATGAAGTCGTTTCTAATGATGAAGAGCGCTCATTCATTGCCCCTCAACCTGCTACTGATGTTGTTCAGTCTGTTTCTTCTGCAACATTTGTGCAGCAACCGCCAGTAGCACAACCCCCGGCGGCGTTGCCATCGGGATTATCTCCCATTGAGCGTGCCAGGGAGTACATTGCCAATAATGCATTGCCTTCTGCCATTCAATTGTTAAATGAAATCCTCCAGAAAAATCCGTCCGATACAGAAGCGTTATTGCTACTTGCCCGGGTATTGGAAAAGCAAGGCAAACACGAAGAAGCAGTTGCCGCTTGGTTTCGTTATTTAAATATCGAAATCGATGCACGGAAAACGCAAGACGCGCTGGCATATTTATCCGGGTATTTACTTCGTTTGGTAAACAATCCGGGAATTTTCGGCGCTACGCGTGAGTGGTTGGTGGCACAGCTGAATGATTTAATTAAACTCACACCCGACAACGGTGAATTGCACTTGCAACTTGCAGACATGCATGCAAAGGCTGATGATCAGGAACAAGCGCAATATCATGCATTGATGGCGGCTAATCAGGATGAAACTCGCACGCGCGCCGAAGAATTTCTCGCCAAATTAACGGAAAATTCAATTGCCGCTCAAACCGATGAGCAGGAACACAAAATTTCATTGATTCGTTACGGTAATCAGTTCCTAGTGCCGGTGATGGTAGAGGGCAAAAGTGTAAAGCTATTGCTGGACACCGGAGCATCTATTAGCGGGCTGACTTCCAGTTTTATCAACCGTAATTACAGCTTCGTAAAATCTCCCAAACCCATTCAATTAAATACCGCCAGCGGCACTGTGGAGAGTTTTTTGTTTGTGGTAGATACATTGCAAATCGCTGAACTCACTTTTAGCAAACACATGCTTGCCCGTCTACCAATGGATAATTACGATAATTTTGATGGCTTGCTTGGCGTGGATATTTTGGGACGTTTTGAGTTTTTCCTGGATCAGCAAAAAGCGGAATTGCGTTTACGTAAACGCTAAGGTTATGTTGCAACCTCCAGCCTCGAGTGTGATAAATGACGAGACGAACCTTCAGTTTAATTTTGGCAAGCCAGTTGGCGATAGTATTATTGGGCGCATTTCTGTTATGGGTATGCGACGTTAAATTACCGGTTGCGGTTGTCAATGGATTATCGGCTTCAGTCGGCGGTATTGGATTGGCAGTCGTGACTTTTTTTGTAATATTTTTGTTATTTCGCATCGGTGGTAATTTCGCACGAGTGTTGCATACCGACCTTCAAAGAATCACAGTCTTATTTTCCGGATGTACCTGGTGGCATATTTTCTGTATTGCAATATTGGCAGGTGTTGGAGAAGAATTGTTGTTTCGCGGTTTTTTTCAAACCTGGTTAAGTAATTACCTATCGATAAGCCTGGCTATTTTAGCCGTTTCAATAGTTTTTGGATTATTGCATTATCTATCCCATGCTTATTTTGTTTGCACCTTGCTGATAAGTATTGCATTCGGAGCTGTATATTATTTTTCTGGAAGCCTGTTAATGGTGATGGTGTGGCATGGTGCCTACGATTTTATTGCATTGGTAGTTATCGTGAAATTTCCCTATCTTTTGGGTGGCGATAAGGTGTTCTCCGTAAAGCATTGATTGATGAATAATAAAGAGGTCTGATTCGACCTCTTTTTTAAGTGTTCTTTTTATTAAAAGAAAATCCAGTAAATAAGTGCGATATACAGGCCATATTGCAAAATGTAGTACAGCGTTTTATTCAGTGCTTTAATCTTTTTGCCTACCAATCTCACTTGATACAAGTATGCGAAAGCACGGTTTAAGAATCCCACTTTATCGCCTTGTACATTTTTAGTCGCCGAGCCGGCAACTACAAGTCGCGAGAAAATTTCATTTACCCAATCTACCCATTTAAAGTCCACAGGGCGTTTTACATCCAGAAACAGAATGATACGGTTGTGATCAGTTTTATTTTCAGCGTAATGAATAAATGTTTCATCAAACATTACTGCTTCACCATCGCGCCATGAATATTTTTGGCCATCAACGGAGATGTAACAATCATCTGAGTTTGGGGTAATCAAACCTAAGTGATAGCGCAACGAACCAGCATAAGGATCACGATGTTTCCCCAGGCGCGCACCAGGAGGTAGCATGGTGAACATAGCGCCTTTCACATTGGGAATACGGCTAATTAATTCCACTGTCTTGGGGCAGAGCTGTTCAGCGGATTTCAAATTGGCCCCGTACCACTTCAAATAAAAACGTTTCCAGCCTGTGCGAAAAAATGAATTAAAACCGAGGTCATCCAAATCGGCGGATGCTTTGATCTGTGCGGATTCGTTCAGGTTAATGGCCTCATCGCGAATCGTTTTCCAGTTGTCTTGCAACGTTTTTAGCTCGGGAAATTTCTCCACATCAATATAAGCCGATTGGGTATCTTTGGAGAAAAAGTAGAATAAGCAGTTAATCGGGGCGAGAAAATTGGAGTGGTCAGTCAGCTTGCGTGTGAACCTATCGTGCTGGACGACTCCCCGGTTCTGAACATAAATCGCTGCGAGGATAAATATGGCGAGAATAAATAATCCCATAGGTAAAACTCCCGGAGGTCTTGGGTCGAGCCGGAAAGATACCGAGTGGTATGTAAAAAAACAAGATGATATATGTCAGCTATTGTTGCGATTTGTAACAATTTTACGCGCGTTTACGCAGAAAACTTAAGCGACACTTCAAAAAAGATGCTTATTTCTTTAAAAAGCTGCTTTCTTGCCAGAAAAATAACCCTTTATTTGATCGTTTCCATACCGATCTGTCTAAACTTTGCTCATGCATTTAATGGCAATTGCCGCCGCCGAGGTCCGGTTCTCAACACCCAGCTTCTTGAAAATCTGTTCCAGATGCTTATTAACGGTGCGAGGACTCATCTCCAATATTTGGCCGATTTCACGATTGGTTTTACCGTTGGCGATCCACAGCAACACGTCCGCTTCGCGGCCGGTAACAGCAAATTGTTGTTTCAGGGCGAGCGTGTCTTTGGCGGGTTCATGGGAATTGCTCAGGCGCAGCAGATACTCTTTGCCATCAATCAGGTTTAGGATTTCTACATTCATCACCGGAGATAAACCGGTAAGCGTCAGTTGACGTCCTGTCTCCGGTTTATGTGCAAGCCAATCACGCAATTGGGGACTAATAATTTCCCTGAATGAAGCGGAAGCGTTGAGCGTCCCGGCTCTGTTCAACAAATCATAGACCTGAGGTGTCGCCCATAGCAGGTGGCCCTGTTCATTTAACGTGAGTAAATTTTGCCCGGCTGTGTCTAATGCTGCGCGTGCACTTTGGCTAATGCGTGCATTTGCCAAATGAACTCGCATGCGTGCAATAAGTTCTTCGGGATTAATCGGTTTGGTAATGTAATCCACACCACCGGCACCCAGTCCCATGACGACATGTTCGGTATCGCTCAAGCCGGTCATAAAAATAATCGGCACATCGGCGAGTTGCGGATTTTGCTTCAAGCGTTTGCAGGTTTCAAAACCATCCATGTTGGGCATGACTGCATCCAGCAAAATAATATCGGGGCGAATATTTTTGGTGATGGTGAGCGCTTGTGTGCCTTCCAGTGCAACGAGTACAGTGAATTTTGCATCTTCCAAAACATCGTTCAGCATATGAATACTATCGATTGAATCATCAACAACCAATACTACATTTGTGGTGCTCATCATAATCGTCTCCGGTCTTAAAGTGGCTCAGCAGCGGCGGTGTACTGGTCAATCAATTCAAGCATTTTTTCGAATTGAAAATTGGCGCTGTAGCTGGCGAGTTGTTGTAGTAATTGCGCATCCGGTTGCGAATAATTTCCGTCATGTTGTAGTTGCTGGATTTTTTCCTGCAAGCCTTTTTTATGGCCAATGGTTGCTAACCTGACCAATTCATCCAGATCAGAATCCTGTAAGAGGATGATGTTATTGTTGGCGTCGGTCGCAATGAGATGTGATTCGGTGTTGTTGCTGGATTGCGTTTCTGGATCGCTTTTTGTTTCGCTTTCATAGCGCCAGCTTATATTCAACAAGCGGCCAATGTGATCCAGCAAGAGTGGAATTCGTACCGGTTTAATAACGTAAGCATTGTGCAATGATATTTCTTCATCGGTGTGTTCGGACGGTAAATCCTTGCCTTCACTGGCGTCGGCAGAAACCATAATAATAGGTGTCGTGTAATGATTGTCGCGGATGGATTGTGCTAATTGCCAACCATTCATTCCCGGCATGGAAACATCCAGCATAATTAAATCCGGTGCTGTTTCATTGGTATGTTCCTGCGCGAGGCGCGCAATAACATTGAGCGGATTGTCCATTTCAATCACATCGAAACCAAGCGGTGTTAACATCGCGCGCATCAGTTGCCGATGTGATGACTCATCATCAACCAGCATAATACGTTGTACAGGTCCGCGATAACCATAAATAGTTTGCACTGGTGCAGTAATGGATTCTGTGTGCGGTTTATTGATGCTGGACAACATCAAACTCGCTTTAAAAGTGCTGCCTGTGCCGGGGGCGCTGATAACGGAAATATCGCCACCCATAATTTCGCTGAGTAAACGGGTAATGGTTAAACCAAGGCCGGTTCCGGTGGTGGTAGAGCCGGGGCGACGTACGCGCTCAAAAGGGCGGAAGATACGTTCAATATTTTCAGTGGCGATGCCTTCGCCAGTATCGGTTACGGTAAATTCAGCAACCTGGCTGCGATAGCGAATTTTAAAGGTAACGCTGCCTTTGTCAGTGTATTTAATCGCATTGGATAATAAATTAATTAAAATCTGGCGCAGGCGTTTTTCATCGGTGCGCACAAATTCCGGCAAGCGATCATTACATTCAAAAATAAATTGCAAGCCCTTGGCCTCAGCTTGCAAGCGAAACATCTGCACCAGTTGGTCCAATAATAATGCGATACGCACTTGATCCTGATGCAAATCCAGTCGGCCTGCTTCGATTTTGGAAATATCCAGTAAACCTTCAATTAAATCCGCTAAATGCTCGCCGCTGCGACGGATTACGCTTAATGCATCACGTCTGTGTGCGGGCATGCTCGGGTCCTTTTCTAACAGCTGCGCGTACCCTAAAACAGCATTTAACGGTGAGCGCAATTCATGACTAATACCGGTGAGGTAGCGGCTCTTTGCAAGGTTCGCTGCCTCAGCTTCTTCTTTTGCTGCTTGCAGTGCGCGGTCAGTGCGCTCGTGCGCTTCAATTTCTTCAATTAGTAAACGCGTTTGCCGCTGGGTTTCTTCCTGCGCAACAACACGGCTTTCATGAGCGAGTACAAACAGCCAGCTCACCACACCCGTCACAATCACTAACAGAAAAAATACTTTCCATAATGTTGCTTCGAGCAACGCGGCGGTTTCGGGTGCATCTATCGGCGTTTGAAAATAAATCAACGACAATAAAATTGCCGAGAGACCATTAATCACTGCTACCAAAATAAGAAAGTGACCAAGACGGGAATTGATATTGTCAGTGATGGAATGTGGTAGAAAACGTTTAAAAAAAATACCGACTTGCTCGGTGTAGTTTGCACCGGGTTTGCAATGATCGTTGCAGCGCGCATCCAATGAACAACACAGCGAACAAATATGCCCGGCATATGCAGGGCAGTAGGTCATATCTTCCAATTCAAATCTGTGTTCGCAAATACAGCAGGAAAGGCATGCGTGTTTTTGATCTTGCAAACTATGTTCGGCAGCTAAATTAATTGCAGGACGTGCGAGATAGTAGCGGCCTTTCGTTGTCCATGCGATTAATGGCGCACACAAAAGTGCAGTGCCCAGTGCAATAAAATGAGAAAGCGCTTGCGCAATATCACCGAGTAATCCGCTGTGGCAAGTAATTCCTGTAACAGAGGCTATTAGCATTGAGCCAAAGCCCACTGGATTTATGTCATAAAGGTGCGCGCGTTTAAATTCGATGTGCGGCGGGCTAAAACCCAGCGGTTTATTAATGACCAAATCAGCAACTAGTGAACCCAACCAGGCAACTGCCACTATTCCGTAATAACCGAGCGTTTGTTCGAGCGCACGATAAACCCCCAGCTCCATTAACAATAACGCAATCGCCACATTAAACACCAACCATACAACTCGCCCTGGATGGCTATGGGTTAAGCGCGAGAAAAAATTCGACCATGCAATTGAGCCCGCATAAGCGTTAGTCACATTAATTTTTAACTGGCTGATGATTACAAAGATTCCGGCAACCGAGAGCGCGACTTCCGGCGAATTGGCGATATAACTAAACGCCACCATATACATACGCGTCGGGTCGGCTGCTTCTTCCATGCCTATGCCATGATTGATCGCCAATACCGCCAGAAATGATCCGGCGAGAATTTTTATAGAGCCAATAACAATCCACCCCGGGCCACCTGCAATTAATGCCGCCCACCAGCGCCATTTTTTTTCCGGTTGTGGCGCAGGCATAAAACGCAAAAAATCCACTTGCTCGCCAATTTGTGCAATCAATGAAAACACCACCGCAGATGCAGCACCGAATAACAAAATACTAATTCCTTGCGTATTTTCCTGCGGAAAACTGCCGGAAAATTCAGTCCAGCTTTCTACCGCGCTGGCATCGGCATAAATAATAAAAACAAATGGAAGTAGCTGTAGAACAATCCACAGCGGTTGACTCCACAATTGAAAACGGCTGATAAAAGTAATGCCATGGGTGACGAGCGGAATGATCACGACGGAACTGATTAGATAACCCCACACCAATGGAATTTTAAAAAGCAGATCCAGCGCCATCGCCATAATGGCGGCTTCCAATGCGAAAAAAATAAATGTGAATGAAGCATAAATCAGCGAAGTGATGGTTGATCCGATATAACCAAATCCTGCACCACGCGTAAGCAAATCTATATCGACACCGTATTTTGCAGCGTAATAGCTAATGGGGATTGCGGTTAAAAAAATAATCAAACTCACCGCACAAATTGCAGCTACGGCATTATCAAATCCGTAATGCAACGTAATCGCACCACCAATAGCTTCCAATGCTAAAAAGGAAATTGCGCCCAGTGCAGTAGTCGCCACACGCGCCGCCGACCAGCGCCGCGCACTTTTAGCGGTAAAGCGCAATGCGTAGTCTTCCAGCGTCTGGTTGGCAACCCACTGGTTGTAATTGCGCCGCACGCGAAAAATATGTTGCTTGGCGGTCATGGTTTCCCCGTTAAACAGTTGTTCATCCGGGAACGTCTCGGTCAAAGTAAAATGATTAATAAAATGCGCTTTGTTTGTGCAATATCTGCCAGGGCTTTTTTTGTTTTGGTGCATTTGATCAGTGCGCTGGCTCACAAATGGCGATGATTGCTGACGTTTAAAGTTTCATCGATTACCCAGTCAATCAACGTACCAACTTTAATTAGTTAGGGAATCGGCGGGTTCCGGATAGGCCTCATTAATCGCCCATATGTCAAAGTTTGCCAAATATGGACATGAGTGATAGCCTTGCCGAAATAATGTTTTGGATAGAGGTATATGCATGGATGGCTTACTAACTCTCAATAGGTGGCCCGAAATGAATATCAGCTTTACTGAAAAGCAACAGCAATATATTGCGACACAAGTCAGTGGCGGCGACTATCAGAATGCCAGTGAAGTTGTGCGCGATGCACTGAGGCTCCATGAAATTTACCGCCACCGGATTGTCGAGGAATTGCGCGCGGAAATTGCTAAAGGCTGGGATGGCCCGACAAGTAATAAAACCGTGCAGGATATTATTGCCAGCAAAGGGAAATCCAAGTCGAAGTGAAACCCCGGACAATTACGCATTACCTGTTATCAACGCAGGCTGAAGCAGACCTCGGAGAAATTTTCGACTACACCGAACAGGAGTTCGGCCAGACTCAAGCATCCAGCTACTTGATGGGGTTCGATGCTATCTTTAACCAATTAATTCTTAATCCAAAGTCAGGGCGTGAGCGTCGTGAAATACGCGCAAACTTACGCAGTATTATTCACTCATCACATGTTATTTTTTATCGGATTCGCACCGATCACATTCGTATTATCCGCGTGCTCCATACCAGCCGCGACCGCTCTCGTTTTCTTTAATCTCTGACTTTAAAGAGTTCTATTTTTGCTCGCCATGCGTCAAATGACGTAGTGGTGTGTGTCATTTATCGAATGGTTTACGCCGCTCCTCCCGCCTAGATTGGGAAGCGTGAAATCGCTTCCGCTTCCACGTGATTTCCCAATGAAAACCTCACATTGGAAAGCCACTTGATTTGATGACTGCCGCTTTTAATAAAAGCACTTTGTATGAAATCAATCCGGTGGCAACAGTTCGCAACTTATTTCCAGCGTAACAATTTTATTGATCAGGATTTGCCACTCTTAATTACTTGAGGAAAGACCATGAAAATGACCATGCGCAGTAGATTGCATCTGGGCCGGCCCGCAAAGGCGGCCAGCACCTGGAAAAAATGTTTACTAACACTTGCGGCATCCCTGGCCATTGGCAGTGCACAGGCCGCTGATGTAAATACCACTGGCTTGGCAGTGACGGATACCAGTGTAAAAGTCGGCATCCTGCATTCGGTAACCGGCACTATGGCAATTAGTGAAACAGGTTCAGTGCAAGCAGAAAAGCTGGCGATTGACCAGATCAATGCGATGGGCGGTGTGCTGGGGCGCAAAATCGAATTTATCCAGGAAGACGGCGCGAGTGATTGGCCAACCTTCGCTGAGAAATCCAAAAAATTATTGGTGAACGATAAAGTTGCGGCGGTGTTTGGTTGCTGGACTTCTGCATCGCGCAAGGCCGTGTTGCCGATCTTTGAACAATACAACGGCATGCTTTATTACCCGACTTTCTATGAAGGCCTGGAGCAATCGCCCAATGTGATTTACACCGGTCAGGAGGCCACGCAACAAATTATTGCGGGTATTGATTGGGTGGTAAAAACCAAGGGTGCAAAATCTTTCTACTTGCTCGGTTCAGATTATATTTGGCCGCGCACCTCCAACAAAATTGCGCGCAAACATATTGAGAAATTGGGCCTGAGTGTAGTGGGTGAAGAATATTATCCATTGGGTCACACGCAATTCAATTCAGTGATTAACAAAATCAAACTGAAAAAACCGGATGTGATTTACGCGATTGTAGTGGGTGGTTCCAACGTAGCCTTCTACAAACAATTAAAAGCCGCCGGTATCGACATGACCAAAGAAAAACCACTGGTATTAACTATCTCTGTCACTGAAGACGAAATCCTCGGTATCGGTGGTGAAAACATGGTGGGCGCTTATGCGGCGATGAAATATTTCCAAAGCTTGCCGAACGACAACAACAAAAAATTTGTTGCTGACTTCAAAGCGAAATACGGTAAAGACATTGTTATCGGCGACGTAACACAAGCAGCTTATCTTGGTCCCTGGTTGTGGAAAGCGGCGGTGGAAAAAGCCGGTTCATTTGATATCGATAAAGTGCGCGCTGCATCGCCTGGTATTGAGTTAACCACTGCACCGGAAGGTTATGTGAAAGTTCACCCGAACCATCACCTCTGGTCCAAAACCCGCATCGGCCACGCACGTACCGATGGTCAATATGACGTAGTGTTTGAAACCAAGGATTTGATCGAGCCGGACCCATTCCCGAAAGGTTATCAATAATAAAAATACAGCCAGCCGAAAAGCTGGCTGTATGGATTTTAAAACGATTGTGGTGAGCGAGGGGTAGAGTTCAATTTAAAACACGCCGTGAATACTTCCATGTAGGCTCAAATCGGCATCCATGCCTCATATGGTTTTAAATCAAACTCTACCCCTCACTTCAGAGTATGCACTACGACAAGCTAAAACTTTAAATCGAGATGAGGATACAGCCATGTTTGCTGAATACAGTACCTCGGAGTTGTTATCGATCTTCGCGATGCAAGGCGTAGCGGGATTGATTTTATTTTCAGTGTTTGTGCTTATGGCCCTGGGGCTGGCCATTATTTTTGGCCAAATGGGCGTAATCAATATGGCGCACGGTGAATTTATGATTCTCGGCGCTTACGTTACCTATTTAACCTCGCATGTATTTTCTACGTACCTGCCAGATTTTTTCAGCATCTATTTTATCCTCGCGATGGTGCTCGCCTTTATTGCCGCCGGCGCGTTAGGCGCATTAGTGGAATGGGCAATGATTCGCCATTTATATCACCGGCCACTGGATACCTTGCTCGCCACCTGGGGGCTGAGTTTAATCCTGCAACAACTGTATCGCACCGTATTTGGTGCACGCGAAGTCGGTGTGACGTTGCCGGATTGGTTGATGGGGTCTTATCAATTAACCGATTCCATTGAATTGCCCATTAATGGTTTATTTGTAATGAGCCTTGCTATTGGTATTTCACTCGCCGTTGCAATCTTAATGTATCGCTCGCGTTGGGGCACGCAAGTGCGCGCGGTAGTACAGAACCGCGCAATGGCTGGCGCAGTGGGAATTAATACTGCAAAAGTTGATCGCGTAACTTTTGCATTAGGTTGCGGAATCGCTGGCGTGGCGGGCAGCGCATTTACCATGATCGGTTCAACCGGACCAACATCGGGCCAGCTTTATATTGTGGATACTTTCCTTGTGGTTGTATTCGGCGGTGCATCCAGTTTACTTGGCACAATCGCTTCTGCATTCACCATTTCGCAAGCGCAATCGACAATGGAATTCTTTATGAGTGGTTCCATGTCCAAAGTGCTCACGCTTTTATTCGTCGTGTTTATCCTGATGTTGCGCCCGCAAGGTTTATTCACTTTGAAAGTGCGTCGTTAAGAGGAGTAACTGATTATGTCGTATCAACGTTTTAGTGCACTCTTTCCGAAAAAAGAAATGATGGGATTTATTGTGCTGGCAATTATCCTCGCGGTAGTACTGCCTCTCTCGCTGGATATTTTCCGTCTCAATCTCGTCGGCAAATATTTAACCTACGCATTTGTCGCCGTGGGTTTGGTGTTGTGCTGGGGTTATGGTGGTATTTTAAGTTTGGGGCAGGGCGTATTTTTCGGTTTGGGCGGTTACATCATGGCGATGTTTTTAAAACTGGAAGCTTCTGATCCGGAAAGCACCAAAATCCAATCCACACCTGGCATTCCCGATTTTATGGATTGGAACCAGCTCACTGAATTGCCATTATTTTGGGAGCCCTTCCACAGTTTTGGCTTTACGTTAGCCGCGATCATTTTACTGCCCTGCATCTTTGGTTACATCGTCGGTGTCGCTATGTTCAAGCGGCGTGTTGGCGGTGTGTATTTCGCGATTATTACGCAAGCACTTGCGGCAATTCTCACGATATTAATTATTGGCCAGCAAGGTTATACCGGCGGTGTTAATGGTATGACCGATCTGCGCACACTGCATGGCTATGATATTCGCACGGACAGTGCCAAATATTTATTTTACTTCGTGTGCGTGTTTATGTTGTTTGTGTGTTTGTTTGTTGCGCAATTTATTCGTAAAAGCAAATTGGGTCGCTTGTTGGTGGCAATGCGTGATAAAGAAGATCGCGTACGTTTCTCCGGCTACGATGTTGCCAACTTCAAAATTTTTGTGTTCTGTATTGGCGGTGTGTTCGCGGCAATCGGTGGTGCGATGTTTACCTTGCAAGTGGGCTTTATGTCTCCGACCCTGGTGGGCATTGTCCCGTCGATTGAAATGGTAATTTTCTGCGCAGTCGGTGGTCGCCTCTCGATTATTGGTGCTGTGTATGGTGCATTGATCGTTAACGCAGCAAAAACTTCTTTCTCGGAAAGTTTCCCTGAATTGTGGTTGTTCGCGATGGGTGGTTTATTTATCGCAGTGGTAATGGCTTTCCCCAATGGTTTGGCGGGTTTGTATAACACTTATGCGGCACCAAAAGTGGATGCATTCTTTGCGAAACTTTTTACCAAAAAAGCGACAGTACCCACCGCACCGCCGCCGGTGACAACCCCACAGTCAAGCAAACCCGCAGCAATCAAAACGGACATCAAAACTGAAACCCCGGTTATTCCACAAGGAGCCCTCCATGAGTAGCAATACAGATTTTGTGCTTGCTGTTGAAGGACTCACGGTTTCCTTCGACGGTTTCAAGGCAGTCAACGATTTAACATTTTATGTGGATGAAAATGAAATTCGCGTAATTATCGGCCCCAATGGTGCGGGCAAAACGACAGTGCTGGATTTAATTTGCGGGCGCACCAAAGCTACCGATGGCTCAATCAAATTTCGTAATCGTGAATTAACCAAATTACGGGAGCACGACATTGTAAAAGCTGGCGTGGGCAGAAAATTCCAGAACCCTTCCATTTATGGCGATCTCACTGTATTTGAAAACCTGGAAATTTCCTTCCCGCGCGGCCGTTCGGTATTTGGTGCACTCGCATTCAAGCGCGATGAAGAAGTTATCAGCAAGGTTCATGAAGTAGCCAATATGATTTTCCTGGGTGACCAGTTGGATCGACAAGCTGAATTGCTCAGCCATGGGCAAAAGCAATGGCTGGAAATTGGCATGCTATTAATGCAGGACCCGGATCTGTTGATGCTGGATGAACCGGTCGCAGGAATGTCGGTAGGCGAGCGCCAGCAAACGGCGGAGTTACTGCGCAGCATTATTAAAGATCGCTCGGTGATTGTCATTGAACACGATATGCAATTCGTTGCACAAATAGCGGACAAAGTTACCGTGTTGCATCAGGGCAAAATTCTTGCTGAAGGTTCCGTCGATAAAGTGAAAAGCGATCCCAAAGTGATTGAGGTTTATCTAGGCCATTAATTGGTGGGACATTACTTAACAGTGACCACTAAATACTTATGAGGAACTGATTATGTTAGCTGTATCTGACTATCGCGTAAGTTATGGCCAAAGTGAAGTGCTACACGGATTGAATTTTGAAGTAAAGCCGCGTGAAATTGTTGCAGTGATGGGGCGCAATGGCATGGGCAAAACCACATTGATGAAATCATTAATGGGCGTTATTCCCAGCTCAGGCGGCAGCGTAAAACTGGATGGCAAAGAAGTCAGCCAATTAAAAAGTTTTCAGCGTGTCGCTAACGGTTTTGGTTTTGTCCCGCAGGGGCGGATGATTTTTTCCAGCATGACGGTAAAAGAAAATATTGAAACCGGATTAACCACTACCAAAAAACGTTCAGTGCCCAAAGAGCTTTACGATATGTTTCCGGTGTTGCTGGAAATGCGCAATCGTCGCGGCGGAAATTTATCGGGCGGGCAGCAACAACAATTAGCGATTGCGCGCGCGTTAGCGAGTGATCCCAAACTGTTATTCCTGGATGAACCCACCGAAGGAATCCAGCCGTCGATTATCCGCGAAATGGGCCGCACTTTAAAAGCCATTCGTGATCAACGTGGGCTTTCGATTGTCGTGTCTGAACAAGTATTAAGTTTTGCGCTGGATATTGCGGATCGAATCCTGGTGATTGAAAAAGGCCAGATTGTGCATGAGGAATTACGTGAGACGGTGAATGAAGCCAAAGTGGCTTCCTATTTATCAGTGTAGCTTTATCAGTGTAATTGTTATCGGTGCATTTTTTACAGAGTAATGTTTTGGATAAAACTTCAGCTTCAGCCAGCTTTCGCTAAGTCTCGGGCGATCGCTGGCTTTTTTCCTCCGCGTTTTAACAATTAATAGAGTTAATTAAATTAATTCGTTGCTTAATCATTTCGATCTGGTGGCGGCTCGTGTCCGTTTTGCCCGTCTTCGGGCGGCTCCGGCATGTTGTCTGGCCGGCAGGCAAGGGTGGTTGTTTCTCCGCTGCGTGGTGGCAGGCTACAGGTGCCATTAATTAATTCATCATTGCGGCCCGCAAAACTACAGGGATCATTTTCTGCCAAACCTTTACACGCAAGCAGAGCCTCTTCCGGTGGACCAAAACGTTTTCCATCCCGTTCCGGACGCTGGTTTTCAGCAGCGTATACCGGTTGCAAAAATATATTGAAAAAAATACCGGCAATACCGGCGGCTTTAAGTAATTGTGTCGATGTCATGTTTACCTCATGCGGATCACTTTATTGGTTATTCATGAGATAAATCAAAACGCTGTTGGTTCAGCAGCATCAGTGTGTATCACAGTCTTTGCACAATTGATTGCATGGGAACCACTGTTGCTATCAGTCCTTTTGTCTATGGGGTAAATGACGTATGCGCGCGCGCTATTTGTCGTATTGTGAGTATGTGCCCCGCGCCAGATACTGATCCTGTTCCGAGACAATTTCTCCAACTTACACCCTAGACTTACACCAGGAGTCAGACCATGGCTGAAACGATTATCAAAATAGATTTAAAAAAAACGCCTTACGAAAATGAAAATATCCACAATCGCTGGCATCCGGATATTCCCATGGCGGCGACGGTAAAACCTGGTGCGGATTTTATTATTGAATGCTATGACTGGACCGGTGGGCAAATCGTGAACAATGACAGCGCAGACGATGTGCGCGATGTGGATTTATCACAAGTGCACTTCCTTTCCGGACCGGTAGGTGTGGAAGGGGCAGAGCCTGGTGATTTGTTGGTAGTGGATATTCTTGATATTGGTGCTTTCCAGGAAAGTCTGTGGGGTTTTAATGGATTTTTCTCCAAACAAAATGGCGGCGGTTTTTTAACAGAACATTTTCCGGAAGCGCAAAAATCGATTTGGGATTTTAACGGGATGTTTACCAAATCGCGCCATGTCCCCAATGTGGAATTCGCGGGTTTAATTCATCCCGGTTTGATTGGTTGTTTGCCCTCCAAAGAAATGTTGCTGGAGTGGAACAAACGCGAAAAAGAACTTTACGATACTGAGCCTGAGCGTGTACCGGCGTTGGCAACACTGCCTTACGCCGACACTGCGCATATGGGTAAATTAAGTGGCGATGCGGCCAAAGCCGCGGCGGCTGAAGGCGCGCGCACTGTGCCGCCACGTGAGCACGGTGGCAATTGCGATATTAAAGATTTATCGCGCGGTTCAAAAATTTATTTCCCGGTCTATGTAAAAGGTGGCGGCCTTTCCGTTGGTGATTTGCACTTCAGTCAGGGCGATGGTGAAATTACATTTTGCGGTGCTATCGAAATGGCCGGCTGGATTCATTTACGCGTGAATTTAATTAAAGACGGTATGGCGAAATACGCGATTAAAAATCCTATTTTCAAACCAAGTCCCATCGCGCCGAAATACGATGACTATTTAATTTTCGAAGGTATTTCAGTTGATGAATACGGCGAGCAACATTATCTGGATGTTCATGTCGCTTATCGTCAGGCATGTTTGAATGCGATTAATTATTTAACCAAGTTTGGTTACAGCAAAGCGCAGGCTTACTCCATTCTCGGTTGTGCACCGGTACAGGGGCATATTTCCGGTGTGGTGGATATTCCGAATGCTTGTGCGACGTTGTGGTTGCCGACGGATATTTTTGATTTTGATATTAATCCATCGGCAGAGGGGCCGACGAAAAAGGTTACTCCGGGGATGGATGTGCCGTTATCGAAAGACAAATAGTTTTGCTTTTATAGATGCTGGTAGGATCTGCTGAGGTGGGCTCCGGCATTTACTTCGGGACCGTGCGCAGCATGGATGCTGCGCCCGAGCCTACATGGATGTATTTACGGCCTGTCCCGAAGTAAATGTCGAAGCTCGTCCTGCGACAATATCATTATTCCGATGAGGTATAGTAATGCCCGTTTACGACTACAAATGCGCAGACCATGGTTTGTTTTATGAATTGGCCGCGATGGAAGATTCCAGCAAACCCATGGCGTGCCCGACCTGCGCAAAATTATGCGCGCGGGTGATTATGCTTGCGCCGGAATTTCTGGATATGAAAAAAGAAAATCGAATGGCGCATCAACGCAATGAAACGGCGATGAACGCACCGGTTTTTTCAACACCGGAATATCGCGCCGAACAAAAAGAACGGCGCGAACATAAACATGGTAAAGGTTGCGGTTGCGGTGATAAACCCATTCGCAAATCCAACCTGATGTATACAGCGGGCGGCAATAAAATGTTTCCGTTCATGCGTCCCTGGATGATCAGTCATTAAAATGAATGTGCCGGGGAACGTAACGTATCGATGTAATCGTTTAGTGTGCCAAATAAATCGCCCAACAATTCGGGTGCTTGCATACATTTTGCGGCGCCCATAATTCCCTGGTAACTCGCCATAATAAACATCGCTGTACGCGCCGGTTTTATATCCTGGCGTACATCTCCTTTAGACTGCCCACCTTCAAGCGCCGTTACAATAGCCTGCTGTATTGATGCCATTACTTTCTCAAGGCGTTCGTGAAAGCCCTGGTCAATCGCGGCCATTTCCTGATTTAAATTATTCAGTGGACAACCTTTAAAACGTTGTTCGTTGCGAAAACATTCTGCTTTCCATAAAAAAAGTTCTTGCATAGCCGTCAATGGATTGGGAAATTTTCCGATGAACTCATTCCAGATATTGTGGAAATTAACCATTAAAATTTCATCTACAACCGCATAACCCAGCGCTAGTTTATTGGGGAAGTGATGATAAAGCGCGCCTTTTGCCAAATTTGTTTTTTGTAAAATGGTTTCAATGCGCATGCCCTGGTAACCACTTTCATAAATCTCTTCATGTGCTGCTTCAAGAATACGGGCGCGCGTTTGTTCAGCATTGCGTTCGGTAACCATTGTGTTGCTCGTGAATTTTTTTGGATTGTTTAGTGGAAAATTGTCATTCGATGGTGGGGTTCAACGAATGTTTAACCGACCGACCAGTCGGTTAAACATTAGTTGAAAAATCCGCCTTTTGTCAATTTACCCAAGCCGGGGCATTTGGGTGTAGCTTGCTTGGTTAACAGCGCTAATTAACTGAGGTAAGCTTGCGTCCCGCTATTCCGGTGCGGTTACACGCTAGTTAATTGTTTTTGTTCAAGTTATCAATGAGGAATGCTATGCCCCATCGTCATCGCGAAGGTCACAGGTCCCATCATTCGGGTTGGTTGCGCGCAGCTGTCCTAGGCGCGAATGATGGAATTATTTCTACGGCCAGTTTGATGATGGGAATGGTCGCTGCGGGTGTGTCGGCCAAAACCATTTTATTAAGTGGCGTTGCCGGATTGGTGGCGGGTGCTATGAGTATGGCGGCAGGTGAGTATGTTTCCGTGCGCTCACAAGCAGATACTGAAGCGGCTGATTTGGCACGTGAGACGCACGAATTGGAAACCAATGCAGCAGGGGAGCATCGCGAGCTGGAAGAAATTTATGTTGCGCGCGGATTGCAACGTGAGTTGGCGCGCGAGGTGGCTACACAATTGATGGCTCATGATGCACTGGGCGCCCATGCGCGCGATGAATTAGGTATTACCGATATTTTTGCAGCGCGACCCTTGCAAGCCGCATGGACATCGGCGTTAACATTTTCGGTTGGTGCTGCGGTTCCGTTGTTGGTAGTACTGCTTCATCCACAGCAATACCTTGCATTCGCCATCACATCAATTTCATTAATTGCATTGGTTTTGCTGGGTGGACTAGCGGCTAAAGTGGGTGGGGCAAATACAATTGGCGGCGCTTTGCGTGTTGGATTCTGGGGCGCAGCAGCGATGGGAATGACTGCTGCAGTTGGGCATTTTTTTGGTGTGTTGGTGTAGCTAGTCAAAAATACAGGCAATGACTTCGCTCATAGTGCGATTGATTTTTTCAAACTTGTGTTGGTCCGCCAACATCGATTCAACAGTTTGGGTATAGCGCGTTCCGTCAATATCTTCTGCACAATTTTCAATTAATGCTGTGGCCGAGGCCAGCGTCGTCTCCAGGTGAAATTGAAAACCGTAGACGTGCTCGTTAAAGACATACGCCTGGTTTACGCAACCTTCGGTACTCGCAATATGTACTGCACCAGAGGGGATGGCAAAAGTATCGCCATGCCAGTGAAATACCTCAGGGTGTTTGGCTAACGTGCGTGCAATGGGGTGCTCGCTCGCGTTGGGCTGGATTTGCAACGGAAGCCAGCCGATTTCCTTGTGGAGGTTACGAGTGACTTTCCCACCCAATACATCGGCAATTAGCTGCGCTCCCAGACAAATGCCCAACACAATTTTCCCTTCATCTATGGCCTGTTTGATCAGTAATTTTTCATCTGCAAGCCAGGGGTAAATTGCCTCGTCATAAATTCCCATTGAGCCACCCATGACTATCAGTGCATCAAAACTGTGCAGGTCTGGAGCTTTGTCACCTCTATACCAGTGAGTGGTTGTTACCGGATAACTGCGTTGGGAAAAGTCCGTTGTCATACTGCCGATATCTTCAAAGGGGACATGTTGCAAGCTATGGATGCGCATAAAAAACTCCTTGAATTGTGCTGGCGGATATAAGCAGCGGCAGATTATGCAGAATTTCGACCAATTTGGCTTTTTAATTCCATAAGAACCGGACTTCAGGCGCCGGATTGTCAGACGATTGGTGTATACTCCGGCCACTATTTGTACTGTACAACCTGTGGTGATGAGATTGATTGGTAACTTTTTTAAAAAATTGATGGGGTCGGGTACGGATAAGCCTGCCAAACAAGAAAACTCTGTAAAAGCACCAGAGAAGCCGGCAAATGAAAAATCGGCTACTAATAACAGAAAACACCCGCGCGAGCGAAGTCAGCATCAGGGGACGGATCAGCAGCGCAGTCAGCGTAACAACCGTCATCAACAACATTCACACAAGCCTGAGCATAACGATAAAGGCAGTATAAAAGCGGAGAAAGTTGCGCGTGGAAATAACGATAAGCCGCGTCAGCCAAAACGCCCTGTTAAAGTCGACCATGGCCCTTGGGATATCAACCAATTCCAGGTTGAGCCACTAGAAGGTAAAACTCGTTTCCACGATTTTGATCTGGAATTACCCCTATTACGCGGTATCGCTGAATTGGGTTTCAAATATTGTTCACCTATCCAGGCTCAATCCTTGCCCCATGCGCTAAAAGGGAAAGACGTTGTAGGCAAAGCGCAAACCGGTACGGGAAAAACGGCCGCATTTTTGACAGCAATTATTGATGACTTGTTAAAAAATCCTATCGCTGAAAAACGTTATGCCGGCGAAGCGCGCGCGTTAGTGATTGCACCCACGCGCGAATTGGTTATTCAAATTGCGGATGATGCGAAAGCGCTGTGTAAATTCACCGATTTAAAAATCCATACCCTTGTTGGCGGGATGGATTACACCAAACAGCAACGCCATTTGCATGAAGACCTTGTCGATATTCTGGTTGCTACGCCGGGTCGCTTGCTGGATTTTTGTGGCAATAAAGATGTTTATCTTGATCAGCTTGAAGTATTAGTCATTGACGAAGCAGATCGTATGCTGGATATGGGTTTTATTCCGCAAGTGCGTCAAATTGTTCGCCAAACTCCCAAGCGGGAAGATCGCCAGACATTATTTTTCTCAGCAACATTTACTGACGATGTACACAATCTTGTGCAGCAATGGACTTATAAACCCGTCACTGTGGAAATTGAGCCTGAGTCTGTTGCAAATGCTCGCGTGGATCAGCATATATACCTCGTGTCTACCGAGGAAAAATACACGTTACTCTACAACCTGATTCAGCAAGAACACGCAGAAAGCATGATTGTGTTTGCGAATCGCCGCGATGAGTGCCGCGATTTGCACGAGAAATTGTTGCGCCACGGTATTAAAGCCGGTTTGCTCTCTGGTGAAATTACCCAAAACAAACGTGTGTCTACGCTGGACGCATTTAAAAATGGTGATATCAAAGTATTGGTTGCTACCGATGTAGCGGGGCGCGGGATTCATATCAGCGGTATAAGCCACGTCGTTAATTTTACCTTGCCAGAAGAACCGGAAGATTATGTGCATCGCATCGGCCGTACCGGCCGTGCAGGAAAAACCGGAACATCGATCAGTTTTGCCTGTGAAGATGATGCGTTACGCCTTGGACCAATTGAACAGCTGCTTGGCAAACCGATTAAATGTGAGCAGCCACCGGAGCCCTTATTGTTAGAGCCACCTGCGCTATCCGCTGTACCACCCCGTGCGCGTACTAATGAGAGATACAGCAACCGCTCTGTAGGCAATCGCCCCGGCGGCAACCGCAACCGACGTCCGCGCAACTGAAAATTGCTGTGCGCTAAATAATGAGTAGTTTGCCCGGCCAAAGGCCGGGCAAATTGTTTTCTGGAATGCATTATGTCTTCTGCTTCCCAAAAAAAATCTGCGTTGCTTACCCTGCATTTCGGCGCATTCATGATGGGCGCCACGGGGCTGTTTTCCAAAATCATTGAACTGCCGGCCTGGGATATTACTGGCTATCGCACCTGGATTGCGTCTGCTGTGTTATTGATTTGGGTGTGGTGGCGTGAACGCAATCTCTCGCTCAGGTCTCCGCAAGATTATGGCCGGATGTTGCTATTGGGAATTTTGCTTGCATTACATTGGGTCACTTTTTTTTATTCCATGCAGGTATCCAATATCGCAATTGGGATGATCTCGTTGTATGCCTATCCGGTCGTTACTGTTTTTCTGGAACCTTGGATTAAGCGCACCAAACTTGATTGGCGCGATGTGCTGAGTGGCTTTTTAGTTCTATTCGGTATTTATTGCCTGGTGCCGGAGTTTGATATAGATAACAACACCACCCAAGGTGTAATCTGGGGAGTAATTTCCGCCGTTACGTTTGCAATACGCAATTTATTATTGAGTCATTGGTTTAGCCACCAATCAGCGGCGCGCTCAATGGGCTATCAGGTATTGATCGTCGCGCTTCTGATGACTCCTGTTTTATTATTATCGAATCATCAACCCAGTGAATCAGATTGGTGGTTGTTAATTTGCCTGGGAATTATTTTTACTGCTGTGACGCATACGTTGTTAGGTTTTTCACTGCGATATTTGAAAGCAAAAACGGTTGGATTGGTGGCTTGTTTACAACCTGTCTATGCTGTGGCCTATGAAATTTTTCTATTAAATGAAATTCCTGATAGCGGTACATTAATTGGCGGTGCGATTATTATGGCCGCTGCTATTTATGAATCTGTGCATGAACACCAGAAATCCAATTCAGCGTGATTAAACTAAACTTCTGTTAGCTACGGAGGATTAACATCATGATGCCTATTGTCTATGTACCACACGGTGGTGGCCCTATGCCGTTATTGGGGGATGCTAACCATCGTGAACTTATTCAATTCATGCAACAACTCTCGCAGAAATTACCAAGGCCCAAAGCGATATTGGTAATTTCAGCACATTGGGAAGAAAGCATTGCTCATATTTCCAGTGCGAGTACACCTGAAATGATATTTGATTATTATGGTTTTCCTCCCGAAAGTTATGAGTTTCGTTACCCTGCACCGGGCGATGTGCAGCTTGCAGAACGGATTGAACAGTTATTGAGGGGCAAACATATTCCAGTAACCCTGGATATGCAGCGCGGTTATGATCACGGTACATTTGTACCGCTACTACTAGCGTATCCGCAAGCCACTATTCCTGTTGTCCAGCTATCGCTTTTACATTCGCTTGATCCTGCTGCGCATATTTTGCTGGGAAATGCCGTTGCATCCTTACGGCAAGAAAATGTATTGATTATGGGATCAGGCATGTCTTTTCATAACATGCGCGCGTTTTTTTCTCCCAGCCCGTCGGTACAAGAGCGGAGTGAACATTTCGACAATTGGCTCAACGAAACACTGACGAGCACTTCATTGGATTACACACAAAAAGCGCAGCGATTATCCGAATGGGCGAAGGCGCCTGAAGCCCGTTTTTGCCACCCGCGTGAGGAACACCTGTTACCACTGCATGTTTGTTTTGGGGCTGCCAAAGATTCTCCGGTGGCACAACGGAATTTTGGCGGTTACATGCTTGGAGCCAGGGTGAGCGGCTTCGTTTGGCAATAAGTTGTCGAGCCTGCGCAGACTTGATTGGGCCTGATAGGCGCGTTTTATCAAACATTGGCTACACTCAATAATTATTCGCACGATTTAAATTGCGACATTCTTGAGATCAAAGCCCAGTATTGAGATCAACGCCAATATCGAGATAAAAGCCCAATGAAAAAAATTCTTGTCGTCGAAGACAGTGAAATGGTCATGAAAGTACTGCGCCATTTGGTGCAATTATCATCGCCTGCCTATGAACCTGTTTACGCAACTAACCTTGCTCAAGCTACCACTATCTACGATCAAACTCCCGATGACTTTTTCGTCGCCCTGGTGGATTTAAACCTTCCCGATGCACCTGATGGCGAAGTAGTGGATTTCACCCTCGGCAAAAAAATTCCCACCATCGTATTAACGGGAAGTTATGACGAAAAACGTCGCGAGCAATTATTTAATAAAGGGATTGTCGATTATGTGACGAAAGAGGGGCGTTATGCTTATAGCAAAGCGGTAGGAATGATCCATCGACTGGAAAAAAACCAAAAGATAAAAGTGTTGGTCGTTGATGATTCAGACATGTCGCGCAAACATGTTACTAATTTATTCAGACGGCATTTGTTTCAAGTATTGGAAGCTGTTGATGGCGTTGATGCGATTAAAGTTCTGCTGGAAAATCCGGACATTAAATTGGTATTTACTGATTACAATATGCCGAAAATGGATGGTTTCGAATTAGTGCGCAATCTGCGTTACAAATACGACAAAACCGATTTGATCATGATCGGTGTATCCGGTGAAAGCAGTGAAGCGCTCTCTGCTAAATTCATCAAACATGGCGCCAATGATTTTTTGCGTAAACCATTTCATCCCGAAGAATTCTACTGCCGTATCACTCACAATATTGAGTCGCTTGAACTGATCGAACAAATTACTTATAACGCCCAGCGTGATCATTTGACAGGTTTGTATCATCGGTCTTATTTTTTCAATGCGGCACGTGAGTTATATCGCCAGGCAAAAGAAAAATCATCACCACTATCTTTGGCTGTTATCAATATTGATAATTTCAGTGAAATTAATGAGCGGTATGGTAATGCCTGGGGGGATGTTGCACTTAAATATATTGCGAGCAGTTTACAAAATATGCTTGGACGTTTTTTATTGGCTCGCGCAGACAGCGATGATTTTTTTGTATTAATGCCTGGGTTAGATCATGAGAAAGCAGCTTCTTTTCTTGCAAAGGTAAAACAATTGCTAGCGTCAGAAAATTACACTATCAATGAACTTCAAACCCATTTCTATTTTAGTGCCGGTATTTGCGATCAATTACACCAAAACCTGGATCAGCAACTAAACCAGGCAAACCTTTACCTGCAACGCGCAAAAGAAGCAGGTGGCAATGTGATTGTGGATGATGATGGTGAGGAATAACATTAACTCTTTATTTTAGCCAGTGATATATCAAACACTTAAATATCGTTGAACCAACCCATCATTCAAATCCGTAATGGGTCCGGTCGCTACCACGCTGCCTTTCTCCATAATAAAAAAGTCATCTGCTACGCGGCGTGCAAATGGTAGTTTTTGCTCAACTAATAATACAGTTAAACCCAATTCGCGGTTGAGCTTGCGGATAACTTCGCCGATATCGCGTACCACGTTGGGTTGGATACCTTCGGTGGGTTCATCCAGAATTAATAATTTTGGGTCTAACACCAGTGCGCGGCCAATAGCGAGTTGTTGTTGCTGTCCACCGGATAAATCACCACCGCGCCGATATTTCATTTCTTTTAACACCGGAAATAATTCATAGATCAAGCCAGGAATAAAACGCGATTTATCCTTACGTGCGCCAAGCGATATTTTTAAATTTTCTTCTACGGTCAATAGGGGAAATATTTCTCGGCCTTGTGGCACAAAACCAATTCCTCCACGTGCACGGTTTTCGGTGGAGAGTTTGTTAATATCGTACCCATTTAATTGGATGGAACCATCACGCACTGGCAACAAACCAGTGATACATTTTAGTAGCGTGGTTTTGCCCACGCCGTTGCGACCAATTAAACAACCGCAGGTGCCTTGCTTCAGGTTGAGCGACAAATCCCACAGAATATGGCTTTGGCCGTAATATTGATTGATGTTTTTAATTTCCAGCATTTTTTTCTCGCTATAGCATCGGTGGCCAATCAATGTTTTCATTCACCCGACGGTTATTGTTCCGGCTTTTATTCACCCAGATAGACTTCTATGACTTTAGGATCATTTTGTACTTGATCCATAGTGCCTTCCGTTAGTACTGAGCCCTGGTGCAATACTGTTACCTTACGTGCGATAGAGCGTACAAATTTCATATCATGCTCCACGACAATCACCGAATGTTCGCCGGCAAGAGATAATAATAATTCAGCCGTTTTTTCCGTTTCTTCGCCGGTCATACCGGCAACAGGTTCATCCACTAATAACACCCGTGGGTTTTGCATTAACAGCATACCGATTTCCAGCCATTGTTTTTGACCGTGAGATAATGAGCCGGCATTTTTATACCTGTGTTCAGCTAAACCGATTTGAATCAGCACTTCATCAATACGATATTTCTGATTGCTGTTTAGTTGTTGTGACAGTGTCCACCACACGCGTTTATCCGCAGCGGTCGCCAGTTCCAGGTTTTCATACACACTCAATGCTTCAAATATAGTGGGTTTTTGAAATTTACGGCCAATACCTCCACGTGCGATTTGGTGTTCGGATAATTCGAGTAAATTGATTTGCTGACCAAAATACACACTGCCTTCATCAGGTTTGGTTTTACCGGTGATGACATCCATCATCGTGGTTTTGCCGGCACCGTTAGGGCCAATAATGCAACGCAACTCGCCTTCGTCGATGTATAGGTTCAAATTGTTTAGCGCACGAAAACCATCGAAGCTTACTGTCACACCTTCCACATATAAAATTGTGCGATGGGTGGTATCCAGCGGTGCGCCGAAGTTGGGATCTTTTTGCCCCATAGAATAACGTTTGTGCGAAAAAATATTCATTACACAGGCTCCTTAACGGCAGCGGCAATTGCATGATTTTGATTGGCGATATTATCTGACGTCGCTGCGTCTTTAGCAGTAGGGCGTTCTGTAGATTTATCAGTGAGTGAATTTGCAGGCATATCGGTACTGACAATTGAATCATCGGATGTTGCGTTACCTGAATTATTTTTGCTTTCCGCTTTTTTATTGCGATTAAACAAACCCACCAAACCTTTCGGTAACACCAGCGTTACAATCACAAACAATGCACCTAACGCAAATAACCAGGTTTCAGGGGAATAGGAAGTGAAAACGGTTTTGCCGTAGTTCACTGTGAATGCACCCACAATCGCACCAAACAATGTGCCACGCCCTCCCGTAGCAACCCACACCACTAATTCAATTGAATTAAGTGGCGAGAATTCACCAGGATTAATAATTCCTACCTGGGGTACATAAAGCGCGCCGGCGATGCCTGCGAGGATCGCGGAGAAAACAAATAACCATAATTTATAGGATTCCACTTTGTAACCACAAAAACGTGTGCGGGTTTCTGCATCGCGAATTGAAACAATTACTTTCCCCATTCGTGAAGTTACGATATAGCGACAGGCAATGTAGGCGAGTATCAACATAAAGCCGGAAGCTAAAAATAATGAAATACGCGTTCCGCTCGCTGCGATAGGAAAACCCAGAATATCTTTAAAATCGGTTAAGCCATTATTACCACCAAAGCCCATTTCGTTGCGGAAAAATGCAAGAAGCAATGCGTAGGTTAATGCCTGGGTGATAATTGAAAAATACACACCAGTCACGCGTGAACGGAACGCGAGCCAGCCAAAAATAAACGCGAGAATTCCCGGCACAACAATAATCATTAGCAATGCAAACCAGAACATATCAAAACCTTGCCAATACCAGGGCAATTCCTTCCAGTTCAGGAATACCATAAAGTCGGGTAGGATCGGATCACCGTATTGACCGCGTGGGCCAATTTGCCGCATTAAATACATGCCCATCGCATAACCACCCAACGCAAAAAAAGCGCCGTGGCCGAGCGATAAAATTCCGCAGTAGCCCCAAATTAAATCTACTGACAGGGCGAGCAGGGCGTAACATAAAAATTTTCCCAGTAACGTTACGGTAAACGTTGAAATATGAAGTGCAGATGTTTCCGGCACCAATAGATTGCAAATAGGTACCAGTATCATAGTTACCAGGACAAGCCCCAGCACAATCATGCCGCCGCGATCACTGAGTAATAAGCGTTGGGTTAACATCAAAAAATTCTCTCTCAATCATTGGTTGCGTAGGTTGGGCAGCCATGCCCAAAATTCGTCGGTAATTGCTAGCGATGAATCCAATTGAATCGTTTTTTGTTGGGCATGGCTGCCCAACCTACGTCGTGCCACAAATCAATCCGCAGCGGCTCTGCCTTTCTGCGGGAATATTCCCTTTGGTCGCTTCTGGATAAACAAAATCAACAACACCAACACCAATACTTTCGCGAGCACTGCACCGGCATAAGGCTCCAGGAATTTATTAATTATTCCGAGGCCCATCGCACCTACTAATGTTCCCCATAAATTACCAACACCACCGAACACCACCACCATAAACGAATCGATAATGTAAGCCTGGCCAAGGTTGGGGCCGACATTCGTTAATTGCGACAGTGCAACACCAGCGATACCGGCAATACCGGAACCCAAACCAAACGTCATTGCATCCACCCAATTTGCGCGAACACCGACGGCGCGAGCCATTGCCCGGTTTTGCGATACGGCGCGCACCTTTAATCCGAGCGTGGTTTTTTTCAAGATTATCAGCAGCGCAAAAAAAACCAGCAAACCGAAAATTAAAATGTATAAACGGTTGTAGGTGATGGAGAGGACCGGATTAATTTGCAAAGAACCACTCATCCACACAGGTAATTCCACGGCGCGGTTTAGCGGTGAAAAAATGCTGCGTGCTGCTTGTTGTAAAATTAAACTAATACCAAATGTCGCCAATAATGTTTCCAGTGGTCGACCATATAAGAATCGAATAACACCGCGTTCAATAGCAATACCTACTAAACCGGCAACAATAAATGCGGCGGGAATAGCGATCATTAAACTGTAGGCAATTTGATTGGGGAAAATTTGTTGTACTACCCAGGTTACATAGGCGCCGATCATCATCAGTTCGCCATGGGCCATGTTAATTACGCCCATAACACCGAAGGTGATGGAAAGACCAATGGCAGAAAGCAACAGCACAGAGCCCAAACTTAAACCAAAGAAAATATTTTCTGCAAAACGATATTTGGCGATGCTGCTATCAATTGCTTTGATGGCGAGTTGCGCGTGGACTTTTACTTTTTCATCACTATCAGTGCTGGCAACTTCGGAAAGGGCTGTACGTACTTCCTGTTGCAAGCTGTCTTTCAACGTTTCAATCGCATCAAGGCGCTTTTGTTGCTCCTCACTGTGCAAATTAAAAAGTGCAACAGCGCTATCGATAGCTGTACGCACATTTTCGTTACCTTCGGTTTTTTGCAGTTCTTGTAACAGAGATATCGAATCTTCATCAACGCCATCCGCAATGATGCGATTGACGGCTTCCAGACGGATGTTGGCATCTTTGTGGGTTAAATTCAGTTGTGCCAGCAAAGTACGCAATTGACCGCGCATGCTGTTGTTAATCGGAACACGCTTTAGTTCCCCGGTGGAACCGGTAATTTTTTCACCGCTTATTGCATCGATATAGCTACCTGCCTCACCAGCAATGGCAACAAGGGGATTTTCATCTTTAGTTGCGTAAAGGGTTCCTTGTTGCAAAGCACTAATGACTTTTACTACACGCTCATCATTCAAGGACGCTAATTTTTTTGTTGTTTGTGCACGCGCTGGCAAGCTACCTTGGGTGAGTTGTTTTACCAGGGAGTCAAATTCCGGTTGGAATGTGGCTTCGCCGCTAGCTTCTGTAGCGGAATTTTCCTGAGTGTTTGATTCATGATTTTCTTGCGAAAAGACCGTAGCAGAAAAGCAAAGTGATAAAAGCATTATCACGGACAGGAATTTTTTTCCTGACGGTTGTGGAATGTTTCGCATAGTCTTGTCTCGTTTAAACCAATAAAAAGCAGATAGAAAGCAGTCATATATTTTTGTTGTATTTCTTCCCGGCCCTTATGGCCGGGAAGAAATTTATAACCTGGAGATTACTGCGCTGCAGCACCTAAGCATTTTTTGGTTTTGGTGTTGTAGTTACCGCACTTCAATGTAGTCCAATCCGATTCAAGATCTTTGGATCCATCAAGGAAGTCAGACCATGCGTCGCCAGGAACCAGGCCTTCGGTTTCCCACACAGTAAGGAATTGGCCATCGTCCTGGATTTCACCAATTAACACGGGTTTGGTGATGTGATGGTTGGGCAGCATTTTGCTGGTGCCGCCTGTCAAGTTGGGAACTTCAACACCAACGATTGCGTCGATTACTTTATCCGGATCAGTCGATTTGGCTTTTTCAACAGCTTTTACCCACATATTGAAACCAATGTAGTGAGCTTCCATTGGGTCGTTGGTTACGCGTTTTGGATTCTTGATGAATTCTTTCCACTTTTTAATGAATGCGGAGTTAGCATCGTTTTCTACGCTCATGAAATAATTCCATGCAGCCAAATGACCAACAAGCGGTTTGGTGTCGATGCCGGATAATTCTTCTTCACCGACAGAGAAAGCTACCACCGGAATATCTTCCGCAGTGACTTTTTGGTTGCCGAGTTCACGATAGAAAGGAACGTTTGCATCGCCGTTGATAGTGGAAACTACCGCAGTTTTTTTACCGGCTGAACCAAAACGTTTGATGTCAGACACAATGTTTTGCCAATCGGAATGACCGAAAGGGGTGTAGTTGATCATGATGTCTTCTTGCTTCACGCCCTTGGCTTTTAAATAAGCCTCCAGGATTTTGTTGGTGGTGCGTGGATAAACGTAATCAGTTCCTGCCAATACCCAGCGTTTTACTTTCATTTCTTTCATCAGATAATCAACAGCAGGAATGGCTTGCTGGTTTGGCGCGGCGCCGGTGTAGAACACATTGCGTGAGGATTCTTCACCCTCATATTGAACCGGGTAAAAAAGTACTCCATTCAATTCTTCAATGACTGGTAAAACGGATTTGCGTGATACCGAAGTCCAGCAACCGAAAATAGCGGACACTTTATCTTTGGTTAGTAGTTCTCGTGTTTTTTCTGCGAACAACGGCCAGTTGGAAGCAGGATCAACCACGACTGCCTCGAGTTTTTTACCGAGCAGACCACCTTTTTTGTTTTGCTCGTCAATCAACATCAACATGGTATCTTTCAGGGTAGTTTCGGAAATGGCCATAGTGCCGGAAAGCGAGTGGAGTACTCCCACCTTGATCGTGTCAGCGGCGGCGGCGCTGAATGATGCGATGGTTAAGCCGCAGGCGATACCGAGTGCCCCGACATGTTTTGCTATCTTCTTCAGCTTCATGGGTCTTGCTCCTGTATGGTTTTAATGACTCAGTGGTTTTAGTTGGCGATGCTCAAAATTGAGTACTCACTTTTCCGGTAACGACTTAACGCGAATCGTAGGTGACTGTGTTTCTTCCCTGGGCGCACTTTTCGAATTTCAATCAGAAAATGCATCGTCACTTTTTTAATTTTTTTGTTATGAACTTCTTCGACTTTTTACTTCTTAATCCGGGTGCTGTTGTTGTGCTTCGTAAAGCATATGCAGCGTAATTTTTCGCACTTCAGCTTTGCTCGCTTCAATGTGTGTTTTCAAATAACTTTTTACATCTTCTGCACGCCTTTCCATGATAGTTCGCAAAATTTTTGCGTGTTCATCGTAGGTGGCTTCAATTCGGTTGCGTTGGGTGAAATCGATACGACGAATAATGCGCAACCGCTCGGTAATATCATGATGGATACGTGCCATCTCCCTATTGCCAGTAGCTTCAATAAGCTGTTCGTGAAAGCGCTCGTCCAGCGAGCAAACAGTGGGGCCATCTTCCAATCGCTCTTCCGGCTTTACAAGCCAAATGTTTTTAAGCGTTTCGAGATTGGGGGCTGGCTCCATTTCACACAATTTTTTTACCGCCGCCAGTTCTAAAATGATGCGTACGTCATAAAGCTGTTCAAATTGTTTAAAGTCAAAAGGTTTGACTTGCCAGCCACTGCGAAAGGAAACATCCACAAAACCTTCACGTTGTAACCGCGCCAGTGCTTCACGCACAGGGGTACGGCTTGCTTCAACGCGTTCGGCAATTTCATTTTCACTGAAACGATCCCCGGGCAATAAACGAAACGAAAAAATATCGTCTTTGATAATTTGGTAAATTCGTTCCGTTAAATTGGTGCGTGGCTCTTCGGTTTTCTTTTTGTTTTTTTCGGACTTAATTAATTTCATATTTTTACCACGATACGTAGGTTGTGGTGAGCGAAGCGAACCGCAACATGACAATGTTCAACATTCCTGCGTTGCTTGTGTTGGGGTTCGCTTCGCTCAACCTACGCGGCTCGCCACAACCTACGGTCTTTTTTAAATCAATCCGTCTCAAGTACCAACAACAAATCCCCCGCATTTACCTGTTTGCCCGGCGCGCAGTGCACCGCGCTGACTTTTGCCGCGCGATCTGCATACACCGAAAATTCCATCTTCATCGCTTCAACGATTAATAATGGTTGATCTGGTTCAACCAATTGACCGGGTTCAACCAATAATTTCCAAATGTTGCCGCTGATATCCGCAGTAACTGCGTGGCCGTCCACTTCAATCGGGCCGCTGCTGATTTTCACTTGCAATGCTGCATCAACTTGTTTCTCTTCATCGGCTTGCCAGAGCGCCACTTCTTTGGTGAACGCCGCTTGTTGTTTGGTTTTGAACTCCGCGATACTCGCTGCATTTTCCTGCAGAAATTTTTCGTGTTCGGCGAGGCTGAAATAATCCTCTTCAATGCGCAGGCTTAAACGGCCCTCGCGGAATGCTTCGCGTTGTGCAGAGAGTTCTTCTTCGCTGACTTCGTAATAGCGCACGCGGTCAAAGAATTTCAGTAACCAGGGTTCGCCATTTTTGAACACAGGGTTCTTTAAAAATTTATTCCAGATGGGCAGGGTGCGGCCAACAAGTTGATAGCCGCCGGGTGAGTCCATGCCGTAAATACACATGTACACACCACCAATGCCCACGGTACCTTCTGCGGTGTAAGTGCGTGCGGGATTGTATTTTGATGTCAGTAAACGATGACGCGGATCCACGGGGACAGCACAGGGTGCGCCGAGATAAACATCGCCCAAACCTAACACCATATAACTGGTTTCAAACAGGATTTGTTTAACTTGATCGACAGAATCCAGCCCGTTAATGCGACGCATGAATTCAGTGTTGCTCGGCAACCAGGGCGCAGTGTCACGCACGGATTGGCGATAACGCGAAACTGCATCGAGCGTTGCTGAATCTTCAAAGGCCATTGGCAGATGTACGATGCGGCTCGGTACTTTGGTGTCACGCGCATCGCCAAGGGTTTCTTCAATAATCAGTAAACGATTAATCAATTCACGTTGATGGATTGCACGGCTGTCGTAATTAATTTGCAGCGAGCGCACACCGGGCGATAATTCAATCACCCCTTCAATTGGTGAGGCTTTTAACGCTTCCATCAATGCATATACACGCAAACGCAAACTCAATTCAAGAATATTGTCGCCGTATTCCAGCAAAATATATTTGTCGCCAGCCTGACGATAACTCACTAATGGACGAGCGCCTTGTGGTGGCAATGCCGCAATAATGCATTCAGAAATAGTGTTTTCCGGTTTAACAATCGGTACAGGCAAAACAGTGGGTTGTACACTCAAGGTTTCAATCGCGCGATCAATGGATAATTCCATCGCCAATGCTGTATCAAAACTTAAACGTTTGAAGCGAATTTTATCGCCCGGTTTTACTTGCCCAACTTTCCACAGTTCGGCTTTTACAATGGTCACCGGGCAAACAAAGCCACCGAGGCTTGGGCCATCTTTGGTGAGAATTACCGGCATGTCGCCAGTGAAATTAATCGAGCCAATTGCGTATTCGGTATCGTGGATATTCGACGGATGCAAACCCGCTTCGCCACCGTCGCTGCGTGTCCATGTTGGTTTTGGTCCATTCAAACGAATGCCCAAACGGTTGGAGTTGTAATGTACTTCCCACGCCGTGGAGAAAAACATTTCAATCGCTTCGGATTTGAAAAAATCCGGTGCGCCGTGTGGACCATAAAGCACACCGATTTCCCATTCGCTAGGTCCTTCTGTTTTTGAAAAACAGGAAGGGATTAATTCAGCTGGCGCAGCGGCTGCGTCATAAATAGGAGCCGGTGTTGTGCACGCGGCAATGTCAGGATTGCTGATTGGCAGCATATCAGTAGCACGCAATGTGCGACCCGCATGACCACCAAATTGCCCTAGTGCAAAGGTGGAACGGCTGCCGAGATAAACCGGCACATCAAAACCGTTGCGCACCGCAAGGTAACCGCGACAACCTTGCTCTGCTTTTCCGATATCGAGAATTTGTCCGGCTTTAATGGCTACCGGTTGCCAGAACGGAATTATTTTGCCATCAATTTTTGCTGCCGATGGGGCACCGGTCAGTGCAATGATCGCATCGCTATGGAATTTTAATTTCGGGCCAATGATGGTGTATTCGAGTGCGGCAGCGCTCTCATGGTTGCCGACAATACGGTTGGCCAGTTGGAATGAATAATCATCCATGGGACCAGAGGGCGGAACACCGATACTCCACAAACCCACACGGCCGGGATAATCCTGCACGCTGGTGTAAGTACCCGGTTGTAATACTTCTACAACCGGTGGCAAATAATTGAAGCTTGCCAATTTGTTAGTAGCGACTTCGCCTGAGGCAAAAAAATCGGATGCAATTATTTGCCGCAAGTAATCAAGATTGGTCGCGATACCTGCTGCGCGAGTTTCATTTAATGCGGCACTCATTTTAGCGATGGCATCGGCCCGATCTTTTCCGTACACAATAATTTTTGCAATCATCGGATCGTAATAGGGCGATACTTCGGTGCCGGTTGAAACCCAGGTATCAATGCGTGCTGAGTCAGAAAATACGACATCAGTTAAAACACCCGGCGATGGTTGGAAATCGCGCACCGGATCTTCTGCATACAAACGTACTTCGATGGCTGCGCCTTTGGGATTAATGTCAATATCCAGTTTTGGCGGAGTACCAGCGGCAGTAAGGATCATCCACTCAACCAGATCCACACCGGTGCAGGCTTCGGTAATCGGATGTTCTACTTGCAGGCGCGTATTGACTTCGAGGAAATAAAATTCATCGCGCGCCGGATCGTAAATATATTCAATGGTACCAGCGGAGCGGTAATTCACCATCTTGCCAAGGCTCACCGATGCCGCAAGTAATTTTTCGCGCGTCGCTGCTGGTAAATTCGGAGCGGGAGTTTCTTCAACGACTTTTTGGTTGCGGCGTTGCAGCGAGCAATCGCGTTCACCGAGTGCGAGCACATTCCCATTGCCATCGCCAAACATTTGTACTTCAACATGGCGGGCGTTGTCGACAAAGCGTTCGAGGAATACACCGGAATCGCTGAAAAAGTTTTGCCCCAACCGTTTTACGCTTTCATAAGCGTTAATTAATTCTGCTTCACTGTTGCAGCGTGTTAATCCGATACCACCGCCACCGGCAGTGCTTTTCAGCATCACCGGATAACCAAGTTTTGCAGCAGAAGCCGTTGCTTCTTCAACGGAATCTAATAAACCCGTGCCGGGCGTGAGTGGAACGCCCGCTTGTTCCGCAAGTTCGCGCGAAGTGTGCTTTAAACCGAATTGGCGAATTTGTGTGGGCGTTGGCCCGCAAAAGGCAATCCCTTCTGCTTCGCATTGCTCACAAAATTTTGCATTTTCAGAGAGGAATCCATAACCGGGAATAATTGCCTGTGCGCCGGTTTCCTTTGCGGCGGCGAGAATTAAATCTGCTTTTAAATAACTTTCTGCGGCCGTATTGCCGCCGAGGCATATTGCTTTATCGCAGGCAGTAACGTGTGCGGAGTTGCGATCTGCATCTGAATACACTGCAACAGATTCGATTCCCATTTTTTTTAACGTTTTTGCAATGCGTACCGCGATTTCCCCGCGGTTGGCGATCAGTACGGTCTTTAACATGATTCTTCTCCGGCTGTAATTTGAATCCTTCTCATTTTTTAAAAGAGGAGGTCGGGAGGGGATTTATTTCTGTAGTGATTTGATGTAAGCCCGCCATCCACCAAGGTGCGTAATGTCTTTCGCACCATTCACGGCAACACCTTCACAAATAAAACCTTTTACTTCGCGGCCATCATTTAATGTAAGCGTGCCTATGCCGAGTGGAGCTGGAATCAGCGCAATAAAACTGCCGAAGTGTTGGATTGGTACATCCCATAATTCCACAATAATTTCTGCCCCTTCACCTTCAGTGCGAATCAAACCGGGTTTCGGTGGTGTGGTGTTTGGCAGCGCGAATAAACGATAATTTTTTGCAGTGAATGCGCTCTCTACAAATAACGCTTTGCGTTCTTGTAATTGCACATTGAGTGGCATTCCCGTTAAGTGTGCACCTACAACCGCGAGGCGTACGTAGCCTTTGGGCGATTCAGAAGTGACAACAAAATCGGGTTGCTTTTTATCAAGCGCACCCAGCGGTAATTGCGTGGCGGCATGCCATTTTTTTCCGAAGGCGACGAGCGCAGCGTCTTGCCAGGCTGGTGCAATCAGGGTAATACCAAATGGCAAACCATCGGTGCGTATTACCGCCGGTAGTGCGAGCGCAGAACAATCCGCGAGGTTTACAAAATTGGTGTAAGTGCCGAGTTGGCTATTAACGGTAACCGGGTCTGCATTTACTTCAGCAATAGTTGGATGACGCGGTGATGTGGGCACTAATAGTGCGTCGAAACTGGTCATCAGGGTTTGAATTGCACGTGCTAGATCTGCTCGTTGATATTCGGCAAGAAAACTTTCCGTTGCTGAAAAATTAACAGCTTTTTCCACAATGGAACGAACGACTGCATTCATATGATGCGCATGATGTTGCATGAAATTTCCAATCGCTGCATGTCGTTCTGCAACCCAGGGGCCGCCGTACAGTAATTGTGCCAGTGCAAACATAGGTGTGAAATCAATTTCAATTAATTCAACATTAAGTGCGCGAATTTTTTCCAGTGTTAAATTCCAGGCTGCTTGCGCATTTAAATCACCGAACCAATCGGGTGATGCCGGAATTGCAAAGCGAGGTGATGCGGAAAAATAGGTTGCAGCTACCGGTGCTTTACGTGAGTAAGCATCTTCGATATCAAAACCTTCAATTATTGATGCGACCAATTCGGCATCATCAACTGTGAGCGAAAAAATCGAAACGCAATCCAGGCTGCGGCAAGCAGGCACAACACCTTTAGTACTGAAGCGGCCTTTGGTTGGTTTCAAACCAACAATGTTGTTAAATCCGGCGGGCACGCGGCCAGATCCGGCAGTATCGGTTCCTAAACTAAACGGCACCAAACCATTGGCAACGGTTGTTGCAGAGCCGGAACTGGAGCCACCGGAAACATATGCAGGTTTAAAAGAATTGGGTACTGCGCCGTAGGGTGAGCGTGTACCTACAAGGCCAGTGGCAAACTGATCGAGATTGGTTTTACCGAGCACAATGGCTCCTGCTGCCTTCAAACGTGCAACGCTCGTGGCATCGACTTCAGAAATGTAAGTAAAAGCGGTGCAAGCTGCGGTGGTAGGAATACCAGCCACATCAATATTGTCTTTAACTGCAAAAGGAACACCGTAAAGAGGAAGACTATCTGCGTCATCGGCAAGAGCATTGATTTGCTCGTCTAACTCAGCTGCCGAAACAATATAAATCCATGATGTATCTGCGTTGTCTATTTGATTACGCAGGTTATGCAATGCTTCACGTGCATCCAACTGTTGATTTCTATATGCATCCAGCCATTCGTTGATAGTCCAGCCGGTTGTTGTTTGACTTGTTGCCTGCGCCATTGAAATTCCTGCTTGATATTAAATACAATCTTGGATACAAGTTTGTATTCAGCAGTAATTATGCCAAGTGATATTCACGCACGTGTTCAGGCATATTCATCAGGAAAAAATTATTATTATTCAAAGAGTTAAAATTGTTTTTTGCATACTAAGCCAGCCTATTCCGCGATGGACTGGAAACGATTTTTATGCGCTTAAGTTGTGCGACACTGTTTGTTATACGGGCTAATTTGGTGCGGTAGGTCACCGGCTACTAGGCGTGACTTTGGAAAACACGCAAAATGCATCCATTAAATGATCAGGATATTTTTTATGGCTATGAACTGGAACCAACTCTTGTGCGCTGATCGTTTGGGGAATCGCACTGCAAAGCGGGAAGAAGGTCGATCACCCTTCCATTCGGATCACGATAAAATTATTTTTTCCGGCGCGTTTCGCCGACTTGCACGTAAAACACAAGTGCATCCGTTAGCAACGAATGATCACATTCATAACCGTATGACTCACAGTCTGGAAGTTGCCTGTGTTGGTCGTACGTTAGGCATCCGTGTTGGCCAGGCACTCAAAGATAAGGGGGATTTGCCCGCACAATTTTTACCAACAGACATTGGTGATATTGTGCAGGCAACCTGTCTTGCGCATGACATTGGCAACCCGCCCTTCGGTCACACAGGTGAAGATGCAATCCGCAACTGGTTCCAAAAAGAAGGCGCAGAATTTTTGCAGGATTTATCACCTTCTGAACAAGATGACATTCGTATTTTTGAAGGTAATGCGCAAGGTTTGCGTGTTCTGACAACGTCGGAATATCACCAGTATCATGACGGGATGCGTTTGACATATGCAACGCTTGCATCGTCTATTAAATATCCCTGGACATCAACACCTACAGTGCTTGGCCAACGCCCCAAGAATTCCAAGTATGGGATTTTTCAATCTGAATTAAATTATTTTCATGAGATTGCGAAAAAAACCGGATTGATTGAACGTGGAAGCAATTGGTATTGTCGTCATCCGTTGGTGTATCTCATGGAAGCCGCTGATGATTTCTGTTACGGCATTATTGATCTTGAGGACGGTTTGGAAATGGGAATTCTGAACTGGAATGAAATTTATGAGTTATTACGCCCTGTGATTGCTGACTCCGCGCAGCTGGCCGATATGGAGCGTTTGTTGAAAAAAGTAAACGATGGGCGTAAACCGGCGTTATTGCGTGGAAAAATAATTGACGCATTTATCAATGCAGGTACAGCAGCGTTTATAAAAAATCAGGACGCATTTTTACACGGTGAAGTAGAGGGAGATTTGATTTCATTGTGTGACCCATTGGTTCGCGATGCAGTGCAAGCAGCGAAGGATTTGGCGAAGCAAAAAATATTTAATCATTCCCGTCGTGTTGAATTGGAAATAGGCGCTTATGCAGTTATCGGCACTTTGTTGGATACGATTTGTTCTGCTGTTTATGCTTCCTTAGGTCATCAGTCACAAATGACGTACAAGGATAATCGCGTAATGGCATTGATTGGCGAAAATAATTTCCATCCTGATGTCAATAATCGAGATAAAAATTATAAATATCTTGCGTTGATGGCGGTGATTGATTACATCAGCGGCATGACTGATAACTATGCAACCAACCTGGCGAAGCAATTCAATGGGATGGGGCACTCTCAATATTAGAATCCCGGCGTCTGCCGGGATCTATTACTACATGCAGAATTATTTTTTTGGTGGAAATGCAAAAAATACTTTGGTTGCTGCTATGCCAACGCCTTTACCGGGTTCTGCCCCGCTTGGATTAAATCCGCTGCTTTCATATTTTGTTCCGGTGATAATCAATCCTGTGGTGGAAATTGCCTGCCATGCCTGTGCTTCCTGCTCGCGATCTAAATAGGCTTTTTCCAGGGATAGATCATGGAATTCACTGCTGTAATCACTATTAATAATGTTGGCTTTGAAATAAGGGCAGGGCGTAGTGATGCATACAATACCGGTGCTGCTGATGTTCAGGTAAGGGCCAATAGGAGTATTTTTATTGGCACCGACCCAGGCGCCGTTGACAACCAGTGTTTGAGCCCGCGATGACAATTTATTGGCCGTGATGTTGCCACGCAACAATGCTTGTTCGCTGCGCATGGCGGCTTCCAATTCGGCAATTTGTTTTTCATCCAATCCAAGACGCTTGTAATTGATGTAAGCGACATAAAGGGTATTGGGCAATAATGCTGCAGATTCGTGAGCTTCATTTTCAGTTTGTAAATACAATGAATATTGGTTAACTGGAGTTAAAAACCAGCCACCGCACATTGGGAATGCGCATTTGCGATAATCGGGTTTCACCGTATACGTCGTACCAGTTGGCTCGGGTTTAATAATGGTTTGTGCTTGTATGCCTGGTACGAAAAATGTGCCCAGTAGTGCGGCCAGGAGCAAAGCGGGTTTGATTGCTTTTTGCATAAAATTATTTAGATAGCTCATGATGAAATTCCTGTTATTGATGCGTGTTGGATCGTAGTAATTAATGTGCATTCGGCTACCTCTGAATGCCTGTTCATACTAAACCCTGAGACTATTTAGTCATTATTAGTTGCCGAATGAAGCGCCACAGTTTTGTAATGAATTGTTCTTATGATTTTAAGGTGGGTTCGCGTGATGCAAGTCAAATCGATAGATGTAAGGAATTGGTTCAGCGGGTTGTTATTAATAGCGCTAATTATCGTTAGCCCTTTGTTTTTTGTTGGTGGTCCGAATGGCGTATCGTCATTGTTGTTTAATCACTTATGGAATTTAGGGCACATTATATTTTTCGCGGGAGCTGTGTTCGTAATGATGCAGTTTCTCCGACTCGAATCATGGCAATCCTGGATATGGACGAGTCTGGGCGTTTTTTTTCTTGGTGTGGGTATTGAGTTATTGCAAGAAATGGTTGGCAGGGACGCGAGCTGGGACGATGTGTTGCATAACCTCTGTGGCGTTTGGCTTGCATTATTCTGGGGGCAAAAATTAAAAGTGAAATTACCATTTGCCCTATTGTTACGCTTACTTTGTTTAAGTCTGGCAGCGCCTTCCCTTGTATTTGCCGCATCAGCTGCTTACACCGATATGCGAATGCGGAGCCAATTTCCAGTTATTAACAACTTTGAAACCTATTTCGAAGCCAAACATTTAGTTGGTATAGCACTGGATATTCCCAAAGGGCGATCTTCTGCACATGTTTCTGATGGCCGGTTTTCACTCGCGGTTAATCTAGGTACCGGGAAATATTCTGGCATTAAATGGGTGAGCCCTTACGGGGATTGGACTGGTTACAACCAGTTTGCTATGGATGTTTATAATGCCGATGATTCAACTTTTGAAGTCGTATTGAAAATTGCTGATTTTGCGCATGATCTTGGTAGCAATAATTATGATGATCGTTTCAATAAGCGTGTGAAAATTTTGCCTGGTTGGAACCATTTACGTGTATCCATTGATGAAATTAAAAACGCACCGAAAAATCGTACGATGCGTATGGATCAAGTCAGCTGCCTGGAGTTATTTGCTACGAGGCTCACGCAACCAAAATTAATTTATGTTGATTACCTTCGCTTGGAGTAATGGCAATCAAGTTGATGTTTTGGCCGCAATGACACGATTCCGACCGCCGGCTTTTGCTTCGTAAAGCGCTGTATCTGCTGCTTTAAACAGCTGTTCCAGATTTTCATTGGTGTTGAGCATGGCAACACCAAAGCTGGCGGTGATGTGGATGTTTTTATGAAATTCACGCTCTTCAATCAGGCCGCGCAATTTTTCTGCAATTGCAAAGGCACTATCAAGATCGGTATCGCGGCATACCAATACAAATTCCTCACCGCCCCAGCGAGCGAGCAAATCTTGAGCGCGTATGTGTTGGTGGATAAGATCCGATAACTTACTCAAAATCAAATCACCAATGTCATGACCATAGGTATCATTGATTTTTTTGAAGTGATCTATATCCATCATAACAAGCGACAATGGTTTTTTATTGCTGCGCCATTCATAAAGCCCGAGACTGAATGCTTCCTCCAATCCCAGGCGATTAAATGCACCAGTCAGGGGATCTTTTTTTGCTTTGAGTTCCAGTGCCTTACTGCGGGTGTCCAGCAACTCATTAATTTCCATTAATTCAGATTCGCGTTTGCGCTGCACAACCACTTCATCTTTAAGTGAAATAATCCGATATCCGAGGAAGCCCAAAATAATGAAAAGCCAAATCACCATAATGGTGAGATACCAATCGGCGGTGCTCAATGCCTGACCAATAAATTCGACTTTGCGCAAGCGGAAATGGTGTTCTCCCAGTGGGCGCCCTGAACCGGTCTGCACCTCAAAAATCGTAATATTGTCGAACTGTGGCCGGCTTAGATGTGGCGGAATATTGTTGTCGAATACCCACCAGTTAGCCACAAAAAAATCGCGCAGGGAAAATTCAGCCACACCATCCAACATGTTTACATTGAACTCAACCTGATTGTATTTAGTTGATTGTTTGACTTCTTTTTTGCTGTATTTTGAATCGAAATTGCGTAAGTACACGCGCAACGTTTGACTGGGACCGGAATAGTCCAGCCAGATGCGTACTTTTTCATAATGGGTGAGGTCTACGCCATGTGTGCGACCAGCGTCAAATAGCACCTCAAAGCCGCAGAATGGAAAATCGTAGCTATCGCGTAATATGCAATGCCATTCCATCGTACCCGGATTGTCCAGATAGATACTGGAGTTGCCTCCGCTTTCTTTATCGTCATAGACATTGAGGCTTAAGCCGGAATGGTTATCTACCGTAAATCGCTGTTCAAGAATCTGCTCCTGGCCAGTAATGGCAAAAATGGTAATGATTACCAGGAAGCCAAGAATAATGTCGAAATACAGACGATGTCTGGGGGAATGCTGCATACAACTGCGCTCCAGCGGTCACTTGGTTAACGCGATGGCTAACTCTTATTATTTTCGCTGTTTCTGTTTATTAGTACGTGTTGTCGGTTATGTTGCGCCAATCAGTCTTGATGAGGTCCGGATGTTTGTAAAGGCAGTAGTGGTTGATTTTTTTGCATCCAGGTTTGACTGTATGGGTGATCATAGAAGCTAATGGAGGGCGCAGCAATAGTATTACTACAAGGAAATCGTAAAGATATGAAACTCACGATGGCTGTGGCAAAAAATAAGCCGCCTCAGAGGGCGGCTATAAAATTTTAGTATTGACCGAACACCTGTTTAATCAGGTTTGTTTAATGGTACTTCTGGTTAGAAATCCAGATCGGAAATATCGTCGTAACCTAATTGTTCTTTAATACGGCGGCGTTCCAGGCGATCTTCAATTTTGCGACGCATTTCCAGTGTGTGCTGGCTGGCTTCTTTTCCGGTGAGCTTGGGGGTGGTTGCCTCTTCATCATCGGATTCGATGCCAACATCACCTATCAGATCAGCATCTTGAGACTCTACATCAACTGACATACGACTACTCCAACATTGATAGAGAGAAAGTTTGGCGTCGGTTCCCGCAATGGGACATTTTGACCCGCGCTATTTACCATAGACTATTTAAAAACAAAAGAAAAATCTTACTCCCTGCCCAAGATTTTTCTTTTTACCTTTCGCACTAACTGGGGTACAAAGCGCGTTTTTGATGCTTTGCTTATAAAAGCTGTAACCTGCCCCTTGTTTATCTGCTTTCAGGAGTTTGCCTGTGACCAAAAAACAGTTGGAAACAATCGGCTGGCGTGAATGGGTCGGTCTGCCAGATCTGGGGATTTCCCATATTAAAGCTAAAGTTGACACCGGCGCTAAAACCAGCGCATTGCATGCTTACTACGTTACGCCTTTTGAGAAAGATGGCAAGCCCTGGGTCAGATTCGGGTTGCATCCAATGCAAAAAGACAGTTTGACATGCATTGAATGCGAGGAACCTGTCAAGGATGTCCGCCCCGTCACCGACTCCGGTGGCCATTGCGAAGAAAGAGTGGTTATCGAAACCCGGTTGTCTATCAATGGTGTATCACTGCCCATCGAGATAACCCTGACAGACCGTGAGAATATGCGGTTTCGCATGTTGTTAGGACGTAGCGCGCTACGGCAAGGTTTTTTGGTGGATAGCAGCAGATCATTTTTGCTGGGCGGTAACAAGGATCAACCCTTGATGCCTTCCATGTAGCCCATATTTTCTTTTTACCTTTTCAACTCGTTCAGGAGTTCTATGAAAATCGCTATTTTGTCGCGCAATCGTCGCCTGTACTCCACCAGTCGGCTGGTTGAGGCCTGTATCAAGCGCGGCCATGAAGTGCGGGTGCTGGATGTCCTGAAGTGCTATATAGATATCGCCTCTGCCAGTCCGTCCCTTTGGTACATGGGAGAAAAGCTGGAGGGTTTTGACGCAGTTATCCCGCGAATTGGTGCATCGGTAACCCACTACGGTTTGGCGGTTATCCGGCAATTCGAAATGATGGGGGTTTATTGTTTGACTGAATCCATCGCATTGGGTCGTTCGCGCGACAAATTGCGTGCTCTGCAGTTATTGTCACGCAAGGGTATAGGTCTACCCAAAACGAGCTTTGCATACAATGTCCATGACGCTAAAGAATTGATCAAATTGGTTGGCGGTACCCCATTGGTTCTCAAGCTATGTGAAGGTACCCAGGGGCGCGGAGTGATTCTCGCCGAGACCCAAAAGGCCGCTGAAAGTGTGATAGAGGCATTTCGTGAATTGGGTGCTGAATTTCTTGTGCAGGAATTTATTAAAGAAGCTAATGGTAGCGATATTCGCTGTTTTGTTATTGGCGACAAAATATTTGCGGCCATGGAGCGCACTGCCCAGGAGGGAGAATTCCGCTCAAATTTGCATCGTGGTGGCAGTGCTAAAGTCACCAAGCTCAGTCCTACTGAGCGCCGTACGGCCATCAAAGCGGCGCAAACGATGGGATTACATGTGGCAGGGGTTGATTTGTTACGTTCGTCCCGAGGTCCTCTGGTGATGGAAGTAAATTCCTCACCGGGATTGGAAGGGATTGAAGGTGCAACCGGTAAAGATATCGCGAACGCAATTGTGGAATTTGTTGAGGAAAATGCCCGGCCTAATGCCAATAAAACACGCGGCAAGGGTTAATCAGATGGGCAGTATGGGGGGTAGGCTTTATGCTCCCATTTTCATGTGGGCGTCTAATTGAATGATAGTGCCATCGAAATGGAATCGACCATTACGAAAATGGTTTTCCAACTGTCGTGCGGTCATGGGTTTGGAATAGAGGAATCCTTGCGCTTGATCGCATCCCATATCGCGTAACCATTCCGCTTGCTGTTCGTTTTCCACACCTTCTGCCACTACGCGCATTTGCATGTTGTGAGCGAGGCCGATAATGGACTTGGCAATCGCGGCGTCGTTGTGGTCGTCATGTATGTCGTTGATAAAGCTGCGGTCAATTTTGAGCTTTTGAATAGGAAAGCGTTGCAAATAGGCTAGAGATGAGTAGCCGGTGCCGAAATCATCAATCGCCAGATACATTCCCATCTCATTTAACTGGTTCAGTTGGTTAATGGTTTCACCTGCGTGCTCCATGGCACAACTTTCGGTTATCTCCAGTTCCAGGTGCTTCGCTTCCAGGCCTGTTTCTTTGAGAATGGCTTCGACTTTGCCGGGGAAGTTTTTCTGGCGGAATTGGCGTGGCGATAGGTTAACTGCTACTTTGCCAACGCGTTTACCCGCATCCAGCCAGATTTTTTGTTGGCGACAGGCTTCACGTAGCACCCACTCACCGATTGGTACTATCAAACCGGTTTCTTCTGCCAGTGGAATGAAGTGAGCGGGAGAAACTAATCCGCGCTCCGGATGCTGCCATCGCACCAGCGCTTCAACGCCGGTCATTTCACCGGTTTGCAGATCAACTTGTGGTTGGTAATACAACGTTAATTGCTGCTGTTCAACGGCACGGCGTAAATCATTTTCCAATAATAAATAATTAACCGCTGTTGCATTCATTCCTTTGGTATAGAACTGGCAATTGTTCTTGCCTGCTTCTTTGGCCTTATACATAGCGATGTCGGCGTTTTTCAGCAGTTCATCGGTATCTGCCCCGTCTTCAGGGAAAATGCTCACACCGATGCTTACCGTGGTGGTCAGCGTATGGCCGCTGATTTCTAACGGACGTGAAAGGGAGCTGAGTAACTTATTCGCAACGAAGACTACGTCTTCAGTATCGTGGATGCCTTCAAGCACAACGACAAACTCGTCCCCTCCCAGGCGTGCAACGGTGTCCATATCACGCACGCCTTCATTCAGGCGCATCGCAATGGCTTTAAGGAGGATATCACCCGCGTCATGCCCCAAACTGTCATTGATAATTTTGAATCGGTCGATATCCAGCAACATCAAGGCAACTTTGGATTCACTACGACGCGCGCGCGCGAGCCCGTGGTAAATGCGATCATAGAACAATGAACGGTTTGGCAGAGAGGTAAGGGCGTCATGGAATGCCATGTAGTTCAAGCGCGATTGCTGTTCACGCAGGGCATTCTCAGCTAATTTGCGTTCAGAGATGTCCGTACCAATGGTGCAAACACCAAACACATTATTCTCTTTATTGCGTAGTGGGAACTTCACCATTAGATAGGTGTGTTGGCTGCCGTCTTTATGCATCAGATCCAGCTCAACCTCGTAGGTTTGCTGTTTGGTTTTAGTGGCAGCATCAATATCCCACATGGATTGGGCTACATCTTTTGGATACACATCGAAGACATTTTTACCAACAAATCCGGAGTCATCAATATTGGCCATTTGCTTGAAGTGCTCACTGGCGAGCACCACGTTGCCATCCAGGTCTTTTACAGAAATCAACGCTGGGGAATAACGCAAAATTGCATTCAAATAAGTTTCGCTGGCCCACAGAGCCTGCTCGGCAACACGGAAGCGTTCTGATTGCTCCTCGTGGTGCCACATATCAATGACTTGACGAACAAGCAACGAGCTGAAGGTCCAGACTGTATCCAATTCACTCACTGCTTTTTGCAGCTGCACTAATTCCAATGCAGATTCCATATAGAACACAGCGATGGTTTTATTTTTTTCCTGAATAGGATGAAGGCAACAAGCATTAGTGCCTTTCTGGATAAACATTGCGCCCAACTTGTCGATAATTTCTTTATCCAGCGAACATGGCTGGCCTTTATCGAATACCTGGTGAATGTAATGGTGGGGTAAATAATTTAAACGGCTAAGGGATGTCGCTATCCCATTGACAAAAGGTTCATGGGTACCGGAAGAGGCAATTGCCTCGACATATAAGTGACTGTCACGTTCAACAATAAGAACAGCGCGGCTGATGGCTTCCTTGGCAATAACCAATTTCACCAACCGCTCGGCAATTTGCTTATGATTTAAATCGGTAAAAAGTTGCTGAAACTTTTTAATCAATTCTATGGCAGTATTCTTCGACTGCACGGTTTCATTGTTCTGCATAGTCTCTCAATTTGGGTGATCGTCTCGCCAGAGGTACATTAACACTCAACCTGCGGCCACTCTTCCGGGGCCTGTTATTTCCCAAATTTTTCATTCGAGCCGCACTTTACCTCAAAAATTACTATTAGAGCTTTTTTTTATGAGAAATAAAGTGGAAACCTATACCCGGAATAAATCCTGAGCAATCCTGCACAACTTCTTGTGGGTAGTGTGTTTCGAAAATTCCCATCCTGATGTGAATTACTTGAGGATGATGAAATTTACGCCATAATAAGTATCAAGAAGTTTATTATTAAAGTAGGCATACACGGTAAGTGAACATTACTCGCAACTGAATAAGCCTGCACTAAAATTTTTTAATTAACGAGTACTAATTTTAAATGGGGCTGGCAATGCGCCATCAGGTTCCTTTCATTGGTGAGGCAAAAATTGTTCGGGCAGACGATGACCTCGCCCGTGCAAAGCGCACGAGTGGAAAAGTTATTGATGATGTTGTTGGTGAGGGTGTGGCTGAAAGTAGTTGGGACGATGTGGTAAAACCGGGGTGGCTTGATAAATCCAAACCAAAAAAATCGGCTACGAAAGATATTCACGCTTCAGTCTCCGTTCCCAAGCCTAATCCTAATGCTCCGCTGACGGGTGGAGGAAAGTCCCTGGTCTCTACTGGTTTCGCACAGCCCAAGGTAGCTGCCAAAACCAAAAGGGGATATTCGGGGACGGTAACCTTTGCTGATTCGGCTAGCCTTGATTGGACATCTATTAATAATGGTCGGGGTTTACGCATTAATATTTATGGTTGTATTGATCATGACTTGCGTAAGGAATGGAGTCGTTTGTTGAGTGACACTGAAGCAAACGGGATACACGAATTCGAATTTAATTTAACGGAAACGCCCGCGTTGAGTTTGACTGGCTTGGGAATGTTATTGCTGTTTAAGGAGCGCAAAAAATCCACGCGGGATGACATCAAACTCTGTAATTGCAATAAAGAGGTTGTCCAGTTACTACATTGGACTGGAATGGAAAAATATTTCCACATCGAGGCGGCGCAAATTGCCAATGAAAAAACTGAATAGTGGCCCGCATCAAGCGGGCCATTTTTTTACGACATAGTTTTTAGCGTGTCAATCATTGCTTGCATTTGTTGATCAGTTCCAATAGTAATCCGTAAAAATTGATTGATTCTGGGTTTATTAAAATAGCGAACCAGAATTTTATTGTTACGCAGGAACTGTGCAACATCGGCCGCGTTTTTTCCTCTTGGTTCAGCAAATACAAAATTCGCTTGTGATGGCAAAACATGGAAGCCCAGTTTTTCTAATTCAATGACAGTCCATTCGCGCGTGGCAATTATTTTATCGCGACAGGTTTTGAAATAGGCGTCATCTTCAAAGGCTACAATAGTGGCTGCTTCAGCGATGCGATCAATAGGGTAGGAGTTAAACGAATTTTTTACCCGATCCAGTGCATCAATTAACTCTTTTTGACCAACCGCCAAACCCACGCGCATGCCTGCCAGTGAGCGCGATTTGGAGAGCGTTTGCACAACCAATAAATTGGGATATTTATCAATTAGCGAAATTGCAGTTTCCGCACCGAAGTCGACATAAGCCTCATCGACAACCACAACTGTTTCCGTATTTCTTTGCAGTAACGCTTCTATTTCGGCGAGTGGTTTGCCAATTGCTGTAGGTGCATTGGGGTTGGGGAAAATAACACCAGCGTTATCAAGCGGGTAATCAGCAAAATGAATGGTGTAATCATCGGCAAGCGGAATAGTTTTAGGTTCGATACCGAAGAGCTTGCAATAAACCGGATAGAAACTGTAACTGATATCGGGGAAGAGTAATGGCTTACCTTGTTGAAAAAAAGCCATAAACAAAAGTGCCAACACTTCATCAGAGCCGTTGCCTACAAAGATTTGCTCGCTTGCGACCTTATAATAGTTGGCAATAGTGTCTTTCAGTTTTTTGGAATTGGGATCTGGATATAGGCGCAATCTGTCGATGGCATCATGGGTGATTAAATTAATTACCTTGGGTGAGGGTGGGTACGGGCTCTCATTGGTATTCAATTTGATCAAGCCATCTATTTGTGGTTGCTCACCGGGCACATAAGGCTCCAGTTCGCGCACCACGGGACTCCAGAACTTCGACATGATTGCTCCTCAGTGCGGTACAGAAAAAAGTGCGAGCAGTATACGCGCTGCGCCCTCACTTCTCTATGAATAAAGACCCCCTACCAACAAAAGCCAAACACAGGGGCTATGGCAGTTTTTTCTTTCAGGTATGTTTATTGCCTGATTTATCCGTGTCAGGCATAAATCTTGGGTTGATTGCTATCACACAAATGATTGAGCTGCATTGAGTGTGTGAATCAGCGCTATAGTTCCTTGAAGCGCATTTCGCTTCTCACGCGTGGAGAGTCGCTATGAAACGTATACCGCAATTAATCATGCTTGATCTGGATGGAACCTTGTATGTTGGCAAGCAACCTATTCCCGGCGCAATTGACTGTATCAAGCAATTACGTGAACGCGGCATACATTTGCGTTTTCTGACGAATACGACCACCAAGTCGCAGGATGAATTGATTGCACAGTTACGCGTAATGGGGTTTGCTCTGGAAGAGGAAGAATTAATCAGTGCTTCCGTAGGTGCAAAACTGGAATTGCTTGGCTTGCAACGTGACGCGCGACGTCCTTTGCGAATTTGGCCGGTCGTTGCTGATGGAATCAAACAGGATTTTTCTGAATTTTATTGGGATGAACAGCACCCTGACTACGTAGTATTGGGTGATATAGGTGACGCTTGGGATTTAACATTAGTGCATCGATTGTTCAATGTAATGCATGCCGGTGCTGAGCTGATTGCACTTCATAAAAATCGTTTTTGGCAAACGGAAGCCGGGTTAAAAGCAGATATTGGTTTTTTTGTGGCAGGGCTTGAATATGTATGCAGTAAAAATGCACGCATAATGGGAAAACCCAATCGAGCTTTTTTTCAGCGAGTATTGGATTCTGTTGGTATAGATGCCACAAACGCGATCATGGTTGGTGATGATATCGATAGTGATATAGGTGGTGCACAGCAAATGGGAATTCGCGGGTGTCTGGTTAAGACAGGTAAGTACCGTGAAGGATATGTTGGCTCATCCAATACAAAACCTGCGTATGTACTACCCTCTGTTGCGGATCTTCCACACTTATGGGATTAAAAAATTTTACTTCCAATGATTGCCCGTTTTTGAAACAGTAATATCAGTATGTGTACCTTATTCTGTTTCTTTCTGGTGCAATTGAAATAAGCGACTAGACTGCAATTAACTTTGGATGGGTTACATAAGCAGTTGGACTCCCTGACTCTGCGCTAGTTAACTTATGTTTTGCGGAATTTTTCGCAAAACAATTAACGCATCATACAAATAATTTATTGAGCTTCTATTTAATCAGGTTGGCATGAAAACCGCTTTTTAAGCGAAAACAAAAGATGTGTTGCAGCATAAACAGTTGCAATAACATTTTATTCGCCTTCCGGATTTATTGTTGCGAATAGCATTAATGGCTCTGAATTATTGATCGTTAAATCACGTTAACCAGCAGACGGGGTGTATATATGAGCAATGCAAAGCAGTTAGCATCATTCATCAAAAATATCACACTAGGTGTATCAAGCGGGTTGCTACTTTTATCTTTCCCTTCAGTTGCCCAGATAGGTAATGCAGAAGAGGCGATTGAGGAAACGCTGGTTACCGGATCGCGAATCAAGCGGCCGGATCTCACTTCAAATAGTCCCATCGCGATTGTCGATGCGGCCGAACTTAAAATGACCAACACTATCAACCCGGAAGAGTTTCTGCGTGATGACCCGCGCTTTGTCGCCGCGTTGGGTAATAACACCAATAATGGCAATGATGGTGGTGCAACCGTCAATTTACGCAATCTCGGCGAGGAGCGTACCCTGGTGCTGGTTGATGGAAAACGCTTCACTCCCTACGATTATCAGGGGTATGTTGACCTGGCGATGATCCCTACCGCATTAATTGAGCGTGTTGAAGTTGTTACTGGTGGTGCATCTGCTGTGTATGGTTCCGATGCAATTGGCGGCGTTGTTAACTTCGTGATGAAAAAAGATTTTAGCGGTGTTGAAATTGATATGGCCACCTCGGCCAGTTTTGAAAGTGACACTCGTCGCGACGATTTCAGTATCACTTTTGGTGGCAATATTGATGAAGGGCGAGGAAATGTAGTTGCCAATCTTGCGTACAGCAAGCAAGAAGCACTCTATCAGGGAGATCGAAAATATTCAGAGTTTTCGCTGGATAATATATTGGAACCGGGTGGTAGTGGAACCCACCCAAGTGGCACGGTGTATACCTCGGTAGATATTCCGGCATTTGGTGTGGGGCTGGATGACCCGGTTCAATTTGATGAGTCGGGAAATCTTACTGACGATGTACAGGCATTTAATTTTAATCCCTACAACTTATTAGTGACACCGCAGGAAAAATATGTAGGAACAGTCATTGGCAATTATAAAATTACTGATAACACTGAGTTTTTTTCGCGTTTGTCGTTTGCTAATAATCGTGTCGATACCATTCAAGCACCGACTGGCACCTTCTTCTTTCCATACGCTTTGAATATTGATAATCCATTCCTCTCTGCACAGGATCAGGCAATTTTTGCTGAGCTGGATGCTATTGAGGAAGGTGATGCACAAAATGACGGATTAGTAGATATCGCGTTTGGTCGCCGTTTAACTGAACTGGGAACACGTGATTCCCTTTACGAAAATACCACCTTGCAATTTGTAGCTGGATTTCGCGGCGTCGTGTTTGATGATTATGATTGGGAAATTTTTGCGCAAAAGGGACACACGGCGCGGGCACAAAATTTTATTAATGATGTGGATTATGACAAGTCGCAGCAAGCAATGCTGGCAATCACAGACCCTGATACGGGTGAGATAGTATGTGCTGATGATAGTGGTGGTTGTGTGCCGGTTAACTATTTTGGGCCAGATACCATCACTCCGGAAATGGCAAAATTTATTCGTTTTAATCTCAATGAAAATAATCGCACTAATCAGTTGGTTGCCGGGGGAACGATTTCAGGTTCGATGGGCTTTACCTTGCCATGGGCTGCGAGCCCGGCTGAATTCGCGGCGGGTTTTGAACATCGCGAGGAAGATGCGCAAAATATGCCAGACCAAAATTATGCCAATGCCAATTCAGTCGGTTATGGCGGTAGTTCACCTGTTGATGCAAGTTTGAAGGTACAGGAATTTTTTGCCGAAGTGAGAGTGCCTGTGGTGGAGGATATGGCATTTGCAAAAGCAATTATTTTGGAAGCTGCCGTGCGTAAAGCTGATTATGAAAATAAAGTCGTCATTGGTGATACCACCACGAATGAATTTGATAATACCAGCTATAAATTTGGGGGTGAGTGGGCGTTTGATGACAGCCTCAGGTTGCGCGCGTTATTCCAGCACGCCGTACGTGCACCCAACCTTGCAGAAATCGGGTTGCCAAAAACACCGTCCACAGGCGATTTAAATATTGATTACTGTGCTGAGGACGACGCACTGAATGACCCGGCGTTGGTCACATTGTGTGAACAAACCGGTGTGCCTGCAGGAAAGGTGGGGGCGTTTAACAGCATTCAGGCTGGGCAAACTAATAATTATATAGGTGGTAACCCCGGCTTAACGCCGGAAGAAGCTGATACCCTCACGGTTGGTTTTGTGTTTACACCTGATGCATTACCACTCACTCTTTCACTGGATTATTACGATATCGATATTGAAAATGTAATTCTGGCGTTGTCAGAACAAAACATTGTTGATGCCTGTTATTTGCTGGATAAAGAGCCGGATGGCTTTTTCTGTTCACGTATTTATCGTAGCGCCATGAGTGGAACCCTGCTGTCGGGTACGGATACAGGTGTGGATGCATCCGTAGTAAACGCGGGGCGCAAAAGAACAAAAGGTATGGATTTTGTCGCCAATTATAGTTTTGATTTGAATACACTGGGCACGTTGGATATTGGTGTGAATGCGGTAAAAGTGTTGGAAAACAAACAACAGGATGCGGCTTTATTTCCGGTTATCGATTGCGTTGGGCTAATCGGAAAAACCTGTTTGCGACCTGATCCGGAGTTGCGCTTTACCCAAACAACGCGCTGGAGTTTTGATGATTGGACAGTCACCTTGCGTTGGCAATACATTGATGAACTAACCCAGGATGCGGTAGCGCTGGGTAATGCATCGGCAGACGATTATGCATTGGTTACGATTCCCGATTACAATTATTTTGATTTGTTTGCCAGTTATGCGGTTAATGATGTATTGGAAGTGCGCGCCGGTATTTATAATCTGGCGGACAAAGAGCCACCCATTGTTGGTAATGAGTACGGAGGCACTGCGGAAAATAGTGGTAATACATTTCCCGCAACCTATGATCCGGTTGGTCGGTCCGGCTTTGTGGGCGTGAACCTTAAGTTCTAGAATAAAAATTGGCAGGGCAACATTTTTCTAAACGGTTGCCCTGCTGTTAAATGAACGAATCTTTATGTAGACGAACACCTTTTAATAAATAGAAGGGAGGTTAATAAAAGGAAAGTTAATAAAAGGGAAATTAATAAATGGAGATCATAATCCGGTAGCGAAAAAATAATTTTCTATCGCACATGGATTGGCGGGTTTTCTGCATAAGATTAAGTTGATGCAAAAAGCATTACACTGTTGCTGAAAATCAAAAACAACAAATAACTCCAAAAACCAATCAAGAATTTATTTATGCACAAGACCAGCGATGATTTTCTTGGCCATCCAAAAGGCCTGTACGTTTGCTTCGCCACCGAGATGTGGGAGCGCTTCTCCTTTTACGGAATGAAATTTATTCTGTTGCTGTACCTGACTAAATACCATTTGTTTTCAGATGTACATGGGTTGGATGTGTTGGGTGCATATGCAGGTTTAGTGTATGCAGCGCCGGTCATTGGCGGCTTGTTGGCTGATCGATACCTGGGTACCAGACGAGCAGTAATTTTTGGTGCAATCGTGTTGTGTATTGGCCATTTTCTGATGGCCTATGAAGGACAACAGGCTGTGCATTATCCGGCGGGTACCATCCTGACAGAATCATTAACACTAAAAAGCGGTGAAGTGTTGGCTGCGGGCACTGAACTTGCGTCTGAGGTGACGATGCAAGATACAAGGGCATTAAATGTTTTTTATTTAGCTATTGCATTTATTGTTATTGGTGTTGGTTTTTTAAAACCGAATATTTCCGTTATTGTCGGGCAGCTGTACCCTGCGAATGATCCTCGCCGGGATTCAGGCTTTACGCTCTTTTATATGGGCATCAACGTTGGCTCTTTCATCGCCATTTTATTATGCGGATGGTTAGGCGAAACCTACGGTTGGAGGTACGGTTTCGGTTTGGCTGGTGTGGGTATGATTATCGGAATGATTGTATTTTTGTACGGCCAACGTTATTTAAAAGATTACACCGAATCGCCTTGTATTGATTGGTTAAATACAAAGCGTGCGGGTATAAAGAATGAGTGGTGGATTTACATTGGCAGTTTGTGTTCCTTGCCTGTAGTTTGGTGGCTTGTGCAAAGCGAGCCTGTTGTCCACATAACTCAGAACATTTTATTGTTATTGGGAATTGTGGGAATTCTTGCGTACTCCATGATCCATTCAAATCCGTGGCAATCAAAAAAGTCTGTCAGCCTATTGGCCGCTATTGTCATCGCGATTGGCATTGGGAATGTACTTAGTCAAAACCATATTATTCAACTATCGGAACAGGCGTCCGAGATGTGGTTGTACGTTGCATTACTCGCATTGATTGCGTTTGTTGCTTACGGTTTTATTCGTCATCGCAGTCCGGAATTTACGCGCACATTGGTGTTGATGGTGCTGATTCTGTCAGCAATTGTTTTTTGGTCTCTGTTCGAGCAATCAGCAGCGTCCATGACGTTGTTTGCAGATCGTGTGCTTGATCGCAATCTTTTTGGTACCACGATTGTGGCTAGCCAATTTGCCGCATTGAATCCTGCTTTCATCATGTTACTTGCAATTCCGTTGGCTTTTTTATGGCCGTGGCTGGATGCGCGAGGAATGAATCCAAGTACACCGGTAAAATTCGCGCTGGGAATTTTTCTGGCGGGATTGGGTTTTGGTGCATTGGTAGCGGGTGCGCAATTTCCCAACGAGGCTGGCAAGGTCGCCATTATCTGGATGGTACTCGCGTATCTATTTCATAGCATGGGAGAAATGTGTGTTTCTCCTATTGGTTTGTCTGCAGTAACAAAATTGTCGCTTCCGCGTGTTGTAAGCGTGAGTATGGGGACATGGTTTGTAGCAACCGCATTGTCGGAAACACTGGTGACCCGTATTTCCAAGTGGGCTGCAATCGATAGCCAGGGCAAATCCGATGTAGCTTCAATGTTGGCAACTTATACCCAGCTATTCGAATTTTTAATGTGGCTGGGCATGGGGTTTGGCGTATTTATGTTGGTAATTTCACCGTTGCTCAAGCGCGGTATGGCGGGTGTTCGTTAATTACTTAAAAGATAGAGATGGATTATTTTATGAAAAAAATTCAACCGCTATTTGCTATGCGAAATGTAACTCTATTGATGTCATGTATTCTTCTTGCATCTTGTCAACCGTCAGCATCGTCCAAAAGTGATAATACTTCGGAAAAAAAATCGGCTGATGAATTTATTGCCGATGTTAACTCGCGCTATCTGGATATTTATCGCGAAACCAATGCGGCTCAATGGGCTTATGTGACTTACATAAATGAAGACACCGCATTGCTTGCTTCCAAAGCGAATGAACGCATGATGGCGTTTGAAAAAGAAATTCTCGCAGAGGCGCGTTTGTATAAAGATAAATCTATGTCGCCGGCAACAGCAAAGGCATACACGAATTTAACCTTGGGTAAAACACTTTTACCACCAGATACACCGGAAGGGCGCGCAGAGCTGGCGAAACTGGGTACGAGCATGGAAGGTGTTTATGGAGCAGGTAAATATTGCAAGACAAAAAATGGCAAAGAAGATTGCCGCGATTTAAACCAGCTCTCTGATGTCCTGGTGAAAAGCCGTAATTATGATGAATTGCTGGATGCCTGGACGGGATGGCGTACGGTGGCTCCGTCTTACAAAAATGATTACGCACGTTTTGTCGACATCGCAAACTCCGGTGCAAGAGCTTACGGTTTTAGCGATCTGGGAGCATCCTGGAAATCGGGTTATGACATGCCTTCAGCGAGCTTTGAAGCCGAAGTGGAGCGCCTTTGGTCACAAGTAGAACCGCTTTATAAATCCTTGCACTGTAAAGTTCGCACAGACCTCGCTGCACGTTATGGAAAAGATAAGGTGCCGCTGGATCAACCTATTCCTGCCCATTTGCTTGGCAATATGTGGAGCCAGCAATGGGGTAGCATTTACGATGTGGTAACACCTTACCCAGGCGTGGGTGATCTGGATGTAACGGCTGCATTGGTAAAAAGTAAAAAAGATGCAGCCGCTATCGCAAAAACTGCCGAAAACTTTTTTACTTCATTAGGCTTGCGCGCGTTACCGCAAAGTTTTTGGGAAAAATCGATGATCACCAAGCCGCGCGACCGCGAAGTGGTGTGTCATGCAAGTGCCTGGACGATGGATGCCAAAGAAGATGTGCGTATCAAAGAATGCATAGAACCGACGGAAGTTGAGTTCGAAACGATTCACCACGAACTTGGCCATATTTATTACTTCCTTGAATACAACGACAAACCTTATTTATTTCAAAACGGCGCTAATGATGGTTTCCATGAAGCCATTGGCGATACCATTGTACTTTCCATGACGCCGGGTTATTTAAAAACCATCGGATTGTTCGAAAAAGTGGAAAATAACCAGAAAGCAGTCATTAACCAGCAGATGAAGCTAGCGCTGGATAAAGTTGCATTTTTACCGTTCGGAAAAATTATTGACCAATGGCGTTGGCAAGTATTTTCCGGAAAAATAAAACCGGAAGATTACAATAAATCCTGGTGGCAACTGGTCACCCAATACCAGGGAATTCGTTCCGCCGTTCCGCGTACTGAAAATGATTTTGATGCAGGTGCTAAATACCATATAGCCGCTAATGTTCCTTATACTCGTTATTTCATTGCCCACATTTTGCAATTCCAATTCCATAAAGCCTTATGCGAGGCTGCTGGTTTTAAAGGGCCATTGCATGAATGCTCAATCTATAACAGCAAAGAGGCCGGTAAAAAATTACAAGCTTTACTTGCTGCCGGTGCCAGCAAACCCTGGCAAGATGTTTTGGAAGAAGCGATAGGTACGCGAGAAATGGATGCTTCAGCTATCCTGGATTATTTTGCCCCATTGAAAACCTGGTTGGATGAACAAAACAAAGGGCAGGCGTGTGGGTGGTAGTTACCACATTAGCCATTGCTTTTGAGTGGTATTGGCTGTGAACAAGACAGCCGAATTGTTTGTTTTGCTCTGTCGGCCAGAATTTAAGTTTCGGGTTTGTAGTTTTTAAATAAACATACAAACCCGAAAAAATATCTTGGCTAGGTGCTCGCGCGAAACCTGAACATTCTTACGGTTAACAAAGTTGCTGCGCAAATTAATCCGAAAATTAATGCTGTCCAAAATCCGGGCGCGCCCATGGGTTCTGTAAACCAATCTTTAAAAGTCAATGCGTATCCCAGTGGTAGTGAAATACCCCAAAAAGAAACCAACATAATAATCATCGGAATCTTCGTATCTTTATAACCGCGTTGCACTCCCATCATGGTGACCTGGATAACGTCTGCGATTTGGAATATTGCGCCCAATATAAATAGTTGGGCAGCAACTGTTTGTACGGCGACGTCTGAGGTGTACAAACTGGCTAACCAATCCCTGCCTAGTAATATTATTAATGCGTTGATGCCGCCAATCATTATGGCTAGTAACAGCGCACTGCGGCTTAATAACCTTGCCTCTTCTGTATCTTTTGCGCCAACCAAAAAGCTGACTCGCAATGTAAGCGCTATACACAAACTCAGCGGCAACATGAATATGAGTGATATCACGTTTAATACAATTTGATGCCCGGCAATAGTAGTTGCGCCAAGTGGTGCGATAAATAGCGCGATCATGCAAAACATGCTGACTTCAATAAAACTGCTGAAACCTATCGGTAACCCCAGTTTCAATAACCGTTTAATATCATCCAGGGCAGGTACTGCCCAATTGGCCATTAAATGAAATTGTTGAAATATTTTGCTGGTATTTAAATAAAACAATAGGGCGATGGTGGCGATCCAGTTTGCGATGCTGGTGGCCCACCCACAACCAATTCCCCCCATTGCTGGTAATTGAAAAAAACCAAAATCAAATCCATAAATAAAAAGATAATTGAGCGGCAGGTTTAATACAGTACACAGCAGTGAAAAAAACATAATCACCTGGGTGTGGCCTAACCCATCGGTAAGGCCGCGCAATGCTGTTAATAGCAAAAGTGCGGGCACCCCCCAGGCAAATGCTTTTAAATAACCGTCGGCGATGTACGCAGTCTTTTCATCCAGCTTTAATAATTCGAGCAGCGGCTGGAGATTGGTAAGAAATAGAATCATCAATACCATTGCTGCAAACGAGATATAAATTCCCTGCCATGTGGTAGGCATAATTTTTTGCCAGGCATTCGCACCGCGATGGCCGGATATTGTTGGTTGAAGCGCTCCGAGAATCCCGGCAAAAAAGAGTAGTGTAGGAACCCACAGACTGGTGCCGATGCCAACACCTGCCAGGTCTTCTGCACTGGCATGGCCTGCCATTACCGTATCGATAACACCGTTCGCCATTTGCGCAAGTTGCGCAATTAAAATAGGGGCACCCAACCGTGCCAATTGTTTCCATTCTTGCAGGGTTCGCTGCACAAGGCTTTGGTTATGGTCAGGTAATTGTTGTGGTGATGCAGTGTGTGGTGTGTTCACTATGTTTCCGATATATCATTAGAAAAAGCAGTTGCACCAATGTATTTGATAACAGGAAGTGCATTATCGTGCATACCAATTTCAATTTGCGTATGACTGGCGTAGTCAATTGTCAGCTGACGAAACAGACTGGGGTTTCGCCAATCCAGATTTAACAATTGCGCAATGATAATTCGAATCACACCGCCATGGCAGATAACCAATTGATGTTGAGCGCCCGTATTTTTTTCAATGTCGTTCCAGCAGGAAATAATTCTGTGCGCGAAATCCTTGAGTGCTTCGCCGTCGGGTGCATGTGCATCGGCCGGTGTTTCCCAGAAGTTTGTCAGTTCAGTGAATTGCTCATTGGTAAATGCTGAAAAGGGAATTCCATCCCAACAGCCAAAATGCATTTCTTTTAGATTATCCAAAACTCGTAATGGCAATTTATGCCGCTGCGAAAATTCCTGCGCGGGATTTATGCAGCGTAGGAGAGGTGAGCTGATTACGTGAGTTACTGGAGTCATGCCGTGTAGCCATTCAATGCCGCGTTGTAGGTCCTTCGAGCCCTCCTCACTGATTGCGATGTCGGTGTGGCCATAGAGAGCAGAAGGACCAGCAACTTTGCCGTGTCGCACCAGGGTAATGAACCTAGACATCAGATTGTTTACCCTTCAATTGCAGGGGTAACCCTGCGGCCACAAAAAATACATGATCGGCTATGCGCGCAAGGCGCTGATTCAACCTGCCCGCCTCATCCACAAATGTGCGACTGATTTCACCAAGGGGAATAACTCCCAAACCAACTTCGTTGGCAACAAAAATAACGTCCGCTTCAATATTGGTAATTGCAGAAACCAAATCATCAAATAACGTTGAAAAGTCTTGCGATGGGTAATGAAAGAGCTGATTGTTCAGCCAGAGAGTAAGGCAGTCCACTAAAATGGTTTGTTGCTTGTGAGATTCACTTTTGATCGCACCGACTAAATCCAACGGAGCTTCGTACAAACGCCATTCTTGCGGACGTTGCTGTTGGTGATGTGTTATACGCGCTGCCATTTCGTTGTCGGAAGGCGTTGCTGTCGCTATGTAAATAACGGGCCTGTTTGATGCTGTCGCGAGTTGTTCTGCATAGCGCGATTTACCTGAGCGAGCACCGCCGAGAATTAATTGAATCATAGCGCGAGTAACACTCCGTAAATAACCAGTTCACTGATTTGTTGCACTGCACCTAAGGTATCGCCAGTGTAACCGCCTATTTGCCGCATTAAATATAATTTTGCGAGCGTGCGAACCATAAACAATATGGCAACAAGGATTGCTGCTGTAAGTGGTGACAAAAAAAACAGAGCGGGTAGTGCTGTGAGGAAAAGAATAGTGAGATCCGTTTTCGACAGTTGGTTAGCGATGGGTTTGCTTTTACTCGTGTCGGCGTCACTGACATAACGCATATCCGCAATTAAACTGATTGATATTGCACGCGAGAGCGGGTAGGCAATCAGCAGAGCGATAATGATGTTGTGATTTTCAATTAATAACAAATATTTTCCGAGTAATGCCATGACCAGTGCACTGGCACCGTATGTACCGATACGGCTGTCTTTCATAATGGAAAGCTTTTTCTCAACCGTAAATGCACCGCCGAAACCATCCGCCGTATCAGCAAGGCCATCTTCGTGGAATGCACCGGTCAGCAATAAGCTGAAGCACATGGCCAGCCACAGGCTAATCGTTTCCGGAAATATTTTTTGCGTACAAAAAAATACAACGACTACTAATCCTCCCAATAACCAACCTGCCAACACCAGATAGCGACTTGATTGGTTGAGTTTTTCCGGCGAGTACTCCACCCAACGTGGCATAGGGATTCTGCTAAAAAATCCCAATGCAAGAAAAAATAGATTAAGTTGGTTTTTCATCGGTATGTACATTGAGGAAAAAAATAGCGGGACAATTACACTTTTACACCGGCGCTTTCAAAAGTCGCCATTTGATTATAGAAAGTGACCGCTGCTTGTAGTAACGGCAGTGCCAGTGCTGCGCCAGTTCCTTCCCCTAAACGCAATCCCAAATTCAAAAGCGGTTTTGCATTTAGTAATGTCAGCATGAGCTGATGGCCTGCTTCGTGCGATTCATGGGCGAAGACCATATAGTCGCGTGCGTGGGGATTAAACTGAACAGCCAGTAGCGCGGCAGCGCTGACGATAAAACCATCCACCACAATAATTTTCTTCGCCTGGGCGGTGGCAAGCATAGCTCCGCAAATTTGTGCAATTTCAAATCCACCCAGTTCGCACAAAATAGTCAGTGGAGATTTATCCTGAATACGTGCGACGCCCTTTTTAACCAATGTAATTTTTTTGGCGAGTTGTTCCGGGCTAATACCTGTTCCAAGGCCGACACAATGCTCAACAGGCTCACCGCTGATGGCAGCGAGGATTGCCGATGCGGAACTGCTGTTACCTATCCCCATTTCACCAAACGCTAATATATTTGAGCCGGCTTTTATTTCCTGCTCAGCCAGTAATTGGCCGAACAATAATGCCTGGCGAGCCTGGACTTCACTCATTGCAGGTTCGTGAGCCAGGTTGTGCGTGCCCGCTGCAATACGTTGGTTGATGAGTGTAGCGGGGGTTGGATTAATTTCGTATTTAATGCCGGCATCAATCACTTTTAAGGGCAAATGGTTGGTGCGGCAAAAGCAATTAATGGCAGCGCCACCCGCGAGAAAATTTAGAACCATTTGTTGGGTGACGCTGCTGGGAGCAATGCTGACGCCTTCTTCGGCAATACCATGATCGGCGGCAAACACCAACATGAGTGGTCGTTCAAGGCTGAGCCGCGGGCGCTGCTGGATCAGGGCGATTTGCAATGCAAGGGTTTCCAGTTGCCCCAGCGCTCCCAACGGTTTGGTTTTCTGGTCGATGCGGTGTTGTATCTCCGGAATGAGCTGGTTGTTCAGCGGGGAGATTTGCCATTCAAGGGTCATAGTGTCTTCCTTTTATCAGGCTGTGCAACTTAGCACATCCGACCTTCCCTGATGGTAATTCTGTAATACGCTGTTAGTTTTTTACGCGTGGCACCAAAAACTAGGCGTATAATGCCGCCCCGCTTTTTTGTTTATTTTTTATCCTTATCTGCGTGAATCCGGAGCTGCCATGTTTGAAACCCTGCCACTGTTGCCCAATGATCCTATCCTCGGTTTAAGTATCGCTTACGCAAATGACACTAATAAGAACAAAGTTGATCTGGGTGTGGGGGTTTATAAGAACGATGCAGGCCAAACGCCCATCATGAAAGCGGTTGCAGAAGCAGAAAAGTTACGTATCGCACGTGACATCACCAAATCCTATACGCCACCTGCCGGTGTACCGGGCGCGAATGAGGTATCCACCCGTTTGGTATTCGGGATGGATCATCCTGTAGTCGCGGCAGGGCGTGTTCGCACTGTCCAGGCGCCCGGTGGTTGCGGTGCATTGCGTTTGGCGGCTGAGTTGATCCAGCGTGCTAAACCCGGTGCGAACCTGTGGGTTAGTACACCCACCTGGGCGAACCATATTCCGTTATTGAGTTCAGCCGGGCTCAAGTTACGTGAATACCCTTATTATGATTACGACAACCACACCATTAATTTCGCGGCGATGTTATCCACCTTGAAGGAGGTTCCGCGTGGCGATCTGGTGTTATTGCATGCGTGTTGCCATAACCCGAGCGGCGCCGATCTGACCCGTGAACAATGGGATCAAGTAGGGGACGTGTTGGTAGAGCGCGGGATTATTCCATTCGTGGATATGGCCTATCAGGGTTTTGGCGAGGGCCTGGAGGAAGATGCTTATGGCCTGCGCATGCTTGCCAATCGTGTTCCGGAAATGGTGGTGGCTAATTCGTTTTCCAAAAACTTTGGTTTGTATCGTGAGCGTGCAGCCAGCCTGAGCATGGTATTTGCCGATACCGCACAAGCGGACGCTGGCTTCAGCCAATTGTTGAATGTTGCGCGCGGAATTTATTCAATGCCGCCTGCACATGGCTCAACCATTGTGGACATCATCCTGCACAGCGATGAATTGACCGCACTATGGCAAGGTGAATTGACCCAGATGCGCCAGCGTATCGCCGGGCTGCGCACCCAATTGGTGGAGTCCTTGAATGCATTGCAGCACGCGCGCGATTTTAGTTTCATCGCCAAAGAGCGCGGCATGTTTTCATTCTTGGGATTATCGGTCGACCAGGTTCGCAAGTTGAAAAGTGATTACAGTATCTATATGACCGATACCAGTCGTATCAGCGTTGCGGGTCTGACTATCGAGAAAATGGACTATGTTGCCAAAGCGATAGTTGCAGTCCTCTAACTTACTAATAACGTTATGGAAAGCCCGGTATAAGTGTGCCGGGCTTTTTTTTGCCTCGCGTTTATTGATAATTTTTTTCTATTGATTGATTATCAAATATAAATTTAACTAAATTTTAGTGCCCACGTAATCTTGGCTTTAGGCGAGTTACACGACAACGCAAAAACCGAGGGTTAACGAGGAGCGCTATGAATACTAACGACACATCAATCGGTAAATGTCCGGTTATGCACGGTGGAGCTTTCAAATCATCCGCTGGTGGCACCACCAATCGTAACTGGTGGCCTAACCAATTGAATTTGGCGATATTGCATCAACACACCGCGGTTTCTAATCCCATGGATCGCGATTTTGATTACGCCACCGAGTTTAAAAAACTTGACCTGCCTGCCTTAAAGCAAGACCTCTATCATTTAATGACGGATCCACAAGATTGGTGGCCGGCAGATTTTGGTCACTATGGTGGATTGTTTGTCCGGATGGCATGGCACAGTGCAGGCAGTTACCGCACTGCTGATGGTCGTGGTGGTGCGGGCAATGGAACCCAGCGTTTTGCACCGTTAAACAGTTGGCCAGACAATGGCAATTTGGATAAAGCGCGTCGTTTGTTGTGGCCTATCAAACAAAAATATGGAAAACGAATTTCATGGGCCGATTTGATGGTTCTTGCGGGTAATTGCGCACTGGAGTCGATGGGATTTAAAACCTTTGGATTCGCCGGCGGGCGTGTGGATGTATGGGCGCCTGAAGAAGATATTTATTGGGGTTCTGAAAAAGAATGGTTGGGCGATGAACGCTACAGCAGTAACCGTGACTTGGAGAATCCGCTCGCTGCCGTGCAAATGGGCCTGATCTATGTCAATCCTGAAGGCCCGAACGGCAACCCTGATCCGATTGCGGCGGCGCGGGATATTCGCGAAACCTTTGCGCGCATGGCGATGAATGATGAAGAGACTGTCGCGCTCATCGCTGGTGGCCACACGTTTGGTAAAACCCATGGGGCTGGCCCTGCCACTCATGTCGGGCCGGAGCCCGAAGCTGCACCCATGGAAGCGCAAGGTTTTGGCTGGTTAAGTAGTTATGGTTCCGGTAAAGGTGCAGACGCTATTACCAGTGGCCTGGAAGTTACCTGGACGACAACGCCGACGCAATGGAGCAATAATTTTTTCGAAAATTTATTTGGTTTTGAGTGGGAATTAACAAAGAGTCCAGCGGGTGCGCACCAGTGGGTTGCAAAAGGTGCGTCAAATATTATTCCCGATGCGTTTGATGCAAATAAAAAACATCGGCCCTCCATGCTAACGACGGATTTGTCGCTGCGTTTTGATCCGGCCTATGAAAAAATTTCGCGGCGCTTCTTCGAAAATCCGGATCAATTTGCTGATGCTTTTGCTCGTGCCTGGTTCAAGTTAACCCATCGCGACATGGGGCCTGTTGCACGCTATTTGGGGCCTGAAGTTCCCACAGAAGCGTTACTCTGGCAAGACCCGCTACCAAAAGTGAACCATGAATTGGTGAATGCGCAGGATATCGCTGTGTTGAAAGCAAAAATTCTTGCAACCGGATTATCCATTTCCGAATTGGTTACAACCGCATGGGCCTCAGCATCCAGTTTTCGTGGTTCAGATAAACGTGGTGGCGCCAATGGTGCGCGTATTCGTTTAGCGCCGCAAAAAGATTGGGCAGCAAATCAGCCTGAACAATTACAAAAAGTGCTCGCTGTATTGGAGCAAGTACAAGAAGAATTTAATTCGACACAAACCGGTAGCAAGCGCATTTCGTTGGCAGACCTGATTGTTTTGGGCGGCGCCGCCGGAATTGAAAATGCTGCACAAAATGCGGGTCATTCGATTGAAGTGCCGTTTGCAGCGGGCCGTACCGATGCCACGCAGGAACAAACCGATGTTGAGTCATTCAGTGTGCTCGAGCCAATTGCCGATGGTTTTCGCAATTATTTGAAAGGTAAATTCTCGGTGTCTTCTGAAGAATTGCTAATCGATAAAGCACACTTGCTGACGTTGACTGCACCGGAAATGACAGTGTTGATCGGCGGCTTGCGAGTGTTGAACACTAACGTCGGCAAAACCCGTCACGGCGTGTTCACTCACCGGACGGAAACATTAAGTAATGATTTTTTCGTCAACCTAACTGACATGGCAACGCAATGGGTACCCACTTCCGACGAGGGTGATTTGTTTGAAGGTCGCGACCGAAAAACCGGTGTGGTGAAATGGACGGGTACGCGTGCCGATCTCGTATTTGGTTCAAACTCCCAATTGCGGGCGATTGCCGAAGTTTATGCCAGTAGCGATACACAGGAAAAATTTGTGCGTGACTTTGTAAAAGCCTGGAATAAGGTGATGAACGCAGATCGTTTTGATTTGAAATAAATCACCGGTTTAATTTTTAAAAGCAGATGTGGTCTCGGCCCGTCTGCTGTTTCTTTTCCATCCAGCTTTTCTGCAAACCACTATTTACCGTAAAACTTATGCGTTGCTAATACGCGGGCTGCTAAGCTCCGGTTATGAAACCGTTTCTCTCGTCAAAACACTCCCACCGATACGCAATTGGCTTGGCTATCTGGGCGCTTGGCTGGTGCGCGCTCCTGGCGTTGGGCACCCGGTTGGATCTGGCCAACCTGAGTTTGATGCTGGTATTAACCTCGGCAATTGCGGCGCTTTGGTTACCGTTAAGTGCGACATTGGCAGCCAGCGCTATAGCGCTCATGGCGTTTAACTGGGCGTTTGTGCCGCCGCGTGGCACGTTTGCGATTGATCTTCACCAACACGCATTTTTGTTACTCGCGCTGCTGGTTGTGAATGTGATTGTCGCGGGGTTGATGGTGTCGTTACGTGAACAAACACGGCGTGCACACGCACATGTATCGGCAGCAGATGCATTACGACGTTGGGGTGACCAATTGCGCGATGCGAAGGAGCCATTGACCTTGTGTGATGAGTTGCATCAACAACTTAGTCATCTCAGTGGTTTTCCGGTGTATGTGCTAATTGATTGCGTTGCGGAAACTGCGTCCCTGAGTGTAGAGCAGAGGGAAGCATTGGATTATTGCCGGGAGACGAATCAAAGCCTTGGCCCCGGTACCGGGCGTTATCAAGAGTTAACGAATGTGTATTTGGCATTGCGCGGCAAGAGACAGGCATGGGGCGCGGTGATGCTCGACGCACAACTCGCACATGAACCGGAGCGCTTCGTTCACGCGCAAGCCCTGTGCGATCAAATGGGCTGGGCACTGGAGCAGCAACATATCCTGCAACTTGAACAGCTAGCGCGTGACCAGGTTCAATCACAACACCTGCGCAACACATTTCTCGCCGCCATTTCCCACGATTATCGAACGCCGCTTGCCACCATCATGGGGGCGGCTTCATCGCTACTTGAGCAAGACGAGCGTCTGACCAGCGAGCAGCGCCGGCAGTTTGCACAACGTGTGGTGGATGAAGCGGATCGCTTGGGTCGCCAGACCAACAATATGCTGCAACTCGCGCGCCTCGACGGTATTAAAGCGGTGGGCGCGGCCATTCATTCGGATTGGGAATCGCTTGAGGAAATTATCGGTAATGTATTGCAGCGAATACCTGATGAATTCCAGAACCGGATAGAGACGCACATCCAACCCGATTTGCCATTGGTGTGGGGCGATGCATTGTTGTTAACGCAGCTGCTGGAAAACCTCATCGACAACGCACTTAAATACGGTCCTGCCAATGGGCGGATTACCCTCATTGCACAATCAACATTCCGACATCTTGTGTTAGCTGTCGAAGACCAGGGCAGTGGACTTTCCGCGCAGGAATTTGAACAGCTGCTGGAAACATTCCAGCGCGGGGATCATCGCCAATCCGGTGCGGGTGTTGGCCTTGCTTTATGCCGTGCGATTGTGCGGGTTCACGGCGGCGAGCTGAATCATTCGAATGTCAATGGTTCGCATTTTGAATGTCGGTTTCCATTGAAATTGCAACCTTCAGTACCGGGAGTTGATCAATGAGTTTGCGTTTGTTGCTCGTGGAAGATGATCGCGAGTTGCGTGCAACCTTGCGCTCGGCGTTGATGGTTGAAGGGTATGACGTAATAACCGCGGCGAGTCTCTCTGAAGCTGCCGCGATCTATGACCAAACCCAATTGGGTGGCGACAATAAAACCCGCATTATCGATTTAATATTATTGGATTTGGGTTTACCCGATGGTGATGGTAAGGATTTACTGGATCGGTTACGGCGCCGTCAAAACACGCCGGTTATTATTATTTCGGCGCGCGAAGCAGAAGGTCAGAAAATCAAATTGCTGGACGCCGGTGCCGATGATTATCTGGTAAAACCGTTTAGCATTGGTGAATTGTTCGCGCGTATTCGCGTGGCGATGCGGCACCGTGGCGCAAATTTGCGAGCGGCAATCACCCGCTATGAATATGCGGATGTATGTGTTGATTTAGTGACCCATCAGGTTGTTCGCGGCGATCAAATTATTCACCTGACGCCAACCGAATTTAATTTGCTGGCGCGGCTGGTACGCAGCGCGGGTCTGGTTGTTAGTCACCGGCAATTGTTGGTGGATGTGTGGGGGCCGGATTATTTTGACCACACGCATTATCCGCGTCTTTACATGGCGCAGTTGCGTGCGAAGCTGGAAATAAATCCGGCGCACCCTGCGTTTTTATTAACCGAGCCCGGTATTGGTTATCGTCTGTTGGATACCGGTAACTAATGTGCTTCCTTATGCGATCCTAATGTCGGTTTTTGCATACTGCTTGTGTCCCCATCGCACAGGTAGTTGTTATGACAATCCCCTCCGTAGCTAACACAACTGAATCTACAACAGTTACTACAACCTCATCGCCCGTAAAACAAAGCCTTGCCGCCTTGACACTTGCTGCTGTGGGGGTGGTTTATGGTGATATCGGCACCAGCCCCTTGTACACGGTGAAGGAAATATTCGCTCCTGCCACCGGTGTTCCATTGGATTCAGTGCATATCATTGGGGCCATCTCCACTATTTTCTGGGCATTAATGCTGGTGGTCACACTCAAGTATGTGTTGTTGATACTGCGTGCAGACAACCGCGGCGAAGGAGGCTCACTCGCCCTAACGGCATTGGCCGCACAAACTGCAAACCGCAGGCCGCTGATGAAGCGGTGGATTCTATTAATCGGTTTATTTGGCGCGACGCTATTTTACGGCGATAGCATTATCACCCCGGCCATTTCTGTACTGGGCGCGATGGAAGGATTGGAATTCGCCACACCGGCTTTGAAACCACTAGTAGTTCCGTTGACCCTGGCGATTATAGTCAGTCTGTTTTTAGTCCAGCGATTTGGTACCGGTACTATGGGCAAAGTGTTTGGGCCAATCGTAACGGCCTGGTTTTTAATGTTGGCGGTGTCTGGCATCGCTCACATTCTTGCGCAGCCTGCCATTCTCTCCGCACTAAATCCTATGGAGGCCTGGAATTTTATGCTGGCGCGTGGCTGGTTTGCATTCGCCGCCGTGGGTGCAATTGTGCTGGCGCTGACCGGAGCGGAGGCGCTTTACGCCGACATGGGCCATTTTGGCCGCAAGCCGATCCAATTGGCCTGGACCTGGCTGGTGTTTCCATCGCTCGCACTGAATTACATGGGGCAAGGAGCCTTGTTATTAGCTGATCCTGCGGCAATTGCGAATCCGTTTTACAAACTGTTTCCTCAAACACTCATCTGGCCAGCGCTGATTATCGCTTCGCTCGCTGCCATCATCGCGTCGCAGGCTGTTATCTCTGGCGCATATTCGATGACTCGCCAAGCCATCCAACTTGGCTTTTTACCGCGCATGGCTGTACAGCACACGTCAGCGCGCGAAGCGGGACAAATTTATATGCCCGCTGTTAATTGGACGTTATTGTGCGGGGTTATTGCTGTAGTGCTTTTCTTCGGGAGTTCTTCCGGCCTTGCCGGTGCCTACGGTATAGCGGTGACCGTAACTATGGCCACCACAACCTGCCTCACTTTTTTTGTGGTGCGCGGACAATGGAAATTACCAATGCCCTTTGCATTAGGTGCGACGATATTTTTTCTGGCGGTAGATATTTTTCTGATCGCTGGCTGTGCACTGAAATTTTTCGACGGTGGTTGGTTTTCATTGGTCGTTGCGGCACTGCTGTTTTTAATAATGAGTACATGGCAACGTGGTCGCGCGATTGTGATGCAGACCATTCATCGCGACGGAATTGAATTAAAACCCTTTTTGGAAACGTTGCGACCACAAGAAATTCAGCGTGCAGCACGCACTGCCATTTATATGGTGGCCGATGCAACAACAGTACCCCAGGCATTTCTCCATAACCTGAAACATAATCAGGTGTTGCACGAGCGCAACCTGATATTAACTGTACATTTTGAAAACGAGCCTTGGGTCAGTGACGATACACGTATAAAAATCGAAGCATTAGGCAATAGTTTTTGGCGGGTCACCTTGAATTTTGGATTTATGGAAGTGCCTGATGTGCCCAACGCACTCAAAGGTTGTGAGCGTTACGGATTAACTGTGCCGCATTTTCAAACCAGTTATTTTTTAAGCCGCGAATCGATTGTGTCTACACCGGGAAGTGGAATGGCCCTGTGGCGCGAACGTTTATTTGGCGCTATGACCCATAATGCCAGTGGGGTGGTGGATTTCTTTCACTTGCCAGATGACGCCGTGATTGAGTTAGGTACACGCGTCCAAATTTAACTAACAACGCCGGTAGATAGGCGTATTTCCGATGTTGAATTGTTGTTGGCGATAATTAACTGAATTTCAGTAATTCAAGTAACCACAAACCCAGCGTCACCGTGAATAAAGACCAGATCGTGGTATGTGCAACAATCCGAGCTGCCAATGGGGCGTTACCATTCATTGCCTGAACCATAACGAAACTGATAGTCGCACTGGGGGAGGCTGCCAATAAAAATAAAATAGCCAATGCGTCACCACGCACACCTAAACCGATTGCGATTGCGCAAGCAATGAGTGGTGAGAGAATGAGTTTCCACGTGCAAGCACTCAGGGTTGCAGAATCTATTTGCGTTAATTTGGTAGTGCCAAGGGACCCGCCTATACAAATTAACGCTAAAGGCAAAACCATTTGACTGAGGTATTTACCGCTATCCAATACAACTTGCGGTAATTCCAGGGTTAATCCGTTTATGAAAAAACCGGCGGCAATAGCACTAATCAACGGATTTTTGGCGATGCCAATCAACGTAGGTTTTAACGAGGCACCGCTATGATGCAGGCTGCGATTTAACACGTACACAGATAACACGTTGTAAACCACCACAGTCATGGCGACAGGTAATGAGGCCAACGCCAGGCCTTTCTCGCCGTAAGCGTTTGCACAAAAGGCAAGACCCAGAATAACCAGATTGCCACGAAAAGCTCCCTGGATTAGCACACCTTCATCGCGTTTATCGGCACAGTGCCAATGCGCGGTTAGCAAGCTTCCAAAAAATACCAATCCGGTCATCAATGCGAATGCAATTAACAAGTTCCAATCAGTGGTATGTGAGGTATCTGTTGTCGCACAGGTGATAAACAACATTACCGGCAAGCCAAGGCTATAGACTAATTGGGATGAGGTTTTAATAAAACCATCGTTAATCATGTTGCGAGTCTTTAGCCAAAGGCCCAAAAACAGCATCACAAAAACCGGTGCAGTGATTTGGAATGCAAACAGAAACGTGTGCAGGGTGTTAGTGAGCACATCTACCTCAAGTGTGGAGCTCGCACATTAAAAAAGTGGTTATGCCAAACATGCATTGGAAATAATAAAGCCCGGCGAACCGGGCTTTATTGTACAGCGAACAGGTATTGCAAACTTATTCAGGTACGACGAAAGGGAAATAACTCTTTGCGTTGTTATAGCTGATGTCCTGAATCATCTTGCCTACCATTTTAGTGTCATTGGGAACCAGGCCTTTCGCCATATCGCGGCCGAAAATTCCGCACAAAATACGACGGAAATATTCGTGACGTGAATAGCTCAGGAAGCTGCGGCTATCAGTCAGCATTCCCACAAAGCGGCTCAATAAACCCAATTGACTTAACGCTTCAATCTGGCGAGTCATACCTTCCATTTGATCGAGGAACCACCAGCCGCTACCAAACTGGATTTTGCCAGCGACAGAACCGTCCTGGAAGTTCCCAATCATGGTGCCAATCACTTCGTTATCACGTGGGTTCAAGTTGTAAATAATGGTTTTGGCGAGTTTATTTTGGTCATCCAAACGGCCCAAAAATTTCGCCAGTGGTTTGGCATAGTTGTGATCGCCAATTGAATCAAAACCGGTATCCGGGCCAAGGGTGCGATACAAGCGCGGGTTGTTGTTGCGGATGGCACCAATGTGGAATTGTTGCACCCAACCTTTGGCATGATCCTGCAATGCGAATTGCACCATCATGGCAGATTGGAATTTTTCAATTTCAATCGCATCAAGTTCTTTGTGGCTGCGAATTTTCAGGAAAATCGTTTTGATTTCTTCATCGGTGTAATCTGCCGCGTAAACGGTTTCCAAACCGTGGTCCGACAAACGGCAGCCATTCGCATGGAAATAATCGTGGCGAATGTCCAATGCGCGAATTAAATCATCAAAAGTGTTGATGTTCACATCGGCAGCAATCGCCAAACGATCCAGATATTTGTTGTACGCCACTTCGCTTTCTACCGCCATTGCGCGGTCGGGGCGCCAGGTGGGAAGCATTGCAGATTTAAAGGATTTATCAGCAGCAACGGTTTTATGATGGGCGAGATCGTGAATTGGATCGTCAGTGGTGCACACCATTTTCACGTTGGCTTGTTGCATTAAACCGCGCGCGCTGAATTCCGGAGTGGCCAATAATTCATTACATTGATCCCAGGTGCGTTTGGCATTGCTGCTATCAAGTAAACGGTCGGTAATCCCGAATGGTTTGCGCAGTTCGAGATGGGTCCAGTGGTAAAGGGGGTTACGCAACGTGTAAGGAACGGTTTCACACCATTTTTCAAATTTTTCCCAGTCGCTGGCATCACCAGTACAGTAGCGCTCATCCACACCGTTAGAGCGCATCGCACGCCATTTGTAATGATCACCGGCTAGCCAGACCTCGTAGAGATTTCTGAATTGCTTATTTTGGCCTACTTGTTCGGGGGGCAGGTGGCAGTGGTAATCAATGATGGGCATGTTCTTGGCGTAGTCATGAAACAGCACTTTCGCCTGTTCGGTATCGAGCAAAAAGTCGTCGTGGATAAAGCTCATTCTCACAATTCCTCAAGATATGCCGAGGCAACAGCGTTTCCCGTTGAGGCTGTGCGATGGCAAGAAAGTATTACGCTCAACGCATGTCTGGCTTTCCAAAACTTTATAGATTAAAGCCTAGCCCGAAAAACAGGCGAGTGACCTTTGGAAAGGGAGACTGGTTGAATGTTGTTATTCCATCGGGTAATAGCATTCTGCCAATACACGAAGAGAAAAGTTTGACCGAGGATTGCCTGCCCAAAAGGCTCAATGGATGACCACACGAAAACCGTAGATATCGGGCGTGCTGCTATTTTGCAGCTTGGATGCCAGTGTAACCGCTGGCAGGCAAAATACCAACAGGTTGACGAAGCCTTTTGACGCGACTCTTACACTTCTTAAACTCGAATGTAACCGTTTACAGTATAATGCTGTGTGATGATAAACCGGTTAAGCAAAAGCGGATTCATCAGCTATAGTCAAAACAGGTTTTATTGCATTTATTGCTACTAAAAACGGAGCCTGTCATGACCAAGCCGATTGTCCACAATAATCCCTATTACGAATTACTGCGTTCTGAGCGTGTGGCCGAATTTAACCAACGTAAAGCGCGCGGTGAGATAAAAGATGGCATGTTACGCGGCGGTGATTTTCGTGGTTTGGATTTGCGCGAACTGGATGCCAATGGCCTGGATTTGCGCGATGCTTATTTTCGTAGCACAGATTTGCGCGGAATCGATTTTCGCAATACGCAATTGGAGGGGGCGAGTTTTTGTCAGGCGCATATTTCCGGTTGTTTTTTTCCGGCGGAATTACCTGCGACGGAACTGCGCCTCTCTTTTGATTTGGGAATTCGTGTACGTTATTTTAATAAATAAAAATAATACCGGTCATCCATTCGAAATTGAAATCCTGTCGCGATCACATTGCAACCATCGTAGGTTAGCTGTAGACAACAATAGCGGAAAAATACTAACAAAAAAGAGCTTCACTCTTTATCCGACATTTAAAAAATCTGTGAGGGTATGATGAAAAAAGGTGCATTACCGAAACTATTGTCGGCAATAGTTTTTGGTTCCGTTATTGCGATAATTCCCGGTATTAGTAGTGCGTCAGCACAGCCTGCTACGGCTAGCAAAGTAGTGCCAGTCACCATTGATATTGTGGATGTAAAAGCAACAGAAGAAACGCGTTCGTTGTTCGCATTTATGCAACAGCAGCGTAAACAATCTATTTTGTTTGGACATCAACATGAAACAACGCAGGGATTAACGATTAAAGTAAGCGATGGAACCCAGTCGGACACTTTTAATGCGGTTGGCGACTTTGCTGCAGTATATGGATGGGACACCCTGAGTATTGTGGCACCAAAACAGGAAGGTGATGTTGTAGAGCAAATTAAAAAAGCGTATGCACGGGGTGGCATTATTACCATTAGCTCGCATTTTGATAATCCTAAAACCGATACAAAAAAAGGCGTATGGCCGACGGGAACCTCTTGGGATCAAACAGCTGCTGTGGTGGATGCATTGCCCGGTGGTGCATATAACAAGGTTTATCGTGGCTATCTTGATCAGCTCGCTGATTGGGCAAACACATTGAAAGATGATAATGGGAATTTAATTCCGGTTATATTCCGTATCCTTCACGAAAATACCGGTAGTTGGTTCTGGTGGGGAGAAAAACAATCTACACCGGAGCAATATAAAATGTTGTATCAATACACAGTGGAGTATTTGCGCGATAAAAGAGGAGTTCATAATTTTTTATATGCGTACTCACCCAATAATTTTGCGGAAGCTACCGAAGCTAATTATTTAGTACGTTACCCTGGTGATGCATGGGTGGATGTATTGGGGTTTGATACCTATGGTCCTGCTGAAAATAATGAAGCATGGTTTGCAAATGTTGTTGCTAACGCGGCGTTGGTTGTTCGAATGGCCGAGGCGCGCGGAAAGATCCCGGTGATTTCTGAAATTGGAATTAGGGCACCGGATATTGAGGCAGGAAAATATGATAACCAGTGGTATAGAAAATTAATTGCTGGTTTAAAAGCAGATAAAAACGCGCGAAATATTTCGTTCTTGTTAACCTGGCGCAATGCACCACATGGTGTGGCCGGGCCAAATGGAAAAAATGTACCGCATTACTGGGTACCAACCAACCGCGAAGAAAATATCAATAATGGAACGATTGAAGATTTTCGCGAGTTTTATAAAGATGAGATCACTGCATTTAATCGCGATATCTCTGGTGTATACAACATACCCACTATCGCGAAATAAATAATTCCAGTAGTAAAAACGGCCCTGAAACAGGGTCGTTTTTATTTCTGCCACAGGTAAAAATGCGTTAAATTCCTGCATGATTTTTTGTGAGGCGCTAGTATCGCCCGAGCTAATTTATAACAACAATTTCTCTCCAAATTCACAACGCAAGAGACTCGACATGACCTTCACCAAAAAACTCAGCATTATGGCTATGGGATGCGCACTGACCAGTGTGGTATTTACCGCTGCTGCACAATCCCAGGCACAAAACATCCCCGATAAACAGGAGCTTGCAAGCAAACCCTGGATGAATACCAAACTCGGTGCTGAAGAACGCACCCGATTGGTATTAAAAGAAATGACTATGGATGAAAAGTTGAGTTTATTGATGGGTTATTTTGGTACTGATGCACCCTGGAAAAATTTTACGCGGCCGGTTGAATCCTATCCGCAATCGGCGGGTTTTGTTT
>DATJLF010000017.1:0-25866 GCA_035490715.1 Cellvibrio sp.
GACGAGCTAACCTTCAGCGGTATTGGAACTGCATCAAACGCCAATGCCGGGCAGAATAAAAATGTCGCGGTTACCGGCATAGCGGGTACCGGGGCTGATCTGTCCAACTACAGCTTCAATTCCACAGCCCAAACCACCAGCAATATCTTGCCTAAACCTCTGCAGGTCACTTTCCAGGCTCCTGTAGTAAAAATCGACGATGGGTCTGTCAATGCGCCGCTGTCCAGCGGGAATTTCTCGGTGAGTGGTTTGATAGCCGGCGATTCAATTGTGGTAACGAAAAACCTGGGGCAATTTGCTGATGCCCAACCGGGTACCGGCAAGACGGTTACGGTGTTACTGACCAATGCTGATTATGCCGCGTTGGCCGGCACTTCATTGGGGAATTACCTGTTGGTCAATGCACTGCTTACGGGCGATTTTGGCCAAATCCAGGCAGCAACTACACCTGCTTATGAAGCGGTTATCGCCACCATTCCGACTAACCCGGCGAGCACGGCACCGGCCACCAGTAATTTCTCGGTCATCAATGGATCGAGCGGCCCCGCTGTTAGCACCGGTGAGGCAGATAACGGTGTATCCACCGAAAGCAGCGGGCCCACCGCCGATGGTGGAATTGCTTCCGTCCAAACCCGTGAAACCCTGATTTTCCGCAGAACCTTCTCCATCGCGGATGGCGGCATACGGTTGCCTTCCGGTGTGGCTGAAGATGACGGCGCGCAATAACCCCATTGAACTGAGACCAAGGAACCACTATGGATAATCCAATCATAAAAACCGGCACTCCCTGCTCAGCAGTTCTGGCTGCGAGCTTACTTCTATCGGCGACGGCGTTGGCCCAGGGCACTCCGCCTGATGCCGGCCAGGTCCTGCGTGAAAACGAAAAGCGTACGTTTGTCCCTGCAACCTCAGCCCGGCCGAGCCTGTTGGTGCCGGATGAAAAAGATCCCGCCGCTAACCCCGGGCAGGCACTGGATGTTCAAGCCATTCGACTGGAAGGCATGGTCAATATCCCGCGCGACGAACTCATGCCACTTATTGCCGACCTTCAAGGTAAACGCATCACGCTGGGCGAACTGCGCGAAGGCGCCAAAAAAATCACCCTGTATTACCGCGAACGCGGTTATGTAGTGGCGCGGGCTTATATCCCGGCACAGGAAATCAAAGACGGCACCATACTGGTACAAGTATTGGAAGGCACTTTGGTGTCTGGTCGTATCGACAATCATTCCAGGGTGAGGGAACGCGTGTTGCAATCGGTGTTGGATGCCCAGGAACTTAACGGTAAAGTGATTGCGTCTTCAACCACCGACAGGGGATTGTTGTTATTGGCGGATTTACCCTCCGTCGGAAAAGTTGCTGGTAAGTTGCGGCCGGGTGAGAAAGTCGGCACCTCGGATTTGATTGTGACGGTGGATGCGGGCAAGTCAAAGGAAGGCAGCATTAGCCTGGATACCTACGGCAACCGCTATACAGGCCAAAACAGATTGAACGGCCGCATTGCCTTTAATAGCCCTGCCGGGCTGGGCGAACGGATTGACTTAATGGCCACTGTTACCGACGAAGACCTTATATATGGCCGCGCGTCGTATGATTTACCTGTCACTGGCAACGGTTTGCGCCTGGGTGCGGCGCTGTCCTCCAGCTCTTATGAATTGGGGCAGGAATTCGCCAACCTGGATGCACAGGGAACCGCCAAAACCTCCGGGGTTTATGCGGTCTATCCCATTGTCCGCGGGTTGAATTCCAATATCTGGCTGACCGGTAATTTTGAACATCGCAACCTGGAAGACGAAGTCAAGTCGGTGAATTCGATTGTGGATAAAACCGCAGATGTGGGAACAATTGAGATCTTTGGCGATGTTGTTGATGCGTACGGTGGCGGTGGTTATTCCACTTGGCGTATCTCCGGTGTGGTGGGGAGCATCTCCATCGATACCCCATCGGCCTATGTGATTGACCAAAATGGCCCCCGTGTTGATGGCAGCTATGAAAAGTTGATCCTGAGTGTTTCCCGGCTCCAGGCGATCACCGAAAAAACCAGTGTTTCCTGGGTATTGAGCGCGCAGACGGCAAGTACAAATCTCGATTCCTCCGAAAAATTCCTGATTGGCGGTATTTATGCCGCGCGCTCTTATCCGCAAGGGGAAGGGGCGGGTGATGAGGGTTGGTTGAGCAATCTGGAGCTACGCCACCAACTGCACAAATCCCTGCAAGTTGCAGTGTTTTACGATGCGGGTAATGTTGAATACAACCATGACCCCTATATCGTCGGGCGAGAGGACATCAGCTTGCGCAGCTTGGGGGTGAGCCTTACCGGCGGTTACGAAAAATTTCTGGGTAAATTAACCGTTGCCTGGAATGCCGGTACTGATGATGCGACCACAGCACCCGACAAAGACCCGCGCGTGTGGGGTTCAATCGGGTATAACTTCTAACTGACGTTTACCATTCTTGTAGGCTATTCTTCGGAAAAGCCTGCAAGGATAGATATTTGATGCCTCCCTCTACTGCTATGTCACCACTCCAATTTCAAGTCGGCGTTCCACACGATATTGTGATTTCTGCTGTCTTGCGCAAATTGGCCGAGCACGAACCTTTTCGCACTTATTCCCTTGCCGTTATGGTCAATGCAGTCATGCAGCAGTTGCATTGCTCAGCCAATGTGATGGGGCTGCGCGATGGAAAATTGGTTGCCTACGCCGGTTGGTTGCGGGTTAAAAAAAATGAGGCTGAAAATTGGCAACGGGGTATACGCGAACTCCCATTGCCTGATTGGCAACAAGGGGACGCGGCAATCGTTACCGTTTTTATCGCTGATTACGCCGCTGATGTCCGCCTGTTAGCGCGTGCGATATCGAATGCTTGCGCTAATGTACCCGTCTACCGAATGCGCGTGTTTGAACAGGGAACGGTTGAACACAAACGACGACCGATTACCGGGCGAACGCAGGTTGGACTGCAATGAGTTTATTATTGGTCAATGCGCAACAGGGTTTGAATTCGCTCGTTCAACAGCTGTGGGGGCTCGCTCAACGACATCACCCCAAATCCGCTTTTCCACTACGCGTTATCGATGATCCTGAATCTGTGCGCGCAATACTGAATGATGCCAATACATTTCGAAAAAATTACCAATTCCTCGATTCTTTTTCGCAGGGGCGATTCACAGACAATGGCACACATTGGTCTACTCGTGTCCATTTAACGCAACCGCAATATTCAAAAAATCATTTCCTGAAACACAGTGAGGCGGTGCAACAAATATATAGCTCTGCATTTAATCAACTTCATGAAACGTCATCACTGGAAGATATTGGTGATGCTGTGGTTAGTGCGGCAGTAAAAATTGTATCGCAGGTTTTTGGTCTGGATGAATCGATTCCCTGGAGTAGCCATTGGGCTAACCGTGTGCGCGATGCATTGGTGCAACGTCAATGGATTGGTTTTTCGGGCACTACACCTGCACAACTTTATTTGCTGGATCGGGAATTACAGGATCTTCGTCGTGAATGTGCCAGTGCGTGGAAAAATATTCCACAGCTCCAATCATTGCTGGAACATTTTAGTGCGCAGGCAGAATCTATTCCGGGGTTCGATCCTACCCAGGAGTTAATCCAGAATATTATCGCCTCCAGCGAAACAACGGCAGCCAGTATCATGTGGGCCGCGACAATACTTGGATGTATGCCGGATATCCAGAATGATTTGCGCACACAAAAATTATCGCTGGATAATTTCATCCAGGAACTGCTCCGCATGTATCCGCCGGTTCCCTTTGTTACGCGTCAGGTTGAACAGAATACTTTGGCCGGGCGCGAATCATTTGCTGCGGGTGAGGCATTTATCGTATCGATTTTCGGGCTACATTATTCTGATTTTTGGGTCGACTCTTTTGTATTTAAACCGGAACGGTTCGCTCAGGAACAGGAACACTTACGTGATCACTACATGCCATTTTTAATTGGATCGCGAACCTGCGGAGGAAGGAAGCTTGCCGAAATGGAATTGCGAGTGGCAGTCGCTGTTTTGCTGGATAAATTTACTGTATCAGTTCCCAATCCAGCTGGTGTGTCATCGCTTTATGGATTGTCCTTTCGCCCCAAAGTGGACGAATTTATTTTGACGCGGCGTTAATATTGTTTCGTAGTGATAGAAAATGGTAGCTATCGAAAGCAAGGCCACCGTAAAACTTTTCCACATCCTGCTCCGATGCCAGATGCCATAGTTGGGTGAAAGCAGGCGATACCAATACCGTTACTGGTTTCTTCTCAGGCGTTGGCATGGGTTGGTCATGCAATAGCGAAAAAAGTAATCGGGTTGGATGATAGAAAAAATGAAAATGCGTTAACTCCTGTATTGCGAAATAGGCAGGCTTCAATAGGCAACCGCTTCGCACCTGATGTGCATGCCGCATTGCCACTTCAAATTGAACCAGCGTTTTCACAAGTTGGCTTACATCATTACGCAATACTAAAAATTCGCAGAACTGTTCCAGTTCTGCGGCAAAAAATAAACTGCGCACGGGTTGCGTCACCATGTACTCATTGATGAGGTGTGGCAGGTGTTCGCGTTCAAGTAAACGCATACTGAGCGGTGCCGATGAACAAAGCCTTGTGCTTCTCCACCAGCGCTGGGTTTCATGGGTAACCATTAACCCCGCAGAGTGCGGCAAGTCATTGAGCCATTCACTTTCAAGCCCGGTCAAATAAGGTGAAGCGTGATAGTTATCACTGCCATTGACTAATCGAACCAAATTTCTTTGCACCTCAAGCAGCGACATCATGGGTACCTATACATTGTGTTGCACAGCTGTATTTATCCCATAAGTGGCGGCAGTGCGCGATTTCCTGCACAACATTTTTTTCACCAATCAACGGTAATGCCTGCTCCAGAATTTCATAAGTGATTGCGCAAAGGTTGGGTGTGCGAGGCAAAATCCACTCCAGCAATGTCCAGACTTCATCGGGTACCTTATTGCTGTGAACATCCAGCATAAAACCATTGTGATTAATGCCGCCGGCAACGTGAATCTCCACTACTCTGTCAAGTTGCAATTTTTCCAGTGCTTCTATCGGATCAAAACCAAAATTCACTGCATTGCAGTAAAAATTATAAATATCCAGTAAAAGGCCGCATTCGGTATGTGAAAGTATTTTATTCAGGAATTCAACTTCATCCCATCTGAAGCGTGAATAACCCGGTAGATAGTAGGTGGTATTTTCTATCAAAAAGGGAACAGGGTAACGTTCACACAGCGCATTAATGCGTGGGCACAATAAATCCAGCGCTTCCTCGGTAAAAATCATCGGCAGCAATAAGCCCGCGTGAGTTTCTTTATTGTTATTATCTTTAATTAACGTAAATCCCAAATGCTCGCTGTGCCAGATGAATGATACCCGTGCCCGGAATTGATCCAGCATCGCCAGATAATGTTCATTCCAACCGCTAGCTGAGCCAATGGATAATCCCAAACCATGAACCACAATTGGCATCTGCTCTTGCAAAGAAAGCAACATGTTCAGTTTGGTGGAGTTGTAACGAAACTGGCGATAGTTATTGATAATAACTTCTTCACACAAGAGATCCGGGCTTGCTTCTATGTAATCAATTGCATCCAGATTGTGTTGAATCAACGAGTGAAATTCAGGTTGATAATTGATACCTACACCCAGCTTTTTTAATTTATCCATGTGCAACATGACATTCTCCCTTCGCGTACTCACTTCATACAGCACAGTGATAAATAATGCGTTAAAAAACGAAGTACTGAAAATGAAGTATCAAAAATGAATTACTGAAAATGAAGTACCGATGGGGAAATCCCATCGGTAACAACGGGTTGCCTTAATACATTTGCTTGATCGTTGCAGCTGCATTAATTCTGGTTTGCAACTTAATTAGCGGGTCAACACCAATACGTAAATCAAAACCATTAAAACCGCAGGCGGGGCAACCGGATATATCAAGTATTTGTTTGATAACCTGATAAATATCGTCCACCACCACATCATGGCTATCAAACGAAACATCAATCACTTTTTTACTCGTTAATACGGGAAGTTTGCTGACATCCAATCGGGTTTGTGCATTGGCTGAGCCTGTTGCTCCCAATGCCGCAACAGCGCCAGCGGCTAATACGGAATTGCGAATAAATTCCCGGCGGTCATTGTTTGATTCGTCGGTGTTAACTTGCATTTTATCGTCGGACATGATCCTTTCTCCTGGCTGATGGGTAGAAAATCAAATGGAAATGAAGGCACTTGCAGGTGACTTCATGCCTTTCTCATCATCTGCCTTCTTATGTGATCTGCAAGTGAGAAAGTAAAAATGTTGGATGTGATTTTTTTCGCTATTGGCGCTCAATATACGTCGAATAGTTTCAGGTGCTATTAACAAATTTTTTTAACTAACAAAAAGAACGGTAAAGACGCAATGTAAATTTTTTCTGCAAATCCCAAGCATTTGCCGGGCAGCATTTGTTGATGCCGGGATAACCCGTCAATGTTGGTAATCACATTAGCGTTGGAGTGGAAAGTTGATCGCAATGGAAACATCAGCGCACTGACGAAGCAAAAACACTGGACGTGATAGGCTCGGTGGTTAAGGTTGATGCATCGAATCGATTGGTTATCCGGGCAGGGCCGAAGAATTTGATGATGCGCTAAAACATGCGCGCGTTACTTGTGATAACGCATTTTACGCGATGGAAGGGGTCGCCTTACTGTTACGCATGAAATCCGGATGCAGATATACTCAGCGCTATTGTGGGTGGCTGGCCAAAAGTGCTTTCAAATATGAAAACATTTCTGAAACGGGCAATGCACTCCGGTTTTGAAAGTGGTGCTTAATGCACCAGAAGGGCGCTGCCGACCAGGATGCATAACTACTTATGCAACAGAACCTGCTATGCAATAAAACGTGCTTCCACATAAAGCGGGATTTTCTTAAGCAGTTGTTTCCAGAATTCGGTTTTTTGTCGCATGGCCTGTTCTGCAACAGGGAAGGACTCGAAGATCTCTACCGGCACATGCGGGCCTTCAACCAACTCGTAATGCGAGGTTACGGCATTGCGGTCTACATCGTATTTTTCAACGAGGAAAATTTTGAATAGTTCGTTGCTAGAAATTATTTTTTTCATAAGAATCTCCTGCTTTGGTTGTTATATTAGTGTGCAAATTTAAATTCCAATAGCTTCTTATGAGAAATCGCAATAAGTGTTTCGAAAATTCTCGCTCAATAAACGAACAAGTGTGAGATGGTTACACAATTTGCCAAATCAGGGTGGTTTAACATTTCTGTCATCTATTTATTCATTTGTCCCAGCTTGTGTACCTTCTGGAATGCAATGCGGGATTTCCTGTGAGACACCTTTATGCCGCCCCATTTAACAATTATTGATCCGCGCTGGCTTCGACGGTTAAGTGCTGCACTGGGGTTGTGCGCATTTATTGCTGGCACAATCTCGTTCAGCGGTTGGGCGCTGGATATCCCGCGCCTTACGGACTGGATAAACGATGGTATCTCCATCCAGCCAAATACGACCGTATTGATTGCCCTGGCGGGTATGGCGGTCATATTCATGCAATATAACTACCGCAGGTCTTCTATGGCCCTGGGAGCATTTGTAGCACTTGGTGGTGCATTGAATTTGCTGCAATACATGGTCGATGCCGATTTCGGGTTCAACCATCAATTACTGTTTGGTCGCCAATGGGGTTATGAAGGCACCATGGCGCCGGGGCGTTTTGGGCCGCCGGCCTCAATCGCATTTGTCCTTATCGGCTCTTCGCTCGTATTGCTCGGTGTACGCAATATTTCCCTGCATCGTATTGTTCCCGCACTGGCACTGTTGGTCGTGTTACTGACCATGTTCTCATTGTTGGGGTATTTATTTGATGCACGAAATTTCTACGCAATACCCTGGCTCTCTGCAATCGCATTGCCCAGCTCCATCATGCTGATGGTGTTGGCTATTAGCGTGATCATGAGCGTACCCCAACACCAACCCATGCTGCTGTTATGTGAGCGCTCCAGTGCCGGTTCCATGGCGCGCACGGTTTTGCCCATTCTGATTGTGATGATCCCCACGTTCCTGTGGCTGCGCGTTAAAGGCTATGAAATGGAATTGTTCGACCTGGGGACAAGTCGCGCTCTGGGTTCTGCAATATTAATGATCGGTATGACGGCATTAATGTGGATTGCATTATTGGCACTGCGTCGACGTGAACAGAGGGAGCGTGAAACGGATGTGCGTAAAGATGAATTCCTCGCCACGCTCGCACATGAATTGCGCAATCCGCTTGCACCTATCGGTAACGCCACGGCAATGCTAAAACTGGCGCAACATAATGCAGAAATGACAGCCCGTGCGACAGGCATGATCGAACGGCAACTCACACACCTGGTGCGATTGGTGGATGACTTGCTCGACGTTAGCCGCATCAACACCGGAAAGCTGGGGCTTCGTCGTGCGCATACCGAGCTAGCTCCGGTCATTCACCAGGCTGTTGAAACCTGTGGCCCGCTTGCTGAATCCAGTCTTCAGGAAATTATTGTAACCCAGCCTGCGAAATCTATTTATCTGGACGCTGATCCAATCCGCATAACACAAGTGGTTAGCAATTTGCTTAATAATGCATGCAAATTTTCCGGGCGAAACGGCCAGATAAATCTCTCAGTATCTTTACACGATGATCATGTGTTTATTGCAATAAAAGATAGCGGTATTGGCATTCCACCAGACAAACTTTCCACTATTTTTGAAATGTTTTCCCAGCTTGACCAATCACTGGAACGACCACAAAGCGGATTGGGTATTGGGCTTAGTTTAGCGAAGCGGCTTATCGAACTGCATGATGGAAATATTGAAGCGCGAAGTGAAGGCATTGGTAAAGGCAGTGAATTTATTATTCGTTTACCACTCGCCATTAAGCAAACGCCATTGGCTGAAGTAGAGGGATTAAACGATCCAAATGCAAGCAAACGAATCCTCATTGTTGATGACAATCTGGATAGTGCAAAGAGTCTTGCAGAGGTGTTGCAGTTAAGCGGACATGAAACGTTTGTGGTTCACGATGGTGAGGCCGCTGTTACCGCTGCGGAAACGCAGCGGCCCGATGCAATCCTGTTGGATATAGGCTTGCCAAAATTAAATGGCTACGAAGCCTGCCGACGTATCCGTGAAAACCAGGGTGAGGAAAACATGTTGGTTATTGCACTTACCGGTTGGGGGCAAGCAGAAGACCGTCGCAAATCCGCCGAAGCAGGTTTTGATGGCCATTTGGTAAAGCCGGTCAACCTTGCTGAGTTAATGAATTTATTATCCACGTCACCACTACGACATTGAATCGAAAAAACCACAACGTTTTGTCATCGTTTTGTTCACATATAAATTCTTGAAGGTAAGGTGACGGCTTGTTAAAAAGTCGTCGAGGTTTTCATTGCCCGGGAATTTACAGTGTGTTTCTGTATCAATAAGTCTACTGTACCCAGGAGATTTACGATGAAACCCACGACCTGCATTGTCGCCATAGCCAGCTTTTTCAGTTTAACAATCAGCATTGGTGCGACTGAATTTCCAAATGGTAACGACCATCAAAATATTCATTCCCAGAGAAATGGTAATGACCATCAACAACTACGCGACCCCAAGGCCGCTGATGTTCGAATTGTCGGTCATATATTGGAACCCAAAAAATTTTCCCCGAAAAATATAACGGAAAAGCTCGCCTTGCCACGTGGTTTTTCTATCAATGTTTTCGCTGAAAATTTAGTAAACCCGCGCATGATTGCGGTAGCAGATAATGGTGATGTGTACGTAACCCGCCGTTCAGTGGGCGATCTGATTAAATTGGTCGATGACGATGGCGACGGTGTAGTTGACACGCAGGAGGTTGTGGCTAATCGTCCGGGCATGCATGGCATCGCGCTAAAAGGCGATACTATTTATCTCGCTACAGTGAACGATATTTTTCGAGCCACTATTTTGCCAGATGGAAAATTGAGTCCGCTGGAACATATTGTGGATGATTTGCCTGATAGCGGACAGCATCCGAATCGAACGCTAGCCATTGGCCCGGATGGCAAGTTGTATGTATCAGTCGGTTCAACATGTAATGCTTGCGACGAATCCAGCCCGGAGAGCGCAACACTGTTGCAAATGAATCCTGATGGTACCGGGCGAAAAATTTTTGCATCCGGTTTGCGCAATACCATCGGTTTCGCATTTGAGCCGGGCACTGGCGAAATCTATGGCATGGATCATGGCATCGATTGGCTCGGTGACAATGAACAATATGAAGAACTCAACCATATTGTGCTTGGGAAGCAATATGGTTGGCCTTATGTGTACGGCGACAGCAAATTTAATCCGCAGGATCATCCACCGGCAAATATCACGATGCAGGAATGGGCTGCACGCAGTGTCGAGCCGCTGGGCTTTTACACTCCACACGCGGCACCTATGCAAATGACTTTTTATACGGGTACGCAATTTCCTGGCGAATATCAGGGGGATGCGTTTATTGCAATGCGGGGTTCATGGAATCGCAAACCCCCGGCCGGTTATGAAATTGTACGTATCCATTTTGATGGCGGAAGGCCGGTAAAATTTGAACCTTTCGCACAAGGATTTCTGCATCGCAAGGGCGATAAATGGATTCATTACGGAAGAATATCCGGGTTAGCGCAAACGAAAGACGGAGCGCTGCTGGTTGCGGATGATGCCAACGGCGTTATTTACCGCATTGCATATACAGGTTCATCCAGAAAATCAAAATTGCCCGGTGCCCCCACCAATTCTCATGATGTGGATGTACGTATTAATCTCACCGATCCACTGACAAATAATACATCGCATAATCCAAACCTGGCGATGCAATTGGTTTCCAATGCAAGTTTGCCATCGCTTTCAGTTACATCAACTGCTTTTCAAACAAATGATGTAATTCCGCGTACCTATGCGTTGGAAGGAGAAAATATTTCACCGCCGCTTGCCTGGAGTAAAGGGCCGAGTGAAACAAAAAGTTATGTCGTGCTGATGGAGGATCCGGATGTAGCGCAAAATCCGCCATTTGTACATTGGTCTATTCACGACCTGCCGGCTGATTTTTTATCCCTGCCCGAAGGAATTCCTCCTGTGCCGGAATTGGTGTTGCCGACGAATACAAGGCAGGGAAAAAATGATCGTGGTTCTTTAGGTTACATTGGCCCTAATCCTCCAACAACAGATCCCGCACACCAGTATTATTTCCAGGTTTTCGCCTTGGATATTCGGTTAAATCTGCCTGTTGGTGTAAGCCGTGAAGAGCTGGTCGAAGCAATGAAAGGCCATGTCGTGGCAAGTGGATATTTGCGAGGTATTTATGATCGTTAAAAACGATTTAATAGTGACGCCTGGTGTTCCTTTTTGAAGCCCTTATGAAAAATACAAATGAACTATCACATTTTGCTTCTGTCAGGATTAAGTAACCGATGAAATAACACCAATGCCTATGATTGCAGTGTTTTTTTCATCACCTTGTATAGACAGATAATAGGAAAGGTATTCATATGAACTACGAAACTCGTGACACTTATGGCATGTACAAAACCAATCTCGTTCACCACGACGGTAATGGCCCTGGCCCACGCCTAATGGGCGCCGATACATTAATTGGAAATGATGTATACAATCGCGCAGAGGAAGATCTGGGGGATATCAAAGAAATTATGCTCGATGTTGCTTCCGGAAAAGTAGCATACGCCGTATTGTCTTTTGGTTCCTTCCTGGGCTTTGGTGAAAAATTATTTGCAGTGCCCTGGCAAGCATTGCAATTGGATACTATCAATAAACGCTTTATTCTGGACATTGATAAAAGCCGTTTGGAAAATGCCCCGGGTTTTGATAAAAACGATTGGCCAGATATGGCCGATGAAACCTGGGCTCGCAGTATTCATAGTTATTACGGTAGCCAATACCGCGATTTGAATATCAATAACTAGTGCATAAAAGCAGTTGTGAATAAATATTCACAACTGCTTTTTATTTTCCTTCTTTTCTCTTCCTCGTTTTTCCTCTACCTTCGGTGTGATTTAGTTAATCTTTTTGATAGTTTTCCGTCATTCTGATCAGACTAAAAATTCCACCAAACAAGATCATTCAAAATCATTATTTCTTTACGTAAAATCCTTTAAAAGATCAGCTACGTGATCGCCGTACCCTTATCCGGAAATAAAAAGTAAGTCTTCTATATCTTAAATAAAGTATTTGTGTTGTATAGTTACTCCATGAAGAATCTGGGATTTTTTGCATCACATGTCTATAAATCACTACTCATTTCGTGAGCTGGAAAGTTTTAAGTTAGGGGTTTGGGTGAGCTGTATGTAGGTTATGGACGTTCATTTAATCCAAAGGAAATGAAAAATATACAAAAAGGCGGAATATATGGGCAAAAGATGGGGAAGTGGAATTGCAGGTGGTTGGTTATGGTCCATCAATTCGCACGCCTGTTAATTAAAATATTTGCACAAAAAATCATGAAAATAATCCGGGTTCGTACAAAGCATATTGGTTAAACTTGTTAAGTTTAGCCAGCACAGTACGGATGAATTGTAGTCTTGATTGCTGTTAGGGTGTGTACTTTTTAGGTTGTGAAAACATGGAGGCTTCATCAGTGTTTGGAAATTGTCTGTGCGGAAAAATTCGGTTTGAAATAGATTCGGAAATTGTCAATCTATATCAATGTCATTGCTCTTTGTGTAGAAAACAAAGTGGAAGTTATTCTAATGCCGCAACTATTATAGAAAACCGTAGTTTCAGGTTTGTATTCGGTGGTAATTTAATTAAGAGTTGGGTTAAAGAAACTGGTTTTAGATCTGATTTCTGCTCATCTTGTGGATCGCCCGTTCCTAATCCGTTAAGAAATACCAATTATTATTGGGTACCTGCTGGTTTGTTGGAGGAATCTATTTCATCAAACGTGGTTGCACATTTTTGCCTGGCTTCAAAAGCTAGCTGGGCACCAAATCCAGCTTGTGGTGAGCCATATAATGATCTTCCTAACCTGGATCATGTAATCAAATTGCTTAGTCCTGAAAAAAATATTTAACATTCATTGGTTATTGCAACTTTAGGTAATAAATCATGGATCTTAAATTACTAAATAGAGTGTTTGAAAACGACGACGAAGCTATTTGTTCAGATTATTTAGCAAACCTTGAGTTAGGTAGTCGATTCAACTACAGCACAAAAATCGCTATGTGAACCTGATAGGGCCAATACTGTGAACTTACATGAAAATGGATTTGAAATCGTAAATGAATTTATTCCAGAAGAATGGCACTCCAGAATTTTGGAAGAAGTCGAGGCGAGTGATATTTCATTGGAAATGAGCGGCGTACGAAATATTGATAAAAAGCTTGATTCTGTTTTGAATTATCTTTCATCGGATTCATTCAAGAAGAGTGCTTCTCTGTATTTAGCCGAAAACTCAAAGTTGGTACGGGCCATTCTGTTTAATAAGTCGCCAGGGTCAAATTGGTTTGTCACATGGCATCAGGACCGCACAGTTGCAGTTTCAAGGAAGTTTGAATCTCCAGATTGGAGAGCTTGGACAAAGAAGGAAAATATCCTGCATGTCCAGCCTCCATTAGAAGTGCTCGACAGCATGACAACCATACGGATCCATCTCGATTCAACTCCAAAAGAAAACGGCTGCTTGAAAGTAATTCCCAATAGCCACAAGCTGGGAATACTAAGTTCTGAAGAAATTGGTGAAATAGTTACCAAAGCGATGCCGTTCTTTTGTGAAGCCGATAGGCGAGCGGCGCTTATTATGAAACCCCATATATTGCATGCATCCAGTAAGAGTGTGAATCCAGCCAACAGACGTATATTGCATTTGGAGTTTAGTAATTGGCATTTACCAGACTCTGTAAGTTGGGCTTGAGTTTTAACAAAACTGTATTTGCATTGATCTTAAATGAGAAAATAATGAAACATAAATATACCGCGAAAGTAAGTTGGGTTGCTGACAGCACTAAATTTATCGATGGAAAGTACAGTCGCTCCCATAAATGGGAATTTGATGGCGGTATTGAAGTTATTGCGTCCAGTTCTCCAGCGGTAGTACCTGTACCCTATTCAGTAGAACAAGCGGTAGATCCGGAAGAAGCATTTGTTGCATCGCTTTCCAGTTGCCATATGTTATGGTTCCTTTCAATTGCTGCCGGGAAGGGTTTTTCAGTAGCGTCTTATGTGGACAATGCATATGGAATAATGGGTAAAAACCCTGAAGGAAAAATTGCGATTCTATGTGTAACATTGCAGCCCAGGGTTGAGTTTTCTGGCGCAGTGATACCAACAAACGACGTGTTGGAATTGATGCATCACACAGCACATGAAGAGTGCTTTATTGCTTCGTCTGTTAGGTCAGAAGTTATTTGTAAGCCAGTTTATTAATAAATTCACCAGCTTTAAACAACTGGTGCCGCATGTGGCCCAGCATAAAATAAAAAATCTCCACAACGGTGGAGATTTTTTATTGAGAAGGTTAAAAATTAAAACCCTTTATTTTTCATCACCCAGGGTGAGCGGCACAACCGGCAATTATTTCCAATAAACATTCCTTTGCCCGACGCCGTCAAATCGCCTTTGAGCATCCAGTTTAACCAGCCAACAGAAACGATTCCAAATTCGCCGCCGTTATCCTGGTAATAAGCATCACCGTGGCCTTGTGGATAGTTGGCGTGATACACGGGAACGTTATTAACTTCACTGTATTCCTGTAGGCCCGGATTGTAAGCAACATCGCGTGAGTCACCATTAAAAATAGCGATGGGGGAATGGAAGCGCGGGTAATAATTAAATCGGTCACCGTAAATCCCGAGACCGCTATTTAATGCAACCGCTGTATCTACACGTGGATCTACCGCAGCGAAATGCGCCATACCACCGCCACATGACCAACCCATGGTTGCAATTTTATCGACGTTAAGTTTGCCGTAATACTGGCTGCATTTGCGACTGTTTTCTTTAACGGCCCAATCGATTGCTTTCACCAATTCAGTTTCATGTTGATCGTTCGAGCCGGAACCGAAAGGGCCTCCGTTCGCAATAACCAAATAACCGTTGGATGCAATTTGTAACAGGAAGTCCGCTTGTTCAGTGCCCACATTTGAACAAGCGCCATTGCCCCATACCACAATCGGAATATTATTCGCGCGGCTCAGGTCCGGGCGATAAATCGTGTGGTTAGACAATGTTTGCGTTGCATGCTCAATGGCGTAACCAAAACTACCTGACGGTGGATTTTTTTGTTCTTGCCGGGTAACCGCTCTGTTGTAGTCGATTGCGGTTGGTGTCTGGCGATCAGCGGTAGTACATTCCGGTTCGGTTGAACCGGTGAAGGTGCCGCCGTCGCTGGAATAAATTGCGAAACCCGCGAGAGTCCCGTTATCAATTTTTGATGTGAGGCTGATGGTTAATTTACCGTCGGTGACCGCGATATTATTGACGCGTTGATCGTAAACAGTGTCATGGCCTGCCACGTTGTACAAATCAAAATCGGAAAGCACAGCCTGACTTTCAATGCTGAGATCAAACGAGCGTGCTCCGGCGGCATTGTGATACAGCTCGGCAAAATGCAGCACAATATTATACGTTGCATTGCTCACCGGAATTTCGTAGGTGTAAGTACCGTAACGCTCAGACTGATAGAGCGCATCTTCCGTTGTGCCTGCAATGCCATCAGTCACCGTTTGTGTAGTGCCACCGGAAGCAAAGCGATCCGATTGATAGACGATTCCATTTAATGTTGCCGCCGATGAATTACCCGCATTCACGGCATACACAAATGTTTCTGCGGCGCGCGAACTGCTTGAACTACTGGAACTTAATGCACGGCTGGAACTTGATGAACTCATTACACTGGATGACGAGCGGGATGAACTGAGAGCGCTCGATGAGCTGCGTATTGAACTGGCGGTGTTGCACACCAGGCCGCCTAGATGGGTTGGCTGGCTATTGCACGTTGTATTGCTAATACAACTTTTATTATTTTCCCAACCCCATCCATTCTGCGTTGTGATGCAGCTTGGATACAAAGTGCCATACCAATTACATTGGCATTGCCCACCATTACTGCTGTTAGTGACAGCACTGCTGCTGGTGACAGTGATACTGCTACGAATACTGCTCGTTGCGTTAACGCTGCTGCTAATTCCTGCACTACTGATGGAGCCACCGCAATTGCCACTGAAACAATCTGTGGTTGAACCAAAACCAATGACGCCATTGCAGTGCATCAATTCGCTATTGCCACCGCCACCACAGGAACCATTGGCATAAAGCGCAGTGTTGTAAGTCATATCCTCAGCCTGGCGAGTTTCGCCGTTTACCTGAATGTAATCGACTTGTACATCGCGGTCACCGGAATCGTTATCGTATTCAATGTTGATATCGCCCGTTGCAGCACCGGTATAAACATAATTTTGATAGCTGGTTGTCAAGGTCCAGCTACCCACATTCACACCGCCCACTTTGAGATAAATATGTTCCGCACCCGTGACGCCGCGCGCGCGAACCGTAATGCTGCCGGACCCGTTGCTCGTAACAGTACTGCTCGTGCTTGAAGAATTATTTGCGATGCTACTGCTTCCACCATTAATCGTACCTTCACTCACGGTGAGATCTGAACTGCCACTGCTTTGGTAGCCTTCGGTCGCTACTATCTGGTAATCGTGGTTGCCAAGGTTTAGCCCTTTGCTCGCCCAAAAATTTGCGTGGTTTGCAAAAGTAATTGTGCCGGAAATATTTCCAAATCCTTTTTTGGGATTTCTCACACTGAAATATTGGTAAAACGTTTGGTTACCATCAATCGATGGTTGGTTAACACGTTGGCAACGGCGAACATTGTAGGTGGCTCCATCGCTTTGGAAACTGCCGTAGTCAGTGCCACCGGAACAACTGGCGGGATTGTAGGAGCCATAACTTTCAATAACGTAATATTCAATTAATGGGCTCCTGGTCCAACCATAAAGTGCAAGGTAAGTGTTTTGGTTATTGCTGCCACCATAATTTCCACTGTAACTAATCACCCTTGAACTGGTTCCCGGCTTCCAGCCTTTACCGCCTACCCAGTTGTTAGTGCTGTTATTCCATTGCGAGGAATAACGTCCGCCACCATATAAGGTCATGGTCGCACTCCCGGAGTCTTTCCAGAACGAATAAAAAAATCCATTGTTGGTTCCGGTTGAGTTGTTGCTGAGTGTTTGCGCATTTGCTGTAGTTGAGCATAAGGCGGCAAGCCCCAGTGCTAACAAACCTGTTATTTTTTTTACATTAAAAATTGTCATTGGGAGTTACCTCCGTACCAAATGCTTTCATTGAATTGCAACATTGATTTCATGATTTATCTCCGCAGGGGGCTCCGTTCGATAGTGATTGGAAAAGGTGTGTTGTGAATCCTGGTTATTACAAAACGGTGCAATCGACATTGGTTTCGATTGATGACGTCAGCGAGCGATGGCTGGCAAGGGTGTGACCAACGTAATTTTAAATATTGTATGTTTATATGGATATTGGATGGATTGCTTTGCGCATGCGATTAGCTAACTGGTTCTAAAAAAGCCGGGTAGAAAGGTGATTTTTATGACGTGGTTCTACTATTCATCTGCCAGTAGCGAGAATGTCAATTTACCGGAAAATAATTTTTTGTATTTAAAATAATTCTATATTTATTTTTATTTTAAATATAAAAATAATTTTGCTGGCGTGCGTTCATGAAGTTGCGACAGGGGTAAAATTCAATCCGGTTTGATGTTGCAGAGTTATTATTTGTTCGCAGTTAATGGATTTATGTGTTGAATAAATTGATGGTTAAAGCGGGGGATGAGTATTTAAAGAAGGAGGCAGGGGTGTTTACTATAGAATTTATTAAGGAGTGTTTTTAAAAAAAATAATAAATTGAAGTTCGCTCATTGGAAAGCGAACTTCAATAGGTGTAAATAAATAAAACCTATTTTTTTAAAAATCCATTTACATCAAGCCAATGCATAAAAGCATCGAACCATTTATTGCTGGTACGATCAGGATTGCCCAAGCCAAAACCGTGTCCGCCATTTTGGTACAAATGAAATTCCACAGGAATTTTGGCGTCGTACCATGATTTTATTAAACCGGTTTCGCCATGAAACAGGAAATCATCAACAGCAATAGCGGCAAACAGGGGAGGTGCATTTTTGGGTACGTCAACAGCGCCCATACCGCCGTATATTGGTGCGATAAAAGCCAGGCGAACTTTTTTTGATTGCAAGGTCGTTGCCATTGTCAGGCCGGCCCCCGCGGAAAATCCCATCATGCCGAGTTTGTTCATATCCACATTCCATTCTTTAGCGCGCTTGTTAATCAACGCATAAGCCGCTTCTACATCTTCCAGCTGGTTATCAACGTTCCGGTGCATTCTGTCCGTAGTATTTTTATCGCCCGAGTTTTTTTCCGCTTCGGCAAAGCGCTGTTTCATTTGCGTTTCAAATCCCTCCAGGCTTCCTGCGGTAGGTTGCAATCGATATTTCAATACAAAGGCGTTAATGCCACGCGCCGCAAGTGCTTCAGCCACTTCCCATCCCTCATTGCCCATGGATAGCCACATAAATCCTCCACCGGGCGCAACGATTACACTGGTGCCGTTTGCTTTGGCAGGATCCGCCAGAATTGGCGTTAATGTGGCTTTTGAAATATTTCTCGCCATAGGATCGCCCCATTGACGAAACCACGATTCTTTTTCCGGTTGATTATCTACACCGCCAGTATCCAGAGAAACGGCTCCCGGCTCTTTCGGTGCATCCATCGGATACATTTTTCCGTCCTGCGCACACACTGTAGCGCTACCTATCCACATTAAAATTGATGCACACAATGTTGAACGAATGGTCGATTGCCAATGCATAACGTTATCTCCAATGCTAATTTTTGAGGCAACGCTATAGCCGCCATGATTCATGGAAAGCGAAATACAGCGTTGTGGATGCTTGCGCAAAGCACGATGCTTTTTGGTTTAGCTTTATGTCGTTTTTTGCACAAAAAAAGGGAGTGTTTGCTTTTATCTTTTTAATTTGAACGTTAGCTGATATGACATCAACTCTCGCAACAATAATCTAAATATAGTATTACAAATTATAACGCAGAGATTGATCAATGAGGTAAAAAGCTGGGTGCCACCGGGTAAAGAATTTTTAAGTTGTGTTGATTGGACTGTCATTCCTTGTCTATTGCAGAAAATGTAAACGCTCTTATTCACATGTCCCATTGTCTCCGCGAAAACGTGACGGTACATCGTCGGTGTTTTGCGAAAGTGGGACACAATGAGATCTTATTTTTTTGTAAATTCCTTGTGCTGTTGCGGTCAGAAAAACTATCCACAATTCCTCCACAATAAATATAAGGAGCACATCATGTTTAATAAGCGATCTTTTTATTTACTGGTAACAACACTTTGCGTTGCAATATTCGGCGCTGGTTATGTTTCTGCAAAACCCTATAAAGGCGCCGAAATTTACAGCGCGGAATCGACAAAATACGGGCGCTACGTGATGCGTATGCGTATGGCGGAAGGTAGCGGCGTACTTTCCACCTTTTTTACGTACAAAAATGGTTCGGAAGTGGCGGGCACAGTATGGGAAGAAATTGATATTGAAGTATTGGGAAAGAACGATGCTTACCAAATGCAAAGTAACATCATTGTCGGTGCGCCGCGCCAAACCACAGAAGGTTTACATACCGCGTCACAATCCCTCGCAGATGATTACCACACTTACACACTGGAATGGACACCGGAATATGTGGCCTGGTTTATTGATGGCCAGCAAGTCCGGAGAATAAATGGCAGCAATTTTGTAACCGGCCTTGTTAATCCCCAAAGTATGCGTTTCAACATTTGGGCATCGACATCAGAACCCTGGGTGGGGGCATTTAATCCTTCAATTTTGCCGGTCTATCAATTTGTTAATTACATGGAATATTACGCGTACAACACCAATACTAAAAATTTTACCTTGTCATGGCGCGATGATTTTAATAATTTCAACACCAGTCGCTGGAGTAAAGCGGATTGGACGTTTGATGGAAATTATGTGGACTTCGATCCCGCCAATGTCGTGATCCAAAATGGAACCTTGATCCTTGCATTAACCACTGAAAATGCCAAAGGTTTTTCCGGTACTGTCCCGGTCGATGGCAATGCCAGTAGTCAATCAAACAGTAGTGCGATGTCGAGCATCCGTTCCAGTAGTAGCACAACCATTAGCAGTAGTATTGCCTCCAGTAAAAGTAGTGTTGCCAGTTCATCAATTGCTTCAAGTAATCCAAACACTAGCGGTGGCCAATGCAATTGGTACGGCACGCTTTATCCACTGTGTGCAAATACCAGTAACGGTTGGGGTTATGAAAATAACAGGAGTTGTATTTCACGGAGCACTTGTTCTGCACAACCGGCACCATTCGGTATTGTCGGTGCTTCCAGTTCAGTTGCCTCCAGCTTGCAACCGTCCAGCAGTTCGATCACTCCCCAATCATCAAGTAGAAGTTCAATTGGCTTCAGTGCATCGTCTGTTGCCAGCTCAATAAGTGCGGGCGGATTAAATTGCACGGTGAAAGTAGTCAATAATTGGGGCAGCGGATACCAATTGGATGTGGTTATTAACAACGGTGGAAACACTACGGTGAATGGGTGGAACGCAACATTAACTTTCAGTGAAAATCCGCAACGTACAGGTGGTTGGAATGCAACGATTGGTGGGTCCGGTAATGTGGTGACTGCGAGTAATGTCAATTGGAATGGAACCATCGCGCCGGGGCAATCAACCAGCTTTGGCCTGCAAGGTAACCATGATGGTTCTTTTGTTGCGCCAACTTGTAAGGTTAATTAAGAATTAAAATAATATCGGCAGTTTAATGATTGCTTGTCGTTTATTAACAATCATTAAACTGCCGCGCTGCAATGAGCTTTTATCGGTCCCACTGATAATTTACGAAATTCTGTGGGTGAAACACCCACCAGTCGACTAAAGAATCGGTGAAATGCAGATCTACTGTTAAAGCCAGCCTGAACATAAATTTCATTGATCGGAACATTGAACAATTGTGTATCTGACAATAGTCTTTTTGCTTCATTAATGCGATAGAGATTAACGTACTCATTAAAATTAACATGGAAGTGCTTATTAATCAGCGCTGAAACATCGCGATAAGGAAGGTTAATATGCTCCGCCATGCGCTCGATATTCAAACGTGGATTGAGGAATAATTTTTCTACTTCCATGCTGCGGACAATTTTTTCAACAACTTTACTCTCGGTATTTAATTCCGGAAATGCATCCCTTGAATTTATATTAATAGATAGTTGTTTATTGATATGTATGAGGCTGTAGGCTAGAAGTACGCTGATTAATCCCGAGGTTATGTAGTTATCCAGAATACCAAATTGATCGGCAATGGATGCCCCAAAGTAGAACCCCAGTAGATGGGTTGCTAATGACCAGCCCCAATTAAACAAAGCTCCCCACACTACAATATTCAGCCATAACATGCCGGGTGAAATTTCTGGCGACTGATTTTTCACATGCTGGCGATGCAACTTCACTTTATGTACTGCCATGAGTGCATAGATCAACGGAATTATTTTGACCGAGTGCCACTCATAGAGTGCCAGGATACGAGTTAATTTATCACTGTGTAAATGCCCATTGCCGGTGTTGTGGCTGGTTATGGCGAGCACTAAAAAATAAATAATGATGGGCATTAAATGAAAAAAATCGAAGGGTTCAAACCGATACTCCGGCTCTGTAACCGCGGAGACATAACCGTAGAGTAGGGGTCCTTTTAATAACAGCGATCCAAATAAAATATAAGGAATGATGTAGCTGTCAATTAATGGGTGTATTTTCAGCGCTGGTTGCCAGAGCAATAATACAGCACCTACACCAATAGCAATATCGATTAAAAATATAAGCAGAAAATATTTCGCAATCCTGTTTTTATCAGGATAGAAAAATTGAAACATGGCAAGGAATAAACATAACGTGACTGTTATAAACAAAGCAACATCATGAATATTAAACAGGGAGAGTTTCATAGCTGAATGCTCTTGATTAAAAAAGGGCAGGCGATCCCTGCCTGCACCTTTTTGTCAAAATACATCAACAATAATGCTAATCAGGCCAGGTTAAAGATTCCCGTAACCAATCGCTCCGTTGCAATGAAGCCATTCGCTACCACCGTTGCCCCCGCCACACGCATTATTTTGATAAACACCGGTGTTATAAGTTTGTTGTTCGGATTGACGAACAGAACCATTCACACTGATGTAATCAATTTGCACATCGCGATTACCGCCATCGTTGGTAAACTCCACCAGGCTTCCACCGGATAAACTCGTTGTAGCAGTGTAATTGTTGTAACCGGTAGATAATGTCCAGGTTTGTACTGCCTGATTATTTACCTTGAGGGTTATACTTTCACCACCAGCAGTGCCGCGTGCACGAACCACAATAGTTTTGCTTCCGCCATTGGAGGGCGTTGAGCTTGAGCTACCGCCGCCGCCATTATTGTTGCCACCTTCGCTCACGGTAATGTCTGAGCTACCATTACTTTGATAACCCTCGGTCGCTAATACCATGTAATTGTGATTACCCAAATTCAGGCCTTTGCTTCTCCAGAAATTTGCGTGGTTAGCAAAGGTGATGGTGCCGGAAATATTTCCAAATCCTTTTTTCGGATTTCTCACGCTGAAATATTGATAAAAAGTTTGGGTTCCATCGATTGAAGGCTGCTGGGTGCGCAGGCAACGACGAACGTTATAGGTTGCACCATCACTTTGGAAACTGCCGTAATCAGTACCGCCAGAACAGCTTGCAGGATTGTATGAGCCGTAACTTTCAATAACGTAGTATTCGATCAGCGGGCTTCTGGTCCAGCCATATAGTGCCAGATAGGAGTTCTGGCTATTGCTGACACCGTAATAACCTGAGTAGCTAACGACTTTCGAACTGCTGCCAGGATTCCAGCCTTTTCCGCCTACCCAATTGTTAGTGCCGCTATTCCATTGTGAGGCATATCGACCGCCAGAATGTAAGGTCATCGACGCATTGCCCGAATCCTTCCAGAATGAGTAATAAAATCCGTTATTGGTACCTGTCGAATTGCTGGTGAGTGTTTGTGCGTTTACTGCAGACACTCCTAATGCTGCTGCACAAATGAGGGAAGCAATAATGCCTTTTCCCATATTTTTTTTCTTGGTGTTGATACTTTTATGAATGATTTGTTTCATTATTAGACTCCAGGTTTTTAGCCTTATTACCAATGCTGCCTGTAGAGGAGTAAAGACCGATTAGTAGTGACTCTGTGTCGTATTTGCCAGCGACGACAGAGGTATTACCGAATTCCAGATAGGGGGTCTTGTTGTAATTAAATCGATCCGCAATTTCGATATTGGTTTGTTTACTGTCCAAGCCAGAAGTAACTGTAAGATAATCTCTGCTTAACAATTTTTTCCCTTTAAAAAAAGTACCTTATCTTTTTAAAGAACAAAAATCTCCAGAGGGTAATTACGGTTACGTCAATGACCTGGATTATTAACAACTGTTTAATTGATATTGCATAATAAATATCGAGCATTTAGCTTTTGCTTGTCATGTTATAGAGCGCAAAAAATAAACATGTAATTTCTAGCATGAGTCGAATATTTACCATTATTGTCAATAATGTGAAGGCGCACTCCCGCATTAAAAAATTATTTGAATAGTGTGGGATGAAATTTAGCCGTCATGTTGGCGTATTTCTCCAGTGTGCTGGCTATTTCGCATATGGCTTTTATTGATTTTTCCGGGGCGCCTGCCAGCAAACCATCCAGAACATTGCCATAGAGTTTGACGATGGATGCGTAATCACTTCTTCGCCCTATTGATAATCTAAGTGTTCTATCGATATTGACCTTTTCCTTGAAAATGATCTTATTCAGGCGCGGAAATCCATTTAGTCCGGAAAGTGCCTGGTAGAAATGATGATCCACCTTAAAAAAATCAGTATCTAAAAACGCTGCATTCTTTTCCAATGTGGATATATCTTCCCTCAATTGGGAAATCGTTAACTCCTTTTCAATATTCTGTGAGTGCACATCTTTAACGACCGCTATCAAAATAGATCTGACAATAAAAATCGAATCCAGGATATTTCCCAAGTCCAGTTTGCAGATGGTAGTGCATCGTTGTGGAATAATTTGAACCAATTGATCCTGTGCTAACAAGTTAAATGCTTCGCGAACTTTGGATCTGGGCGTGCCTAGCTCTTTGGCCAAATCCATTTCAGAAAAATTTCTTCCCGGAGCATACTCCATAGAAGCTATTTTGACTTTTATAAAATCATAAATGGATACACTTAGCATTTTAGTTCCAGGCATTAATTTTTAGGTACATCAATAAACTGCAGTTTAATCTTGCAGCATTTTTTTAAATAATCACTGATATTGGCTTTTATAAAAATAAAGGACATAAATTTATACAGTGACAATTTTTCAGTGAGAAATTTATCTTGTGGTCAAAATTACCATAATTAAAACATACAATACTTTTATAGGCGTTTCAATGAAGTGAAAAAATAAATATTCGAAATTGATAAGCTAGTATGTAAGTAATATCAGGATGAATTCGATTACATCCTGATTTGTAAAAACGCGTTCATAAAAAAATCTATAAAAAATTTATTTGGTTATAAATTTATCTGAGTAAAAAAGCGTATAGATTGAAAAAACGATCTATAGAGTGAGTGAAAATTCAATGGCTTTATTGGTTTAATAATATGGATTAGTTAATTTGCCTACAGTGATGACAATCCCTTTGTGCTTGTAATTTATAGCTAATTCCGCTTGAAAACCGGAATTTAACCATGAGGGTAATGACCGAGCAAAAAGTAAAACGACGCATTTTTATTTTTCCTGTTGTTAATTGCCGGAATTATTAATAAAAAGGCCCGGCGGTTAGCCGGGCAAAGTCCAGGGAAGCTATCGAATGCTTTTTGAAAATTATTTTTTAAAATTGTTTGATAAAATTCCAGGCTTCGGTTGGAATCCAGCTTTCCGGTTGGCCGGCATCATGTTGCGATGGCCAATGACCGCCATTAAATGCACACCATCGCAACCACTTAACCGGGCACCTGCATAGCGCTCCGAAGAGCGCTATTTTTATCACTGTTGCCTTTGTCTCACGCATTAGAACCGATTAAAGAAATTCCACGCTCCAGAGCTGTAGAATGATGGCTGGGTATGCCCACCGTTGAACGAACACCAGACAACAGGTTTACCTGATGAGCAGTTTTGGTACTCCACACAGGGAGATGGCTGCACCGGCACAGTCGTGTTAGGGCAACCGTTAGCCCTGAGATAAGCATCACGGGCTTGAGCACCTGAGCTATGGCTAACCACGTTGTCGCTAGTGCCGTGCGCAATCCAGGCCGCCGTCGCCGAACCGCTATCCACATGAGGCGTCAAGAAGGCACCTGATACAGGCGCGATAGCACGGAAGGTGCTTGGCAACTCTCGGCCCACTGCAAATGACATCATGCCACCGTAACTCCAACCGGTAGAGAAGATACGGCTTTCGTCGATACACAGGGATGACTTCAGTTGGGTTAGCATCGACTGCAAGAAAGCGATGTCGCGGCCATTGGCATTTGTCCATCCGTCGGTGCCCGCAGCACGATCAGGCGCCACGAAAATCGCACTGTTATTAGAGAGACTTTTCATACCGTAGTAGCCTTGGCCCACAACATCGTTCGCACTACCACCACGCCAGTGCCAACCGAAGACCAACTTGTAGGGATTGTTCTGGTTGTAG